>CAJTJC010000011.1 GCA_910576655.1 uncultured Christensenella sp.
TTATAGTAATTATCCTCCCGATTTCGGGAGGACGAGCAACGCGTTATTAAAACAGTACTCAGTACTGTTTTGCGTTGTCCGAGGTCGCCGTTGCCCTTGCGGCGAGCGAGAAGGTAGTTGCCGGATTTCATGAAAGATTAAGGAAGTGTGTAAGCACTTCCTTATTTTTTATTGCATAAAAGGTTGACATAGTAATAAAATATTGATATAATCTTGTTGATTAATCAACAAGTTGAGGTGTATTATGTCAATCAAATTAATAGTCGATTCGGCAAGCGATATTGACGCCGTCGAAGCCGAAAAACGCAATATAACTATGCTACCTATGGAGGTTTCGTTCGGTGAGGAAACGTATTACGACGGCGTTAATTTGTCGCGTAACGAATTTTTTGAAAAGCTTATCGAAACGGACGTCTTCCCCAAGACCAGTCAGATAAACAAATTCCGCTTTGACGAGGCGTTCAAAAACGCGGTTGCCGACGGCAGCGGCGCGATATGCGTCACAATGTCTTCGAAGCTGAGCGCGACTTATCAGAGCGCGGCTGACGCAGCAAAAAAATACGGCGGACAGGTGCGCGTTATCAACAGTAAAAACGCAAGTATAGGCGAAAGAATTCTCATCGACTATGCGCAGCGGCTGATTTCCGAGGGGCACAGTCTTGACGAAATAGAAAGCAGTCTCAACGCAGCAAAGGGCAAGATACGCTTGCTTGCGCTTTTAAATACTTTGCAATATCTGCAAAAGGGCGGCAGAATTTCGCTTATGACGGCGTTCGCCGGCGGTCTGCTCAACGTAAAGCCCGTTATAGCCGTCAAGGACGGCGAGGTAAAGCTTATAGGTAAAGCGCTCGGCTCGAAAAAGAGCAACAATCTTTTGACTCAGCTCGTTGAGAAAAGCGGCGGCATAGATTTCGGTATGCCCTATGCAGTGGGCTATTCGGGACTGTCCGACGACCTTTTAAACAAGTATCTTTCAGACAGCGCGCATCTTTGGCATGGGCATACGGATGCCGTTCCGCCCTATCAGATAGGCAGCACGATAGGCGCGCACATAGGGCCCGGTGCAATCGCAGTCGCTTTTTTCGCAAAATAATTTACAAATACTATTTACAACTCCTTAAATGTATTGTATAATGTCGTCGAGAGGTAACTAATGAATATCTGGCACGACATTGACGGCAAGAGAATTGCCGAAAACAAATTCGAAGCGTTGATTGAAATTCCGAAAGGCAGTAAAGCCAAGTACGAGTTGGATAAGGAAACGGGGCTGCTGCGGCTCGACAGAGTACTTTATACGTCCACGGTTTATCCCGCTAATTACGGCTTCATTCCGCGCACGCTTGCCGACGACGGCGACCCGCTGGACGTACTCGTTTTATGCAATGAGACGATATACCCCATGACTCTGGTCACCTGTATGCCGATAGGCGTAATCAAGATGGTTGACGGCGAAGAGCTCGACGAGAAGATTATCGCGGTTCCCATAGACGACCCCAACTACAAGCATTTTTACGATATAAAGGAATTGCCGCCGCACGTGTTCGACGAAATGATGCACTTTTTCGAGGTATATAAGGCTCTCGAGCACAAGACGACGACGGTCAAGGAAATCTGCCACAAATACGAGGCGATTGAAATTATCCGCAAGTGCATTGAAAACTATAATAAAGCATACGTAAAATAATTAATCGAACCGCGCGGAAAGTGCGGTTCTGTTTTTAAGGTGGAAAAATTGTCAGTATTGCCTTTAAAGTGTCGCGTATACGTTGTCGGTGATTCGACCGTGTGCGATTACGGCGCGAAGCCCGACAATTATTATTTGCCGCGCTTCGGCTACGGTACCCAGCTTTATAATTACTTTAACGCCGACAGGTCGCAGATAATCAATCTTGCGCTGTCGGGCAGAAGCTCGCTGTCTTTTCTCAGCGAGCGCAATTATACGTTGCTTAAAAATTCGCTGTCGCGGGGTGACTATCTCATTATAGGGTTTGGGCATAACGACGAAAAAAGCGCGGACAAGGCAAGGTTTACGGACCCGACTGCGGACTTTAAAACGCCCGCTACGGTAAAGGCTCCCTCGTTTCAGTATATTCTTTACGAGTATTACGTCAAGCTTGCCGTGGACAGGGGTGCAATTCCCGTACTCTGTACGCCGATAGTCCGCTACGGCGAGGGGCAGGCTTGCGTTCACGTTACCGCCGACGGAGACTACGCCGCCGCGATTTTGAAGCTTGCCGAGGATACCGCCACGGCGGTTGTTGATTTGACGGGTTTAACCAAAAAATATTACGCCGAGCATGCGGATGCTGAATTTTTTCATGCGTTTACAACTTATAAGGGTGAGGATAAAACGCCCGACGGCATGGATAGGACGCATTTGAATAAGCTGGGCGCAAAGCAGATTGCCTATATGCTTTTGACAAACCTGCCCTACGACTGCCCTTTAAAGGCGTTTGTTAAGTCTGACCGTCCGCCCGATACGGCTACCGATTTTGCCGATGCAGTAAATACGGGCTACGAAAAATACGATTATAACGGCTTTAATCCCGAACGATATCGGGCGAATAAGGTTATAGGGAACTGGTATAAAACGGCTGTCGGCGGTAATGCTGCGGGCTGCGGCTTCGGATATTCCGACGGGAAATTCACGGTCAAGTCGTGCGCGGAAAGCGGAATTATTGCCGCGGGCGATACTTTTGCCGCCGTATTCGTGCAGATAGACGAAAGCAAAAACTTTACCGCAAGCGCAAAGGCAAAGGCAGGGTGCGCCAACGGTGCGTTCGGGCTTATGCTGCGCGACGACGTTTATATCGACGCTGACGTCGCGCCGAAGTCCAATTTCGTATCCGCAAGCGTTGCGGACGGCCAAGCAAATTTAAGCAGGGAAGCGTCCGTGCTTTCTTGCGGCGGGCGGATTGAATTTACGTCCGATACGCAATATGCGTTTACCGTCAAGCGCGTGGGGCAGGTGGTTGAGGTTACTGTAAGCCACGGAGATAAAACCGTTTTCAACAGGTTTACAGACGTTTCCTTCGTCGGCGTGGACAACACTAAAATGTACTTATGCCTGTTTGCAAGCGGCGGACTTACCGCCGAGTTTACGGAAGTGTCTTTCAAAATAACCGGCGAAGCACAAGGCGCCTAAGTAAAAAATTTGTATATAACGATATATATTAACGCACGGCTTTTTATAAGCCGTGCGTTGCTTTTGATAGAAATAATGACGGAAGTAACTTCAGTTACTTCCGTCATTATGGCGCGGATGGTGAGATTTCGCCTTGGGCGGCGCGCACGGTTGACGGCAAAAGCCGATTGCCGTCAAGTCTGCGGTAGAGCCCGCAGACCTGCGCAAAATAATGTTTTGCTTGCCTCCCCCTCAAATCTCGCGGCACCGCACATGAAAATAAATGCAGAAGTAACTTAAGTTACTTCTGCATTTATGGCGCGGATGGTGAGATTTGAACTCACGCTGCGGTTTCCCGCACTACACCCTTAGCAGGGGCGCCCCTTGAGCCACTTGGGTACATCCGCTCAAAGTTTAAGAATATTAAAGCTAAATAAATATAACATACTTTTGCGGCTTTGTCAAAGCATTAATTGACGCTTTTAAAAATAAATTTATTCATAGCCGTTGCATAAAATACCGCGGTGTGGTAAAATATTAACAGATAGGAGGATAAAAATGAAGATAGTATTTTTCGGCGATTCCATTACCGACAGCGGACGCGACAGAAACGACGTGCAATCGCTTGGCAACGGTTACGTAAAAATTCTTGCGGACAAGCTGCGCCCCATTTATCCCGACACCGATATAGAGCTAATCAATAAGGGCGTTTCGGGCGACGAGGTGGGCGATTTGCTTGCGCGCGTTCAAAGCGACGTTATCGCGCTTAAACCCGACGCCGTGGTAATAATGGCGGGAATCAACAACGTAATACATAAATACAGTATGGGAAAGGAGCTTGACCTCGCCCGTTTCGAGCGGGATTTGACCGAGCTTTTAAGCCTTTTGAAGGGGGCGGGAATTACCGTTATATTCCTCGAACCGTTTTTGCTGCCCGCGCCCGACAAGCGCAGAATGCGCAGACTGTTCGACGAAGAGCTTGCTATTCTCGACAGGGTTGCAAGCTCGGTTGCGGACGAATTCGTCGCCTACGACGAGATGTTTAACGGGCTTGCGGAAAGCATACCCTACGCCGAATATTCCCCCGACGGCGTTCACCCCACACATCGGGGCTCGCGCCTTATCGCGGATACCGCAATCAAGGCAATCAGAAAGCATTTGCTGTAAAAAAAGCAGAACCCGGCGGGTTCTGCTTTTTTGTTGAAAAAACGGTTTACTATTCGTTAAGCTGTTTGCATTATTGCCCGAATATGGTAAAATAAATACGGGAGGGTGAGTTATGTTTAGTAACGTAAGAAAAAATTTCGGCTTCGGCTGTATGCGTCTGCCTATGAAGGACGGCGAGGTCGATTACGCCGAATTCAACAAAATGATTGACATGTACATAGAAAACGGGTTCAATTATTTCGATACCGCGCACGGCTATCTGGGCGGCAAAAGCGAAACGGCAATCCGCGACTGTCTTGCGGCGCGCTACCCGCGCGAAGCGTTTGTGCTTACCAACAAGCTTACAGGCGACTATTTCAAATCGGAGGCGGATATACGGCCGCTGTTCGAAAATCAGCTGAGGCTTTGCGGTGTCGACTATTTCGACTTTTATCTTCTGCACTCGCAGACCCGCGACAGCTACGCCTACTTTAAAAAGCTGCACGCCTACGAGCATGCTTTTCAGTTCAAAAAAGAGGGTAAGGTCAAGCACGTCGGGCTGTCCTTTCACGACACCGCAGAGGTGCTCGAAGGCATATTGAAGGACTATCCCGAAATAGAGGTGGTGCAGATTCAGTTGAACTACGTCGACTACGACGACCCTGCAATTCAGTCAAAGCAGTGCCTTGAAGTCTGCCGAAAATACGGCAAACCCGTAATCGTTATGGAGCCGGTGAAGGGCGGCAATCTCGTCAATCTTCCCGCGGAAGCGAAGAAGTATATCGATAATCTTAACGGCGGCAGTCCCGCAAGCTACGCCATACGCTTTGCGGCGGGCTTCGACGGCGTATTCATGACGCTGTCGGGTATGAGCAATATGCAGCAGATGGAGGACAACCTTTCGTATATGCGCGATTTTAAGCCGCTTGACAAGCGCGAGCTGGAGGCAGTACAAAACGTGTGCAGGGTGTTCAAATCGATGAACCTGATTGCGTGTACGGCGTGCAGATACTGCACGGCGGGCTGTCCCCGCAGCATTTCCATTCCCGACCTGTTCGCCTGTATGAACACGAAAGAGCTGTATCACGACTGGAATGCGGATTTCTATTACAATACCCACGTTAAAAACAAGGGAAAGGCGTCCGACTGTATTAAGTGCGGAAAGTGCGAGGCGGTGTGCCCTCAGCATTTACGCATAAGAGAGCTTTTAGAGGAAGTCGCCTGCGCGTTTGAAAATAAAAGGAGTTGAATATGACGGAAAAAACTTTACTTTACAGAATCAGTTTAAAAAGTCTTATATCTGCGGGCATAATCGCAATGGCGGTGGCTTTGCCGCAGATAGTGCATATTTTTGCGGGCGCGACGGGCGGCGTAAGGTGGCTGCCCATGTATCTGCCCGTTTTACTCGGCGGTTGCCTTTTGGGTTGGCGCTGGGGACTTGGTATAGGCGTACTTTCACCCGTTATAAGCTTTTTGCTTACGCTCGCTTCGGGAAATCCCATGCCCGCGCTTGCAAGGCTGCCGTTTATGATTGCCGAGCTTGCCGTAATCGCCGCGGTTGCGGGAATGTTCGGTAAAAAAATCGAAAAGGACGTCAGGTTCGCATTGCTCGCCGCACTGCTTGCGCTAATTGCGGGCAGGTCGGTTTTAATGCTTGCGTCGGTGATTTTTCAGTCAGTAACGCCTTTTACGCCTGCGGTAATTTGGGCGCAGATAAAAGACGGGCTGCTCGGCGCGGCTCTGCATATTATACTCGTCCCGCTAATCGTCGCCGCCGTCAGGGTGCGCAAATGACCGATTTGCAGATAGCGAAAAGCGGGCTGACGGGGCATACCGTCTGTCTATGTAAAGGGGGCAAAACTATCGTCAGCGATAAGCGCGGTATTTCTCCGATAATGGATTTTATTGCGGAGGGCGTTGATTTGCGCGGCTATGCCGTTGCCGATTTGGTGGTCGGCAAGGCGGTTGCAATGCTGTTTGCAAGGTGCGGCATATCAGCCGTATTTGCAAAAACGCTGTCGTACGGTGGCAAAGCTGTTTTGGAAAAGTACGAGATACCCTTCGGGTACGAAACGCTTACCGAAAAAATAATCAACCGCGCGGGCAACGATATTTGCCCTATGGAAAAGGCGGTTGCCTCAACCGAAGATTTAGAGGAAGCTTACGCGCTTTTAAAAGAAAAAATCAGCCGTACCGAGTAATCGGTGCGGCTGATTTTTATAATTCTCTGTCCTTGTGGTCCTTGTAACCCTCGCCGTAAATTTCCTTTGCACTTGTCACTATGGTGAATGCTCGCGGGTCTATCTCGTGAATATAGTCGCATAGCTTGGGATACTGCATTTTTTTAATTGCGCACATAATTATGCGCTTTGTGTCGCCCGTGTACGCGCCCTCGCCGTCAAGACAGGTTGCGCTTATGTCGAGGGAAAGTATTTTCTCGCAGAGAAGCGAAGCGTGCTCGGCGTCTGTAATGATGTACAAAAGCTTTGCCGATTCGTTTCCGTAAATCACCCAGTCCATAACCACTATGGTGATGATAAGCGACAGTACGGTATAAAAGGTAAGCGTGAAATTTTTGAAAAAAATTGCGGATATGCCGATAATCACCGTGTCGATAATCAGCGAGATTACACCCGTTTTCAGGTACCGGAATTTCTTTCTTAAAAACTTGACGAGTATGTCCGTTCCGCCCGTCGTGCTGCCCATTCTGAAAACGAGCCCCATTCCTACGCCGACCAGCACGCCGCCCACGGCGCCGGCGATAATAATATCTTCGGTCAGCGGCAGGTAATTTTTAAGCAGGAAGTTGAACAGTTCGATTAATAGCGAAGAAACTGTCGTTGCGTACAGCGAAGACAGAACGAAGGCTTTGCCGAAGGATAACGCGCCCAGAATGAACAGCGGCACGTTGAGAATGATTATCCATACGCCCGTCATGTCGAAAGGTGTAATATGGCTTAAAAGAATGGCAAGCCCGGATACTCCGCCTGCCGCGATTTTGTTCGCGTCGAGAAACAGCGCAATGCCAAGCGAAAAGAGCACGCACCCTGCGGATATAATAAGATATTGTTTTAAAATTTTCAGTGCAACGGTCTTTTTAGTCATTATTATATTATTATAGCAAATTTTACGGAAAGTGTCAACCCGTAAATTTTTTAAAAAATATGTAACTTTTTTGTTTAATCCCGTTAAATAAGCTTTATATTAATAATGTACAAACCAACGAGAGGCGATAATGGAAGAGAGAGAAGAAGAAATTTTGAACGAACAGCCTCAGCAGGCAGAGCTTACCGAAGAGGAAAAGCTTACCGCGCTTGCGGAGGACTTCAAGCGAAAGTGGTATGCTGTTTCGGCCGAATACGACAATTACCGCAAGCGCAACGCTCAGGCGGTAGCGCGCGCGTATTCGGACGGCGTGTCGGACGCGATTTTAAAGTTGCTTCCCGTCGCCGATACGTTCGGTTATGCGCTGGACTCTTCGTCGGATGAAAAGACTCGCGCGGGGATAGATAAGATAATTAAAAACTTCAATACCATTCTCGCTTCGCTCGGCGTGGAAGAGATTGCCGTCAATATCGGAGACCCGTTCGATGAGAATGTGGCATCGGCGGTTATGAACTTCCCCTGCGAAGAGGGTGAAGAGCCCAATACGGTCAAGCAGATTTTAAAGAAAGGCTACAGAAGCGGCGAGCGGGTTATCCGCTTTGCGCAGGTGGCGGTAACTATATAATAAACATTCAGAGGTAATATATATGGGAAAAGTAATAGGTATCGATTTAGGAACAACCAACTCTTGCGTGGCGGTTATGGAAGGCGGCGAGCCCGTTGTTATCGCCAACAGCGAGGGCAACAGAACCACGCCCTCGGTAGTATCTTTTAAAAACGACGGTAGCCGTATCGTCGGACAGGCGGCAAAGCGTCTTGCGGTTGCCCAGCCCGATAAGACGGTAATATCTATTAAACGCCACATGGGCGAAAGCTATAAGGTAAATATCGACCACGGATATTCCCCTCAGGAAATTTCCGCAATGATACTTTCCAAGTTGAAGGCTGATGCCGAGAGTTATCTCGGCGGCAAGGTAACCGACGCGGTTATCACCTGTCCCGCATACTTCAACGACTCGCAGCGTCAGGCCACCAAGGACGCGGGTAAAATCGCGGGACTCAATGTATTGAGAATTATAAACGAGCCGACTGCGGCTGCGCTTGCGTACGGTCTTGACAAGCAGGAGGGTAGCCAGAAGGTTATGATTTACGACCTCGGCGGCGGCACGTTCGACGTTTCCATTCTCGAAATAGGCGACGGCGTATTCGAGGTTCTCGCAACCAACGGCGATACCCGTCTCGGCGGCGACGACTTCGACAACAAGATAATGGACTTCCTCGTCGATACCTTCAAAAAGGATACGGGGGTAGACCTTTCCAAGGATAAAATGGCTATGCAGAGGCTTAAAGAAGCAGCTGAAAAGGCCAAGATAGAGCTGTCGGGTATGAGTTCAACGAATATCAATCTGCCGTTTATCACGGTGGTTGACGGCGCGCCCCAGCACCTTGATATAGATTTGTCGAAACAGAAGTTCGATTCGCTTACCGCTGACCTCGTTGAAAGAACGGTAGAGCCTATGCGCAAGGCGATGCAGGATGCGGGGCTTAATTACAACGAAATCAATAAAGTTATTATGGTCGGCGGCTCTACGCGTATTCCCGCCGTATTCGATAAGGTAAAGAGCGTTACGGGCAAAGAGCCCTTCAAGGGCATAAACCCCGACGAGTGCGTCGCAATAGGCGCGGCAATTCAGGGCGGCGTGCTTTCGGGCGAGGTCAAGGACGTACTTCTGCTCGACGTTATGCCCCTAACCCTCGGTATCGAAACTCTCGGCGGCGTATCCACGCCCCTAATCGAGAGAAACACGACTATCCCCGTAAAGAAAAGTCAGGTGTTCTCGACCGCAGCCGACAATCAGCCGGGCGTTGAAATCAACGTCTTACAGGGTGAAAGAAAGTTCGCGCGCGACAATAAATCGCTTGGTAAGTTCATGCTTACAGATATTCCCCCCGCACCCCGCGGCGTGCCCCAGATTGAGGTTACGTTCGACGTGGACGCAAACGGTATCGTAAACGTCACCGCAAAGGATTTGGGAACGGGCAAGAGCACGAACATCACTATCACTGCTTCTACCAATCTTTCCGAGGACGACATCAATAAGGCTGTAAAGGACGCCGAAAGATACGCTGAAGAGGACAAGAAGCGCAAAGAGGCAGTAGACAACAAGAACAACCTCGAAAGCATAATAGACAGCCTTGAAAAGACTGTAAAGGAAGCGGGCGACAAGCTTTCCGACGAGGATAAGACCACCGTCGAAAACGCGGTTGCAAAGGCGAAAACCGAGCTTGAATCTGGCGACAACGACAGAATTAAAGCCGCTATCGACACGCTGCAAAACGAAATTCAGCCCGTAATAGCGAAGATGTATCAGCAGGCTGGCGGAGCTCCCAACCCTGACGGCGGCGACGACACCGAATTCAGACAGCATTAATCGATTGAAAAAATATTAAAGCATACTGCCTTGAAAAGTAATCTTTTCAAGGCAATAGTATGTATAAGGTAACTTATGGCGAAAAATTATTACGATATTCTGGGCGTGCCCAAGACGGCGTCGTCAGACGAAATCAAGGCGGCATACAGAAAGCTTGCCAAGCAGTATCACCCCGACTTTCACCCCGGCGACAAGGCGGCTGCCGAGAAGTTTAAGGAAATAAACGAGGCTAACGCGGTGCTGTCGGACGACGCTAAGCGCAAGCAGTACGACTTCGAGCAATCGCACCCCGGCATGGGAGGCGGCGGTCACGGTCCGTTCGGCGGATTCAGCGGCGGCGGTATGGGCGGCTTCGAGGATATAATAAACTCGATGTTCGGCGGCGGCTCGCCGTTCGGCAACTTCGGCGGCGGCATGGGCGCCGAGAAGAAGAACCGCGGTGCGGACATTCAGCAGACCGTCTATCTGTCCTTTCTCGACGCTATCAACGGCTGCACCAAGGAAATCAGCTATACCCGTAACGAGCCCTGCATTGCCTGTAAGGGCTCGGGCGCGAAGCACGGAACGTCGTTCAAGGTCTGCACCTGCTGCGGCGGAAGCGGTCGTATAAAGTACACGCAGGATACCATTTTCGGCAGGACCATTCAGGTCGGCGTTTGTCCCGACTGCGGCGGAAGCGGCAGAATGGTCACGGATAAGTGCCCCGACTGTAAGGGCAAGGGCTTCGTAAGGAAGGAAACGCGCTTTACCGTCAATATTCCCGCGGGCGTCGATAAGGACAGCAGCCTCAGAAAACGCGGCTACGGTCAGGCGGCGGGCAACGGCGGCGAGGCGGGCGATTTGTACATCTTTTTCAGAATCGAGCCGCACAAGCTGCTGCGCCGCGAGGACAAGGATTTGTACGTAACCGTTCCCATTTCTTACAGAACGGCGGTGCTCGGCGGTAAAATTACCGTTCCCGCAGCGGACAACACTATCGAGCTGAACGTGCCCGAGGGCACGGCTTCGGGCACGCGCTTCTGCGTGCGAGGCAAAGGCGTAAAGACGGTCAACGGTATAGGCAATCTGTACGTTACCGTAGAGATAGATATTCCCCAACGACTTTCGCGCGACCAGCTTAAAAAGCTGTCCGACTACGAAAATTCGGTTTCCATAAAGTCCTGCGACAATATGCAGAAGTACGCCAACAATATGTCGGCGGTGTACGGCAAAAAGGTCGATAAACAGTAAAACTATACTTCGACTATAAGGATAAATTGCATAAAAACAGCCGACCGCTGTCAAGCGGTCGGCTGTTACGTTATCCACAAAAAGTTATCCACATTATAGGTTGTGGACAGGCGTTAATAAAGGGGTAAGGTAAAATTATATCCACAATTTATCCACAAAACGCGTAAAACAGCGTTTCACGCGACAGTTTTCGACAAACATCCGTTTTTTATGCAAAAAGTTATCCACATTTCCTTTCGCGCGTGACGACTTCGCCGTTACAGGGTACGACGTTATCGCCGCGGATAACCTCGCCTACGCTGTCTACGGTGATAATTCCGCTTTTCGGGTTTTTAATAGATACTATATGGCCGGTAACGTCCGCGTTTACGTCGGAATATTCGAACGCGAGGTCGCAGCCCTCGGTGCGGCAGTTGATAAGGGTAAGGTTTTTGCAGTAGCAGAGGGGCTGAGTGCCGATAATGAGGCAGTTGATAAGCGTAAGCCCTTCAGAATACCAACCGAGGTATTCGCCTTTAAGCACGGAATTTTTTACCGTCATATTCTTGCAGTGCCAGAACGCGTCCTTCGTGTCGAAATTGCAATCCTCTATGACGGCGTTTTCTACGTACTGAAAAGAGTATTTGCCTTTCATGGTTACGTTTTTCAGTTTAATATCGCGGCACTCGAAAAGGAAATACTGCGATTCCACGGTGCAGTCAATCATTTCAAGTCCGCGGCAGCGCCAGCCGAACTCGGGCGAGTTGACGTCGCAATGCGTCAGCACCGTGTCGTCGCACTCTCTCAAAGCCTTAATTCCGCCGAGCGTGCTGCCCTTGATGACGCCGTTTTTCGAGTACCAGAGCGCGGCGCGGGTAAGCTCGTCCATAGTACAGTTTTCTATAACGTAGTCGCTGTCGTGCCAGAAGGGATAGCGCAGCGAAAAGCTGCAATTCTTGACCGTCACGCCGCGGCACTCTTTAAGCACGGATTCGCCGTCTGCGGGGCCCGCAAACGTGCAGTTTTCTACCGTCGCGCCCGAAAGGTTGTAAAGCGCGCGCTCTTCGTCAAACGTCTTGCCGTAAATTCTATTCATATTTATATTATAGGATAAAAGCCGCTTTATGTCAATGCTTTTTAAAAACGGCACGGGCACGGGCGATAATATTGTCGAAAAATGAAAGGCGTAACAAAAATTGTGAAACTTTAACGAAAGTTAAAAGATTTCTATTGCAAATTGAGTAAATATATGGTAAAATTTACGGTATGCAGGAAATAATCGAACTTATAAATAAAGCCGAAGCTCAGGCGGCTGAAATAAAGGCGAACGCGCTTGCAAAGGCGGCTGAAATAGCTGCCGCGGCAGAGGAACGCGCTGCGGATATAGAAAAGCTTTCCGAGGCGGACTGTAAGTCCCTGCGCGAGCAGATAGCAAAAAACGCAGCGGCGGAAGCGCAGCGGCGTTACGACGACGAAATTACGGTCAACAGGGCGAAGGCTGCGAAGTACTGTGCCGACCGTTTAAAGGAAACCGACAAAACTGTAAACGACATAGTTCGGAGGATAACGCGTGGCAGTCGTTGAAATGAGCAAACTCAATCTCATTGCGCTCGAATACGACAGGGACAGCATTTTAAACGCCCTGCAACGCACTCAGGCGACCGAGATTAAGCTCTACGGCGAAACCGAAAATACTCAACCGTTAGAAACGGACACGGAGGCTTTGCGCGACCGTCTTGCAAGGGCAGAGGCGGCGCTCGAAGTCCTTTTGCGGCGCGTAGAAAACTATTACAAGGAAAATAAAATCAAGTCGGACAATCTCGGCGAGACGGAAGTAAGCTATGGCGAATTTATGGGCGCGCGAGAGGCGGCTGACGAAACCGAGAAGCTGATAGATAATATAAATGCCGTTATCGACAACGAAATGCAGCTGAAAGCCGAGCTTGCCAAGACCGAGCGTCTGCTTGCGACGGCGCGCATTTATTCGTGCTACGGCGGGTCGCTGCACCCCGAAAACACCGCTCACGTTTCGGTAAAGATAGGCACCGTGCCCGTGCAGCAGAGGGAAAGCTTTGCAAAGGCTGCCGACGGGGTTTCGCTGCTGAGTTATAAATTTATTGCTGCGGACGCGGAAAGCGCGCTTATAACGATAGCCGCGCACAAGGCCGCCGAAGCGGAGGTTTACGACCTTTTGAGCGGCGTCAACTTTTCCGCCTGTCCGTTCGACGGGGACTGCACGGGCGAACAGCTTTTCGCTACCCTCACCCAAAAGAAAACCGAGCTTTCGATAAGCATACAACAATTAAATAAAGAGCTGCTGTCGCTCGAAGCGCGCATACGCGAACTTAAAATATATTGCGACTTCGTTGGGTTCGAGCTGGAAAAAGCCGAACAGTGCGAAAAAATGCGCAAGACGCAAAAGACCTTTCTTTTAGAGGCGTACGTTCCTACGGAAATGCGCGAAGGAGTAGAGGGGGCTTTAAACGAAGCGGCAAGCGCGGTATGGTACGAATTTTCGCAGCCGTCCGAGGACGAGCAGCCGCCGACGCTGCTGAAAAATAATAAAGTAGTCAAAAACTTCGAGGCGGTGACGGACATGTATTCGCCCGTCAATTACCGCGAATTCGACCCCAACACGGTTATGGCATTCTTTTACAGTCTGTTTTTAGGCTTTATAATGGGCGACGTTATTTACGGCCTGCTGATGTCGGTAATCGGCGGGTTCGTATATTTCAGGTCCAAGCGCGAAACGGGTATGAAGAAGCTTGCGGGCGTATTTGCCGTCGGCGGAATATTCGCAATACTTTGGGGCTTTTTGTTTAACTCGTTTTTGGGAATGGCGGCGTTGCCGCACACCGTTATGCCCGACGCTATGAGCGGACGGTATTCGCTTATGGGCATACAAATTCCGTCGGTACTCGTTATCAGTATGATAATCGGCATAGTTCAGCTCGGCGCGGGCTACGCCTGCCGCGCGGTTCAGTGCTGGCGCAGGGGCGATACGTGGGGCGGAATTTTCGACGGCGTAAGCTGGACCATGTTTATGGTCGGCGTACTGCTTGCCGTAATAGGACTCGTCGAAGATTTCAACGCTTCCCCGCTTGCGCTTGCGGGCGGAATAATTGCCGGCGGGTCGCTGTTACTTGCAATGCTGACCGCAGGCAGAAAGGAAAAGATAGTCGGCAAATTCACCAAGGGCTTCGGCGCTGCGTACGGCGTTATAAATATCGTTTCGGACATTTTAAGCTACGCAAGACTTTACGGTCTGATGCTGTCGGGCGCGGTAATCGCGCAGATAATTTCGGGCTTCGTGGTGACGGGCTACAACGGCAGCACGCCGTTCCTTTTCAGCGGTAACGCGGGGCTTATAATTCTCGGCGTGGTGCTTATGGTCGTAGGGCATATCTTCAACCTTGCGATAGGTCTGCTCGGCGCGTATATCCACGATGCAAGGCTTCAATACGTCGAGTTCTACGGCAGATTTTACGAGGGCGAGGGAACGCTGTTCAAGCCCCTCGGCTCGGATATGAAGCACACTTATCTCGTTTTAAATGAAAATAATTAATATAAAATTCGGAGGTTCATTATTATGGAAACAGGTTATATAATCGGTATAATCGGAATTGCGCTTTGCGTGCTGCTTTGCGGAATAGGTTCTGCTTACGGTCTTTACAAGACGGGCGGCGCGGCTGCGGGCGTGCTGGGCGAGGACCCCAAAAAGTTCGGTAAGGTGCTCGTTCTCGTGCTCCTTCCCGCAACGCAGGGTATTTACGGCTTTATTATCGGTATTATAGGCTCGTCGTCGCTTGTCGAGGCAATGACTGCGGCGCAGGGCTGGGCGCTTTTCGGCGCGGTTATGCCCATGGCGGTTTCGGGCTTCGTAACCGGCATTTTGCAGGGTAAATCGGCAGTCAACTGTATATACGCCGTAGGCAAGCAGGAATCGCTTGGCGGTAAGCTTATCATTTATCCCGCAATGATAGAGTTCTACGCAATTCTCGGACTTATCATTTCTATAATGG
The DNA here is from genome assembly GCA_910576655.1 of uncultured Christensenella sp. Taxonomy (GTDB): domain Bacteria; phylum Bacillota; class Clostridia; order Christensenellales; family Borkfalkiaceae; genus Coproplasma. The sequence continues at coordinate 15,039 of CAJTJC010000011.1, forward strand.
TTATCTGATTTTTGAAAACGTACTGCGTCGGGTTGCGCAATGCCGCCCCGATAAAGCAAGAGGTATTCTATGAGTGAACAGGCGATAGTCGAAAAAATAATAGCCGACGCCGAAACGGAGGCGCAGGCAATAATAGCCGACGCCGAAAAAAAGGCGGAGGCAGTCGTCGCGGCTGCCAACGGGCGCGCTGAAAGGCGGCTTAAAGGCGAAAGGGATGCGGCTGAAAGAAAAGCGCAAAGCGTGCTTGACGGCAAGGCTGCAACCGCGCGTCTCGACAGTGCGAAGATAATGCTCGGCGAAAAGCGCGCCGTAATCGACGAGGTTTACGCCCGCGCGCTTGCGGCTATGCGCGAAATGGGCAAGGCTGACGCCCTGCGTTTTTGCGGGCGGCTGCTGTCCGAGTACGCCGAGGAGGGCGACGAGATAGTGTTCGCCGACAACTTTGCGTATTCGCAGGACGCGGCTAAGCTTGACGTGGTTAAGGAAAAGAAGCTGAAGGTTTCGCCCAAAAAGGCGGCGATTGACGGCGGCTTCCTGCTTATAGGCGCGACCTCGGATAAAAACCTTTCGTATTCCGCGATACTTGCCGCGGACAGAGAGGACAATCAAGCTGAAATAGCGGGCAAAATTTTTTCGGTTTAAACGAGTGCGGCCCGCGCGGTCGGTAATATTTTGGAATTATTAAAATGGCTAAGGATTTGACTTATACGAACGGCGTTATCGCCGTGCGTGAAAAATATCTTTTGAACGATAAGATATTAAAGCTCTGCGAGGCGGGGGCAGAGGACGCGCTGCGTTCTCTTTCCGAAAGCGGCTTCGGCAAGGACGCGCAGATTTCTTCGGTATACGACTATGAAGAATTGGTCGCCGCGGACGAGCGCTCGATTGACGAATTCATACGCGAATACGCGCCCTCTAAGGCAGAGCTCGAATATCTTCTTTCCCCGCGCGATTTTCACAACGCCAAGGCGCTTGTAAAGGCGGTGTATCTCAATCTGGACGCCGAAAAGCTTCTCGCCCCCGACGGACTTTATCCCGCGGGCAAAATACTCGAATGTATCAGGGAAAACGCTTTGCAGCCGCTCAACCCGCATCTGCGTCAGGCGATAGCGGACGCGGCGGAGCTGTTTGCAAAGGGGGACGCATCGGGCGCGGAAATAGGTCTTATATTCGAAAAGGCGCAGTTTGCGCATTTGAGCGCGGTCTGCTCGAAAAATCTTCTTTTGAAAAAGCTTATTGCGGTTAAGGCGGATATGACGAATATTTTAACCGCGCTCAGAAGCGACGGCAGCGACTATGCAAAACGGTGCTTCGTAAGCGGCGGAAGACTTGCGGAAAACAGGCTGATGCAGCTTTTCGGAGAGGATAAAAAACGCGTTGCGGACTCGTTCAAGGACACGCCGTATTACGACTTTATAAAAAGCTGCCTGGACGCGACCGCTGCGGCAATGCCCCTTACTGCGGCAGAAAGAATTGCGGAAAGCTACGAGGCGGAGCTGCTTGCGGCGCGGCGGTACGATTTAAAGCGCAGCCAGCCCTTCCTTTATTACGTATTCAGAAGAAGGGCGGAAAACGCGAACGTGAGAATACTTTTCGTTTGTCTGCTTGCGGGCATGCGCGAGGCGGACGTAAAACGTAGGCTCAGGGCGGTGTGATATGATTGAGGGCAGACTTGCAATCGTCGGCGACGGCGACAGTATAACGGTGTTCAAGGCGGCGGGCGTTGCTACGTTTCCCGCCGAAAACGCGGAAAAAGCGCAGACGGTTCTGCGCAGAATAGCAAAGGATTATCAGGTCATATTCCTCACCGAGGAATACGCTCGCGCGATTGCCGATTTTTTAAAGCGGTTCGACGAGCAGCCCTATCCCGTTATATTGAGCATACCGTCTAAAAACGGTAGCTCCGGCTACGGCATAGAGCAGATGAAGAGCGCAATGGAACGCGCGCTCGGCGTAGATATATTATTCAACGATTAACGGCGCAAAGGAGTTGCATTTTGGGAAAGACGGTTAAAATTTCAGGCCCGCTTATCATTGCGGAGGGTATGGCAGACAGTAAGATGTTCGACGTCGTGCACGTCTCCGACAAGGGGCTTATCGGCGAGGTTATCGAGCTTCGCGGCGACAAGGCTTCTATACAGGTTTACGAGGAAACGTCGGGATTGGGTCCCGGCGAGGACGTCGTATCAACGGGCGAGCCTCTCTCGGTAGAGCTTGCGCCCGGCTTGCTTTCGGGCATATACGACGGTATTCAGCGCCCGCTTACGACGCTGTTTTTCAAGTACGGCTCGCGCATTTCCCGCGGGGTTTCTGTAAACAACCTCGACAGGGAAAAGAAGTGGCATTTTTCGCCCCGCGTAAAGGCGGGCGACAGCGTTTGCGAGGGCGACGTTCTGGGCGTCGTTCAGGAAACGGAAATAATCGAACATAGAATTTTAGTCCCCAACGGAATGACGGGCAAGGTCGTATCCGTGGAAGAGGGGGATTTCACCATAGAGGATACGGTTGCGGTAATTCAGACGGGTCTTGGCAAAAAGCCCGTCAGCATGCTTAGAAAATGGCCCGTGCGCCGCGGCAGGCCGTACAAGGAAAAGCTTATGCCCGACACTCCAATGGTCACGGGTCAGCGCGTTATAGACACGCTGTTCCCCGTCGCGCGCGGCGGCGTTGCGTCGGTGCCGGGGCCTTTCGGCAGCGGCAAGACGGTCGTTCAGCATCAGCTTGCAAAGTGGGCGGACGCGGACATCATAGTTTACGTCGGCTGCGGCGAGCGCGGCAACGAAATGACGGACGTGCTCAACGAATTTCCCGAGCTTATGGACCCCAAGACGGGGCACCCCATAATGAAGCGCACCGTGCTTATCGCAAACACCTCGGATATGCCCGTCGCCGCGCGTGAGGCGTCCATTTACACGGGTATAACCATTGCGGAATATTTCCGCGATATGGGCTACAACGTCGCAATTATGGCGGATTCGACCTCGCGCTGGGCGGAGGCTTTAAGGGAAATGAGCGGCAGACTCGAAGAGATGCCGGGCGACGAGGGATACCCCGCGTATCTTGCAAGCCGCCTTGCGGAATTCTACGAGCGCGCGGGTATCGTCAGAATACTCGGCAGTCAGGAGCGTCAGGGCTCGGTTACCGCGATAGGCGCGGTTTCGCCCCCGGGCGGCGACCTGTCCGAGCCAGTCGCGCAGGCAACTCTTAGAATAGTAAAGGTGTTCTGGGGTCTTTCGGCATCGCTTGCGTACAAACGCCACTTCCCCGCCATCGACTGGCTGATAAGCTATTCGCTTTACGCCGATAAAATGCAGGACTGGTATAACGAATTCGTCAGCTCCGACTTTTTGAGATACCGCCAGTTTATAATGACGGTGTTGCAGGAGGAAGCGGCGCTTAACGAAATAGTCCGCCTCGTCGGTATGGACGCGCTTTCCTCGCGCGACAGACTGACCATGGAAACGGCTAAGATTATCCGCGAGGACTATCTGCACCAGAACGCGTTTGACGACGTGGATACCTATACGTCGATGAAAAAGCAGTACCTTATGTTAAAGCTTATATACGAATTCGACACCCGCGCGAGGGAGGCGGTTGCTTGCTTCGCGTCGGTGGAGGACGTTCTGGCGTCCTCGTGCAAAGACAGAATAGGCCGCGCGAAATTTATTCCCGAGGACAGGCTGGAAGAATTCGACGAAATAGCAAAGCTTATAAATACGCAGATGCAGTCGCTCTGCCGTGGAGATGAGGAAGATGTTTAAGGAATATAAGACAATCCGCGAGGTCGTCGGTCCCCTTATGGTGGTCGACGGAGTAGAGGGAGTAACCTATAACGAGCTGGTCGACGTAGTATGCGCCGACGGCGACGTCCGCCGCGGCAAGGTGCTTGAAATCAATCGCGACAAGGCGGTGGTTCAGCTGTTCGAAAATTCGCAGGGCTTGCAGATTTCGGGCGCAAAGGCCCGCTTTACGGGTCATAGTCAGAACCTCGCCTGCTCGCGCGATATGCTGGGCAGAGTGTTCGACGGCATGGGCAATCCCCGCGACGGCGGCGCGCCCGTAATTCCCGAAAAGGTTTTAGACATCAACGGCGAGCCGATTAACCCCGCCGCGCGCGACTATCCCGACGAATTCATTCAGACGGGTATTTCGGCGATAGACGGACTTAACACCCTCGTAAGGGGACAGAAGCTGCCCGTGTTTTCGATGAGCGGACTGCCCCACGCCGAGCTTGCGGCGCAGATAGCGCGTCAGGCAAAGGTAAGGGGAACGGACAGCAAGTTTGCCGTAGTATTCGCGGCGATAGGCATAACCTTCGAGGAGGCTCAGTATTTCGTAGAGGACTTCAAGAAAACGGGCGCGATTGAAAGGACGGTGCTTTTTACCAACCTTGCAAACGACCCCGCGGTCGAGCGTATCGCAACCCCGCGTATGGCGCTTACTTGCGCGGAATATCTTGCGTTTACCTGCGGAATGCACGTCCTCGTAATAATGACAGACATTACCAACTACGCAGAGGCGCTCAGAGAGGTTTCCGCCGCACGGCGCGAGGTTCCCGGCAGGCGCGGATACCCCGGCTATCTGTACACAGACCTTGCGACTATTTACGAGCGGGCGGGCAGAATAAGGGGCTGCGACGGCTCGATTACGCAGATACCCATTTTGACCATGCCCGAGGACGACAAGACTCACCCCATACCCGACCTTACTGGTTACATCACCGAGGGACAGATAATGCTGTCGCGCGACCTCTACAAAAAGGGAATAAATCCGCCGATAGACGTTTTACCCTCGCTTTCGAGGCTTAAAGACAAGGGTATCGGCAAGGGCAAAACACGCGAGGACCACGCGGGAACGATGAACCAGCTTTTCGCCGCCTATGCAAGCGGTAAAGAGAGTAAAGAGCTTTCCGCGATTTTGGGCGACGCCGCGCTTTCCGACGTCGACAAGCTTTACGCAAAGTTTGCCGAAGAGTTTGAAAAGGTATACGTAAATCAGGGCTTCAACGCCGACCGTACAATCGAGGAAACGCTCGATATAGGCTGGGAGCTTCTGAAAATACTGCCCGTGGGCGAATTGAAGAGAATTAAGCAGGAGCTTATCGACAAGTATCTTAAATAATCAGAGGTAAATTTTGGCAAGACTTAACGTAAACCCGACGCGAATGGAGCTGAAAAAGCTTAAAGCGCGGCTTACAACGGCAGTGAGAGGGCACAAGCTTTTAAAGGATAAATCCGACGAAATGGTGCGCCGCTTTTCACTGATAATAAAGGAAAACAAGCGTCTCAGGGACGAGGTGGAAAAAGAGCTTTCCGAAACCCTGCGCCGCTTTTCCGTGGCGCGTTCCGTCACGCCCGCGTACCGCGCGGAAACGGCGTTTTCTATGCCGACGGTAGCGGTCAAGGCGGAGTGCGGTACCGCAAGCGTTATGGGCGTTGACGTGCCCGATATTCGGCTTGTAAACGAAAAACGCGCCGACGGACTGCCGTACGCGTATTCGGAAATTACCAGCGAGGCGGACTTTTCCGTCGCGCAGGCGTCCGCGTTGCTGCCTAAAATGGTCGCGCTTGCGCAGACGGAAAAGACGGTAAGAATGCTTGCCGCCGAAATCGAGCGCAACAAGCGCCGCGTCAACGCGCTTGAATACGTAATGATACCGCAGCTTGAAGAAACGATAAAATATATCAAGAGCAAGCTTGACGAAAACGAGCGCGCCGCCGTAATACGGCTTATGAAAGTAAAAAACAAAGCGTAAAAAAAGCCTTCCCGCAGGAAGGCTTTTTTGTTTGGATTAAATCATACCCTTAATCATTTCTATTAATGCGTCGGTCATATCCACGTAAGAAGCGTCGCCCGTGACGGTATCGGGAACGGTGACGGTATCGTTATGCGTGTAAATTTCCGCATAGCCTTTGACCTTTATCGATAAAGCGGGAGCTTCTTCCGCTGCCATGGGCGCGCTGCCTGCTCCGCCCAAATTCATAGTAGCGTCTATATCCGTAACGAAGCTTGCCGCCGAGAAGGCGCCGTTTTCGTCAAGCGCGAAATACAAATCGAACTTGAATTTATTGAAGGTTACCAACTCTTTAAGCTGCGCAATCTGGTCTGCAATATCGCCGCCCTCGGTTTCGGCAATCTTCCATATCGTTTCTTCGGTTATGCTCATTTTGAATTTAACGCCCTTGCTGTCGTCTACGGTGATTTTAACGCCGAACTGCTGCATAAGGGCAAGAACCTCCGCAACCGAAACCGCGTCCTGCGCCTCGTAGAATGACGTAGGCGTAACTATATCGTCGCTGCCGCCGGGCATAAATGCGGCGATAAGCTCGCTCATGTTTATTTTTATTTTTTCCTCGCCCGACGCTGCGTATACGAAATCGCCGCCGTGGTAAACGGTGCCTGAAAATTCGTTGCTTTCGCTCTGTCCGCCGCTTGTTTCCGAGCTTTTGAAATTAATCGAGCCCTGTCCGTTTATGCCTGCTTCGCTTGCCGACATTTTGTAGTCGAGACCTATCGAAAAGCTCGTGCTTGACATACCCGCCAAATCCATAGAAGCGGAAAGGTCCGTCTTAACGCCCAGATTGAGCGCTTTCGAGTCGCCGAAAATCTTGTCGGCGTCTATGTCGTTAACAATAGTCGCAAGCTCCTCGGGCGACTTTTCCTTGTAGTTGCCGGGGATAGTACCCGCGCCATTATCGGCAGTTGCTCCGCAGCCTGCGAAGGCGAGCATGGATACCGCTACCGCAGAAGCCGCAAAAGCTGCAAATTTCTTTTTCATATTAATTCCTCCATGGTTATTGTATTCAATTATATACCCGTAATTATCCGCTGTCAAGAAATTAATTAAAAAAACGCACGGCGGGAAACCGTACGCTTTTTACAAATCGAAGGCTATCGCGGTTATGTCGTCGTCGAAGCTCGATTTGAAGTGCTTTAAATTGTTTTCGAGATTTTTTATAAATTCCTCTGCGGTGCGCGAAACCGAAAGGGTCTTGATAGCGCCCTCCGCGCCGAACATATCGCCGCGCGCGTTCTTGCATTCGGTAACCCCGTCTGTAAGCAGCACGAGAATATCGCCCTTTTTATAAGGTATAACGTCCTCGTAGTAGGAGGGGTTGTCAAACCAGCTTGACACGGGCGGGGAATTCAGCATTATGCGCGTTATGCCCGTTCCCGTCTTTAACAGTATGGGCACGTTGTGCCCCGCCATTGAATAGGTTATGCTATCCTCGTCTATTCTTACAACGGCGACGGTAACGTAATTCCGCTCGTCGAGGTTGAGCGCAGAAAACTTGCGGTTAAGGTTTTCAATCGCCTTTGCAGGCGAAAATTCCGTCTTGTCGTAAGCTGCCTTTACGAACGCGGAAAGCATGCCCGCAGAAATTCCCTTGCCCGAAACGTCGGCTATTACGCCGCACGCGGAGTTTCCGACCGTAAACACGTCGGGCAGGTCGCCGCCTATGTCGCGGCAGGGCACGTACATATAAGAGTAGCGTTTTCCGCCCGCCCAGTTCCCCGCGGGCAGCAGCCGCTGCTGTATGCTTTTGGCCGTTTGCAGCTCCTGCGCGATTTCAAGCTCGAACGCGTCGTCGATAATGCCCATACACAAGTCGCCGCCGAGCGGCTTTACGGTAAGCGAGTACGAAACCTCGTGGTTTAAACCGTTGTTTATCACTCTCTGAAATATTCTGCGGTTGACTTCCTTTTTTTGCAGGCGCGCTTCGTTGAAGGCATCTTTAAGCTGACAGCCTCGGCAGTCAGCGCCGTTGCAGCGGGCGGAGGAATGGGCGCAACAGGTAATATCCCCCAGCGAACCCGACCTGTCGAAGGGGAAAAGATTTTTAAACGCGGCGTTTGAAAAAACCGCCTTTAAATTTTTATCTATGACGACCACCGCAGTGGGCACGCCGTCGATTATGCGCTTTAAATACTTGCCTGTCATACCGTGTAAAATTTAAGTTTATTTTCTACTATCCGCGCCTTTAAGGGAATGTTCTTGTATAGCTCGCCGTCCGCCTGAAGCGTGTAATCGTCGCTCTCGGGGATAAATTCGACTTCCTTGACCCTGACCGTTTTCGCCTGCTTTACGCAATTTACCTTGCCGAGCATAAGCTTTATAAACGCGCCTATCATTGAAATTTTGGAAATAAAGTCGACCATAATCAGGTTGAGGTAACCGTCGTCGATTTTCGCTTCGGGGAACATTTTTATGCCGCCGCCGAACTGTCTGCCGTTTCCGACCGCCGCAATAAGCCCGAAGTGGCGTTCCTCGGCGCCGTTGTAGCGCACCGTAAAATCGTGGCTTTTGAATTTGACGAGGCTGACGAGCAGAGCGCGCAGGTACTTCGAGCGTTTTAAATACTTGCCTGCGTAGGCGCGTTCGAGCACGTCGACGTCGATTCCCATACCGAAGGCGTTCAGACTTCTCAGCCCGTTTTCGAACTCTACGTAGTCTATCGCACGGGGTGCGTTTTCAACTATAAGCCGCGCGGCTTTTCTGACGTTCGAGGGGATGCGCGCGGCTGCGGCAAAATCGTTGCCCGTACCCAGCGGAATTATTCCGAGGCTGTTGTTTTCGAAATCCACGAAGGAATTGAGTACCTCGTGCAGCGTTCCGTCGCCGCCCAGCACTATAAGCGAGTTGCCCTTGGCGGACGTGACCTCTGCGGTGACTTCGTCTACGTCGTGCTTTTCCCTGGTGACGTGCAGAGTGTATTCAACGCCCGCCGCGTCGAACACGGCTTTTACCCTTGCGAATTTTCTGCGCTTTTTCTTCAAGTTCACTTCGTTTATCAAAAGATGAAACATTTTATCCCCTTGTATACTCAACAATTATATACCAAATATTTAATTATTGCAATTATTTTAAAAAAGTGCTACAATAAAAATATGAAATTGACCGTATCCGAAAAACTATACGCGCTTGCAAGGGCGTGCCCGTTCCCCCTGTATATAGTGGGCGGGTTCGTGCGCGACGCGCTTGCGGGGCTGGGCGAGTCTTGCGATATAGATATTTGCGCCCCCGCAGACGCCGAAAAATTTTGCGCCGTCGCCGTAAAGTGCGGCGCGGAGATAGACGCGGTATACCGCAACACTGGCACCGTAAAGCTTGGCTTCGGGCGGGAAAAGTACGAATTTACCTGCTTCCGCTCGGACGAATATGTGCGCGGCATTCATACGCCAGTCAAAACTTTTTTTACCGACGAAATAACTCTCGATGCGCGCCGGCGCGACTTCAAGTGCAACGCGGTTTATTACGATATTGCCGCGGGTACGCTCTGTGACCCGCTAGGCGGTGTGGCGGATATAGAAAATAAAATTATAACGACCGTAGCGGACGCGGACAAGGTTTTCGGCGAGGACGGGCTGCGACTTATGCGCCTTGCGCGGCAAGCGGCGCAATTAGGGTTTACCCCGACGGACGAGTGCCTTGCGGGCGCGCGGAATAACCGTGCGCTTATCGCCGACATATCAGTCGAAAGGATTTACGCCGAGCTCGACGCTCTACTGCACGCCGACGGTAAATACGGTGTAAGCGGCGCCCAGTACCGCGGCTTGAAAATTCTGGACGATACGCGCATGCTCGACGTTATTTTGCCCGAGCTTGCTCTCGGCAGAGGAATGGCTCAGAACGCGGCGTTCCACAATCACGACGTGTTGGAGCATAGCTTGCGTACAGTGCTGTACGCGGATAAAAGCATTAGGCTTACCGCGCTGTTGCACGACGTAGGCAAGCCGCGCGCCTTTATAGACGGGGGCAGATATTACAACCACGAGAATATCGGCGCGGAGATAGCCGAAGCAATATGCGCGCGGTTGAAGGTTGCAAAGCGACTGACCGCAGAGACCGTACGGCTGACGCGGCTGCACATGTACGATTTGAAGGGCGACGCGCGCGAAAGCAAAATAAGAAAACTGATAGTGGACAACCTCGATATATTCGATAAGCTGCTTTTTATAAAACAGGCTGATTTTTCCGCCTGTCGCGACGACCTTTCCGAAGCGCCCTGCGTGACGAAGTGGCGCAATATATTCGGCAAAATGGAGAAGGATGGCGCGCCCTTTACCTTAAAACAGCTTGCGGTTAAGGGGGACGAGCTGATTGCGGCGGGGTTGCCCGCCGACGCTACTGGCGCGGCGCTTAAACGGCTTTTGTACGACTGCGCGCTCAATCCCGCGCTCAACGATAAAAAAACTTTGCTGGCGCGTGTAATAAGGGCAAATTTATTTGACAATCCGCAGTAAATATTATACAATTTAAGCACCTTGCATACCGCTTGGTGGTATGCCGATTAAGTCCGGGAGGTAAAAACAATGAAAACTTACGAGATGCTTTACATTTTAGACGCAGCCGTTTCCGACGAGGGAAAGGAAGCGTTCGTAAAAAAGTTCGAAGATATAGTAGTATCTTCAAATGGTAAAGTCGTGTCCACCGACAAGTGGGGCGTTAAAAAGCTTGCTTATCCCATCAAGTATAAGCACGACGGCTTTTACGTTTTAATGACTTTCGAAGCAGACAGTTCGGCAGTGAAAGAGCTTGACAGAGTTGCTGGCCTTTCTTCCGAGGTTTTAAGAAGAGTTATTACAGTTAAGAATTAAGGAACAGAAGATGAACAAAGTATTTTTAATAGGAAATTTAACCCGTGACCCCGAATTGACGGAAACGACCTCGGGCGTGGCGCTTTGCCGCTTTGCTATTGCCGTAAACAGGAACTACGGCTCGGCAGACGGCGAAAGAAAGACCGACTTTTTCAACGTGGTAGCATGGCGCGGCCTCGGCGAAACGGTTGCCCGCTACGCCAAAAAGGGCAACAAGGTTGCCGTAAGCGGCTCGATAGAGCTTCGCAATTACGAGGACAGTCAGGGCGTAAAGCGCACGGGCGTTGACATCGTGGCTCAGGACGTGGAATTCCTGACGCCGAAGGGTAACGGCGGCGACGGCTTTGCCGAAGCTCCCTCGCAGCAAGGCGCTAAAAGGGCAAGCTTGCAGGCGTTTGACGACGACGGCGACATACCTTTCTAAGCAGTTTATCAAGGAGGTCAATTATGGAAGAAAACAAGACGGCGGCAGCCCCCAAAAAGAGTTATAAAAAGATGCCCCGCAGAAGAGTTTGCGTATTCTGTCAGGAAAAAGTAACTGAAATAGATTATAAGGATATAACCCGTTTAAAGAAATTCGTTGCGGAAAGCGGCAAAATTATGCCCCGCAGAATGACGGGCACCTGCGCAAAACACCAGCGCGAGCTTTCCACCGCTATCAAGCGTGCGAGAGTTTCCGCACTGCTTCCCTTCAAGGCGGAATAAAAAAACAAAGACCTTATTTAACGATAGGGTCTTTTTTTGTGTTGTAATATTGACACGCGTTATAAAATATCGTATAATAATACAAAAAAAGGGGAAAAGTATATGGAATTATCGGTAAAAGACGAAGACGGTACATATTATTTGTACAACGAATCGTTCTGGACTTCCAAAAAATCGCTTACCGTTGACGGCGTTGCCGCTACCAAATTAGCGAAAAGAACTTTCAGGGTCGAGCGGTCGTCAAAACCGAGCGAAGACCACGTTAACGACGGTCAAAACACGGAATTATCGTTCACCGCAGACGAAGCTTCGGCGCAGAAAAGTCAACCTGAATACGAAGATTTCAACATCAAAGGCAATTTTTTAACGGGCGTAAGCCTCGTATCCAACAGTGGAAAGACTGTCGTTCTTGCCAAAAATAAGTGGTACGATTGGTTGATGATATTTTTTCCGGTAATCGGAATTCCTTTCGGTATAATATTTTGCGGAGCTATAGGCGCATTTTTCTCGACACTGTTTACGATGCTTGCCGCTGTGTTAAACGCAAATATCGCGCGTTCCAAAAAACCTATTGCAGTTAAAATACCGCTTCAAATCGTTATTGGAGTAATAGCTAACGCGTTTTGGTTTGCTGTTTGGTACGTTATAGCGGTGCTCATTTTATCTGCGCTTTAATTAAGCAGGCAATAAAAATAAAAATGTTGTGGCTTTACGGCACAACATTTTTTTATAGGGTAAATTTATGAAAAACAAATTACAAATAAGATTGATACTTTGCGTATGCGCATTTATCAGCGTGTTTACCGCGCTTTTAATCGTCGCGTCGTTTTTCGATTTGGAAATTTCGCGCTTTTTAACTGCGGGCAGCCTGCCCGACGGCGAATATTACTCGACTAACGGTTTTGCGCTTTTCGTCGAAATTCTCGGCTTTTCCGCGTTCTATTTTTCGGGCGCAATCGCTTCGATAATCTGCGTAAACGCGGCGCTGAAAACGTCCGACGGCGACAGGTTTTTCTTTATAAAAGAGCTGAGGGGTTGGGCGCACAAAATCATACAAGGAGTAATAATTGTCGGCTTTTCCGCGTTCGCGGTATACGAAACGTACTGCGTCGTGCACGAGGCGTTCAAATATCCCGAAAAGTATTTGCAGGACGCATTGCAGGGTACCAACGCCGCGTTTACGCTGAACAGCGGCTACCTTATAGCTGTGCAGGTGGTTTTTGCCGCGGTGCTTGCAGGCTTGATTTTGGCTTTGCTTGCGCGCGTCAAAAAGGAAACCGCTATTACGCTTCTGAAAATAGCCGTAATTTTGTTCGCGGTAGAGCTTATGTACCTTGCCGTGGTCGACGCGGTAAAAACCCCGATAGGCAGAATGAGGTTCAGGACTATGAACGCGCTCGGCGACTTTTCATACTATACGCCCTGGTACGTCATAAACGGACCCCGCAACGCAACGACGCTTGGAATAATAATTCCGTCGGGCGGAACGCCTTCCCCTGAAAGCCTTATAGGCGCTGCTTCCGATACCTGCAAGTCTTTCCCGTCGGGGCACACCTACGGCGCGGCAATGTCGTTTGCCTTAGTATGCCTGCCCGACCTTTTCGAGCGGTTCAAAAAAACGTACCTCAAGGCTATCTGTTGGATAGCGCCCGCAGCGTATACCGTTACGGTGGCGATATGCAGAATAGTGGTGGGGGCGCACTTTCTTTCCGACGTGCTCGTCGGCGGCTCTCTCGCGTTCGCGCTGGTTATGATTTTAAGGGAAGTCGTAATTTTAAAGGGCGCGCATTTCATGGCGTTTAAAAAATCGGCGCCGCAGGAAGAATAAAAAAACAAAAGCCGCGTAAGCATTATGCTTACGCGGTTGTTTTAATCATCTTGAATACCTAAAAAGATAATCGGCACTGACGTTTAATGTCTTGCAGATTGAAATTAATACGTCAAGAGAGGGTTCCCTTTTACCTGTACAATAGTTATTTACAACACCTTGTGACATAGAAATTTTTTGTGCAAAAGAGTTTTGGGATAAACAGTTTTCTTTTAACGCTTCATTTAAGCGGTCTTTGAATTTATTCATATAATAAATTATACGGCTTTTAGCAGTATTTGTCTTGACATACGGCTAAAAGCCGTATATAATTGATATGGCTGATAGCCGTAAATCATTGATTAGGAAAAATAAATATGCAAGCATTAGTAAATTTCAATATCATTACGAAATATATAGAGAAGAACGGTCTGACGGTAAAAGAGTTTTGCAGGAAGTGCAAAATAAGCACTTCAACTTTTTACAAAATAAAGAGCGGTAAAGATTTTCAGTTGTTAGCGCTTTTTAAAATAGCAAATGTTATTGATATTCAAGTATATCGGTTTTTTGATTACTCAGAGGAGTAAAACAGCATTCGGCAGTTGCCGAATGCTGTTAAGTGTAAATTCAAAGATTAAACGTCGCGCTTGCCAAAAACGGCAGTTCCGAGGCGTATCATATTGCTGCCGGCGTCAATGCACAAACGGTAATCGCCGCTCATACCCATAGACAGTACGCTTATGCCCGGGTCGCCGTCCTTTAATTTATCGTAAGCGGTGCGCATTTTCCGCGCAAGCGAGGACAGCAGCGCTGCGTCGTCTGAGGCGGGCAGCATTGCCATAAGTCCCTTTATTTTCAGCGCGGGCATTGCCGCTATGCGTTCGTAAGCAGAGAAAAGCTTGTCAAACTCAAAGCCGCCTTTTGTGACTTCGTTGCCGATATTTACCTGTAAAAGTATATTTAAGCTCGCGCCCTTTTTGTGCCCTGCAAGGGAAAGCTCTTCGGCTAAGTCTATTCTGTCAACCGAGTGGTAAAGGTCCACTTTGCCTATCAGATACTTTATTTTGTTGGTTTGCAGTCTGCCGATAAAATGCCGTTTCGGGTTGCCCTCTATCGCGGCGTACTTTTGCGTAAATTCCTGTACGCGGTTGTCGCCTATATCGGTAATTCCCGCCCTGATTGCGGCGTTTATATCCTCGGGCGTCTGCGTTTTTACCGCCGCAACCACCGTCACCTTTTCGCCGTACGGGTTTACCGAAAGCGAGCCGAGCAGACTTTTTACGTTTTCTTCTATCATGCCAGCAGGTTGACCTTGTTCTTGATTACGTATCTTACGAAGAAGTAGCAGCCGACTGATACCGCGGCGTAGAAGACTATGTTCACCCACATAGCAAGGTGTATCGAAACCTCAGCCATGGAAGAATTGATATGGGTGAATATTGCCTGATTGAAAACCGACCAGACGAAAACTATTCCGACATATATTAAAATTGCAATAGCCTTGCGGTTTTTAACCGTAAACAACTGACCTATGCACATTACGGTGTAGAATACGAGGAACATCATAGGAACGTATACGATTGCAAAAAGAATCAGCTCGACGAATACCATGGGTTCGGCGTTGATAAAACGGTTAATCGAGTCGCCCATTTGCGCAAACGCATCGGTAATCTGCTGAATTACTTCCTCGGGCAGCCCTATAAAGAAGATGCAGGCGGACAGTATGCAGATTATTATGCTTGCAAACATTACGGTTATCGCCGCAATGAGCTTGGACCATATAAGCTGGTCGGGCGTAACTGGAAGGGACAGAGTAAGGTATCCGTTGCTTGTAAACAGCGACTGGTAGAAGCTGTGAATTCCGAAGAAATAGCCTATAAAAAGCGTTGCCGCAACGGAAAACATATAAAACGATACCGAGGTTATCGCAAGACTTACGTTCGATGTTTCTACGGTAATTCTCGTAAGTATTGCGAGCAGCAGCATTACGACAGCGGGTATCGCCGCAATGCGTATCGTGCTGAAAAGCTCGTGCTTGATAAGCTTGCCTACCATTTGAACACCTCCCTGAAAATTTCGTCAAGCGATTTGCCTTCTTTTTCTTTAATTTCCGCAACGGGCGCGTCCAGCGCTATTTTGCCGCGGTTAAGAAATATAGCGTGGGTAAGTATCGGCTCTATATCTGCGATTAGATGCGTGCAGAGGAAAATCGTCGAGCCTTCCTTGCGGTTGGTCATAACCGTGTCGAGAATAAAATCTCTCGCCGCAGGGTCGACGCCCGCAATGGGTTCGTCGAGAATGTAAAGCTCGGCATCGCGCGACATAGTGAGTATAAGCCCCAGCTTTTCCTTAGTACCTTTCGAAAGCGATTTGATTTTCTGCTTTTTGAAAATTTGCAGCCTGTTCAGCAGCGCGTCGCACTTTTCCATATTGAAGTCGCCGAAAAAATCCGCGCAGTACTTGACCTGCTGTTCGACGGTCATCCAGTTGTAAAGGTAGTTTGCGTCGGGCAGGTACGCCGTAATTTTTTTGGTTTCCGTGCCGGGCGCCTTGCCGTCTATAAGCAGCTTGCCCGCTCCCGGTTGAAGCATGCCCATTGCAAGTTTGATAAGAGTCGATTTGCCGCTGGCGTTGGGGCCGAGCAGTCCGACCACGCCGCCGCGTTCGACTTTGAAGGATACGTTGTCCAGCGCGAGTATGCTGCCGTAGCTTTTAAACACGCCGTCACACTCGAATATGTAATCTCCCAAAATTTTTCTCCTTAAATATTAGTAAAAATATTATACTACGGGGCTTTTCAAAAATCAATTATATAATAAAAAAAACGACGCGTCAAGCGTCGCTTTTTTCCGATTTTTCGAATATCGCCGTCAAGGCGCCGTAGATAATGGTAGGGAAAATATTGAATATATGATTGTCGAACAGGCAAATTACCAATATCGACAGTATGGTAAGCGCGATAAAGCTTCTTTGCAGCGTTATTTTTCTGAAAAAGCTTATTACCGTCTGGGTGCGGTGGATAAGGTATGCAATCAGTCCCACTATCCCGCACGAGCTTAAAAGCTGTAAAATCGTATTGTGGCACATCAGCGGGATAAAGCCCAGTCCCGAATTGCCGTTATAGCTGAACTTGACGAAGAAGCCCGCCCCGAATATCGGCGACTTTTTGAAGTATTCTATCGCCTCGCGCCATATCGTCGTTCTCCCGCTTCCGTCAAGCTCTCCGTCGACAATCAGGTTTGACAAAATAACTTTAAAGAATTTGAACACCTGCTCGTGATAAAAGCCTGCGAGAATTAATCCCACGGTCGCCGCGCCGAGAAGGACGCAGATATTAGGGAAGCGGTTTTTGCTTTTGATAAGCAGCATGCCTATGCAGAATGGATAAATTACTATGCCGCCGACCATTGCCTGTCTGCTGCACGAAAAGAACAGCGCGACGAACAGAATAAAGGAATAAACGGTATAGACGAAGCCCCAGCGTTTGCGTACCGCAATGTATATCGCCGCGGGCACGCACATTAAAAGCATAACGCCGTAGGTATTGTAAACTCCCCAGCCGAAAATAAGCTTATGGCGGTTAATGGTGCCGTCGACGAAAAGGTCTTCCGTGGTGGCGTACGCGACGATAAGCTCGATTAATAACAGAATACTGAATGCAATGAACGAGTATGCTATCTTTTCGAAGCCGTTGGCGTCCAATTTTACGTTGTCCTTGAATACGCTGTAAATGCCGAGTATGCACGCGGCTAAAATGAACCCGAAAAGCAGATTTTTGGGTTTGTAATCCGCTGTAAATATTCCGTTGATAATAAGTATGAACGCGAACCCGCACACTCCGAAAAAGACGGGCGTAATTTTAAATTTGCCTTTAACCACCGTTTTAACCAGTCTGCATATCGCAGCGGCTATAAACAGCCCGACTATCGTAAAAATCTGAATATATATTTCGGGGCGGTGGTAGTAGTCGGAATTTCCCATCGTGGTGGAGGGGGTGTTTATAAGCGAAATCGAAACGCTCATAAAAAGGAACAGGTGCAGAACGGGCGTTATATCTTCAAGCAGGAACAGCATCAAAATACCCGTCAGCGCAATGTAGTAAAAAAGCGCTACGTCCCAGCCGAGGTAGTAGCTCGCAAGCGTAAACGCCGCCGTTAAAAACGGAAAATATTTGGAAGATAAGACCTTTCGTATTATCTCCGCGGCTTTCGAAGCATTAAGCTTTAAGGTATCTCTGTTCATTAGTATTGCTAACAGTATAACCTTTTATCTTTTAGTTGTCAACGTAACGGCCGATTTATTTTGTCAATTGCGATTTTGTAATTAAAATCCGTCAAAATTCGACGCAAAAAATTTTTAAAAACGTGTTATAATGTGGCAAACAGGTGTTTTTATGAAAGAAAAAAACTTAGATAGCAGCAAGGTTCTTGATAAGCTGGTAAGCCACATTCTGATTAGTTTAAACGAGTTGTTTGACGTCAACGCCCCTTCCGATTTCAACGAGGGCGGCAGGTACGCGTATATCGAGTGTCTCGAAATATTAAGCCGCTGGTCGCGCTTTGCGGATTACGGCATAGAAAACGTAGAGGAAAAGTACCCCATAAAATAGTTTTGAAATATAGCGCGGAGCAGTAAAAACTGCTCCGCGCTATATTTTCGTTAAAAACTGCCCATAATTTTTATAGTGAAAACGTGTAATTATTCGACAAATTTCACGCAAATTTTACAATTTTATAATTTAGCGTTGACTTTAATATATGGAAGTGCTAAAATAATACATACCTGTCAGTAAATGGCAGCGGGGGATTGATGTGAAAATATCTCAGCTTTACGATTTGAATTATACGTTGGCACGGGAATATTTAAAAAAGTTCGAATACCCTTGGGAGGCTCTCGGCGGTATAAAGGACTTTATAACGGAAATCGGAAGTTCTCTCGACGAGAACTATATTGCCGTATCCGAAAACGTATGGGTTCATAAAACCGCAAAGGTGGCTCCTACCGCGTATCTCGGCGCGCCCTGCATAGTATGCGAAAACGCCGAGGTAAGGCATTGCGCGTTCGTGCGCGGAAGCGCTGTTATAGGTAAAGGCTGCGTCGTCGGAAACTCGACCGAGCTGAAAAACGTCATACTTTTCGACGGCGTTCAGGTCCCGCACTACAATTACGTTGGCGACAGCATTTTAGGGCACAAATCGCATCTCGGCGCGGGCGCAATTACGTCGAACGTAAAGTCCGACAAATCAAACGTCGTAATCAAGGGCGAAAGGCCTTTGAACACGGGCTTGAAAAAGGTCGGCGCTATGGTCGGCGATTTCGTCGAGGTGGGCTGCAACAGCGTTCTCAATCCTGGCACGGTAATAGGCAAAAACACGCAGGTATATCCTCTGTCGCGCGTGCGCGGCGTAATTCCTGCGGACAGTATTTATAAGGGCGAAGGTAATATTGTCGCCAAAAAGTGAAAAAATATGGGAAGATATTTCGGTACGGACGGTTTCCGCGGCGAGGCAAACGCAACGCTCACCGCGGACCACGCATATAAAGTAGGCAGATTTCTCGGCTGGTATTTCGGGGAACTGAAAAGAAGAAACGGCGACGACTCGGCGCCGAGGGTGGTTATCGGCAAGGATACCCGCAGGTCGAGCTATATGTTCGAATATACGCTGATAGCGGGGCTTACCGCGTCGGGAGCCGACGCCTATATGATGCACGTTACGACTACGCCCTCCGTCGCGTATCTTGCTAGGGTGGACGAGTTCGATTGCGGCATAATGATTTCAGCAAGCCATAACCCCTACTACGACAACGGCATAAAGCTAATCAATTCGCATGGCGAAAAGATGGAAGAGGACACGATAAGCCTTATCGAGGACTATATCGACGGAAAGCTTGTTGTGTTCGGCGAAAGCTATTCCGAGTTGCCTTACGCGCGCCGTGAAAAAATAGGAAGAACGGTAGACTTCGCGTCGGGTCGCAACCGCTATATCGGTTATCTCATCTCTCTCGGTATGTATTCATTCAGGGGAATGAAGGTCGGACTGGACTGCGCCAACGGTTGCAGCTGGAATATCGCAAAGTCGGTTTTCGAGGCGCTGGGCGCCACGACCTACGTGATAAACGCCGAGCCCGACGGCTTCAATATAAACGAAAACGCAGGCTCTACCCATTTAGAGAGTTTACAGAAATTAGTCAAGGAAAAGAAGCTTGACGTTGGCTTTGCCTACGACGGCGACGCGGACAGATGTCTTTGCGTCGACGAGAAGGGTAACGCCGTCACGGGCGACCAGATACTTTACGTATACGGTCTGTATATGAAGGACCGCGACAAGCTGGTGACGAACACCGTCGTTACCACCGTTATGTCCAATCTCGGACTGTACAAAGCGTTTGACGCGGTGGGCATAAATTACGCGCAGACGGCCGTCGGCGACAAGTACGTTCACGAATATATGGCGCAGCACGGTTGCAGACTGGGCGGCGAACAGTCGGGGCATATAATTTTTTCCAAATACGCGACCACGGGCGACGGAATACTTACCAGTCTTAAAATCATGGAGGTCATTCTCGCGAAAAAGACTACCCTGTCCAAGCTTACCGAGCCGGTTAAAATTTTCCCGCAGGTACTTTTGAACATTCGCGTAAACGACAAGGAGGCGGCTCAGAACGACGCCGACGTCGTTGCCGCAGTCAAGATTGCCGAAGAAAAGCTGGGCAGTCGCGGCAGAATACTCGTGCGAGCTTCGGGCACGGAGCCGCTTGTCAGAGTAATGGTGGAGGCTGAAAGCGAAAAGCTTTGTAAGACCTACTCCAAAGAAATTGCGGAAGTTATCCGTAAAAAAGGGCATACTGTAAAATAAGAGGTTTTTTATATGTGCGGTATAGTTGGATATACGGGTGGCAGACAGGCTGCTCCCGTCGTTCTCGACGGGCTTGCAAAGCTTGAATACAGAGGTTACGATTCCGCCGGCGTCGCAGTAAGCGACGGCGACGGAAATATCGATATAAAAAAAGCCAAGGGTAAGCTGAAAATTCTTTTCGACCTTACGGACGGAGGGAAGAGCTTTAACGGAACCTGCGGCATAGGGCATACGCGCTGGGCGACGCACGGCGAGCCCTCGCAGAACAACGCTCACCCCCACTGCAACGACGAGCACACCATAGTTGCGGTGCATAACGGCATAATCGAAAATTATTCGCAGTTAAAGGACAAGCTTACGCGGCGCGGATATACTTTCTATTCGGATACCGACACCGAGGTGGCGACGAAGCTCGTAGACTATTACTATAAAAAGCACGGCGAGCCGCTTAAAGCTATTTCCGAGTTCGCGCTTCACGCGCGCGGCTCTTACGCGCTTGCGGTGCTGTTCAAGGATTTTCCGGGTGAGATTTTCGCAATCCGCAAGGACAGCCCCATGGTTATAGGCGTAACGGACGGCGGAGCGCTGCTCGCTTCCGACGTGCCCGCAATACTCAAATACACTCGCAACGTGTACTATACGGACAATCACGAAATAGTGTTGCTTTCGAAGGACGGCGTTGCGTTCTACAACCTCGACCGCGAGGAAATTTCCAAAACGCCCACGCTCATTTCCTGGGACGCGGAGGCGGCGGAAAAGGGCGGCTGGGAGCATTTCATGCTCAAAGAAATTCACGAGCAGCCCGAGGTCGTCAGAAACACGGTCAACTATTTCCTGCACGACGGCAAGCTCGACTTGTCAGAGCTGCAGCTTTCCGAGGATTATCTCAAAGGCGTAAGCAGCATAACGATAACCGGCTGCGGCTCGGCTTATCACGTCGGGGTCGTGGGGCAGTACGTCATTGAGGATATTGCCCGTATACCCGTACGCGTGGAAATCGCTTCGGAATTCCGTTACCGCAAGCCCGTGCTCGGCGGCAACGAGCTCGTTATAGTAATCAGTCAGTCTGGCGAAACGGCGGACAGTCTTGCAGCGCTGCGTGAAATGAAGCAGCAGGGCGTCAAAACTCTTGCGATAGTAAACGTGCTCGGCTCGTCAATCGCGCGCGAGGCGGACGGCGTGTTCTATACGAAAGCGGGGCCCGAAATTTCGGTCGCCACAACGAAGGCGTACAGCGCGCAGCTTATAGCAATGTATCTGATTGCGCTTAAACTTGCCGAGGTTCGCGGCACGGTAGGCGCGCAGCAATATTCAAGCTTTAAAAGAGAGTTGACCGAGCTGCCCGAAAAGATAGCTAAGGTTCTCGAAACCAAGTCCGAGGTGCAGAAATTCGCATCCCAAATGATGGATAAAAAAGACGTGTTCTTTATCGGCAGAGGCGTCGATTACGCGGTAAGCATCGAAAGCAGCTTAAAGCTTAAAGAAATAAGCTACGTTCATTCTGAGGCGTACGCCGCTGGCGAGCTTAAACACGGAACGATAAGTCTGATAGAAAACGGAACGCTGGTTTTCGGTACCTTGACGCAAAAGGCGTTGGCGGAAAAGACGGTCAGCAATCTCGTTGAAACGGCAAGCCGCGGCGCGTACGTTGCGGTGCTTGCCTCGCAAAGCGTTGAGGGTATTCCCGAAAATTTCAAAAAAGTTTTCCATATTCCCGATACCGACGAGCATTTTACCGCCAGCCTTGCGGTCGTGGTAATGCAGCTGTTCGCATATTATTTAAGCGTTCTCAGAGGAAACGACGTGGATAAACCGCGCAACCTTGCAAAAAGCGTAACCGTGGAATAAATTTCGGAATAAGCAAATGAAACTGAATAAAAATCATTACAAAAAAATAAAGGGAATATTAATTCTGGTAGGGCTGGATTTAATAGCCATAGTCGCCGCGATGTCGCTTGCAATGCTAATCGTCGATATGAGTATAAAGTTCAACCTCAACCTGCTTTATTGGTTCCTTATAAACGTGACGGTAACGTACGCGTTTTTTGCGGTATTCAAGCTGTACACTATCGTGTTTACGTCAATGGGCTTGATTGATTCGCTTAGGGCGTTCTGCGCAATGCTTTGCGTATACTGTGTTAACGTGGCTTGCGGGCTGTCCTTAGAGCCGCCCGCCGGCTTCCGCGTCTGCTCTACGTACTGCATTTTTATGTTCGTTTTCGTATTGCTTATCCGCTTTTCAAAACGTATTTACATTGCATTCAAATATTCTATTTCGCGCAAAAGTAAGGGCAAAATAAGGGCTCTTATCGTTGGCGGCGGCAACGCGGGCACCATGCTTATAAGGGAAATTCAGACCACCGACAAAATCGATTATCTTCCTATCTGCGTAGTCGACGACGACCCCGCGAAGTTAAATAAAAACGTATACGGCGTAAAAATTCTCGGCGGCACCGAGGATATTCCCAAGTTGGTAGCCCAATACGCCATTGACGAAATACTAATCGCAATGCCCGCCGCGCCCAAGGCGCAGATAAAACGGGTATTCGAAATTTGCGAAACGACGAAAAAGAAGGTTAAAACCCTTCCCGGAATTTACCAAATCGTCAGCGGCGACGCAAGCGTAACCGCGCTTCGTCCCGTACAGATTCAGGACCTTCTCGGCAGAGACCAGATAAAGGTCAACCTTGACGAAATAATGGGCTATATCGAGGACCGCGTTGTTCTGGTAACGGGCGGCGGCGGTTCAATCGGCAGCGAGCTTTGCCGCCAGATAGCAACGCACAATCCCAAGCAGCTAATAATACTCGATATTTACGAAAACAACGCCTACGACATTGAGCAGGAGCTTAAACGCAACCACCCCGAGCTGAATTTGCTTGCGCTAATCGCAAGTATAAGGGACGTTGTGAAAATGGAGGACGTATTCAAAAAATACCGTCCCGAAATAGTATTCAACGCCGCGGCGCACAAGCATGTTCCGCTTATGGAAACCAGCCCTAACGAGGCGGTTAAAAACAACGTGTTCGGCACGCTGAACGTAGCCAAGTGCGCGGACAAATTCAAGTCTAAAGTATTCGTGCAGATTTCCACGGATAAGGCGGTCAACCCCACGAATATAATGGGCGCGACGAAGCGTATCTGCGAAATGATAATACAGACTATCGGAAAGCATAGCAAGAATACGAAATTCGTTGCGGTGCGTTTCGGAAACGTGCTCGGCTCCAACGGTTCGGTAATTCCTCTGTTCGAAAAGCAGATACAGGAGGGCGGACCCGTAACCGTAACTCACAAGGACATTATCCGTTACTTTATGACCATACCCGAGGCGGTTTCGCTTGTTTTGCAGGCGGGCGCCTACGCGCAGAAGGGTCAGATTTTCGTTCTCGACATGGGCGAGCCCGTAAAAATTTACGACCTTGCTTATAATCTTATAAAGCTGTCGGGGTTAGAGCCCGACGTCGACGTCGAGATAAAATGCGTCGGCTTGCGCCCCGGTGAAAAGCTGTACGAAGAAAGGCTTATGGACGAAGAGGGAATGCAGGAAACGGCGAACGGCATGATTAGCATTGCAAACCCCATTGCGCTGGACGAGGACGCTCTTTGGTCCACGCTTGAAAAGCTTAAAGCCGCAGCTGCAAGCGAAACCACCGAAATGAAGAAGCTGGTTGCGGGACTGGTTACGACGTACAAGCCCCAAAATTAAATAAAAGCAGGAGCGTATCCTGCTTTTATAAGTTACTTGCAAAGGCTGCGTCGAATATTGCTTTTTCGTTTTCAAGATAGAAATAAAATATAGACACGTATTCTTTTCTTCTGGCTTCAAGCGTGCTTACGCTTGTAAAAAGGTATTTATCGCAAATAGCTTTGAAAGATTTGCCTTTGTGGTTTTTGGTATATAAAAACTCGATAAACCGACAATCGTCGTAAGACTTGTTATTTTGAGTGTGACTTTCGGCTTTGTAATGCATATAAAATCTGTCATACACCCATTTAAGATACGCGTCATTACCACTTGCGGCTTCCTGTATTAATTGTTCTTTTCGTTTGAATGATGCCATTACGCATAATAAGTTACTACTATTTTTCAGACAAATTCCGTCATAATTCGACGGAATTTATTTAAAAGAAAAAGCTAAACCGTTTATGCCGCATTTTGCTGTTCGGATAACCGAGCCTTATACCGTATGAATAATTTAATAAAACTTTGTCTGAAACGGTTAAGCTTGCTTAAACTCAGTCCGTTATTCCGTGCTATGTTTTCAAAAGTAAGCGTTTCGTGTTTTTGCTTGTACAGTACGTCTAATACGGTGCAGAAGTTATCGTTAACAAGGTAAGAGGCATCTTCGAAAAATTCGTATGCTTTCCTGTAAGCGAGATTAAGCATAGCGTTTTCATTATTTGCTCCCGACAGTATTAACTTCTCCGTTACGTTCAGACGCGCCATATCAATGTATATAATACAAAAATAATTTCTGTTAATTACATCAAAATTTGACTTATTTCGACCCCGTTTTTATGCTAAAATAAAAAGGTCACGCTCAACCGGATTAATCCCCCCTATATATTAAAAGAGTAAAATTTTTCCTAAAACGTGACAAATTTGGAAAAATTTATAAAAAAATTATCCGCCCTAGGGCGGATAAAGGCAGCGGCATATGCCGCTGCCTAATAAAACATTTATAAGAAGAACAAAAGAAATGACCGCCGAACACTTTTATAACCTGTTACAAAACGAACGCACCGACCCGAATGCAAAACAAGAGTTGCACCGTTTCGTGCTTGCGAATATTAAGCGTTGCCTTATCGCCAAGTACGGCTACGTGCTCGGCACGGACGAGTTGGCTGACGCTGCGCATACCGTGTTCAAGTCGTTTCTGACGTATAAGCCAACAAAATTTGTTTTCTTTCCGTATTCGTATATTTCGAGAATAGTTTACAATTACATATACACAAAGAACGACGACCCGGAACCTTTGCCGCTTACCGCCGATATTCCTTACGAGCAGACGTTCGAAGAGCTTGACAAGGCGGATATGTTAAGCGTATTGAGTAAATGTTTAGGCAAACGGGACGCAATGGTCGTCTATTATTACGTGATTGAGAAAATGAAAGCCGCCGAGGTTGCGGCAAAGTTGGGCTTAACGCCCGAAAACGTCAGGCAGATTTACAAAAGGTCTATGCCTAAATTAAAAGAATATCTTGATAATGTCACAAAATAATAAATTTTGTTCACTTAAATAGTTAAGAAACTTTTTAGAGGTGAACGAATGAAGAAAAAATTTGCAGTACTTTTTTTGATGCTTGCGCTTGTAATAAGCGCGTTGGGCGGCACCGTAGCGTTCGCGCAGGTCAGCTTAGAGGAATGCGACAAGTGTTTTCAAGCCACGGTCAGCGGACTTGTTGAAAGCGAGGACGTCGACGGCGGCAAAATATCAGCCGAGCGTAAGCCCGTATACGATATAGACCTGCAACAGCTTGGCTACGTTTACGAGTTTGAAATATCTTCGGGCAACGGCTATGCGATAATTATCTGCGACGACGGCAATTACGTAGCGCAGGAAATGGTAACAAAAACGCCCAGCCCTTACGTAGACGTAGCCGACGGCGAGCTTTGCGTGTACGTAAACAGCCTTACGTACCTTAAATACTTTGACGGCGCGTTTTACGACTTAGCTACGCTTGAAGAAATTTCTTCCGAAAATGTTGCGCTTCTGCGCGAAAATGCTATAATATATAAGGCAAGCGAGGGGCTTGATTACGAGTCCGTTTCGGTTACTATAAACTATCAAAGCCGCACCTCGGACGCAAAAACTCTTAGTAAAAGTATTCCCCATTACACTTCGCCCGGCGGACTTGAAAGCGCGTGCGCAGCGGTTGCAGGCTGCAACCTGATTGGCTTTTACGACAGATATTACGAGCATCTTATTCCCAACCACGTAGCTGGTTTTGAGTCTTACGGCTATTATTTATATAATGTTGCTGATTTATATGTTGATAATGTAACGCGCGAATTATATTACAAAATGGACGGCAGCGCGGCGGGAATAACCGAAAACAACTTTATAAAGGGCATGCAGAATTATTGCGCCGAAAAGGGCTTGACCTGCGATTTTAACCAACTGGTAAGCTTCGGCAAGCTTAACTACGACGCCGTTAAGCAAAGCATTTCGGAAAACAAGCCGATTGTTTTAATGTTGAGTACATATAATATATGCAGTATAAGCGGATACAGCAGCAATAAGTACGACAGGTACGACTATCAGCTTTCGCAGGGCAACCACATGATGGCTGGGTTTGGATATTATCAGATTAACTATACGTTAAGTAACGGAACCAAGCAAACAAATAGCTTTATAGAAGTGGCAACTGGCTTTGCAAGAAAGTCGGAAGCATACTTCAATATTAATTACAGTACGAATATAAATTCCGCTTACAAGGTTTATATTCATTGAGGATTTTATGAACGTCAAAAAATTTTTACGGGAACAGGCTGAAAAGAATGCCGAAAACCTTCTGGACGAAAACGATTTGCTGTATTTGCAGCAGTTTGAAAGTGTTGAAGAGGGGGCGGCTACGGCAAAACCGCGCGGTTTATCGCGCAAAAAGCTTTGGGCAATACTAAGCCCTGTCGTAACCGTTGCGGTGGCGGCAATAATTATATTTCCGTCGGTTTTCGTAAAAAGAAAGGGCGACATATTTTATCAGGAAGCTAATGTCAGAGAAATGACCAGTACTTTTAATGATTTACAAGAAGATACCCATTATTTTCAGTTTGTAGATAATATTAATTCACCTTTTAGAGTAACGCTTAACTATGACTCCGTCAGTAACGATAAATTATTTTATGTGTTAGATGGTATTACCGCTATATCGAGATTTAAATATTATATTATAATAAATGAAAATTATCAAAAACCATTTGATATTGGTAATGATATTCTTTTTCATGAGTTTAATGGATATAATCTTAATTACGAGTGTATAGAAATTGAGGTGGGAGCATCGGTAGAGTATATATTTAAAGGTAAAATAACAGTTAACACCGAAATTATATATATTGAGTATAATCAATTAATAGATTTGGGCGAACAGGCGTTTTTCGACGATATAGAAAGTATAATTAAAGTAAAAAGCTAAAACACGGCGGCTCTGCGAAAGCAGAGCCGTTGTGTTTTTCATTAAATTTTAACAAAGCAATAATAATTTATCTACAATTATCTAATATTATTATATACGGATAAAGGAGCTTTATGAAAAAGAAGATAATCGAATTTATGCCGTTCGCGGTAGCGTTGCTTTTCAGTATAATCACCGTGACGGTATACACCGTCACGTTTGAAAACGTAGAGGCGGTGAGAATACTCGAAACCTGCGTTGCGCCGCTTATTCCGCTTGCAATACCCATACTTAACCGTATTTTCAAAATACGCATACCGTTTGCGCTGAATATCGCGCTGACGGTGTTTGCGATTATCGCAATAGACTTTGCGTCCGTGCTCGATTTTTACGCTAAAATAACCTATCTCGATAAATTCCTGCACGCGGCGTTCGGCGTGGTTGGCGCGTTCTGCGTAGCCGTATTTTTGCTGTACGGCAACGGCAACAAAATGAAGCCCTGGTGCTTTTTCATAACGGTTATGTTCGCAGTGCTCGGCCTTGCCGCCGCGTGGGAAATTATCGAATATATCATGCACGCGCTTATCGGTATGGACACGCAGCGTTGGATGCCCGATATGGGCGCGGTCGGCGATATGACCGTTAAAGATTTCTTTGCGGACTACAACCCGCTTTGGGATACTATGTGGGATATTATCGTGGCGGTGTTCGGTGTAATTGTCTTCTATATTTTAGTGCTGATAGATAAATTATGCGGCTACAAGGTGTGCAAAAGCGTTTACGCGCAGGTAAACTACCGCGCGCCTAAAAAGGAGGAAATAAATGACGATAACGGTTGTGTGTGACATATTCGGCGAGGAAAACAACGGTACGCTCGTTGCCACAATGAACCTTATCCGCTTTTTGCAGGCTCAGGGGCATACGGTGCGTATTCTCTGCGCCGACCAAAGCAAAAAGGGCGAGCAAAATTTTTTCGTGGTGTCAAACCAAAGCTTCGGCAAACCGCTTAACGCGGTAGTGCGCCGCGTAGGGGTTACGCTTGCAAAGCCCGATTATTCGGTTATCGAGCAAGCCTTGCAGGGCGCCGACCACGTTCACATTATGTTCCCGCTCGGGCTGGGCTGCGCGGCGATAAAGGTTGCGCGTAAAATGAATTTGTCCGTCACGGCGGGCTTCCATATGCAGGCGGAAAATATGACGGGCTACGTCGGGCTGAACAAGTCGCTGCTTGCGAATATCTGCGTTTACAAATACATCTACAATCACTTATACCGTTTTGTGGACGCGATACATTACCCTACCGACTTCATACGCGACGTTTTCGAAAAGCGTATAGGCAGGCGCACAAACGGCTACGTAATATCCAACGGCGTACATTCGTATATGAAAAAACGCGAGGTAGACAAGCCCGAAGAATACAGGGATAAGATAGTAATACTTTCCACGGGCAGGTACTCGCGCGAGAAGTCGCAGGATACGCTTATCAAGGCGGTAAGGTATTCGGCGCACCGCGACAGGATACAGCTTATTCTCGCGGGGCAGGGCATAAAGGAAAAGGAATACAGGCGGCTTGCCAAAAAGCTTCCGTTGCAGCCTGTATTCAGGCTGTTCAGTCGTGAAGAAATGGCGGAGGTGCTTAACTACTGCGATATGTACGTTCACCCCGCGATAGCGGAGCTTGAAGGCATAGCGTGCTTGGAGAGCATGGCGTGCGGCAAGCTTACGATAGTGTCGGATTCGGAAAAGAGCGCGACAAAAGGCTTTGCGATAGACGGCAAATGTATATTCAAAAGCAAGAACGCGAAGGACTTAGCGCGCGTAATAGATTACTGGATAGAGCGGCCTGCGGAACGCGAGGTATACGCGCAGAGGTACGCGGCAAGCCCCGCAGTGCAAAATCAGGAAGACTGCATGCGCCAAATGGAGCAAATGATTTTCGAGGTACACGCAAAAAAACAGCGCGCAAAGCAATTTATTTAAAACTATTGACAGCGCGCCGCGATTGTGATAGTATAAATCCGTAAGGAGAAACGAATATGGCTGACGGCCCACGTAGTGCTGCCGCGGAATTTGTAAAGCTTAATCAACCGGATAACATAGTCTGCATAAAAGTGCGGACTGTGTTTTTTTACTTTTCAAGGAGGTACACGGGCGTGTAATATCCTTTTAAACGGTAAAAAAATTTTTCGGAGGTTAATTAAATGAATACGGTAACCGCAATTATTTTTATAGCGGTTTTGTTTATGTTACTTATGCTGTCTGCGTTTTTCTCGGCGTCGGAAACGGCGTTTACAAGTCTGTCGCAGGCAAGAATAAAAAGCCTTTCGCAAACCAAAAAGTCTGCAAGGCTCGTACTTAAAATCAGCGCCAACTACAACAGGCTGCTGTCCACGCTGCTGATAGGCAACAATATAGTGAATATTGCCTCGGCGTCGCTCGCCACGATTATTTTTACCTTTTGGTTCGGCGAGCTGGGCGTCACGCTTTCGACGGTCGTTATGACGGTGCTTGTGCTTATCTTCGGCGAAATTACGCCCAAAAGCATTGCCAAAGAGCGGCCCGAGGAATTCGCTATGTTTTCCGTGAGAATACTGTACGCTTTCCGGATAGTTTTCACGCCGCTGAGCATTATTTTCGACGGCTGGAAAAAGCTTGTAAATAAAATTTTCCGTCTGGACAAAAAACGCCCGTCTATGACCGAGGAAGAGTTTTCGATTATTGTCGAGGGAATTGCGGGCGAGGGCGTGCTTGCCGAGGCGGAGGCGGAAATAATTCAGAATACGATAAAGTTCAACGAAACCACCGTCGGCAAGGTTATGACGAAGGCGGAGGATATAACCTTCGTGCGACTTAATTACGGTATGAAAACCATTAAAAAGGTTTTCGTGGACAGCAATTATTCGCGCGTGCCCGTGTACGGCGGCGACGGGGTTATCGGCATACTATACCGCGCCGACTTTTACGAGATGCTGCTCGTAGGCAAGTCGGATATTCGCCCCATTTTAAAGCCCGCGCTGTTTACTACGCCCGAAACGGTAATTTCAGACCTTTTCGAGGTGCTGCAAAATCAGCAGGTTCCGCAGGCAATCGTAAAGGACGGCGAGCAGGTTGTCGGGCTTATTTCGATGGAGGATATCCTCGAAGAGCTTGTCGGGGAAATCGACGACAAATACGATTTGTAATTTGCGGATAAAGCGCGCCGAATTACCGAAAATAAATATGTATGAAAAGGCGGATATTTATTATCGCGGCGGTGGTGCTTTCGGTGTTTGCGGCAATGCAGATTACGGTGTTCGCGTCGGACGCGCGCGCCGAATACGTTAAGCCTGCATACGCCGCGACGGATATTTCGGGCATACTCGAAAAGTCCTCTCTTTCGGACGCCGACTACGAAACGCTTTACCGTCAGACGGGTCTGACAAAAATCGGCGTGGACAGATGTATGGCGAGAGGGAGCGAAGGTATTGCGCGGATTAAGAGTATTCAGTCCGACCTGTTTTGCGATTACGCAGTGGATACAGACCGCTTTGCGCCCTTTTGCAGCGCGTACCGGACGGGCATGCGCGCTGCTTGTTGTTATCTTGAAAACGGCGATATTTTGGTGACCTCGTCAACGCATATCGCGGGCTTTCCCGCAGGGCACGCGGGGCTGGTGACAGACGCCGACCGCGGCGAGGCGTTGCAGGCGGTTTCGTACTTCGCGGAAAGCAGGCTCGGCTCGGCGCGCGATTTTACTTGCAGGCTGAATTTTATGGTGCTTGAGCCCTGCGCGCCCGACGGAGTGAGGGAGGAGGTCGTCCGATACGCCAAAAGCAATCTTTTGGGGAAAAAGTACGGCGTTTTTATCGGCAAACGCGAGTGCGAGCGTACCCAGTGCGCGCACCTAATATGGTACGCCTATAATCGGCTCGGTATCGACCTTGACGGCAACGGCGGACTTTTCGTCACGCCGAAAAATATCGCAAATTCGCCCTGCGTCCGCGTGGTGCAGGTTTTCGGCTTCGACCTCGATAAGCTTTGGAATTGACCTTTAAATTTTAATTAATTGCTTGTACCAATTCCAGAACTCTTTATAGAATTCCCACGTTTCGTCGCCCTTTATTGCGTATATGCAAATAAATTGGATAAGGCAAATCGCAACGAATACGGAAATTGCAATAATAATATTTCTGATTAGTTTTTTATTTTCTTTTATTATTTTTTCAATATTATCGAGCTCTATCAGCTCGATAATTTTATTTTCTTTATTTGCATAGTTTATCGTGTACCACGTTCCGCCTTTTTCTAAGCCGTTGAATACAGCAATAACAAGGCAGCTTTTATCAACCATATAGCGGTTGCGTTGCAGCATACACTCTGGGGTGTAACGTATTGAAATAAGGGTAACTTCGTTTGCACGTTTTAAAATGCTTTCATAGCGCAATTTATCTGTATCGTTCCATTTCATAGTTTGGTTTTGGCAGGGGATAGCGCACTCTAACGTAATCGCATACTCATCCCGAAGCTTTAAAACAATTTCCGCAAAGTCCAAATCAACGCCGATAGCCATACCCGAAATAAAGTTTGTAATTCCGTATTCGGTAATTGCAAGCTTTATTTTTTCTTCAAGCGCTTTTAAATACACCTTATGCCTTTTTTTGTCTTTTCCGTACTCAAACGGAAACCCTTGCGGGCGGTGTCCCGTGCAACAGCAAGATTTTTTCATTACGTTTCCTTTTTGATAGTTAATTTTTGTGTAAAAATTAAGCTATTTTATAATTATAAATTAGCTATTTGGTCAAAAAATAAATATAACCTTTCAGTTATGGAATGTTCGGAAGAATTTAAGCAACGGTTTTTAGAGCTTATATCTGATTTAGATAGTAAAAAATCTGAAATACCTAAATTGCTAAATATAGATTATAATATTTATAAAAAAATTACAGAATTAGGCATTATTCCAAAACCAATAGTTTTGATAAGAATTGCCGATTACTTTAATATTTCAATCGAATATCTATTAGGTAGAACAGACTATTCTTATTTTGAAAAATCTGATTTGGGAATGACATTTTTAGATAGGTATCAATCGTTAAAGCAAGAAAAAAATTTGACAGATTATGCTGTTGCTCAAAAACTTCATATTACAACAAGTTATACTACTAACTGGAAGAATAAAAGATATATTCCGTCGATTATAAACCTAATAGTACTATCGGAAGAATTAAAAGTAACCATTGATTATTTACTTGGCAGAACAGACGATAGGACACTTCATAAATAAAAAGGTGCCGTTTCCTGCGGAAACGACACCGCAGAACATACCTAATTACTTAGTTGTCAGACTAATTACAATTTCGCTAATAGGATTTGTAATAGTAATTTGGGTATAGCTCTACCTAAACTATGCCCATTAGCGTTTAAAACTATTAAATTAGTCTGACAACTTTTATTTTAGCAAAATGCGCTGATATTGTCAATTTTTAAAAAGCAATTATTTATCTTTTCTATACAACAAACGCCCCGCGGTAAAACTGCAGGGCGTTTGCTGGTGCACCTTAAGCAATTCTGCCGTTTCCACTGCGTGGAGCCTCGGCAGAGCGTCGGGCAAAGCCCTCGCGCGAATCATAGGAATTCGAAAGGACTTGCAATTTACACAACAAAAAGAGAGGTAAAAAAATTCACCTCTCTTTTTGCTGGTGCACCTTAAGGAATTCGAATCCCTAGCCTTTGGTTCCGTAGACCAACGCTCTATCCAGTTGAGCTAAAGGTGCGTAATTATTTAAGCCGCTTAACAGCTTAATAATTATAGTAAATTTATTTTTCTTTGTCAAACGATTTAATCGTATAATTTTGCGCGTGCGGATGAATTTTCATCCGCACGCGCAGTGTTTATTTTGTAAGTCTTTCTATTGCAAGCTTGTAAATTTTCAGGCACTTTTCTATTTTTTCAAACGTAATGTATTCGTTGGGCTGGTGAATTACGTTTTCTTCGCCCTCTTCCTCGGGTCCGAACGCCGCGCCGCATTTCAGCGCCCGCGCATACGTTCCGCCGCCGATTGCAACGGGCTGCATACGTTTGCCCGTAACCTCGTTATATGCGCCGCAAAGCACTTGCACCAGCGCGCACTGTTTGTCGTTGAAGAGGGGGGACTGCTCCGACAGAATTTCGTAGCTTTCGCCGTCAAACGCTTTCAGCACGTCCTCGCGCGACAGCGTTGCGGGATAGCGTATATCGCACGTTACCGTTACGCTGCCCTTGCCGCCCCGCACGACGTTGGGCGAGAACGTACAAATTCCCGTTTCGTCGGCAAGCGCGTTCAGCCCGAACTTCGTTTCGAACAGCTTTTCGCAAATGCCGTCCAGTCCCAAGTATTTAAGTATCGGCGGTATTGCGTTTACGCCCTGCTCCGGCGTCGAGCCGTGCGCCGATTTTCCGCGCGAAACTATCAGCCCGTTTTCGGCGGTAAGTCCAAGTCCGCTTAACCTCTCTTCGTTTACGTCTGCTTTGACCACACATTCGTCGCAGACCATATTCGCGGCGTTGCCGCCCGAAAGCGTAGTTAAATCGAGCGCGGTCGGAAAAGTGAATTTAACGTGCATAATTCCCTTTTCCGCGTAAATCACGGGGAAGTCGGCGTCGGGCGAAAATCCCGTTTCGGGCATGGTCGAGTGTTCGTTGAAATACTTGATACATTCCCAGCCGCTTTCCTCGTTGCAGCCGACGATAAGCCTTATTCTTTTTGCGGGGACGAAGCCCTCGTCTTTAAGCTGCTTCATGCAGTACAGGCAGATAATTGCGGGGCCCTTGTCGTCCATTGCGCCCCTGCCCCATATTTTTTTATGCGCGTAATCGATTTCGCCGCCGAAAGGGTCGTGCGTCCAGCCGCTGCCCGCAGGCACTACGTCGAGGTGTGCGAGTATCGCAAAATCCTCGCCCTCGCCGAAAATCACCTCGCCTGCGTAATTGTCGTAATTGACCGTTTCGAACCCGAACGAACGGGCAAGCTTTAAAAAATAATCGAGGCAGTCCGCCGTGCCTCTGCCGAACGGCATACCCTTTTCGGGCGCGCATTTTGCCGAGTTGAAGCGGATAATCTCAGATATGCTTAAAGCGGTTTTTTCAAATAAATCGTTCATAGTATCCCCTTTTTCTTTTTTAGGTTAAAAACATTATACACTTTTATTTTTTTGTGGTAAAATGTTTTTAACGATAATTTTTACGGAAGGGATACGTTGCACGAGGGACATAGGCAGAGAATGTACGAAAAACTTAAAAACGGCGACGACCTGTTCGACCACGAGCTGCTTGAAATTCTGCTGTTCGCCGCCTGTCCGCGCATAAACACCAACCCGATTGCGCACGCGCTGTTAGAGCGGTTCGTCTCTGTTTCCGAGGTTTTCAACGCAAGCGTGGAAGAGCTTAAAGCCGTCGACGGCGTGGGCGATACCGTAGCGCGGTTTATAAAAACCGTCGGGCTATGCGCCGAGCGCGCGGGCAATATCGGCAATACGCCCGTTTTGAAAACCGCGGACGATTGCAAGCGGTTTATCGACGCGCGGCTTCGTGGCAAAAGCGAGGAACAGGTAGAAATTTATTTTCTGAACAGGACGGGCAGGGTGCGCCGCATATTAAGCTACAACGCAGGCGAAAAGAGCCGCGCCGCGGTATCGGTGGACGCTATCGCTCGCGATTTTGCGCTTTATATCCCGCACGGAGTAATTATCGCGCACAACCACGTTCACGGCGGGGCTGCGCCGTCTGACTACGACGACCATTTTACGCGCACGGTGCAGTTTATCTGCAATATGTACGGCGCGCAGCTGCTCGACCACGTAATATACGTAAGCCTCGGCGAGACGTTCAGCTATAAAAACGAGGGAAGGCTGGAAGAGATAAAAAGCTCTTGCAGCTGGGATAAGTTTGAAAAATGGATAAAAACGTTAAACTGAACGAAAGCAGAAAACAGCTTGTAAGCTATATAAAGCTTATACTCGTTATTCTGCTCGTCGTTATAGAAATTATAATCTGCGCGCAGTATTCCACCCGATACTTGGAAAACGGCAGAACGGGCGTGCTTATAGCGGTTATCATAAGCTGTATTCTGCTTGCCGTGCTTGAAGCGATTGACTCGTTCGTGGTAAAAAACATAGTTGCAAAGTACGTGTTTTTCGGGTTGGATACGGCGGCGGTGCTCGTGCTTTGTATCTTTACGGGCAACACTTATATGTCTACGCTGTACTGTCTGGTGCTTACGCAGATATATATTTCAATAGACAGCCTGCGCGAAAATATAATTCTTTTCAGCGTCAGCTGCGCTCTGTTCGTAATTTCCTTCGTGCTTGGACGAATTGTAGATTCCAGCGGTACTATATACGCCGACATCGTTGAAATTCTCGGCGACAGTATTCTCGGCATATCGATACTTGCAATCCACTTTATGGTAACTAACTTTATTTTACGGTTCTATTCCAAAAACCAGCAGCTGAGAAACGCCTTGAAGGAGGCGGACGAAAGCAAGGCGGAATTAGAGGCGGCGAATAAGGAAATTTCTCGCACGGCGGTTTACGAGGAGCGAAACCGCATAGCAAAGGACATACACGACAACGCTGGTCATTCGATGACGACCGTAATAATGCAGACGGAGGCGGCGAAGCTTTTAATCGACACCGACCCCGCCGAAGCCAAAACGCGGATTATCGCCGCGAATATACAGGCGAAGAACGCGCTCGAACAGATGCGCGAAAGCGTGCATCTGCTTGCGGGCAGAACGCAGGTAAGCACCTTAAAGGAAGATATAGAGGAAATAATCGCCCAGACCATTGACGGGACCGAGCTGAAAATACGCTGCAATATAGAGGACGTTTCTCTTGACGGCGAGCGGGCGCGGTTTATCTGCAACAGCGTAAAGGAATGTCTCGTAAACGGCATAAGACACGGCAAGGCAACGGCGTTTTTTATAGAAATGAAAAAGCAGTTTTCCAACGTCTGTCTGCTTATCTCCGACAACGGCTGCGGCGCGGACGGGCAGATTAAAGAGGGCTTCGGTCTGCGCGGACTCAGGGAAAAAGCGGAAAGGTTAGGCGGCAGATGCAGCTTTTCAAGCGAGGCGGACGAGGGCTTCGAAACGGAAATATTAATCCCGTTGGAGGGTAAAAATGATTAAAATTTTGTTGGCTGACGACCAGACTATACTGACCGAGGGCATTAAAAGCGTGCTTGAAACGTGTAGCGATTTTGAGGTAGTGGGTACGGCTCAGGACGGCGCGGAGGCGGTAGAGCTTGCCGCAAAATTGCAGCCCGACGTCGTGCTTATGGATATACGTATGCCGAACATGAACGGCGTCGTCGCAACCAAGCGCATTAAGGAGCTTAACCCCGAAATCAAAATAATAGTGCTGACTACCTTCGACGACAGCGACTATATTTTAAGCGCGATAAACAACGGCGCAAGCGGATACCTTTTAAAGGATATAGGCGCGACCGCGCTGATAGATTCGATAAAAAACGCCTACGCCGGCGATACCATTCTGCCCTCGAAAATAGCAAAAAAAATTACGGACGCGGCTATGATGGTTTCTTCCGACAAGGAGATAAAGCTGAAAAAAGCGTTCAACCTTTCCGACAGAGAGGTGGAAATAGCGTTTATGCTGATAGACGGGTTTACAAACAGACAGATTGCTTCGGCAATGCAGCTTTCCGACGGCACGGCGAGAAACTATATAAGCTCGATTTATTCCAAACTGGGCGTTGACGGCCGCAGCGCTGCCGTCGCAAAAATCAAAAATAAAATATAAAAAGCGCGGCGATAAGCCGTAGCTTAGAGCATAATAGTTATAAATTGCAATCCTTTGACATTTTATTTAAATGATTATATAATTTCAGCCAGGAGATACTGTAATGAAGAAAAAGATAATAATTCTGATAATGACAGTTGTATGCGCGTTCTGCGGAACGGTAGCGTTCGCCGCGTGCGATTTATTCGGAAGCGGGAACGGTAATACCGAGAAACCGCCCGAAGGTCAGCAGCCGGAAACACCGCCCAAGGGCGAAGAGGACGGGAAGGAAGAAGAGAAGCCGCACGAACACGAGTATAAGCTTGTAATAGAAAAGCCTACGGCAACGGCGGCAGGTTCTGCAACGGACAAGTGCGCCTGCGGTGAAATCGACGGGACGGTGGTACTGCCGGTACTGACTGACAGCAGATACATAAAGAGTGCGGATACTGCAACCTGTTCTAAGGCGGGCACGGTATCGTACAAGATAACCTTAAACAAGGTAGAGTACCGATTCAATATAGCGACGCCTGCGACGGGTGCGCACGAGTACAGCGAGGGAGTATGCGAATGCGGAGCAGTAGACCCGAACTACGAACCGCACGAACATAGCTATACTGCAAAATCCGACGAAAGCGGGCACTGGACGGAATGTGCCTGCGGAGCAAAGACGGCTGTAAAGGCGCATAGTTATACGTATGCAAGCGATAACGATTATCACTGGCAGGTTTGCTCGGTTGGAAAGGAAACTACGGATAAGGTTGAGCATAGCTACGCCGACGGTAAGTGCGTCTGCGGGGCCGACGAGCCTGTCGACCCGAACGGCGTTCAGTCAATCGAGCTGGTGCACGAGTACGGCGAAGGCAAATATCTTTGGAACGAAAAAGATATATTAGCCGGCAAGTACGAGCTGTACGGCGCGCAGCTGGAGGTTACGCTGAATAACGGGACAGTATCGCGTAAGCCCTTGACGGTTGCGATGCTCGGCGGAAAGAGCTTTTCCGTCGGCAACAATGAAGTGACCGTAAGCTACGGCGGAAAGACGGCGCAGTTTACCGTATTCGTATCGCCCGAGGACGGCTTAATCGAGGCGGTTGCAGGCGAGTTCGAGCTGGTAGGCGCGCTTGACACCCTTATATTCGACGCGTCGCGTCCTGACGGCTTTGACTTCGGCGGACTCGAAATAAAGGGTGAATTCAACGTAAAACATAACGGCGTATTATTTAACGGATACTACGGACAGACGCCCGTAAACGAAAGGTTCGTTAAGGGCTTCGACGAAAAAACCGTGGGAATGCAGGAGTGCGCGCTCACGCTCGGCAATATATCCGCGTCGCCCGCAACCATAGGCGAATTTAACGTAATGGGTTATAGCGCCGTAAAGAGCGAAACGAGGGTTTTCCTTTCCGATTTTGCTATTTTACGCAACGGCGAACTTTTGTACGGTTCGCAGATTTCGCCCGAAAAACCTTATATTGACGCTAAAAATCTTCCCGAAATAATTGATTATGCCGAACCGCATTATTCCGTGCGGCTTTCGTTCGGCAAAGCCGATTTTACCGTATATTCGGGCGGCGGTGCAGAGTGGGTTACAGCCGACAATATACGCTCGTTTGATACCGACGGGTATGAGGTGTCCGGCCATACCGAGCTTTGGGCTTTTGTAAATAGCGGCGAAAGACTTATTAAAATTGCAAACGGATACACTACGATAGTTGTAAATTATACCGTATATAATTCCGATAACACAAATATTAGATTCTGCCGCGTCAACGGCGATGATGCGGTGCTCAACTACGAGCTGTCCGGCGGAGTCACGCTGGACACTATTAAGCAGGACCTGTTAAAGCGCGAGCTTTATGTGGAATACTTTAAGCCCGTAGACGGCAAGTACGTTCATTTGGTGCCCGTTACCGAAAGCATGATTGACCTCGGCGACGTCGACGTCAATTCCTACGAGCATCAGTCGGGCACTATTCGGTACGGCGGCAAAGGTATTGCCGTAAACGTGACTAAGCCCTATACGCTCGACGGTGCAAAGGCAACTTATATCTTAAAAAGCAGCTTAGGAGTAAATCTTATTTTGTCGGACGCGACCTTTAACGACCTTAGCAAGGGCGCAAACGACGTTTGCAGGGAAATAGTACTGTACGATAACGGCGTGGCGATGTTGAAGCACACTGCAAACGGAATAGGAAACTTCCTTATCGGATACGAGCTTAAAGACACCAAGCTTACGCTGCTGCGTCACGGAATTGCCACTTCGTTTTTAACCGTAAACTTAACCGCCAAGACCTTTAAAGAAATGGACTTAAACGGCGTAACTTCGGGTCTCGACTATAAGAAATATTCGTTTACGCACGCATATTCGCCCGACAGCTATCTTGCTTGGAGCGGTACGTTTACCGCTTACGCTGGCGAAACGGGTTACGATTACTGCTATTACGTCAACGTGCATCTAACGGGCTGGGCGGCAAGCGGAAACAATCAGATTGCCGGTATCGGCTACGTTGCGACGTGGGCGTTCGGTTGGCATAACAATACTCAGGCGTTCGTGCTTCGTTTAGCCGATAAGGACTGGTGGTTCGAAATCGGCGTAACCAACGAGGTCGGAGAATATGAGCTGACGCTTATCGAACAGAGCGCGGCGTCATAATAAAAAAGGCACCCCGAAAGGGGCGCTTTTTTTGAAAACTTTGAAAATTTAATATTCAGCTAAAAAAATTGTTATAATATATATTCATAAAAATAAAAATGGTTCAAGGTGTTATGGCAGCAAAAACGGTT
Organism: uncultured Christensenella sp.; assembly: GCA_910576655.1. Taxonomy (GTDB): domain Bacteria; phylum Bacillota; class Clostridia; order Christensenellales; family Borkfalkiaceae; genus Coproplasma. The sequence goes on from CAJTJC010000011.1 coordinate 54,669, forward strand.
AAACGTCGAAGTGGATATGGAGGAAACCGAATTCGTTTCCAATAAAGATTTGTGCCGTCTCGTCTGGCGCAATTTAATTTCCAACGCGGTGAAGTACACGCCCGATGGCGGAGAAATCAGTATTCGATTATACGCGGAAGAAAAATATATTAATTACGTAATTACGAATACGTGCGCTTCCCTGCGCGGCAAAGAGAATTTGGTTTTTCAGCCCTTTCGCACCTCGTTATTGCCGAGCAAGCGGCGTTTATATCTTACATTTTTTGCGAAAACCTCTCAAAACCGTTGACTTCTTTCGAAAATATGATATAATAATTTTCGAAACTTAACTTTTGCTGTGTGCGGATATAAAATTTTATTAATTGCAATTAATAAAGGACGCAGCCTGCGGCTGCGTCCGGTAAAAGCTTTAATTGATATTATAATGTTAAGGAGAAAAAAAATGAAGAAAGCTTTAATAGCAGTATTGAGTGTACTTTTATCGTTTGTGTTCGTGTTTGCCGCGTGCGGCGACAACGGCGGCGGTGAAACGCCCGGAAAAGAGTACGAAATACCTTTGGAGGACGGTTGCAGGCAGGTCACTATTTACTACAACCGCGAAGCGGGCTACGCAGACTGCGATATTTATATCTGGTACGGCACCGTAGCGGGTCAGGGATATGCGCTACATGAATGCGAATACGGCGCTAAGGTCGTTTTGAACGTCCCCGATACGATTGAGGAAGTGGGTTACATAATAAGAACAAACTGCACGCCCGGCAGCTCTTCGTGGGACGGCGTAAAAAAAGACGGCACCGATTCCGACAGAAAAATCGCGTTAGAGGGCGAGCGTACCGTAATTTATACCAAGGCGGGCGACCCTAACAATTATACGAGCGACGACGGAGGAAAAACTCTCACGGTCATTAAATTTTTATCTATGGCGGATATGCAGGACGCGACTCACGTTAAGGTTACGCTGTCCGACGGCTCTGCCGTGACCAAGGATAAGGTAACCGTTAAAGCCGCAGACGGAACGGTAGTTGCGGTAACGGCTGTAAACAACAATATAATAACTCTTGCAAGCCCGCTCGATTTGGCGGTTGCTTATACCGTTACGGTAGAGGGGCTCGACCCCAAGCCCGTAGTTCCCATGACGTACTTCGACAGCAAGGCTTTTGCAAGCGAGTACACGTACGACGGCGAGCTCGGCGCAATTTACACGGCTGAAAAAACCACGTTTAAGCTTTGGGCGCCCACCGCGTCGTCGGTCACGCTGAACTTATACGAAAAGGGCAACGGCGGGTCCGCGCAGGACGTCAAGCCTTTGGCAAGGGGCGATAAGGGCGTATGGCAGTGCGTAGTTAACGGCGATTTGGACGGCAGATATTATACCTACACGGTTAAAACCTCCGTCGGCGAAAACGAGGTTGTTGACCCCTATGCGCGTTCTGCCGGACTCAACGGTCAGAGGGGAATGGTTCTCGACCTCGACAAGACCGACCCCGTAGGTTGGAGCGGCGCTTCGTTCGATACGGGACTTAACAACTATACCGACGCTCAGATTTGGGAAGTACATATCAGAGATTTCTCTAACAAAATAAGCGGTTCCAAGTACAAGGGCAAGTACCTTGCGTTTACCGAAACGGGTCTCACCGAGAACGGCGTGCCCGTCGGCGTGGACTATCTTAAAAATTTAGGCATTACCCACGTCCACCTGCTGCCTTCGTTCGACTATGCTTCGGTTGACGAAAGCAAAGAGGGCGGCTTCAACTGGGGCTACGACCCGCAGAACTACAACGTGCCCGAGGGCAGCTATTCGACCGACGCGTCCGACGGCTACAAGAGGGTAAAAGAATACAAGCAGATGGTAAAATCCCTGCACGACAACGGTATCGGCGTAATTATGGACGTGGTTTATAACCATACGTATTCCGCAGATTCCAATTTCCAGAAAATAGTTCCCTACTACTATTACAGATTTAACGATAACGGCACTTTCTCGAACGGCTCCGGCTGCGGCAACGAAACTGCTTCCGACCGCTCGATGATGCGCAAGTTTATCGTGGAGTCGGTTTCGTATTGGCAGAACGAATACAACCTCGACGGTTTCCGTTTCGACTTAATGGCGCTGCATGATTTGACTACCTTGCAGGAGGTTGAAAAAGAGGTTCACACCGCCAACGCAAAGGCGCTTATTTACGGCGAGGGCTGGACGGGCGGCGGCACGACGCTTTCCGAAAGCGAGCAGGCTACCCTTAAAAACCTTATCGAGCTGAACAACGGCACGTCTACGCGCGGCACGAACGGAATTGCAATGTTCAACGACGTTATCCGCGACGGCGTAAAGGGTTCGGTTTTCAGCATCGACGACACGGGCTTTGCAACGGGCGCGAAGAAGGGCAATATCAATAAAATTCTATTCGGCGTTGCGGGCGGCTGCTACGTCCCCGGCGACGGCACGAACGAAAACGGCTGGTATGCCAACAGCCCGACGCAGGTTATCAACTACGTTTCCGCGCACGATAACAACACGCTATACGACAGAATTTGCCACGTATACGGCGAAGATAATTCCACGCTTAACAAGCGCCTTGCAATGAACAGGCTTTCCGCTGCGATAGTTCAGACCTCGCTGGGAATTCCGTTTATGCAGGCGGGCGAAGAGATGCTCCGTCAGAAAAAGAACGACGACGGCAGCTACAACGAAAACAGCTACAATGCGTCCGACAAGGTCAACAATATCGACTGGTCGCTTCTTTCCCAAACCAGCGAACAGTATAAAATGATGCAATACTACAAGGGCTTAATCGAGTTCCGTAAATCAAGCGCGGCGCTGCGTATGAGAAACGCTGGCGGCAAGGGTACCCTGCCCAAGGCTGTTGTGCTTGACGAAAATTCGAAGAACAAAGGCGCGTTTATCGCGGTTACGATAGCCGACAGAGCAACGGGCGAAAAGCTGCTCGTAATCTATAACGGTAACGAGAACGCGGTTGATTACGCGCTTCCCGCGGGAAGCTGGAACCTGCATATAGACGGAACGCGCGCAGGCGCAGCCGTATTGCAGAGCGGCGTTACGGGCAATCAGAGCATAGCGGGATTAAGCTGCTACGTTTACAGATTAGCCGCATAAAATTACAGAAACTTCTGCCCGATAAGGGCTGCGTTTAAAACAAAAATTTTTCTTGGAGGAAAAAAATGAAAATCAAAAAGTTGGCTGCACTCGCTTTGACCTGTGCAATGGTAGTCGGCGGCGGCGCAATGTTTGCCGCTTGCGGAGACGAAAAAGACCCCGGCGGCGATACTAACGGTTTCGTAGAGGATACGAGAATATGGTACGCAGTAGGTAAGGACAGCAAGGGTACTTTAAAGGACCAGGGTTGGGACCAGAACAATTCGACGTACTCTTTCACCCGCGATACGACCGTTACGAACGAGAACGTGTTTACGCTTTCGCTCGACATTTATGCGGGCAACGTAGGTACGGGACTTGCGTTCAAGTTCCTTTATAAGGAAACTGCGGACGAAACGGACGTTCCTTGGGCGCGCCAGGTAGGCATGCAGCACCTTGAAGGGATAGAGGGCTCCGACGTCGACGCCGTGTATAAAATAAACGGTGAAACTGTATTTACCACGGCAGAGGATAACGGCGCTTTCAACAATATCGCGCTTGCAAAGGGACAGGAGGGCAGATATACCTTCACGCTTAAAACCAAGTCCAACACGGACAACAACCCCGTAATTTCGGTTAAAAAAGAATCTTCGATAACCGTAGATTACGATATGTACGCTATCGGCGATATGAACAACTTCGGCGCAACCAAAATCGAAATGGTTGAAAACGTAGTAGACGGTCAGGCAACCACCTGGACCTGCAAGCTCAACGTGACGGCGGCTTCTCTTTACCGCAAAGCGGACGGTACCATTGCCGACGACGAGGACGGCAATGCTGCCGGTCAATATGCGGCTGTTTGCATCCTTAACGACCGCGACGGTAAGACTTATGCACCCGTTGCAAGCGAGGGCGTTATAGTAAAGGAAGTCAAGGACTTTGCCGATAAAAATACTTATACCTGCATACTGTTAAAGGAAGGCAAGTATAACGTAGTATTTACCGAAAATAAGACCGCAACCGAAGTGGGCGGTTCCGTAACCTTTACCGAAAACGCTTTCGAAATGTATCTTATCGGTACGATAAACAACTGGAACGTAGCTACTGCAACGACGCCCGATTATGCTATGACCGAACAGGAAGACGGTTCTTGGACTGCTAAAATAACGGTTCAAAAAGATGAAAAAATCAAATCGTACAACAAGCTCGGTTTAACCGACGCTGACAAGTATTCTGCGGGCAGCGACGTTACATTGACGGCAGGTACCTGGGCAGTTAAGTATGACCCCGAAACCAACACGATTAAAGTAGAAAAATACGGTTACTATCTCGTAGGTACGTTTATGGACGGCGAGAATAAACTTAACTTCGCTATTAAGGCAGGCGTGACCCCTGCGTTCGAGGCTACCGAGACCGAAGGCGTTTATACCGTAACTTACAATTTCACTGACGTAAGCGCGCAATACGATTGGATGGGTGCGGGAAACATTGCTGCGGTTAAAGCAGTATGGGGTACCGAGCTTAACGGCGTAGGCGATTTGGATTGGTACGGTGAAGAAAGCGGAAACGGTAACTTTATGATTACTTCGACCGGTGCGTGGACTATTACTCTTAACCTTTCTAATTACAGAATTACAGGCGTAAAAGCTTAAAAAGAATAACCGCCGCAGGCAATGCCTGCGGCGTGTTTCTTTATTCGGAAGCGGATAAAAGCGCCGCCTCTGCAACACGCAGAGGCGGCGCTTAAAAGTAGTTTATTTGTTTGCGTCGGCAACGGTGCCCCGTTCGATAAGCTTGCAGTTTATCATTACGTTTTGCGCCTGTCTGCCGTCGAGCATATCCTTTATCTGCATAAAAGCCGCCTGACCCATTTTATCGAATTTCTGTTTCATTGTCGTAAGGTTGTAGGACGTGAATTTAAGCAGGCTTAAATCGTCAAAGCCGATTACCGAAATATCGTCGGGCACGCATTTTCCGCATGAAGTCAGTCCGTCGATAAGCCCTAACGCCATAATGTCAGAACAGCTTACTATCGCGCTTACGTCAGTTTCGCTGAAATAGTTCGCCGCCTGTAAGCCGGACTCTTTGGTAAAGTCTCCGTAATAAACGTAGTCGTTGTTAAAATCCAGTCCCACGCGCGCAAGCCCCAATATGTAACCCGCAAGTCTCTCTGCCGAAACAAGCGATTCCTTTTCGCCCGTTACAAGCCCTATGCGCGTATGTCCGCGCTTGTTGAGGTATTTCACCGCCGTAACTATCGCGCTGGTATTTTCGCTTGAAACGGAGCCTATAAGCGGCGCGTCGGAAACGTGGTTGTCAAAAAGCACCGCCGGTACCGTAAGGCTGCGAAGCTGCTTATATATACGGCTTTTGAAGTTCATTCCCAAAATAAACACCGCGCTGAAATTGTTTTGCTTCAAAAAATCGTTCAAAACGAAATCGTCGGGCTTCGTTGCAACGTAGTCTAACACCACCTCGTAATTGTGGGCTATTGCTATATCCGAAAAAGCAGTAATAACGTGGTTCAAAATATTGTTGCGCGTATCGCTGTCAACCCTTTCGTACAGCGCAAGAATACGGCGCGTGCCGCCTTCCTTCGACTTTAAACGGTAACCGCTGTTTTCGGCGTACTGCCTTATGCGTTGCTTGGTGTCCTCGGCAATATCCGTTGCGTCGTTAAGCGCTTTCGAAACAGTGCTTATCGATACGTTCAGGGCTTCCGAAATCTCTTTTATCGTCATTTGCGTGCTCCGTTTTCAATATACTGAATATGCGGCGGCGCAGGAGTGTTTTTTCAGCATCCGCAACTATTATTACGCTTTTAATTATATATTTAAGTAAAGTTATTGTCAAGCAATCTCAATTTGGCGCAAATGAAAAAACTTTACAAAATTTGATACGTTTTATATAAAAATCCTTTGACTTATTCGAAAAATATGATATAATATTTTCGAAAATAATAATTAAATTTTTCGTGCGGGGCAGTCGTATGGATATGCGGTCTACTAACAACAGGAATTACGGAATATTGATGCCGATTTCGGCTCTGCCCTCTGCCGAGGGTATAGGCACGCTGGGAAAAAACGCTTACGCTTTTGCGGACTATCTTAAAAAATGCAAGGCGAGCGTATGGCAGGTGTTGCCGCTTAATCCCACAAATTACGGCGACAGCCCGTATCAGTCGTGCTCTTCCAACGCGCTGAACTATTATTTTATTGATTTGGCTTTTCTCGTAAAGGAAGGGCTGTTGACGGCTGCGGAGGTAAAAAGGGCAGACCTTAAAACCGTAGACCGACGCGTGGACTACGGAAAGCAGTTCATAGGCAAAATCGCGCTTTTGAAAAAGGCTTTCAGCCGTTTCGACGGCGGCAAGGATTTCGATAAATTCGTAAAGAAAGGCGAATTTGCGGATTTTGCCGTATTTATGGCTTTAAAATGTAAATTCGGACACCGTGCCTGGACCGAATGGGACGAGGAATACAGGGTTTACGACGAAAGTAAAATCAAGTCGTTTATAAGAAAGAATGCCGACGAGGTGCGCTTCTGGCATTTCACCCAGTACAAGTTTTTGCAGCAGTGGAACGCGCTTAAAGGCTACGCTAACGAAAAGGGAATTTCGATAATGGGCGATATACCGCTCTATATTGCTTACGACAGCGTTGAGGTGTGGAAGTACGGCGATAGGCTGTTCCGCATGGACGGCGCAAGAAAGCCTTACGGCGTGGCGGGCTGCCCGCCGGACGCGTTTACGGAGGACGGTCAGCTTTGGGGCAATCCCGTTTACGACTGGGAAAGGATGCGGCTTGACGGCTACGACTGGTGGAATAAGCGTATTGCGGACTGCTTCGCGCTTTTCGATATTTTAAGAATAGACCACTTCCGCGGCTTCGACAGATATTACGAGGTTTCGCCCGACGCGCCCACCGCCCGTCAGGGCAAGTGGATGGACGGACCCAAGGAAGAGCTGTTCGCCGACAAGCTCGGCCTGAATATAGTGGCAGAGGATTTGGGGCTTATCGACGACGGTGTTCGGCGGCTTATGAAAAACGTGGGCTATCCCGGTATGAAGGTTCTCGTGTTCGCTTTCGACGGCTGGCCGTACAACGAACACAAGCCCTCGAATTACGACGAAAATTACGTTTGTTATACGGGCACGCACGACAATATTCCGCTAAGGCAGTACATAGACGATTTGGATGCCGGCGCGCTCGAAGTCTATAAAAGAGATTTGTGCGAAGAGTGCCGTAAAGCGGGAATAGAGGCGGATTTGACCTCTTCTGAAACGATGTGCAAAAGCGTAGTGCGGCTGGCGTTCGCTTCGAAAGCGAAGACGGTTATAATTCCGCTTTGCGACCTTCTCGCGCTCGGAGGCGAGGCGAGAATGAATTTCCCGTCCACGGTATCGGACAAAAATTGGAGCTGGCGGTTTTTAAAGAGCGAGTTTTCTAAGGAATGTATGGATTTTTTAAAGGAAAACGCTGCGAAAACCGACCGCGTATAATTACGAAATTCAGCGTTAAAAATTTGTTTTTGCCAAAAACAAATGCGCAAGCCTTGCGGCTTGCGCAATAAAACGGTTAATAATAGCGCCGTTTGAAACGGATATATTACTTAAAAAATTTTGGAGGAAAAAAATGAAAAAACAACTTTTTGCTTTACTTGCCTGCGGCACGATTGCGGCGGGCGCGACGATTGGGCTTACGGGCTGCGGCGCAGGCGATAACTCTATTACCGTCTGGGCTCCGCTGACTCAGCAGACCCTCGTCAAGAAACTGGTAAACGACTTCCTTGCCGAAAACGAGGATTTCGGTCTCGAAGTCAAAGTAGACGTATGCGGCGAGGATAACGCTTACGCTCAGGTCAGCGTAGACCCTCAGGCAAGCGCGGATATTTACGGCTTTGCGAACGACCAGCTTATGAACCTTAAGGGCTGCGGCGGTCTTTCCTTCCTCAGCGACGTAATGGTAGAGAAAATCAAATCGACGGACGACGCGCTCGCAGTCGAGGCGGGCAGAATAGGCGACAAGTACTACGGTTATCCGTACGCCGCAGACAACGGTTACTTTATGTATTACGACAGCAGCGTTATCAACGAGACTCAGGCGCAGAATATCGGCGACGTTATCGCGGCGTGCAAGAAGGCGCGCAAATATTTCATTATGCAGCTTGAAACGGACGGCGCGTGGTATTTCGGCTCGTTCTTCTACGGCGCGGGCGGCAAATACGATACCGAATGGGACGGCGACGAGCTTTTAAGCGCAAACTGCAACTTCGACGAATTCGCGGTTGACGTAAACGGCGTTGCAAGCACTACGTATACTATCGGCGAGATAGGCGCGCAGGCGGGCTACGACGTTACCCACGACAAGAACGGCGCTGGCTTCGGCTTCCTGCACGGCAACGATTCCGTAATCGAACAGCAGCTCAGCGCGGGAACCCTCGGCGCGGTTATCACGGGAACGTGGAACGCAGCTAAAATTCAGAGCTCGCTCGGTGAAAATTACGCCGCGACGGCGTGCCCTCAGTACACGAGCTCGCTTGACGGCAGAACGTACCGTATGGCTCCGTTTATCGGATATAAGATGTACGCAGTAAACGGCTATACGAAGCACGTCAGCCAGTCGCACCGCCTTGCGCAGTACCTTGCAAGCGAAACTGCTCAGCAGCAGAGATTCGATAGCTTACAGATAGGACCTTCGAACCTCAAGGTTCAGCAGTCCGATGCGGTTAAAGCAAACGTAGCGTTGCAGGCTCTGTTCTCGCAGAAGGATTACGCGGTCGTACAGGGACCTCTGCCCGACACGTACTGGTCGGTGCTTAAAACCTTCTCGGGCGATATATGCACGGGGGCTATAAACTCGGAAAACCTTAAAGCTAAGCTTGCCGAGCTTATTGAAGGACTTGAAGCATAACGTCCTTATAATCAAAACTGGAAGAGGGGCAAAGTTTATCTTTGCCCCCGATTCCGATAAATGGAGGAAAATTCAATGCAACAAGTATCCGAAATGGATTACCTGAGAATGACGGGTCGGCAGAAATTTTTATACCGTTTCGTCACGTTCTTTAAAAACTTTCCGTTGCTTTTTATAAATTTTTTCAAGGTCAGACTGCCGCAGTGGTTTATAAGACGTGGTCTTAAATTCAAGGAAATAGGACTTACGATAGGCAGGGCTATGAAATACGGCGACTGGAAAACGCGCACCTCTTTTCTGGTGTTCGGCTTTTCCCAGCTTGCAAGAAAGCAATGGCTGAGAGGTTTGATGCAGCTTGTTTTCGAGCTGATGTTCATTTTATATATGGCGCTGTTCGGCGGTCAGTACTTAGGGCTTTTGGGAAGCTTGGGCACCGTGGAAACCACGTCGGGCAAGGACGAATTCGGCTTCGAAATTAAGGTGGTCGGCGACAACAGCCTTTTAATACTTCTGTACGGACTGCTGACTATTCTGTTTATACTCGTTTTCGCTTACGTCTGGTATAAAAATATCAAGGCGGCGTATGCGTCGCAGGAAATAACCGAAGCGGGGCTGCGCCTTGCAACTGCTAAGCAGGATATGGCGTCGCTGCTCGACGACCAGTACCACAAAACCCTTTTGGGAATACCCCTTGCAGGGCTTACGATATTCACGGTTATACCTATAATCTTTATGATTTTCGTCGCGTTTACCAACTACGACGCAGCTCATCAGCCCCCCGAAAAGCTTTTCACCTGGATAGGCTGGGACAACTTCGCAAAGGTTTTCGGCGGCGAAATGGCGAAAGCAAGCAAGTTCGGCTATACGTTTGCCATGCTTTTGATGTGGACGGTAATATGGGCGTTTTTTGCAACCTTCTCGAACTACATTCTCGGAATGATAGTTTCGATTATAATCAACAAAAAGGGTATAAAACTTAAAAAGCTTTGGAGAACGGTTCTCGTTATGACTATAGCGGTTCCGCAGTTCGTATCCCTGCTGTTGATGTCGCAGATGCTCGCCGACCAGGGCGCGATAAACAATCTGTTGGTAAGCTGGGGCTGGATAGATAAGCCTATCAGATTTTTGACCGACGCGAATATTGCGAAGGTAACGATAATTATCGTTAATATCTGGATAGGTATTCCGTACACTATGCTTATTACCACGGGTATATTAATGAATATTCCCGAGGATTTGTACGAGTCTGCGAGAATTGACGGAGCCGGTCCCGTAAAGGCGTTCTTTAAAATTACGCTGCCGTATATGCTGCACGTTACCGCGCCTTACCTTATAACCCAGTTTATAGGAAACCTTAACAACTTTAACGTAATTTTCCTGCTGACGGGCGGTAACCCCACTTCGTCGGATTTTGCGGGCTCCGCGGGTCAGACCGACCTTCTTATAACCTGGCTCTACAAAATGGTAATGCAGGATAAGGCTTACGGTATGGCTTCGGTAATAAGTATTTTTATGTTCGTAATCACTGCCGTTGTTTCGCTTATAGTCTACAATAAGTCCGGTTCGGTCAAAAACGAGGAGGAGTTCATGTAATGGCTAAGAAATTACGCAGTAAAAAAGCTGCCGAGCGCGGCAGCAATATCGCAATATACATAATTTTAACGCTGATAAGCATAGTCTGGCTGTTTCCCTTTCTGTATCTCGTAATACAGTCGCTTAGGGGCGAGCCCGGTACTGCAACGCCGTATTTCTGGCCCAAGCAGTGGACGTTCGACAACTATATAAAGCTGTTTACCGATAAATCGATTTTCAACTTTCCCAAGTGGTACGGCACGACGCTTATCATTTCGGTTTTCGTTACCGTAATTCAGACGGTTTTCGTACTCGTAACAAGCTACGCCTTGTCAAGGCTGCGCTTTAAAATGAGAAAGCCGCTTATGAATTTAATGCTCGTTTTGGGAATGTTCCCCGGCTTTATGTCTATGACTGCTGTATATTTCCTTTTGAAGCTTATAGGTCTTACGCAGACGTTCGGGCTTGTCGGACTGGTGTTGGTTTACGTCGCAAGCTCGTGTATGGGCTATTACATAAGCAAGGGCTTCTTCGACACCATACCCAAATCGCTTGACGAGGCGGCGAGAATAGACGGCGCAAGCCGGCACACGGTATTCATTAAAATTATACTTCCGCTTGCAAAGCCCATTATCATTTACACCGTTTTAACCGCGTTTATGGCGCCGTGGGGCGAGTATATGTTCGCTTCGCTGATGGCGTTCGGCGACCAGGATTACTATAACGTCGCCGTCGGACTTAAAGCGATGCTCGATAAGGAAGTCGCATATCTGTATTTCACGCGTTTCTGCGCGGCGTCCGTTCTGATTTCGATACCTATAACGGTGCTGTTCTTCTGGTTACAGAAATATTACGTACAGGGCGTTACAGGCGGTTCGGTAAAGGGGTAATAAGAAATGAAAAAGAAGTTAATGAAAATTTCCGCGGTTGCGCTTTGCGCTTTGACCGCAGGAGCTTCGGCGTTTGCTTTCACTGCTTGCGGCAACGGCGGCGCTAAGTTATTGGACGAAAACATCATAGACGACAATTACGACAATTACTACCAGATTTTCGTACGCTCGTATTGCGATTCCGACGGTAACGGCGTGGGCGATTTTAACGGCGTAACCGAAAAACTGGACTATATCCGCGATATGGGATATACGGGAATATGGCTTATGCCAATCAATCCGAGCCCGAGCTATCACGGCTACGACGTAACCGATTATTACGACGTTAATCCCGATTACGGCACTTTGGAGGATTACGACAATCTCGTTAAAAAAGCGCACGAAAAAGGCATAAAGGTGATTATAGACTTGGTCGTTAACCATTCGTCCGACCAGCACCCGTGGTTTAAGGCGGGCGCGGCGTTCCAGAACGGACAGGGCGGCGATTCCAAGTATGCGGGATACTACAACTGGTCGGCCATACCTCAAAACAAATATACCCAGATAGGCAACGTCTATTACGAGTCTCAGTTCGATAAAAGCATGCCGGATTTGAACCTTTCGAATCCTGTTTTGAGAAACGAAGTAGACAATATAATCAAGTTCTGGATTTCGGACAGAAATACGGACGGTTTCCGCCTTGACGGGTGCTATTATTACTGTTCCACGGGAACGACCGACAGCGCGGAATTCTGTAAGTTTATCCACGATACGGCAGTCAAATATAACGAGAACGCATACATAGTCGGCGAGTGCTGGGGCCCCAACAGAAACGTGCTCGAAAGTACGTTTTATCAAAGCGGTATAGACAGCTTCTTCGATTTTGACGTTACCAACGAGGTCGTAAAGGCAGTCAATAATTCGTCGGCAAGCAGTATGTGGAATTCGGTCAACAAGACGTATAGCGCAGCAGCGGGCAATATCGCGGCGCCGTTTTTAAGCAATCACGACAACGGCAAGGGCAGAATAGCCGGAAGAGTGGCCCGCGACGAGGACAAAATCAAGTTCGCCTACGGACTGCTGTCTATGTTTTCCGGCAACACCTTCACCTATTACGGCGACGAAATAGGAATGACCGCCGTCAGAACGAGCAGCGACCCCGATTTGAGAATAGGTATGCTATGGGACGACGTCGCAAACGTGACTACGCCGCCACCCGGCGCAAGCGCGAATCCGGAATATCTTTTCGGAAGCGTTAAGGACCAGTCGGAGGACGCAAATTCCATACTCAATTACTATAAGCTCTGTAACAACGCGCGCAACGCGTTCCCCGCGCTTATGCGCGGCGCTCCGCAGCGAATAGCTTATGACGACAGCGAAGTCGTTATAATGAAAAAGACTTATAATAATACGAGCGTCACCGTAGTTATAAACACCGCGGTTACCGATAAGGAAGTCGGCGGAATAGAGGGAACTCTTGCGCAGAGCATCTGTATAAAGGGCAGTATTTCAAGTAAGGGCTCGTTATTGAAAATGCCCGCTCGCTCGATAGCAATTTTAACATAAAAGAGGTATAGTATGGCAGGATTAAATTTAAAACATATATATAAGGTTTATCCCAACGGAACGAAAGCCGTAAACGATTTCAATATGGAAATCGCTGACAAGGAATTTATAGTTTTCGTCGGACCGTCGGGCTGCGGCAAATCCACCACTCTCAGAATGATTGCGGGATTAGAGGACATAAGCGCGGGCGAGCTGACGATAGGCGATACCGTGGTAAACGACGTGGAGCCCAAGGACAGGGATATTGCAATGGTTTTCCAGAACTATGCGCTGTATCCGCACATGACGGTCTATGAAAATATTGCTTTCGGGTTAAGGCTGAGAAAGTTGTCCAAGGACGAAATACACCGTCGCGTAACCGAAGCCGCGGAAATACTCGGAATAACCGAATATTTAAGTAAAAAGCCAAAGGAAATGAGCGGCGGTCAGCGTCAGAGAGTCTCGCTCGGCAGGGCGATAGTCCGCGAGCCCAAGGTAATGCTTTTGGACGAACCGCTGTCCAACCTCGACGCTAAGCTGAGAACGCAGATGCGCGCGGAAATCGCAAAGCTGCACGCTAAGCTGAATACTACGTTTATTTACGTCACGCACGACCAGATAGAGGCAATGACTATGGGCACGCGTATAGTCGTAATGAAAAACGGCTTCGTACAGCAGATAGACACACCGAAAAATCTGTATAACTTCCCCGGTAACAAATTCGTTGCTGGCTTTATCGGAACCCCGCAGATGAACTTCTTCGAGGGTACGTTGAAAAAGAAGGGCGAAGAGGTTGAAATAAGCTTCGACTATTCCGACGCCAAGGTTACCGTTCCCTATTCGATGATGTATAAGGTGCGTCCGTCGTTTTTGAACGGCGATAAGAAGGTGTTTATAGGCCTGCGCGCCGAGAACGTTTCGCTCAGTCCCGACGCTGTAAAAAGCAGCAAGTTCAAAATCAAGGTCAAGGTTTCGCATAAAGAAGAGCTCGGTAATCAGACGCTCGTTTACGGCGACATCAATATGGACGGCGACGGATATACCGAAAGCTCGACGAGGATTATAATCGAAGCTGCGGGAGATACCGATTTTAAGGCAGGCGATATTCTCGACGCCGCGCTCGATTTGAATAAGGTTCACCTGTTCGATAAAGAAACCGAAGAGAGCATACTTCCGAGAATACCCGAGTACAACTTCGTGGACTGCGAGGTTAAGGACGGCGTGCTTGCTTTCCTTGAAAACAGCGTAGCGCTTCCTTCCGCAATTTCCTGCGGTGACGGGAAGTACGAGCTGCTTATTCCTTCGGACGCAATTTCATTCGGGGGTAATATCGAGGTCAACGTAGTATCCTCCGAGGTCATAAACGGTAAAATTTTGGTTTCGTTCGAGTTGGGCGGCAGAAGAATGTTTGCCGTTTCGGAAGAAGAAGTCAAGAAGGGCAAAAAGAAAATTTCAGTTGATTTAAAGCGCGTTTCTCTTATGAAGGACGGTGAAACGGCGGTAGAGTCTATGCCCGACAAGGTTGTAATGAAGGGTAAGCTGATAAAGGAAAAGGTGGCGGAAACTGTTGAAAAAGACGGTAAAACCAAAAAGACGAAGGTAATAAAGTTTTTCCTCGGCATGGGCGACGCGAGGTTTGACGCGCCCGACGATATGGCTAAAAAGCTTATTTCCGCAATGGGCGTAAAAAAGGCGTTTAGCGAAGAATTGAGGTACGAATGCGGTCCGTACGATATGAAGCTTGCAGACTCTGGCATTTCCGGCGAAGTCGAGAGAATCGCCGATTACGGTAAGGAAAAGTTTGCAGTGGTAAAAATCGGCGGCGAAACTGCGTATATTCGCGTGGACGATAAGTGCGAAGGCGCCGTGCATTTTGTTCCCGATATTGATAAGCTTGCAATTATAACTTCCGAAAAGGATATAAGAATTATTTAACAGTTGCCGCCCGCGCTTTAAAAGCGCGGGCGGCATTTATAAATTGCGGAAGGTTTAAATATCTTGTAATAAGTTAAAAATTTTATTGCAATGTGTACTGCTATAACTTTAAAAACGAAAGATTTTTATTTCGGACGCACGCTTGATAACGATTTTTCCTACGGCGAGGAAATAGTGATAACGCCGCGCGGCTTTATCGAATTCCGCTCGTTGAACGGTGTGAAGAACCGTTTTGCAATTATCGGCACCGCTTACGTTAAGGATAATTATCCGCTGTATTACGATGCCGTTAATGAAAAAGGGCTATGTATGGCGGGCTTGAATTTTGTCGGTAACGCGCGCTATAACGCGGTTAAAGCGGACAAGCCGAACGTAGCTCAGTTCGAGTTTGTTTCGTATATTCTCGGCGTCTGCACCTGCGTTGGCGAAGCGGTTAAAGAATTAAAGAAAATAAATCTGACAAACGAAAGCTACTGCGAGGGACTGCCTCCTGCCGAGCTGCATTGGATTATAGCCGACAGGGAAAGCGCGGTAACAGTCGAGTTCGTGTCGGGCGGACTTAAAATTTATAAAAACCGTGTCGGTGTTCTGACCAATAATCCGCCGTTTGACGAACAGGTTTTTAATCTCAATAACTATATGCGCCTGTCGGCATCGGAAATAAATAATACGTTTTCAAGAAAACTGCGCTTGAAAAGCTATAGTCGCGGCATGGGCGCGCTGGGGTTGCCCGGCGATTTATCGTCGCAATCGCGCTTTGTCAGAGCGGCTTTTTTCAGTCTCAATTCCGTTTCCGGCGATAGCGAAGAGGAAAGCGTAAACCGCTTTTTCCATATTCTCGGCACGGTAGCTCAACCGCGCGGCGCGTGCAAGGTCGGGAAAAACGGCTATGAAATTACGGTGTATTCGTCCTGCTGCAATGCGAACAAGGGCATTTATTATTATACCTCTTACGGCAACCATAGGATTTCGGCGGTCGATATGCGCAGATACAACCTCGCCGCCGACAAGCTTTTCCGCACTCCGATAAAGGGAGGGGAAGATGTCCTGTTTATTAACTGAAAATTTAAAATCCGACTAAAACAATACGGTTTTTCAACCATATAATATCGTCAAAAGTAAAATGGAAACGGTGGGAGGCTTAAACAGATAGGGAGGGGTAGCAGCCTTCGCTGCCGTTTCCTTACGGGAGCCTCGGCAGGGCTTCGCTACGCTCGCACGAACCGTGCAGCTTCTCGTAACCGACAAGCCGTGCACCATAAAAAGCAGTAGCTTTTGCTACTGCTTTTTATGGTGGTGAAGCGGATTATTGCAAATAAGAACATAGTAATATTCAAGGTGAATAACACTGAATTGTTTTGCCAAGTGGAATTACCGTTGTCTGAATACCCGCTATTCGGCAAGCAAATAGCCGCAAGTTAATCTTGCGGCTTGTCGGCTGTCTTTTCGGTACTAATGGCTGTCATTGCCTCGCGGTAAACGAGCTTTGACAGCTTTTTAGCTTGCTCATTATCGGTCGGTAATTCCGCATATATATTTTTGTCTTTATCGTCAAAATAAATGACAGTTAAGCCGTTCGGTATTTTACTCATAAAAAATGCTCCTTGATTTCTCCCACCCGTACCCACCCTAAATGGTACAACAAGGCATAAAGAGTATTTTGTCATTTTTTATTAGATAATAGCCAATTTTACAATAAACGCCCCCAAATGTGTTACACGTTACGGGGTGGCGTAGGTAATACTATACGCCACAGTGCGGGCGGCTGTCGCCGCCCGCAAATATTGCCTTTTTATGTTCCGTGCGACGCAGTGCCAATAAGGTAATAGTAACTTATCGGCACTGCGTCGCGGTTTAATGTCAAAAGTGTGACAGTGTTACATAGTGACGTATAAAAGTAATACTAATGATTATTTGTTATCGGGCGCTTTTTGAACTATAACTTTCCCGTCTTTTACGGCGATTAGCATTTTGCCCTTGCATTTCGGGCAATATATTTCTATCGTAGAGCCGTCGCCCGCTTTTAATAATTTATACCCGCATTCGGGACATACAACATAATAAGTCATTGATTTGCTCCTTGCGCTTTTAATCTCGTTGTAACTAACCCGTGGCGTATAACGATATGTACATACGCGCCGCACTTTGAGCATTTTGTATAGCCGTCCAATCCGTTTTGCGCTTGTATCAATACGGCTTTACAATTCGGACAGCAAGCGTAATAATATTGAATTTTAAGTGTTTCCATTTCTTCCATAATTTACCGCTTGACTTTTAATTTTAACAGTAAAGCAATAACGCCGCAAAGCAAAATAAATATACCGAACAATACGGGTAAATGCCAAACTTGAAAACTCGTCATTGCCTTAAATGCTATTGTAGCGGGGAAAGCATAGGCAATATATTGCATAAATTGTGGCAACATATCTGCGGGAAACATAATGCCCGACAGCATAGTGGAAGGCAAAAATATTGCCATTGCTACCATTGTCAACTTTGCTTGCTGTTTAATCAAAAGCCCGAAAATACAACCGATAGCAAGAGTTACCGCAAGTAATGCTACAAGTGATAAGAAATACCACAATAAATTAGACGGCAATTCCGCTTTAAAAATTAAAGGCGAAAGTGCAAAAACTATAAGACAGCATATAAGCGTATGTATAAAAGACGAAATAAATTGTGATATAACGCCAAACCATATAGGTGCACCGTTTGCTTTATAGACCTTTTTAACGTCTGTTCCGTAGATTTCCGCAACAGCGGGTGGTACGCCGAATAATGCGCTCATTATGATTGTGAATACCGTCATTGACGAGATAAGTGTTTTTGTAGCGTTTGGGTCAATAGACGTGAATATTCCGCCCATAAATAGGAAAAACACAAGCGGCACGAGATAGCAGGTGATAAGCATACCTTTACTGCGTATATCGAATTTGAATTGTAAACCAATTCCGTACAATAATGCTTTCATTATTCCGCACCTCTCACAATGTTTATAAAGTTTTGTTCAAGCGATACTCTGTCTGTCTGAATTTCGGAAATCGATATTCCTTTTTGTTTGTATTCCGATAGTAGCGTAAACAGCGTTTCCGTTATATTTTCCGTTTCGTATTCTTTTTGTCCGTCGGCGGTTTTAATGCGAATAACGTGCCTTTTGCCGCCCATAGCTGTAAATTCTTCAACCGTTCCAATAAAAGCAATTTTGCCGTCACGTAAAACGGCTACACGGTCGCATAATTCTTCAACTTCCGCCATATCGTGGCTTGCCAAAATTATCGTTTTACCTTGCGATTTTAACGCGCGAATTTGTTCGTGCAACGATACACGCCCTTCAACGTCAAGCCCTGCCGTCGGTTCGTCAAGAAAAATAATGTCGGGATTGCCTATAAGGGCAAGCGCGAGGTGTAAGCGGCGTTTTTGCCCCGTAGATAAATCGGCATATTTCTTTTTTGATAATTCGGGTATGCCGAAAGAATTAAGCATTGCTTTATCGGGTACGGCTTTATGCCAATTCGCAAACAGTTTAACGGCTTCCATAGGTTTAATATAGGCTTGTAAAGCGGACGATTGTAATTGGATACCGATTTTCCCGTTTACGGTTATATTTCCGCTATCGTAAGTGCGTAAACCCTCGATACATTCCAAAGCCGTAGTTTTTCCCGCACCGTTTACACCGAGCAAAGCAAATATTTCGCCTTTTTGCACGGTTAAATTTATACTTTTCAATACGGTATTAGTGCCGTAACTCTTTTTTAATTCATTGACCGCGATTATATTATTCATTTTTTGCCTCGAAAGGGTTAATACCCAAGTTGTTAAAATAAACGCCCAGCGCAGGCTTGATAAAAGCATTAAGCATATTTTGCATATCGTTATCCGCTTGCGCGTTTCCGAAATTCATTAGTTGTGATAATATACTCATATCGCCGCCCGTAAACTCTGTTATAAGTTGCCAAAATTCTTTTGCGATAATTTGTCCTTGTTCACTTTCGGGTGCTATGCCGTTCTCAATGCATTTTTCTATTTTACTGACAATAAAGTTAAACTTATTTATAAACGCGACACCCGTATCTTTATCGAATTTCTTATGACAGTAATCAAGCATACTATCGTCAAAATGTTTAATTAAACCGTAATATTTATTTCCCATTTGCAAGTTGACAATTATATCGGCATACTTTGAAAAATCAACTGTTTGCATTTGTTCTATTTCGTTTTTCAATAGTTCGATTGCTTGTAAAGATTGTGTAAGCGTATTTATTTGTGTTTGTATTGAATTACTTTGTTCAGTCAACGCGATTATTGCCTTTTGCGGCGTATCAATAGAAGTCAAACAGTTCTTTATTTCATCAAATGAAAACCCTAACGATTTAAGAGTAAGTATCTGATGCAACTTAACAATATCTTTATTACTATATAAACGCCGTCCGCCTTCGCTGATACAAGACGGACTGAAAAGCCCTTCGCGGTCATAATATTGTAATGCCCGAACTGTCAGCCCCATTTTCTTTGCGACTTCGCCAACCGTCATATAGCCTTGCGGAATTGCTTTATACTTTGCCATAAAAAACTCCTTGCGTATATTATAATTCATTACGCAGCGTAACAAGCAAGCATTTTTAAGTAATTTTTATAAAAATTTTTATTTATAATATTCGACATAATTCACAACTCTTTGATAAATTTTCTTGTTATATTCGTGATAAAATCAACGTGAGATTTTATATTTTTTTACATAAGAATTTAGTAGATTTGTTATTCGCTTGTGCTTACCGTCTGAGGACGGAATACGCCGCCTTGACAAATTGTAAAGGGCGACGATTTATCTCCCGTTAGGCA
>CAJTJC010000012.1 GCA_910576655.1 uncultured Christensenella sp.
GGCTTTGCCGGGGACGGTTTTTGCAAAAGGAAAACGGCTTCGTCGGTCGCCATTACGGCTCTCTCCTCAGCTCGTTTCCGTCCCGATTTTTCTTGAATTTCCATAGGGGAAATTCATTTTTGCTTCGCAAAAACCGAAAAATACGGGGGTGCGCTACGAAATCATGCGGTAGTTTTTAACGGCTTATTTAAAAAACTTTTTTATAATAAATACGCACATCTTTTGGAAAACCGTCCCAGGCTTTGCCGGGGACGGTTTTTGCAAAAGGAAAACGGCTTCGTCGGTCGCCATTACGGCTCTCTCCTCAGCTCGTTTTCGTCCCGATTTTTCTTGAATTTCCATAGGGGAAATTCATTTTTGCTTCGCAAAAACCGAAAAATACGGGAGTGTGCTACGAAATCATGCGTTCGTTTCTAACGGCTTAAATAAATAATCTCTGCGTAAATGCCGCGGAGATTTTTTAATTTAATACGGTTTGAAAGCCGCTTAAACGTTTTCCGTTTAAGTACGTTTTCTCCGTTTTCCGACCGAGTATGGCTTGACATTAATATATTTTTTTTGCAGATGCCTCCCGAGAGGCTTTATTTTGGGTTCGCAGTTTATCTTTTGTTTGCATTTGAACTATCATCCGAATCGTGGTTGTTTCTCTCCTGCTTTATAAAATCAAGCGATCTGTTGTCCCATATGCTAAAGAAATTTATACAGCCCCGTTGGTACGGGTCGACAGCTTCAATATCACCTGTGCTCTGGGTAGAAAGCTTATTATAAATATCAGATTCAAATCATCCCTAAACGGGATCCAATATGCTTTGAACGCGGATTATAACAAGCCGCTTTACCGAGTATTAACACTGATGTCGATATAAAACGGAACAAAATTCAAAAAAATTTAAAAGCCCTATTGACAAAACTGATATAACTGTATATAATAAATATATACAGTTGGAGGTGATGATTTGAACGTCCTTATTGACAACCGCAGCGGTACGCCTATTTACGATCAGATATACACCCAGATAAAAGCTCAGATTATAAGCGGAGAGCTTAAGGAAAATGAAATGCTTCCATCCATAAGAGGCTTGGCGAAGGATCTTAAAATCAGCTTTATCACCACTAAAAGGGCTTATGAGGAGCTTGAACGGGAAGGCTTTATATATACGGTTCAGGCTAAGGGCTGTTATGTAGCGCCTAAAGATATAGAGCTTTACCGTGAAGAAAATCTGAAAAAGATCGAGGATCATATAGAACAGATCGTACAGCTCGCCGCGACCTGTAATATCGGCGGCGAAGAACTTATTGAAATGATAAAATTTTCTTTGGAGGAGGAACGGTAATGAATGCTCTCGAAATAAAGAACCTAACAAAAATATACCCCGGTTATAAACTTGACGATGTAAGCTTTGATCTGCCTTGCGGCTGTATATTGGGGCTTATAGGCGAAAACGGGGCGGGTAAAAGCACCGTGATCAAGCTTATTTCTGACATGATAAAAAAAGACGGTGGCAGCATCGAAATATTGGGTCAGAGGGACTGCGGCGGCTTGCCCTCGGTCAAGGAAGAGATCGGAATAGTTATGGACGAGGTGGGGATTCCGGAATGCCTTAATACAAAACATGTTGGAAAAATCATGGCAAGAACTTTTAAAAAATGGGACAATGATTATTACAACCGGCTTTTGCACAAGCTATCCATTCCGAGCGACAAACCTTTTAAGGAATATTCCCGGGGAATGAAAATGAAGCTTGGCATCGCCGTTGCGCTTTCCCATGATCCTAAGCTTCTTATTCTTGACGAAGCAACCAGCGGACTTGATCCGGTAGCAAGGGATCAGGTGGTGGAAATGCTTTATGACTTTACCCGCGAGGAAAATCATTCCGTACTTATTTCCTCTCACATAGTGAGTGATCTTGAAAAGCTGTGCGACTACATCGCTTTTTTGCACAAGGGAAAACTGCTTCTGTTTGAAGAAAAGGACCGTTTATTGGAGAAATACGGCATAATCCACTGCACGGAAAAACAGCTTTCCGAGCTTGATCCGAAATCGGTAAAGCATAAAAAAATATCCGCTTATGGCGTAGAGGCTCTTGTAAGCCGAAATGATATCCCGGCGGGAATCACGATCGCACCGGTTTCCATCGAAGAGCTTTTCGTTCAGATGGCAAAAGAGGAGGAAAGAGCATGAAAGGCTTATTATTAAAAGATCTGTATGTTATAATCAAAAATTTAAAAATATATCTGTTGGTTTCGGTGTTTTTTCTTGCGGCAGGTGCGATGGACAGAAGCAATATTTTCTTTCTGTATTTTCTTCCGATATTCGGAGGGATGATTCCCATGACGCTTCTTGCTTACGATGAAAAAAGCGGATGGAGTCAGTACAGCCTTTCTTTGCCCTACGGAAGAAGGCAGATAGTTTCGTCAAAATACATGATAGGGCTAATTGCTCAGGTCATCATGTCGGTTTTGTCTATGACGGTTTTATTCTTTACGGGAACCTCTTTTATGGCCATAATGACTTTTTTTGTAACCTCATTTTCGGTTTCCTGTATCGTTCCGGCTATAGGTCTTCCCTTTGCCTTAAAATTCGGGGTGGAAAAAGGAAGAATAGCCTATTACATCGTTGTTGGAGCATGTGCGGCAATAGGCGGCATTTTGAGCAATACCGCAGGCGACGGCGATACGCAGGCTTTGCCCGGCCTTGCGCCCGAAACTGCCCAAAGCATATCTGAAATCACGGTAATATTTACGGCAGCCGCAATTATAATTTATATCCTTTCATGGATCATATCGGTAAGGATTTTTAAGAACAGCAAATAAACGATGGATGTATTTATCGGAATAAAAGAGGCGATATCCATCCCTCTTATCCTGTTTCACCGAAGCTTCGCCGTATAAAGACTGTTTCTGTTTCACTATCGGTCACGAAGATCAAAACGGCTTCCGTCTTGTTGATTCCCGCTGACAACAGGAAAATGACGATGGGTTTTACAGGATATAAATATTCATGTTTTATGCCATTTGTCCGCTGCCGCCGAAAAAGCGCCCACCGTTTAACCGGTCGTGCTTCTGACAGCAAAAAGAAAACGCAAATATTCTTAATGCAACTTAATGCAACGCTCCGGAGCTGTTGCCGTGTGGGGCTGCGCCGCCGGCCGTTTTCCTGATATCCGCTTTGTTGTCGGTAAATCCCGAACCGCTTGGGACAAATATCCTTCGAAATCGTGCCGATTCAGGTTGCTCAGATTTCATAAATCAAACGCAGTAAAGCCCCTTTAAAACGGTAACTACCGACGTATTTAAGGAGTATCGTAGCAAACGATCACTATGATAAGCCTTCGGCTTCCCGAAAACGCAGCCGGGAGTGCGGTAAAGCCGTCGGACGTTAGTTGTGCGGTGACGCCTTAAAATATCCGAACAAATTTTCGTAAGGGCATTGACATTTTCATAAGGAAGTAATATAATATATATCATGATTCTGTTAATGCGGCGGATTTAGCTCATCCGGTAGAGCATCGGCTTCCCAAGCCGAAGGGGCGGGTTCGAGTCCCGTAATCCGCTCCACCTTGTTTGTGAAAGCTCTGCACGGCTGAGTCGGAATAATTTTTACAAATAGTAAACGGAATCCTTTTCGGATCACTACTTTACCGATTCGTTTTACCGTGCCGGATAAAATCGCGGAACGCTTTTTAAAGTCGGTTTTTATTCCGGTACATAATTTATCGGTATCGGAGTTGCAGCGGTACGGTTCGTATAAATTATCCTGATCACATACCGTAAGCGTATACTTCGCTCTACGCATTAAAACTCACATTCACACTACAAGGATACCGGTAAAACAGAAAGCCGGTCTCAGCAAATTTTCATAAATCCTGAAAGGGGCATTAGCGCAGTTGGGAGCGCGCCACACTGGCAGTGTGGAGGTCACGGGTTCGAATCCCGTATGCTCCACCAAAATTATCGCTGGTCGAACACCAGGGAGCACCGTTTTCGTGTTCCCCTATGGTATTGTGCTGGCGTTCGAGATGAAGACGGACAGGTCATAAACCTGCCCGTCTTTTTCTTCCTCGCAGTTATTTACAAAAAGTGCTGGGTTACTTTATAATAAGAATTAAGCTCTCTGTTGTGAGCAGAGAGCTTGCACGACCGGTTTACTCGACCGGGTCTTCCGCGAAAATCTCTACGTGTCTTTCCGCAAAAACGACTTCGAGATTTTCGCAGGCTATGCTGAGCGCGCCAAGCTGATTTTCAAACTTCAGTAAGGCGCGCTCAAACTCATTCTGAGCTCGCATAGATTTTCCTCCTTATCTTGTGATTATTGAAATAGTATAGCACAATATCTTGTGGAAGTCCATCTCCAAAGATAGTAAAAAGCCGAACGAGTTTTTATGCTCGCTCGGCTTTTTGCTTATTTTGCTCCCAGGAGCTCCATATCAAGCCCATTTCTATTCCGAGGGTAAATCTAAGAGCCTATGCTCTAAAACTCGATACGGACTGATTCTGGCTTGTCTGGGTGCGTCCTGCGCTTTTTAATGACAGCGGTCGGGGCAATCGTCCCAATTAGAATACCCGTGCGGGCATGGCGGATTTTCCTCTTTCTTATAACCGAGGCACGCGGCCGCCTTCTCGGTGTCGCAGAAAATAACGTCATTCGCCATAACTTCGATAACTTGCCCGTTATGAATAAACTCTACAATAGCGGTGGCGTACCGAATAACGCCGCCAGAGTGCCCGCCGACCATAGGCGAGGGCGGTATAACTTCTGATACCTCTGCCCACTTATGAAAAATAGCGTCAACGCCTTTTGCTCTACACAATCGCATTTTGGAATCCTCCTTATTTCGCACCGCAGATAATCACGTTTTCGGGAAGGTATTCGGGCTTATTGGTATACAGCACCGCCTCGTTAAAGGAGGTCCAAAATTGATTCCCGCAGCATTTCGTGGTAACGCCAAGAGCGTCGGAACCTCCGTCTTTCCACTTGTTTACCTCGTGCAAATGATACTCGCCCGCCTCATAGGTGAGTATGTAATTAAAGGTATTTGTCTCATTGGTAAAGCCCTCCGTCAAGTTTCCAGAGTTACCCATACAGCCAGCTAAGCTAAGAATGCAAAGTAGCGCCGCGACTACCGCAATACACTTTTTCATTTCTCCGTCACCTCCTCTCTTAAAGCCCTATGTCGTCAAGGGCGTATTCGATTTCGTCCAGGAGGTCTTTTTCTTCAATGTCATAGTCCTCCAGCATTTCAGAAATAGGAAAATGCGCTTTAAGAATGAGCAGCAGATACTCCGCCAAACCTGCTGAGTCATAACCTTTAACCGTCGCGTCGCCGAGAGGCTGAATCATACCGTCGCGAAGGTGGTGCGCCAGATTGTCCGCGCCAATTATGATTCTATTGCCTTTAGGAATAATCACCTTTTCCCCAGACAAAGCCTTTTCAACCTCCACGTCTTGATTCGAGGTGAGAATCTGTCCAATTTTGTACTCCATTATTGAGTCCTCCTTATTTCTTTTTGTCGCAAAATAAGCGTGGTACGCCCGGCGGGGCTTGAACCCGCGGCCTCCAGAGTCGGAGTCTGGCGCTCTATCCATCTGAGCTACGGACGCATATTGTTTATTTTTTGTGCTAAATCAGAGTTAGCAATACTCATATCGAGCCGAGCCTTATTATATACTCGGACAAATAAGCCGCCATTTTTCTCGTTTACACAAATCGCCATTACCTCGTAGTCAATAATATTCCGAATCTTACTCCACTGAATATTCCCGGCCTTTTGGTAGGTCTGTGGCGTCGGGTATTTAGCTCGCTTGTCATCGATATTCCAAATGCCTATAAGGGTATCGGGCGAGAGTTTTTGCAGCAAATCAAGTAGTGTCATTTATTCTTTTCCTCCTGTTCGTCCATATTTAACTCCCAGGCGTCCCGTATCGCGTTCTATGGCTCGGGCCCTTAGATTTATACTCGGAAAAATAAAGCGCGATACGGGACGCCCGGGGCTTGTCCGGGTCCACATTATCGGTAGCCCCGCTTTCCCATCATTTTCTTGTAAAGCGCCTCGGGCGGGAGTCGAAGGTCGGCCGGGCTAAAATCGGGCATATCGTCCTCGGGAATCTCGAACGGCTCGGGGAGCTCTATATCCTCAAAGCGCAGGCCCATACCGCGCTCCGGCTCGTATCTGCCGGAGGGCTTATACTCTTTTGCGGCTTCCTGGCGCTTCGGCTTGCTCGCCGTTTTCTTCTCCGGCTTAGCGCCGATACCCATAACCTTGATAAGCTCCTCGGCTTCGTTCGCCCTCGCTTCCTCGCGCTCGGTATAAAACCAGCCGTCTTGTAAAATACCTTGCTCTTTCAGCCAGCGTCTGCGGGCGTCCGCGTTTCTGCCTTCTACGACTTCCAAAGGCCTGCCGTAGCCGCAAGTAAAACTTTGGTCGGTAAGCTCGGGCTGGGTCTCCAGCCAGCGGAATCCGTGTCGACGGAAAAAGGACGGGTGCACGAGAGGGTAAGAGATTTTCAGCGGATTGCTCGGTTGACGCCAGTTTTTCACCTGGACGGTGCAAAGAGCTCGCTCACTGCTTTCGCAAAAGTTAGTCAGCACATTCAGCGCCACGCGATACCCTTGAAGCTCCAGGGTATACACGACGTTCAGGATATTCTTTCCGGCCTCGACAAACTCTTTTGCGTTCACGTGGCACGCGCCGCCCATGTAGTACAGGATAGATATGACTTTCGCTTTCTGCTCGACCTTCTGCGTCGTTATCATGCTGCAAGGTATGCCGGTTATAGCGTTCGGTACATGCGGCGCAAAGCCGACAACGCTCGTCGCAGGAAGGGCTTTCGGAACGCTGCCCATGCGGCGGGTTTTCCTGCTCGCCGCTTGCAGCTCGTCCAGGCCCTCTTTATAGCCGATACGGGCGAGCTCGTTCGCTTCCTCGTAAGAGTTGGTAAGTGAAAATGAGCGGCCTCTTTCTCTGCTGGATAACTCATGCCCCGCAAATACGCGGTTAGGCTTGCGGCTTTCGATAACGTCTAAGTATTGACCGAGGCTGTTAAAATGCTCGTGAATCAGTTTCATGTCAAGCCACCATCCTTTTGAACGCGTCGGCGTAAGCGTTAGAGTTTAAGGGCTTCATATTACGGCAAATCATTTTCATGTCGTCAGGGTCCAGGCTTCGGAGCAAGCAGATTTGAAGCGCCTCGCCTGCTTCCAGAACGTCCTCCAGCTTGTGGAGACGCTCGATAGCGCGGTAAGAAACGACGAACTTAATTTGCGCCTTTTCGATAGCCTCGCGGAAGCTCCAGACGAATTGCAGCAGATTCTTGTTACCGCCCGCAATCGCTTCTTCGACCGCCTTCGAGTAGTCAATCTGGATAACCGCGAAACGGTCCAAGCTGGCGGCGTCAAGCTGATAGCGGCCTGTGTACTCAATATCCGCGCCGGTGCCGAACGTGTTGCCGGCGGCGATAAGGCGAAAATCCTCGTGCGCTTCGGCGCGTCCGGTCGGGAAGTCAAAATAACCGTTTGCGATTGCCGCGTTCAGGATAACCAGGACTTCGGGAGTAGAGGCGTCAATCTCGTCCAACATAAAGAGCCCGCCTTCCGTAAACGCCTTAAAGAATTGCGTCTCATGGAATCGGCCGTTTGCGTCGATAAAACCGGTGAGCTTGTATTCCTGCGTGACGGCGTTCGAGAAGTAAAACTCAATACCGAGCGCTTCGGACACCTGTTTGCAAAGAACGTTCTTGCCGCAGCCGGCGGGGCCGGTAAGGAAAACGGGTATATTGTAATTTACGAGTTGAAGAACGGTCTCAAACTTCTCATGCGTGATACCCTGCACGACGTTCGCCTTTTTCTCGGTCACGACTTCCAGGCGCTGCGGGAGCTTGCCGTAGGTCTCCATGATGAAGTCGTCAAGCAGAGGTTTCGCAACTTCAACCACGTCTTTCGCCGCGAGCTGGGCGACCGTATCGACGAGTAAGTTGTTAATCATGTCGGCCGGCGTACTGCCGCTTTTTTTTGGCGACCAGTGAGCTTGCGCCTTTTCGATAAGGTCCTCGGCCTCGGGTACGTACATGGGGTCAAGCTGGCCTTTGCCTCGGTTCGTCGCCCAGAAGGCGTTACGCGGATTGTAAGAAACACCGCCCATCATAACGACTGGCTTGTACTCCCTCGCGGTGTCCTCTATGGCGACCGTAACGTTTTCGCCTTGCAGCAGAATGTTATACATAATAAAAATCCTCCTTATTCCGGGCGGGCTCCTTGGCCGCCTCACGTTTATAATTTTACCGTGTTTAGTAAGATTCGGGAGCCCCGGAATAGCGCAAGAGTTTTACTGCCTTCGGTAAGCTCTTTCCTGTGCGGCGCGCTCAGGTATCGCCGGTTTTGTACCGTTCGAGAGCTTTCTGCCGGTAGGCGTCCTTTTTCGCCTGCTTGCATTGCTCGGCATTTGCCACATAATATTTTCGGCTGTATTCCGCCGCTTTTCCGGGGTGGGCCGCGAGCCAAGCGCGGTTCTTTTCGTACTTTACCCGAGCCCTGCACTCGGGAGAGCAATATTTCTTTGCGCGGGAGGTAAAATCGATAGGTTTCCCGCAAACTTGACATACTTTCATCAGCCTTCACCCCTCATTCGAGTTTTAGCAAGCCACCCGGCGTCCCGTATCGCGTTCTACCGCTCGGGCGCTTAGATTTACCCTCAGCCGGATTTAAGCGCGATATGGACGGCCTGGGGCTTGTTTTGGTCCGTTTATTCCTCAGCGTCTTTCGGTTCCCAATTCTCGCAAGAATCGTCCTCGTACCATAAGCCGTAGTCGAGGTCGCAGCAGAGGCCGAAGTCTCCGCAGCCGAGGAAATGCTTACAGTTTTTACACGTCTCCATTTGCGTCCTCCTCGTCAGGAGTAAGAAGGTCCTTTGTACAGCAGTCGAGAGCTTTCGCCAGTTTTACCGCCGTCTTGAGCGCGATGTTCTCAGGCTTAATGACGCCGTGCTCAATCTGCCATATTTTCTGATAGTTAACGCCGCTTACTTTCGCAAGCTGATGAAGGGTCAAACCGGAATCTTTCCGTAATTTCGCCAACCCCATTTGCGGTCACCCCCCCCCCTGATAAAAATCGGTATTTTCATAGTTTAGTGTTCTCCTGTCTGCGGGGCCACGAGGGCCCCGGATTCTTTCAGATAATAGATTAAATACAGAAGCCGAAGCAAACGCCGTACGAGGTGCTGGCGTGGTCGTAGGAGGCGCCGCCGCCGCTGCTGACAACGCAGAAGTAGCCGGAGTAGGTCACAAAAGGTGAGCGCTCCCACCACCACGTTGTATCGCCGTCGGCGTAGCACTTGACCCTATTCGCCGGAGTCTGATAATACGGAATAGGCTTGTCGCCGGGGTCCTTGTCGCACCAATCCTCACCGAATACCTCGTACTCGGAAAAAAGCCAGATATTGTCCTCGGCCTCGCCGTCGTCAGTTGTGAGCTTGCGCGGCGTGATAACCGCTTTCAGGTCGTTGGGCAGAACGGGGAAAACGTCCTCGGTCAAGTGCCGGCGCATATCGCATGCGGGCCAGCCGCCTTTGTTCGTCCAATCCTCGTTCATGTGATATTCTTCTGCGAGACAGTTTTTCAGACTGAAAATAACCTGATTCTCGGCGTAGACGCCGATACCCGCCACGACAAAAACGACCTGCTCGCCGGTGGTAAGCGTCTCGGCGATTTCGTCGCCCACGTGAAGAATCTCCGTAGCCTTACCGGCTTTGACCGCCTCTTTGACTTCGCCCCAGGTAATAGGGCTTTCCGTCTTTCTTGTGATAGTTGCCATTTTACTGTTCCTCCTTAAAAAGTGTGAGTTGTTCCGGCTCGGCCGGTTGTTCCTGTTTTTCTTCTTGCGGCGTCTGCGCGCCGCGATTATCGATTGCGCTCGTGACTCCCGACCGCCACGCCCAGCCATGCGCGATATAGACGGGAGTGAACCAGCGCGACCATTCCTCAAGCGTTAAGGTGTTACCGTGAATCACGACAGCGGGAATACCGTAAAGGGATAATTGCAGGTAGCACATATAAACGCATTTCAGGTCAATATCGGTCGCGAGCACGACAAGCTGGGTACAATAATTCATTTCCTTTTCGAGCATAGCCCTTGCAAACCCGAGCACCATAGCGCCGGACCCACAGCAAGGCTCGTTCAGGGAAATGAAGCCGCGCTCGTTAAGTACGCCTTCTCCGTCGCCGAGCGTTATCTGGCCCATCATGTCGCATACGTTCTGTGGTGTGAAGAATTGCCCCTTATATTTGTTGTGAAGCTCCAGCTCGTGAAACAAGGTACCGAGTACGTCGGTCGGAGCGTTGCGCCAAGTAAGCTCATAGTCCAGAGCTTGAACCAGGTCCGCGAACATTTCAGGGAATAGCTTTTGCTCGTCCGGCTTGTATTTGCCTATCGTGTCGAGGTATTGCTTTTCCCGCTTCTCCCAAGTTTCGGAGCCTTTCACTTCAATGCTGTTCGCGATACATAAAGCGCCGAGCTCTACGAAGTCGGAAAACACGTCCCAAACGGAATGGACCTGGCCGAGCTTCTGAATCGCTTTGAGAACCTTTTGCCTATACGGATTGTCCATGCGCGCCCTCCTTTAGCTTGAGCGCTATAATCAGGTGCTCGGGAGTCTGCTCCTTGTCGCTGTCGTAAAGAGAGCAAACGCCGTTCTCGAATCTCCAAAACCTTGCCTTGCTCCAGCCGAGGAACGAGCCCTTGCCGTCGTTCGCAAGCGTCGTCTTGCTGTCCGGCTCGTCGGGGATAACGCTGTAAAAGCCGGCCGTATTCGCGATATTCACGCGGCGGCTTTGCCCTAAGCACTCAGGGCGGCAATGCCCGACGATTTCAAACTCCGCGCCGGCCGTAAGCGCCTTTTTCAACTGAGATAAATTATTAGCCATGACTAACCTCCTTTGTCAATAATACGGCTGCGGCGTACTCTCGGCGGCTACGCGCCGAAAGTACCCTTGACAGCCGCAGAGCGCGCCTTAATCGGCGCGCTCCATCGGGACTTCACAGATTCCGCAAATCAGATTCAGGTCGCCAGTGCTGCGAACCGTCTGACCGCATACGGGGCAAATGTACTTGTGGGCCTTGCTGCGCTCGGCCTTTTTCTTTTCCTTCTCCAAAGTGTGACGGGCAAACGGGACTTTCAGAACGTACCCGTTAGAGCGGAGATTCTCGACGAACGCCTCGCTCGGGAGGGAGGTAGAATAGCCGTTCGTGCGGTCGTATTCGATAGTAAGGTCGCGGGCCTCGCACTCCTGCTTAAAGAGCTTGTTGTGGTAACGGCCGTTCTGGCAAGTCTCCTCCAGGTCGTTCTCGCGACAATAGAGGTGGACCATTTCGTGAAGCATGGTCGCTGCAGTGTACTCGCTGGGACGGTTCAGAAACTCGGCGCCGATGTTGATTTCATACTGGCCCTCGTCCTCGCCGTCCGCGCCCTTCTTCCAAATCTTCTTAGTGGAGCAATGGCCGTAAAACTTCGGCGTAGACTGGACCGTGATAATCGGCCGGGGCAGTTTGCCCTCGAAGTAAAGGCCGTTCAGCATGTCGAAAAGGCTTTCGAGCTTGCTCACGATTTCGGACAGCGCAAGAGGCTTGTCCTCGTCGCCCTGGTCGTCCGCAGGGGCTTCCTGAGTCTCGGTAGGCATTTCCTCAGCCTGAGGAGCTTCGGGCTCGTTCTGGGCTTCCTGGGACTCCGTAGGAGCGTCCTGGGTTTCGGTCTGCTCGGTAGCAGTCGTTTCGGGTTCGGTTTCTTCCTTAACGGGTTTCCACCAGCGCTTGAACGTCGCAAGCCCGACCTCTTTAATCTCGCCGGTCTCTACGACCTTCATCTTGACGGTGTTCTCCAGCTTCTCGATGAGCTCCGCAACGGCTCCGGTGTTTAAGTGTCTGTACATCATAGTATTTTCCTCCTTATTCTTTGTGGCGGTCTCTTGCCACCTGACATTTATTATTTTATCGTGTTCGGTAAGAAAAGGGAGCCGACAAAACGCTCGGACTTTACTGCTTTTAGTAAGCATCTTTCTGTGCGGTCCTGCCGGCTTACCATGTCCGGTAGGGGACTCGCGCCCCATACAACCGAGTACAACCGGTTACAACCGAGGTCGGTTGTAGGCTCAAAGCCTTGCGGTTACTGGCTTTTTGGGCTTTTACAACCGATACGACCGAGTTTTCCTTATAAACTATATGGAATTAGAGAGGATTTGAGAGGTATAGAGAAATATGTATATTCTCAAAACTCTCTATTTTTATGAAGTCTCTTATAAAACTCGGTTGTACTCGGTTGTAAAGCTCCAAAGCCTTGATATGACTGGCTTTTTTTCAACAACCGAGCTCGGTTGTAACCGGTTGTACTCGGTTGTAATATGGGGCGTCGGCGCCTTACCAAAGTTTGTTGCCTTGTTTTTCAATTTCAGCGCGTACCGCTTTTACCTGTTGGCCCGTAAGGTCATGGTGAACGACTGTCATTTTACCGTCGCGTTTGATAATGTCATAGCGGATTTTTACGCGGCCGGGTCCGCGTTTATAATCATTGAGCTTTGCAACGGTTTCTTCGGTATGAATAGCAGCGTAACCATTCTTAAAATTGTATGTCATGATTTTTCCTCCTTATTTGTTCGGGAAACGGATAAGCTCTTGTTTGCTGCTGCCATTACGGCTAGCCATTATAATCTTGTACCCAGCGGCGCAGCGGCGCACAGTGATATTATTGCGGGTTGCGTTAGTGAAGCCTTTACGGCTTTTGAGCGAGCGAATCAGCGCCGCAGTAACCGACAATTCCTTTTCGGCAGGTACATGCTGAGAAGAATACCTATTCTTTCTGAGCTCATTCGCTGCCGCGCCTTCTTCTTCAGAAGCATACCAATTTTCAGCTATCTTAGAGAAAACGAGGTCCTCAATCATTTCAAGGTCGTTGTTCCAAATAGTCTCGCTGCTTTCGCGGTCCAGATTTACGCGATTGGTATTACGACCGACCAAAATATGAATCTTGTCGCCATTGCGCCAATCATACTTGCCGTCCATTACAATGCGAAGAATCTCGTCTCCTTTGCGGAGGTCGACATGCGCGATTTCGCCCTGACTGCCGCTCATAGTGTTTGTATTAAACACATACCCGCGGGCGAGGTATTCGTTAACCTTATTCGTAAAGATGACGTCCAGCTCTGTTCTTTTCATTTTCAAATCCTCCTGATTTTAATTAGTAGCTAAGAGGTTACCTTTCGCATTGCGCTTCCCGCTTTGAAACCTCGTAAGGCGAGCGGAGCTTGTCCACATTCTGTTTTATCCTCTTGACATTTATTATTTTACCGTGTTCAGTAAGATTTGTATGCCGACGAAACAGCCGGACTTTTACTGATTTCGGTAGGCCGTACTCGGCGGCATTGCACGAGTGTCTTGCTGCCGAGCTTACCAAGCTCAAACGGTCGCGTTTTCAATTCGGGAGATAAAGCCCTCAAGCTCGGCGATTTTCATTTTGCTGTCTAAGTAGTCCTTGATACAAGCCGGGTCCTTCTTGACCTCCGCCTCAAGCGCCGCGGCGCATTCTTCCGCCTCGGCCAAAGCCGTACCCAGAGCGCACTTGATAGACGCCCATTCCGATAATGTAAACTTCATCGTCTTTTGTCCTCCTTCTCTTTATTTGCGTGTGTCCGTAATACGGGCGACGTGGATAATCTCGGCGCCGAACTGCTCGGCCGCCTGTCTGGCTTCTTCCAATCTGGCAATAGGCTTATCCCCGTCAATCTCGCGGAACTTATGCGCCCAGGCCAGCGCGCCGTCGTCGGCGAGGTAGTACCAAACGCCTTTGACGAAAAACATACGGCGCCAATCCATCTTGAGCCGGTCGATACCCAGCCGGCGCAGCTTGCCGGCGTGCTCGATTTGCTCGCGGGGCGGCATATTATAAAAGGTATCTACGCCGGTAATCATGCCCGCCGTTTTGCCGTCGTCGTTCAAGACGGAGATTGTGCTGCGGCTTACCTTGACGCGCCGGCCGGCTATTTCCTGAATCTTCATATTGAAAAACCTCCTCAAAGCGGTTTACTTTTTCAAGTGTCTGTGATATACTAATTAAAGATTTGAAGCTCGGCCGGGTGTAAGGTCCCGGCCTCGCTTCTGGCTTATAGCTCGCGGTCATTGTTCAGGTGGCCCGCGAGCTATTTACTTTTGGTCCTCAGCCTTGAGCTTCTGGACCAGCTCGTCAAGGTCCTTGCAGTCGAGAGCCATAAGTAAGATTCTCAGGCGCTCGGCCTTTTGAGCTTCTTCGCGAAGAACCTCGGCCATGTTCGGCGTTTTCAATCACCTCACTCCTTTCTTACCGAGCTTAGCAGCTCGTCCTTACATTATTTATTTTACCGTGTTTAGTAAGAAAAGGGAGCCGGCAAAGCGCTCGGACTTTCGGCGGGTTTCCCGTGCGCTTTTTACTGGTAACAGTAAGAGCTTGCTTTATTGGACTTTGAATGTAACCGTCAAAAGCGGGTACTGTGCCGTTAATAGACTTTTTGCTTCGTTGACGCTTACATTTGCGGCAAGCGCCCATTGCACCACGTCGCAATGCTTTTTCCCATCAAGATAGCACCAAACAGACTTACGCTTTTTCATATACTCGTCCTCCTTACCGTTTGACCTGTCTCGTCAGTGCCGGGAGGTCGTTTCCGGCAGACGCCCGAAGGCGTTTCGACTCAATCAAAAATCTTCAATAATTTCGGTTACCATGAAGAACCACTTACTTCCGGCGCGGTTGTACATATTAGGAAGTAGCTCATCTTTTATGTAGCCTCTTGTAATGAGCCGCATATCGTCCTCGGAATTGACGCCGTAGTTAATCTCTTTACCGGTGTTGGAATCTATTTTAGTGACCTGATACCATTTCATGCTGTCGTCCTCCTTAATTTTGTTGGAAGGTTTTTTCTCTTGACATTTTTAATTTTACCGTGTTTAGTAAGATTCGCGAGCCCCCTAAACTGCAAGAACTCGGCGGATTTTTCGCGAACATTTCCGTGCGCTTCTTACTGACAGCAGTAAAAAGCCTATTGTCGAGCCCATTTTGAGACAAAAAAAAAGACGCCCTCAGAGGTCAATCCTCCGAGAGCGTCTTTTCTATGCTTGGCTATTTACTTTTTAGGAATCCAGCTCGGGAAGTCCGGCAATGCTCGTAAGTAGGGAGAGCACGCCGGCCAGCGCGGACGCCGAGGCGACCATCACCCAATTAACGTCGCCGATAACAACGGAAGTGCCGATTGTGGCGACGGCCGTCTGCGCTACGGTCTTGACCGCACGAATCCCCGCGGCCTTAATCCACTGTTTGAAATTAGTCTTAGTCATTGACTTTTCCTCCTTATACAAGAATCAGATTTTTAATGTTAACCGGTGAACAAATAGAATTGCGGCCGGAAACATTCTTGTCGATAACGGCGCGGTCGCCTTTGATTTCTTTGACAATCCAGGTATCGGCCATAACCCAGCCGGGAATGGACTGCCCGCCGTAGTAGGTCGCGCCGTTCTTGAGCTTTACCTTGCTGCCCTTTATGATTGCGGGGGTCGCGGTCGTCGGCGCACTTGCGCCGGCAATATCTGCAGTATTGACCCAGCCGTAAACATTAGAGCCGCCGCCCTTTTCCGCGATAAGGTGGTAAGGGTGCTTGCCGCTCGGGTAGATATTCGTCACTTTGGCCTTGCCCGGCTTGCAGGAAGGACCGCTCGCCGCGTTCGCGTTCGCATAATGAACAACGCCCTTAAAGTCGACAATATCGCCAACCTTAAGAGCGCCAGACGGAGCGGGAGGGGAAGGCTGCGGCGTAGCGCCGCCGAGTCTCTTTGTGACTTCTGCGGCGATTTCGCCGTGGCGGTTATAGAGATAATCGCCGGGGCAAGACTTGTTTGCAAACCAGCGGTGAACGGTCAAAACCATCTCGCCGGCCTTCGGCATATAGGCAAGCGTCTTGTCCTTATCGCCGAACCACAAGAGCTTGCTCTTACCGTTTCTCTTGCAAATATCGGTACAGAGGTCAAGCAGGGCGGCAAAAGCCTTGTCCTTTACGGCGTAGGGGTGGAACGTATCGCTCGCCACTTCGATAGTGACGGCGCGGTGGTCGTTCGCGCCGCTGGACGTGCACCAGGAGCGGTCTTTCTCCTCGCAATACATACCGACGCGGCCGTCGGGGCCTATGCCGTAGTTGCTGCTTGCCTGCCTGCTGGGCGGCTTGAATACGCCGCCCAGAGTTTCAACGGAACACTGTCCCACGACGCAATGAATAGAGATTCTATCGATTGCGCAGTTGCGGGGACTCGTTTTGTTCGGGCTAATATTGGTATGGACTACCAGAGGGCTGTTACTCATCTTCGTCGTCCCCCTTTCCGTTGGAGAGCTCGTCTAAGGTCTCCGCCGTAATTTCTTCGCCTTCCGCGAGCTCCACGCCCGCGAGGTCTTTAGGGTCTACTGCCATAATGATTTCCTCCTTAATAAAGATTTTCAATGCCTTGTTCGCGCAAAAAGTCCTGTTGTTCATGTTTGACTTTCTGCGCGTATTCCAAAGCCTCGTGCATATCCCCGTTACAATGCGCGTCGGGAATACGCTGTACCGCTCTTGCCGTCGCCTCGCCGAGCGTGATAGCCGCACCCACGCCTCGGATAAGCAAGAGCTCGTTTTTCTTCTGGGCCTCCTCCTGCTTGTTGCGGTCGGCGTCTCGCTTTGTGATATTCTTCTGCAAGAGCCAAAAGCAAAAGCCGGTAATGGCGGACGGAATGCCCATAAGTGCAAGGAGTCCGGTCATATCAAGCTGAATCGTCATTTGCTTACCTCCTCCCAGCCATAAACGCCCGGCTCCCAGACATTGTTGTCCGCCGTACTGGTCCAGCGTTTCTTATTGTGCGTTACCTTTGCGCCGAGTGAATAGGCGTCGACTGCGCCAATCGGCTGGGACCACGCCGGCCATTCGGCGGCGGGGTTACCTACCGCTTTCCAAAGACTTGCCGCTGTGCCAGGCGCCCAATCTTCTTGTGAAGTATGCGCCTGCAAGCAACGGTAGAGCTTGCCTCCCTGCTGGACGATAGCGCCGGCGGCGTAAGCTACGGGATATACCCAAGCGGGGAATTGTCCAGCGTGCTCGGTAATAGTCGTGTCGTCGAACTCGCCCTTTTCCGCCAAACTGACGAACACAAGGCTTGCAACGGGTACGGCATCGGCCATAGCCTTTGCTTGCGCGAGCTTTTCAAGCTCCTGCTCGGTGGAATAAAACTCGCCGTTGTGATAGAAGTAGTAACCGGCCACGACCTCGGGCGGAACCTTTTTCACCGCCGCCAGCACATGGCCGTCGCCGATATAGCCGGTAGGCTCAATCGGATAAAAGGCGTCGGTATTCGCGGAATAGATTGCGTCCGCGTCCTTCTGCTCGCACCCGATGACAACGCCGTTTTCCTGGCGTCTAACGTGCCGGGCTTCTTCGGAAATATCCACAATTCGCCCGGCATGATTCAGAATCAAATACATAGTGATTGCCTCCTATATTTTATTTTGTCATTCGGGTGGAACCCGAATAATCTCTTGAAATATTCGTCGACGCGGGCGACCGCAAAATATGAATCGCCGCGCCGCATGTGTCCGCGCCAGCTCTCATAGGCCGTGCGGACGTCCTCCAGCGTAAACTTGCCGGAATCGACCCACTTCCTGAAAATAAAGAGCTTGCGCTTCATGGCGCGTATAGATGGCCGGCTCATTTTTCTCACGACGCGGCCGGTGTCCGTAAGAATGAACTTAGTTTTGAGAAACGTTATCCCTTTTTGAATGGGGATAATGCGCGTCTTTTTCCGGTTCAGCGTTATGCCAAGCTCGGCGCATACCTCGTCAATGCGTTTCAGACAATATTCAAGGTACTTAATATCCTCGTGAATCAAATAGCCGTCGTCCATATACCGGCCGTAGCCTTTGATTCCCAGCTCCTCCTTGATAACGTGGTCGAGCTTGTTCGGAAGCATAATGGCCGAGATTTGAGAGATTTGACTTCCCAAGCCGTAACCGACAGGCCCGAAGTTATCGAGAAACATATTCGCCAAGTCCCGCACGCGCGGGTCATGCACGCGCTTTTCAAGCTCCTTACGTACCGGTTCGTGATTCGCCGTTCCGAAGTAGTCCTTAAAATCGAATACTAAAATACCGCCCTTCATGCCGTGCTTGCGCCAATGGCGCTGCAAATGGCAATTCAGGCGGTTCATGGCAAAGTCAATGCCTTTTCCTTTCATACTGGCGCCGTTATCGTAAATCAGCGCCGGCGTGAATAGCGGAATTATAACCTTGTCGCAAAGCGTTCTTTGAACGACTCGCTCGCCGATATGTACGGCGCGAATGCGCCGCCATTTCCCGCGGTCGTAAAGCTGGAACTCGACAAAGCCCTTGCTTTTATAGGTCCCGTCGAGAATCTGCTTACGGGCTACGGCGGTATTCGTGACGAGATTGAGCCGGTATTGCTGCGTCGAGCATTTCCAAGAGACGCCCCGGGCGCAGATATGACCCGAGGCGTATAAATTATGATACGAGAATACTTCCTCAAGTCCGCCGCAGGCGAGACTCCTTGCGAGACGCTTTTCCTCCCGCTTCTGTTTTCGCCTTTGGTATCGTTGTTCATGGCGTTCCTCGCTTGTCATTAAAATTGTCCTCCTTATACAGTAATTTGTAGGGCGCAAGTTATAACTGCGTAGCGGCGCCGTCCATGAAACGGGATATTTGCGCGTTTTCCCGCCATGCAAGCAGCGTCCGGACGGCCGCATTAAGAAGGTGTTTTAGCCTTTCGGCAGGGGTGTCTAAAGCCCTCCTTCTGTAACGGTACGGATTTCGCCCGAGATTCGGGTTACTTTGTCTAACCTTGATTCTATAAGTTACAGAATCCGAAGCAAACGCCGTTCGAGTTGCTGGCGTTGTTGTTGTTGGCGTTGCCGTTGCTGTTGACATTGCAGAAGTTGTTGGAGTTGGTCACATTAGGTGAGCGCTCCCACCACCAATTCGCAGAAGCACAGACAACATTGCAGGGCTTGACCCAAGGCTTTTTGTTAAAGCGGTAAATCCTTATACCGCTGTTTATCCGACTTCTTTACGCCGGAAATTAGCTTTGCTTCCTCGGCAATCAGATTGCCCCAGGTTTCAAGGGCGTTATCGAGTCCCTTAAACTGGCTGGGGTTCTTCCGCAGCACGTCCCCGAGCAAGCCCAGCTTACCGACGAGGCATTGCAGCGCGTTATTTGCTTCCGTCAGCTTGTCGCGCCGCATTTGCACCTCATGCTGATTAGAGGGGAAAATGCTGTTTGCCGATTTCACATTGTTATAAACCTCGCTCGCTAAACGCATGATTTCCGTCGAGAGGAAAAAGGTATACCTCTTAGGGATTTTCAGGCATTGAGCCAGCGTGTGAACTTCGAGCTTGCGCGCGGTCTCGACAAATTGCGCCGAGCTCTCGCCACGCTTTGATTTATATACCGACATGGCAAAACTCCTATTACCGGGGCCACGAGGGCCCCGGATTCTTTCAGATAATAGATTAAATACAGAAGCCGAAGCAAACGCCGTCCGAGTCGCTGGCGCCGTAGTTGTTGGCGCCGCCGCCGCTGGTGACAATGCAGAAGGTGTAGGAGTTGGTCACAATAGGTGAGCGCTCCCACCACCAAATCGCAGAACCTGCGCCGTTCGCGAGGTTTTTAATACGGCTCGCGTTATCGGTGAAAATCGGGTAGGTTTCACCTTCGTCCTTGTAGACGTCGGTCGTCGTTCTCAGGCCGTTCTCAATCGGAGAGAACAGAAAGAGCTTCATGCTCTCCGTCTTGATAGTCGTCGACTGCTGGCCGGCAGAGGTCTTTTTGTCGACCGGCTTAATGAGAGAACGCAGGTCCTCGGGGAGAGCAGGGAAAATTGTGTTTTCCAGCCATGAATACAGGGCGCTTCCCGTAAAGCTGCCGGCGTTTGTGTTCGTACTGTTCATCTGTCTCGTTTCGGCCATAAGGTGTTTCATGCCGAACGTAATACCGGCCTTGCCGCCGCCCGTCAGATTGTCGTGATTAAAGCCGTAAATCTGGAAGGTAAGCGTTTCGCCGTTGACAACAACATCAAGCTCGTCTCCGACCTTCCAATAATTTTCAGCGTTTCCGGCCGCAGCTACCGCCGCAATCTGCACCCAGGAGTTTTCCGCGAGCGTGGTCGAGATAGTGTCGACATAGCCGTAATACACGCCGTAGTAGCTGCCGGTCGTGATTTTCTTACTCTTGCCGGCGCACTGGACCGTATAAGTGGTATTTGCGGAGGGAACGGCGACGACCGCCGCGAGGCTGTCCGGTACGGTGCCGTTATAGGTCGTCATGCCGGCGCCCTTTACGGTGAAGGGCATACCCTTCATGCTCGCGCTGAACGAGATAGCCAGCACGAACATTTTCAGCTCGTCGACCGATTTCTTGACCGCGTGCGTGTTCTCGATAAGCTGCTGGATAAGCGGATTAAAGATAGTCGACGCGCTGGCAGGGTCCGAGTCCTCCAGCTTGCGAATTGTCGCATTATAAATGGGATTTGTGGGTATGGTATAATTTGCCATAGGTCAGTCCTCCTTAAAACTCGTCGTCAAACGTAAAGGTAAAGGTCACGCCGGCGTCTTTGCGTTTGACGTACATAGTTTTGATTGCGCAGAGCATTCCCGCGCTGTCCACAAGTCCGGCCTCGCTGATAGACGCGCCGGGAAGGTCCGAGGCGGGAATCGTCACAGTATAGCGGGCCGTAGTAGATACGGGATAGGTAGGCGCGGCGTCGATAGGGTATGTGCCGATAGCGTGAGTAAGAGCCGTTTGCGTGTCGGTCGGGGGGATAGGATTGCCGCTGCCGTCCACGCCGCCGTCGCCGAACACAATATGCGTGATTTTGTTTATCGCGCTTGCGCTCGACCCTTTACTCGTCGCCTTACAGAGCGCTTCTCTGCGGGCTTTTGTGATTACGCTGTTTTCGCTTGCCATGTTACAAGTCCTCCTTTATGAAGATTGGATTTAGGCTTCTTGAGCCGTTTAATATAAAATCGCCGTTAAGAGTCCAGCGGCCGTCCATAATAACGGAACCGGACAGCCCAAAGGTCTGCGAGGCTTTGAGGCCCGCAATCCTGGTCGACTCTTGACGGTAATTTTCTTTATTGCCGGCGCTCGCTTCAAATTGCATACGCGCCGTTGCCTTGAAAGAGTTTTGAATCGCAAGGCCGGTTATATCGAGCTTTTGCGGTGTAAGTCCGCCGAATATTTCAACTTCCGCAGCGTCGAGGTTCCACGAGCCGTCGAGCTTATGCGCGCCGGTCAGTCTGATACCCTGAACCTGTGTTCCGTGATTTCGGAATAAAATATTCGCGCCGAAGTCAATCGGCCTAAAGGCAAATTGATTTCCGGCGCTGAGAGCTATTTGCGCGCCCGCAGATAGCTCGTTTTTGTTTTTCAGTCCGTAAGCCGATAGCGCGAGGGCTTGTGGTGTGTAAGTCATATTGTTCTTAGGCAAAGAGATACCGACGCGAAGGTCAATAAACGGAATGCCGGGCCGGATTGAATCGAGCTCCCACGTTCCGTCAAGCACCCTTTCGCCGTCGAGCTTTATGCCGTCAACAATCAAGCTGCGGTTTTTAACGGCAAGCGCGATTTTCAAGTCGCGGAAAATAAAGCCGTTTTCATTGAATACCGATACGGGCAAGAGCTTGTCGACCATATCCAGCGCAAGGTGCGCCGGGATTCTGTTATCAAGAATAAAATGGCAGTCGTACAAATTGAAGTTGTCGCCGAAGTCTCGCGTTACAGTGATTCGTACCATTCCGCCGATAAGCTCGACGTCAATTTTCCCGTTGGTAAAAACCGCGATAAGCTCTTTGATTTCTTTCTGTCCTACATGCCCTTGCCCGAGAATAATCGCTTTAATCATATTGCGGCGCTCGGTGAGCGTGCGGGGGCCGTCATAGGTAATATGGAAAAACGTCTCCAGCTTGGCGAGAGTTTCCGCGTCGGCATAGTCGATAAAGTTATTATCTATCGCCCGAATGATACCGGCCTGAATCTCGTCGAGCTGTCCGCCCCATACTCGCCAGAGAGCGTCCATTTCCAGAACGTCTCTATACCACGCGGGGTACCATGTTTTAATTTCTTCGTAGGTGCTGGGGTAGGCGTTATCGTACAGTCGCATTGACGGCCACCTCCCCGAGAACGGCAATTTGCATGTTTGTGAGCTCTATGTTCGCGGTCTCATCGTTCAGAGTAAGTCCCGTGTAGTCGAGCAAGCCCGGCAAGCCGTAAAGTATGGAGCTTATCGCAGACACGCGGACGATAACCGTCTGGCGCTCCGGAGTATTCAGCGCGAGGTCTTTCAGGTATGCGGTTATAGCGTCCTCGGCTTCCGCTTTTATCTGTTCTGCGGTCGAGCCGCTTTTAAGCTCAGCTGTAAAGCTGATATTGATTGAAACGCTCGCCGGAGCGACCGCCGCAAAGTGCGCGCCGATATTCGCCTCGCCATCTCCGAGTCCATCGCCTACGGTGTAAGTCTTGCCGTCTACCGTTACGGTTTTATCGAGCGTAATAGGGTCGACATACTCCTGAACCTGGTCGACGACCGCTTTCGCGGCCGGCGTTCCGTCCGTCCCGATAATTACGCCCATAACGGTGTTTTCTCCGGCAAAAAGCGGGAGTATTCTCGCCCGGCCGACGCCCGGAACCGACTCGCACCAGGTTTTATAATGCTGGCGGTTTCCGTTTTCCGCCGGGCCTGCGATTTTCTCCTGAATACGCTCGCGATAATCGTCGTCGTTTTCCGCGTCCGCGCCCGGAACGATAAGCGAGCCGAATGTAGAGGAAACGAGCCCGATAACATTTTCAACCGGTACCGCCGCGGTATCTGAGAGAATATTGCTGCTTGCAATGCCGGGGGCTTCGGCCTCTAAATAAAGCGCGCCCTCGTCGTCTTGCTGTAAGGCGAAAAATAAGCCTTCCGCAAAGAAGCGGCTGCCGATGGGCGGCTGCGAATCTCCCGACCATTCGTATTCGTAGGTTGCAGGAATAGCAGGCAATCGGAAAACGCCGTACTCCGCGCCCTTGCGGTCAAGGTACTCGTCGACGGCGGTCGTAAGGAATACCAGGTCAAAGGCGGTACTGATGTCAGCGTAAAACTGAGCAATCTTAAACGCTGCGGACGCTACCGCGTCATAAAAAATGCCGCCTTGCCGAAGGTCAACCTCAGCAGGAGCGGCCGCAAGGCATTCTTCCATAATTTTTTCATAGGTTCTGTCTTCAAACAATCAAATCACCTCCTCCATAACAAGCTCTCCGAAAATCGTATTTGCCTTAAAGCGAATGTACGCCCGCTCTTTTTCAAACGAGCAAGAGAAGTCGTAAATATCCAGTATGCGGCTGTCGGCCAGGCATGCGTCTTTTACAAGGCGCGGGATTTCCGTCTCAATATACTCGTTCGTGGCGTCCGCCGCGATAATCGTTTCTTTTATCTCGCTGCCGTATTGATTATCATAAATCAGGCAACGAAAACGAGGCGTGAGCAAAGTCTTTTTGATAAACTGATTCGCCGCCTCCAGTCCGTCGCAGCTACCGAGCGAAAAAATCCGCCCGCGCTCGAGGTCGAGCCGGTAGGTCCTGGACGGCTGCTCCGCGGCGTCCTCTAACTCCGCAATCGGAATAGGAATAAAAACGCCCATCGTCACACCTCCCTGTCAAGAACATAATACTTTTTGCCCTCGTTGAAGCTGAGCAAATACACCGTATCGCCGAGCTTAAGCGCGTTATGGACTTTCAGCGTCGCGTTGAAAATATTAAACGTCGCGAGGGCGTGCTGATTGGCGCCGGTGCCGCTTACGTGCCCGCCGTGCTCGCCGTCGTTTTTCGTCTGGCTGTCGAGCGAGCCTTTTCCCAGCATGAGGTCGCAGGTCGTCGTATAGTCCGATAAATGCCGGGGAACGCAAATAAGGTTTTCAGACAAGAGGAGCTTGTCGTCATTCACAACCTGGATTTTCAACGGTGCGGCCGAGACGACCTTTCCGCGCACGACGCCCATAGAGTCCGGTATCATGCCTTGAAACATTTCTTTAATACTGGTAGGCTCTTTGATTTCCATAAGGCGCCTCC
This sequence comes from uncultured Christensenella sp., assembly GCA_910576655.1. Classification (GTDB taxonomy): domain Bacteria; phylum Bacillota; class Clostridia; order Christensenellales; family Borkfalkiaceae; genus Coproplasma. Next base: position 24,138 of record CAJTJC010000012.1, read on the forward strand.
TTTCTTGCCCTGGGGCTCCCGTATCGCGTTTTTACGCCCTGGGCTTATACTTCTACTCCCAGGATATAAAAACGCGATATGGGAGACTCTGGGCTTGTTCTGGCTTGTCTTACGCCCTGCTTACCAGGTTGGCGTCGACCCAGCCGTATACGTTGCTGTTTCCGTCCACGCTCGTGTAGGCGCCGCCGATAAGGTGGTAAGGGTGTTTCGCGCCTTTCGCTACGAGCGTGCATTTTGCGGGGCCCGCCTTTCTTGAGCCGCCCGTTGGACTTCCGGCCGTAGAGCTGACATAGTGGGGGCCGCCCGCAAAATTGACAATATCGCCGGCTTTGATTTCTCCGCCGGAGCTTTCTTTTTTCTCCTGCTTCGCGATTGACAAATCTCCCGCGACGCTGAGCTTTAGATTCATGCTGTGATAATGCCCTTCAAAGGTGTGCGTGTCTTCCTCCACGTAGTAGGTCTTTGAAATGCCCAGCGGCTTGACGATAATAAACACGCCCACGCCGGTTATCACTTCGGGAAGTCCGAGCGCCGTTACGGATAGGCTCGTCGTCGCCTTGTTATTCTCGGCGAGCGTCGTGTTCACAAGCTCGGTAAGCTGGCCGGTGTTCATCTCGTCTTTTACCTGCACGACCTCCTGGAATATGCCGAGCTTCTTTTCAAGCGCCGCGTCCGTCGCCTCCGCAAGTACCGCGCCCTCTTTCGATAAGAGCTTGACGCGGGTTTTGATTTTCTCAATGCTTTTGCTTTGAGAATAGTCCTGCAAATTGACGCCGGTCTCAATCACCCATTGGAGGATATTTTCCCGGCGCTCTATCAAGCTCATTTGGTCGCCCTTGCATACGGGGTAGTAGCGAATGCCGGTCGCCTCAAACGTAAGACTCAGCGCGTCGGCAATAACGTCCCACGCTGTCGTCTTAGGTTTCGGTAGCTCGGGGATTTTATAGGCTGTATCGGCTACGCCGCTGAACGGAATACCGAAACGGGTACAGCAGTCGGCGAAAATCTCCGAGGCTTTTTTGTTCGTATAGTTGAACGTGTCTTTATTGTTCGCAAGGTAAATGCCGTTGTCGTAGGCTTTCAGGCTCATCGTCTTTCTGCCGGATTGCGATTGCTGCATGAACATGCCGCGGAAAAGCTCCTCGCCCTTCCAGTAAAAAATACATTGATGGCCTTGCTCCACGTCGATTCCGGTGCGGTCGTGCTTATAGCCGTCGTCGTCAATAAAGTCGACTTGCAGCGTTCGCGAAGACGAGCCTTTTCGTCCCGACCATTTCACCTTAGAGACAAGATTGCTCATGTCGTAGGCCGCTCCGCCTTTTATGACAATGAGCTTGATATAATCCGTCATGACGGCAACCTCAAAACCTGCCCCGGATAAATCAAGTTAGGATTCTTGATTTTGTCCGAATTGAGCTTTGCGATTTCCGTGTACCGGCTACCCGAGCCCAGGTATTTCGCGGCGATATTCCATAGGCAATCGCCTTTCTTGACAGTGTAAGTCTTTTCCTGGGCTCGGTTGTCGGTACGCGCCGGCGTCTCGGCGGGAGCGGTCGCCTTTTTTGCCTGCGTATCAATTTTTACTTGCCTTGCATGTACTTCCTTGTATTCCTTCAGCGTAAGCGAGTAGTGCAGCGAGCCGACGTCGCCGCCCTGCTCGGAATAGCTAAAGTCCTCGATAATGCAAAAAATATTTATCGTCGTTCCCGTCACGATAAAATGAACCGGCAAGTCGCTCTTTTGCCATACGGTTATCTTATCTTTCAGGTCAGACGGCGGCGTCAGGTCCTCAAACTGGACGCCTGGGAACGGCGTGGACGGGAAAAAGCTGCTGAACGATATAACAATAGCCGTCGGGTCCTGCATGATAACGACCTCGCCCAGCCCTTGAATATCCACGCTCTTACTCGTCAGGCCCTTTTTTATAGTGATTTCTTCAGGCAAAACGGGGAATCGGAGCTTTTCCTTTTCCCCGTTATAAGTTAGCCACATCTGGTACTTAGAAGGCATAGGCTCGGTCTCCTTCCTCGAAGATTTCAGAGCGGACGATTCCCATAAACGCGCCCTTTAGACGAGGCTCGACGATTTCCCATACAGTTTCTTCATCGGCGCCGGTTACGTCAATCTCGCCGCTGCCGTTTATGTCGAGCGTGATTTTCTTTTCCTCGGTCGAGCGGTAGGTCGCCTCGTTGCCGGTAAAGTCCTCGTCGCCATCCATATCCGCGCTAACAGAAACATGTCGGTCCATATCAAAGCTCGGCGTATTCAGGCCGGCAGTCCTCGCTAAAATCTGATTCGTTTCGTCGGCGGTATAGATTTCCTCTCCGCCGTTAAAGCGAACAAGCTCGGGACCTTCTTCACCGACGAGGGCGACGCCTCTCGGGGCGGATTCCGTGCCGGTCGCAAAACCTGGTACGCCTACGGTAGAAATGCCCTTACCGCCGAGCGCGCTCGCCGCCGCTCGGGCGACGCCTTCTGCCGCGGACCTTGCTTGTCCTGTCATGGACGAGATTTGGCTGATATACGCCGAAATAGTGCTTTTCGCCGCTGCCGCCGCTTCTTCGTCCATATTCATGTTGTTTACGGCTTCGTTCATGCGGTTCTCAATTTCGCCGAGCTTGTTGTTAAAGTCGGTTTGGATTTCCGCCATAGTTGTGGCCGCGTTATCCTTCGCGGTAGAGAGCTCGCCGAACTTGTCATTGATTTCCTGAATACGCGCTGCGGCCGCCTCGGGGCTAAGGTTCTCGATTTCTTCCATGAGCGCCTTTACTTGTCCGGCGCTTTCCTGGCTTCCGTCGCTTAGCTGTTCAAGGAACTTAGGGTCAAGGTCCATTTCCTGGAGCTTTTGCAGATTCTCGTTATACTCGTTGAAAAAGTCGATTTGAGACTGCCACGCTTCAATAATCGCTTGACTTGAAACGCCGGATTTTTCCTCGACCTTTTCAAAAAGCTCAAAAGTACCGTCAAGGGAAGTCCTCGCGGCCTCGTAAGCCTCGTCGTATTTCTGGATTAGCTCGTTCAGGTCTTCCGATACGGATTGAATCGCGGTATTGACGGCTTCCTCGTAAGATACGGGCGCCTGCGCCGCTTCTTCTGCTGCGTCGGCGGCATCCTGCCAAGCCTGCTCCGTCTCCTGAATAATACGGTTGTTTTCGTCAAGGGCCGCTTGGAGGCGTTCCTGCTCGGCGGTAAACGCTTCAAGGTCTTCGTAAGTCTTTTTGGATTCACCGAACCAGCCCCAGCCATGCTTGTTTTCTTCCGCAGCTGCGACCTGCTCTTTCGCTTTGGCAAGCTGTTCTTCAAGCTCTACCTGCTGGGCGATTGCTTCGGCGTAGGCTTCGGCCTGCTTCTGCTGCCGCTGTACCTCCGCTTGAGCTTCCGCCATTTTGCGCATTTCCGCAACGCTGCGGTTCAGCGAGCCGGTCGTCTTATCGTAGGTAAGCGCGAGCCCCGGCATTTGCGAATTGAGCTTGTCGACTACTGCGGACATTTGCTGCTGCTCGGAAGCGGTAAGGCTCGTTTTGCTTTGGAGCTCCGCGAGCTTTGAAATAAGCGCGGTGGAGCTCTTTTCCTCGTTGTTAATCGAGGTCATGCTTTCGTTATAGCTTTCGGCGAGTTTTTGCTGGCTCTCAATCAGCTTGTCATTCTGCGCGACAAACTCCTCAAGAGTCATTCTGTTCGCCTCGTAAACGGCTCTTGCCGCTTCAAGGTCTGCCGCGAGCTTCTGCGCGGCCTCGGAGTTTTCACCTTCGAGCTCGACGGTGCGCTCGTATTCCTCATTAAGCCGTTCTACTTCCTCGTAGTGCTGCTTAGAGGTGGCCGAGAGCGCCGCCCATTCCTCGTCGACGCTATTAAGCCAGTTGAATAAAACGACGCCTATCGCAACGAGGGCGGCAATGGCGGCGACGATAAGGGTAATAGGCCAGATTGCCGCATTTAACGCGACGCCGAAAACAGTAACCTCTCCCGTCAAAATGGGGAGAAGCGCCATTTTGATTGCGAATACCGCAAGCAGGGCGCCGATTGCAGTCGTAACGGCTACCAAAACGCCGGCAAGAACGCTTAAGGCGGTAGTAAGCGCAGGGTGTTCCTGCAAAAAGCCGCCTATCTTTTCGACGATTCCCGCAAATGCGGAAGAAACGCCGTCGACGGCCGGGGTAACGACCGACGAAAACGCGGTGCTAATACTGTTGGACGCTTTTTGCCATTTTTCTTCGAGAGTCGTCGCGGCGTCCGCGGTCTGGCTGAGCGTACCGTCTGCGCTGCTTACGGCGCTTATCCAGTCTTGAATCTCGAACTTGCCGTTACGGATTGCAAACGCCAATTCTGCGCCGGCGCGGCTGCCGAACGTTTCGACCGCGAGGGCCGTCGCGTCGCTTTCGCTCGCCATGTTCGCGATTTGCTCTATGACTTCCTGCATAGCGACGGACGCGTCTTTGCCGTCGTTGGTAAAGCCGGTAACCGCCGAACGGAAGCCCATCATAATAGAGGACGAGTTTAAGCCCTCGTATTCAAACATAGAGAGGAGCGCGATACTTTCATCTAAGCCATAGCCGAGCTGCTGTAAGGTCGCTTTATTCTGTACAATCAGATTGCTTAATTGGTCTACCGAGATACCGGACATTTGCCCGGCTGCGGAGAGCTTATCAAGCAGACTTTCGGTGTCTGAGACTTCGACGCCCCAGTTTTTCATAACCTTCGTTACGTTCTGGACCGCGCCGACGACCTCGCTTCCGGTTATCTGCGAATAGTCCATAAAGAGGGACGTTACATGGTCGAGCTCCGGCCCGGTTAAACCGAGACGCGTGTTAATCTCGCCTATAGCGCCGGCTACGGAAGAAAGGTCGTCCGTTTTCGCGTTGCTATAAACGTTCATCATGGACTTATTAAGGCCGTCCAGGGCGTCGCCGGTCGCGCCGGTCGCTTTCGCAACTACGGCCGAGGCGTCAGAAAACTCGTTCGCCATCTCGATAACCGCCTCGGTTATCTCGTTGACGAGTTTCGCGATACCCGCAGCGGCAAGCGCGGATTGAACGGCTTTCATAGAATCTTCCATGCTGTCGCCCGCCGCGCCCGCCTCTTTTTCGAGGTCCGCAAACTCTTTTTTATTCTGGTCGATAACCTTAGAGAGCTCGCCGATTTCCTTTTGAAGCGCTTTCGCTTCGTCGGAGTTTTTGCCGTACTGCAGCGCGGTGCCGATATAGGCGTTTTGCAGCTCCGTAAGCTCCGCCTCCAGCTCGGCGGTGGTCGCCTTAAAATCTTCCGTTACGCGTAAGCTCTTTTCGAGAGCGTCGGCGGATTCTTCGGCGGCCTTCGCCTGCGCGGTCAGGGCGTCCTCGGTTTTATAACCGAGCTCGACAAGCTCCTCGGTCGAATAAATGGCCTCCATAGCGGCCTTGTCGTAAGTACCGACCGCGGAGGTCCAGTGGTCGGCGGAGGAGGCGGCCGAGTCCATAGCTTTTGCCGCAGACTCCGCGCCGGCTGCCGCCTGCTCAAACGCGTTGCTCGCCGCCGAGCTTGCGGATTCCCATTGGTCGACTGCGCGGGCGCCGCTCGCCGCCATTGTTTCAAACACCGAGCTTATTTCATCTACGCCCTTAAAAATTGCCGATAATACCGCGGACATATTAGCCGCCTCCTTTCACCTTAAAATGCAGAGAATCACGCCGAACGGGGTGCGCGTTCTCGTATTGCTCGCTTGCGATATAGGCAAGCCGTTTCTGCCAGGGCCAGCCGAGGAAAACCTCCATCGGCAAATTGTGCCGCTGCCAAAGAACATGCGTCCAATACGCCTCCGAGCCCCGTTCGGCAATTAGTTTTTTGCCTCGTTAAGAACGTTCTCCTGTTCCTCCTGAGTGGGCTCGCTGGCGAGGCCGAGCGCGACCATAACGGCGCGGCTCACATGCGCGTACTCGTCAGCGCGCGGGAAAACCTTCAAAGGCATTTCCGCAATGTCGTTGCAGTTGAAGAACGCCATAAGCTCGGGGTCTTTCAGGTCGGGGTAAACAAGGGCCTCGGCGATAATGTGCTGAGACGCCTTGATATTGTCGCGCTCCACGCGGAACGCAACTTCGCCGTTGGCAATATAGGGCGTACCCTTCTTGTCAACGGCGATACTCTTGCGCTTGTAGTTGTCATTGATTTTCTGAATCGTTTCGTTGCTGAGGACCTTAATCTCCAGCATGATAGGCTTGCCGTCCTCGTCCTTAATGCTGTCAGGTCCGGGTACGGTAACGATTTCCTCGGTCTTTGCCGATTCGCGCATGAATACGCGCAGGTCTCTTTTTTGTGCCATAAGGTTATTCCTCCTTCATGATTTGCGGCGTGTGTACGCCGAATTAAACAATATCTTTCGCGCTGAAATTGATAACATCGTCGACGATTTCGCCGGCGCTGTCCAGTCGGGTCAAGGGAAGGTCGCCGGTCAGCACGCACCCGACGGCGGTAACAACGTCACTGCCGTAGTCGGCGTAGTAGTCGCTGTTTTCGTCGTTCATAATGCCCTGAATCTTGAGCTCAGGCGTGCGGTGAGAGGCGATATACTTCTTGATAATCTCTTTCAGCCAAGGCGTCGAGCGTCTGCGGGTAATGCTGCCCGCGATAGCGTAGCCGAGCCAGCGGCTGGAATTGGTCTGCTCGCCAATCTGCTTGCCGGTCCATACTTCGGGCGTGAAGTTAATGGTACAGGTCACGCTGTCCATGACTTCGATACCGTCAATAAAGACTTTGCCCTCGCGGAGCGAAATAGGGCTCTTGTTATACTCCTGAATCATAGTCGCTTATCCTCCTTATCTCGTTTTGATTGTGAAGAACAGTTTTTCGGCGCTGTCTACCGCCTCAAGGCCTACGTTGAAATAGGTCTCGTCGCCGGAGCTGCGGCCGCGGTCGACGGTAAAGTCGTTGTCGTAGTCCACATTTTTCAATGCGCCCGCGTCCTCAAACTGCTTCAGGATAGCGCGGCCGACGCCTTCCATAACGTCCCAGCCGATAGGGCTGTTGTCGTATTTGTTAGGCGGAAAATTGAGCATAAGACTTTCCGCAAACGTATCAAACACGCGGAGCACGCGATTCTTGCGGTAGGTCTTATCCTTCGGCGCCTCAAAAGAGGTCAGGCTGTTAATGTCGTACTCAACAACAACATCGCCTTCCTCGGAGAAGGAGAAGAAAAACTCGCCGTTATTGATTGCGGCGATTGCTTCAAGGTTGTTCTTCTGCCCGATAATATCCACCGCGCCGGTGTACTTGGCGTAGGTGTTGCTCTTTGTGTTGGACGCGCCAGCGTCCGCGCCGGCTACCCAGGCCGTAACCTGAGCGGGCGTCAGCTTCACGCCGCCGTTAAGCCCAACGCTGTTCGTCACATTGATAATGCCCTCGTAGTCCGCTTTGAAGTTAGGCACAACCGCCTTGCGGTACTTGCCGGCCTCCTCGCGGAGATACTTGATTTTGCTCTTGACCGCTTCATAAAGCGCAGGAGCGGGGTCGCCGTCTTCGCCGGTTGCGTCCAGCGGAAAAGCGAGAGTGTTCCAGCGAACGGACTCCGCAGCGTCAAGGAACGCAGTAATATCGCCCGCGGCCATTTCTCCGGTAGTGCCTCCGGAAAGAGTAATACCCGCGTTGATTGCCAACTCGCCAGTGCCGCTGAACTTAATCCATGCGTCGTTCTGGGCGACAAGCTCGTCAACAGTTGCGAGCCCCTCATACTGAGATACGATTGCGGTATCAAGGAAAACGGTCACGTCAAAGCCCTTTACGGGATTCGCCGTAACGATAAACCTCAAACTGTTGCCGCGCGCGCCGCCGTATCTTGCGGTCGCGGTCAGCGCTCCGGCCGCACCAGTCGCCGCCGAACCCTGATTCGGAATATAGACGATAACGGTGCTGGAGTTTTTGAACGCCTCGCGAATAAGCAGCATGTTCGGATTGTCGTCGTACACGCTGTAACCGAGCTTTGCCATTGCCACGTCGGGCGCGTCGCCGGTCAGAGTAATAAACTCTTTCGCGGGACCGTAGTCATGCGCAATAAGCGGAATGAGCACGATACCGCGCTGGCTAATCCCGATAAGGTCGTGGCGCGTGCTTTCAAAATTGATATAGGTACCGGGCCGAACTTTGCCGGCCAGGTTGTCAAAAGTGCCTCCGGCCATAATTAGTTTCCTCCTTTTTTGCTTGCGGGACGTACCCGCGTATTTTGCCATGCTTGAATCTTCTCGCGCAGCTCTTTAACGGTAAACTCGCCTTCGAGCCCGTAGGTCGCGCCGTCGAATGTACTCGGCGTAATGCCGAATATCTGAAAACAGTCGCGCCTTAAACGCTCCAAAGAAAAAACCGGCTCTTTTACGGCCGGCTGTTCGGAAGCGGGAGGGCTCTTAGGCGTCGTCGCCGTCTTAGGCTCCGCGGTTTTGGACTTTTCAACTTTGTCCATAGGTTATCCCTCCGTTTCGGTTATTTGAGATACCGCGCTGTCAAAGGCTTCTTTCGCGGTCATGTTCAGGTCGTACGTCATCATTTTCTGAGACGGGTTAACGTTATACGGCCGCGGGCTTTTCCACATAAGCGTTAGCTGCGCGGCGTTGTCGAGAGGCTTTAGAACCGGGTCCATCATACGGAATCCGCGCCCCGTCGCTTTACCGGTCTCGTCAATCAGCGGCACGACATTTTTTCGGCTTTGCAACGCGGTAAGCGCCGCGAACGCCAAAGCCTGCGCCTTCTGCGTGGTCCTGTGAAAAAACTTGACATACCAGGCGTATTCCAGCGAGTAGGTAAGAAGCGTATCGCCCGCCGAGATAATTTCAGGGGGCGGGAAGTATACGGCCGGCACAAGAAAACCTTGCGGCACATTGTGATAGTACGGCGTAGGCCCGCCGGCGCTTTCCAATATGAACTTTATCGCGCTTGCGATTTCCTGTTCCAGCATAGCGCTCCTCCTTTCAAACAAACTCGCCAAAATAGCGGTCAAGCCAGTCTTGCAGTTTCGCCTCCAGAATATCGGGAAACATTTTCTCGAATATCCTTACGGCGCTGTCGAAATAATGCGAGCCTTCTACCCATCGTTGCTTTAGCACCATACCGGTGTCTGCGCTCGGGTCATAAACGAAACGGTCGCCTTCCCAGGTGCCCGGTACAAAGCGCCGGTCTACTCCTTTTGGATTGGTCCAGTGGCCGTCGTTGACATAGGCCGCGTATTCGACGTTTGTACCGACTTCCAGCGAAAGGCCGCCGTCTCCGATTTCCCAGACGTTGCCGTCTCCGCCTTCGTGAAAACTCGCGAGCAAAAGCCGCGTGTCCATAACCTGCCGGCGAATGATTTCGTCCTCGACTACCCGCAGGAACTCGGTACCGAGCCCTTCCATAAAGAGCTCTATTTCTTTCTTGAAGTCGCCGCTTGCCGCCTGTTTCAGCCTCGCGATGAACGGCTTGAACGCTTCAAGGTTAAACTCTACGGGGGCCGCCATTATAACGGCTCCTGCGCCGACTTGCGGCTGAGCATCACAAACAAGTGGTGCGTCCGGACCTGAACGGGAATGTCGGCGGTATATTCGTAACCGCTCGACTTGTCGACGACTTTATCGTTTAGCCGTATATCCGTCCCGAGCGGCACGACCAGCTTGATTTGCGCCTGATAATCGGCTTGAGGCTCGTTCTGAACGACCACGCGCGTACCGGTTTTCACACTGAAATGACATTGCAGGTCCACAATATCCGGTGTGTCGGGGTATGAGAAAGAGGGAGAGGAGGGCAAGCCATATCCCGGCGACATATCGTCGCGCTGCATGTGATACACGTCGCACTTATGATTGAGCATTGTTTCAAAAGACATAGCCGCCCTCCTTTACAGTTTTCTCATTCTCATGTTAACGGCGTTTTTGACTTTGGCCTGTTCAGACTCGACATAATCGTCGAGCAGAGGGCCGAGGTCAAGATTCCCGATAATATACGCCGTGTCTGCCGCCGTATAGGAATAGTCGTCGAACGATTCGCTCTTGAACGTACCCGCGCCGGCGCCGAAGTCAGCCGCATACGCGGCGTAAGCCTCGGCAATCAGAATAACGGCGGTTTTGACCGGCTCCGGGATAGTCGGGTATTTTTCAGGGTCCTCAAACCGGTTGTGCGTATAGCTTATGACGTATTGCTCCGCTCTCGATATATCGACCGAGAGCTTTGCGTCCGCCCGCTCTTTCACGCTGGGCCGGTCCGTATAGTCCCGCACTTCCTGGGGAAGCACCCAAGGTCTCGCAGCCATATAACCACCTCCTTAGCTGGGCTGGCGCGGTTTATTCCTCGTCGCCGAAAAGGTCGCCGGCGTTGTCGTCCTCGGCGAGCGCCTGCTGAATAGTCGCCAGCTTGTCGGCCTTCTTGCTTGCGCCGGAGAGGTCAATACCGTTTTCCGCCGCGTAGGCGTCAAGCTCCTTCTCGGTCATTTTCTCAAGGGACTTGTCGCCGCCCTTGTCGTCGTTAGTGTTTGCTAACTCGCCGACAAAAGAAAAGTACCCGCTCGCGACAAGCGTATCAGATACTTCTTTCTTCTCGACTTCGATAAAGGGATTCAGCGCGTCGGCTTTTACGCCGTAGCCCGTATAGGAGCGGCCCTTAATAAGTTTCAGCTTAAACATAGCCAAGGCCCTCCTTACTTAATATTCGTGATAATCGCGGTCGCGTCAAGCTCCTCAATGATGGGGTCGGAGTCCAGATGAACGACATAGAAACGCTTGTCGGCCATAATAGCCTCCTTGCCCTCGACGGTCTTGCGAATCTTCACGTCGTAGGTGTTTACGACGATAAGGTTCTGAGGGTCGGTCAGAATAATCTTGTCGTCGGGCATTCTCGGAACCTGAACGGTCGGAATGGACGCGGGACTCTGGTAAAGGCTGTCGGGGAAGTTTGCGCCGGCCTTCAAGCCCTGATTTAACAGGAAAAGCTCCCACTGCTGGGCGCGGTGCGGGCTCATCAGCCAACGGAGCTTGCCGTTGTTGTACTTGTTCGGCATAGCCTGCAGGGCGTTATAGAACATATCGAGGCTCATGCTCGTGTCGCCCGTAGCGTCGTACACATGGCCGCCGTTCGCAATCTGCTTAATCCAGCCGTCATTGATATAGAGAAAATCGTGGTCGGCGTCGCTTGCGTCAACCGCTTCGTCGCCGTTCAGGTGCAGGTCCTCCATATCGATACCGAGCTGAGTCGTCATAAGGTTTGTGATAGTGGCCTCCAGGCCCTCGCCCTCGATATTCTCGCGCAAAGTTTCCTCGGAGATTTCCCAGGGCAAACGGACCGCTTTAGTCGCATAAGTAACCTGAGAAAAGTTAGGCTTTGCGCGGTAGCCGGTCACCTGGCCGGTAGCGGCGTCGACAACGGGAACGGACCCGTCGCTCTTTGCGTCGATGTTCTCGGTCTTCTTGCGGACGATACGGGACGCAATGCCGATTTTGTCAATTTCGCCGGTCTTAGCCTTGCGCATTTCGTGACGCACAAGAGCGCCGAGAGGGGTGGCCTCAAAGGTCTGCTTGATGAATGTACGGGCCTGCTCGCTGTTCAGCAAGCCGTAAGTGACGTCGCCGGTAGTAACGCCGGCCGCCTTGATAATCTGTTCGTTAGTAGGCATTGATTTATCCTCCTTCAAAAATTAAAGAATGCCGGCGAGATAGTGCCGGTTTTCGTTTTTCTCGACGGGCTTCTCGCCGTTGAGATTGCTGGACAGGCCGCGGGCTTTCAGTACGGGTTCGACCGCCTTCTGTACGGCCTCCGTCACCATAGCCTGAACGGCTTCCGCTGTCATGGGCTCGTCTTTCGGTGCAAGCGCCTTCTGTACGGCCTCGGTTACCATGTTCTGGACCGCCTCCGCGGTAAGCGCGGGCTCGGCGGCCGGTGTTTCTGCTGCGGGCGCAGCGTTCGCGCCTTCGAGAGCCTTCTTGATAGACTCGTCGACCAGCGCCTGGACTTCTGTCTTAGTCACTTCTGATTCCTCCTTGTTTTCGTCAGCGAACTCCTCGAGTAAGCTGCCGAGATTGTCGTAAATAGATTGCAGGGTATCGCGGTTTTTACCGCTGATTTTCTTACCGGCCTTTTCGACCGGCGCGTTTTCAGCGAGCGCCATCATCACGTTAGGCGCGGCAAGCACCGCCATAATAATGTCGGAAAACTCCGTAAGCGCCTCGCGGATAACGGCCTCGTCCGTCTCGAACTCGCCGCGGTCGTTCTCCCAGTTGTATTTAAGGAGCGTGTCCTGAAGCGAATAAAAAGCGTTCCAAAAGCTGTCGCGTTTTGCGTTCTTTTCGTAACGCTCCTTGACTTCGCCCTTTTCCACAACGTCAAAGCCGAAAAGCTCGGCCAGCTTCTTAAACAAGCCGCGCTTCTCGACGGTCGCGGTCAAGTCCGTTTCCGTCTCGCTGTACTTTCCGATTCCGCCCATAGAGAATCCCGTCACCTCGCCTTTCTGAACTTTGTTCCATACCTCGGCGTTTTCGACCTCGACGGTCATAAGCCAAGTGCCCTTGATAACAGGCTGGCCCTCGACCTCCATATCGCTCGGAGCAACGTAGGTCTCGACGACCGTCACCCCTTCGACCTGTTCAAAGCTGTGCTGCAGGTCTACCTTATCGCCGTTTTTGGCGAACCAAAAAGCGGCCTTACGGATTTCGCTCTCGGTCATAAAATTGCCGTGCGCGTCCTCGATAAGCGGCTCATAGACGATTCCCGTCACGTAGTGGGTTTCGGCGTCGACTTTCAGGATTTTCCCCAGCGTGGAAAACTGAGCCTGCCCGTCGTCCGCCTTCGTGATTAAAAACTGTCGCTTGTTCGCCGCCTTGTCGACGAGGCTCACAAACTGAATCTTTGCGTCGCTGATTTCGATTGCTTTTTCAACCTTCATGCGTTCACCTCCTTACGGCTAACCATTTTTGAATATAAAACCGGATTTCTTGTTTCTAAGCCATATCTGGCCGGGGAACTCAAAGCCGCTTTCCTCCGCCATGCGCTTAAACTGCCGGCAAAGGTGCTCATAGTCCTCCTGGGCTTGGATTCTTTCAAGCCTCCGCTCGCGCCGGTCGTCGCGCGCAATGGCCGCGAGTGCTTTTCCTGCGCTGGGGTCGGAATAGCCTTCGCTGTTTTTGTAAAAAGTCACATTGAAAATCCCCCTCTCTGAACGCCAAAAACGCCCCGGCTATTGCCGGAGCGCTCGCTTTGCGTATTCTTATATTGTTATGGTCTCCATAAACGCGTCCCGGGCGTCCCGTACCGCGTTTTAAGAGCTTAGCCCTTAGATTTATACTCTAAGCCCTTAAAATGCGATACGGGACAACCTGGAACAGAATAAGGAGTTGCCTTACGGCCTTAAAATAATTTTGCCTATTCTTCAATACCGGCTTTCGCCTTGTTTTTCGCGTCAAGCTCTTTTTCCCAGGCCCCGTCGTCGGCGTCAATCGCTTCTTGCTGCAAGCGCTGGCGCTCCTCAAGCGGAAGGCCGAGAATATCGGCGTTGACGATTCCGCGGTGAATGCAATGGCAGTTTATGCTTTCGCCGGGCGGGAGAATAGGGTCCCGCGGGTACATGGGGTAGTAGGTAACGCCGTCCAAGCCCTCCAAAGTAAAAGGCTCGTCTTTCGGCACGATTACGCCGCTCATGGCGACGTGATTCTCGCGGGGCGTGTTCCGGTATTCTCCGGTATGCACCCACTCTTTGCTTTCGACTGCCGGATTCTGGACGAGCGCCTCCTGCTGGGCGACCGAATGAGCTCGGAGCGTTTCAGTCAACGCCGCGGCGCGGGCTCGGTATCGTTCCGAACGAATACCGCCGTCCATAAGGGCCTGCGTAAAATCGGCAACGCTCTTGCCGTCTTTCAGCGTCTCGGTAAGGAGCGTTTCGATTTCCTTATGCGATTCCAGCTTCATAAGCCTGCCGAGCTGTTCGCTCCAGTCCGCTGCCCATACGGTAGTGCGGGCCGTTATCGTTTTGACGGTCAGCTTCGGGTCTATTTGCTTGACGTACCCAGCCGCAAGGCTCGGGATATTCGCCTCAAAGTCCTCTAAAAAGAGCTTCGTAAGCTGCTCGTCTACGTTGTCACCCTCGATTATATCGGGCCAGTCTTTCGCGAATGCCTCCAGGTCAACGGCTTTCTTCGCCTTACCCTTGAAGTATTTCGTCTCGCGCTCCAGCGCGTCGGCGAGCTTATCTTCGAGAGCGGCCATTTCCTGGACCGTTTCTTTCGGCTCCGCAAAACCTGCTTCGTCCAGCGCCTCGGTCAAATCCTCGTCAGCTTTGGCGAGATACGCGTCGATTGCTTTTATTAAGGCCTCGCACCCGCTCATAATTCCGCCCCCTTCATAAGAAGTTTACGGATTTCCTTCAATACGACCGTTATTTCGTCGTCGCCGCGCTCGACCGATTTTTGTATCTGCTGGCTAAGCTGCTGGTCGAGCCCCGTCATAGCTGGCGCGGCGGGCTGAGAGGCTTTAGAATAGGCGAGCGGAGTGTCACCCCAATCGCCTTCAAAGTCCTCGGCTGTCTCACCGATTGCGTTATAGAGAATCGACTTTGCCTTGTTCGGCGTCAAGCCGCCGGCGTTGTTGCAGACAGTCAGCAATTTATAAAGGTCGTCGGGATTAGAAATATCGGGCTCGAGGAAGTACGCTTCTACATATTTGAAGTGATACCCCGCAAGCAGCTTGTTATTGATAACCCAGGCGAGGCTTTGCCGCTCCGGCTGGAATACCTGCTTTTCTGTAACCTCCTGCGCTGATTGCGCAGTAGCGCGGTTGAAGTCCGTCGTATAGCCGACGTAAAGGTCAGGAAGCTGGAACGCGGATTGCACCTTGCGTCGATTGTTGTCGAGGTAGTCCTGGAAAAGCTCGTCTTTTTGCAGAATATCCGCCATCTTGACGACTTCCAGATTCGGCTTTTGCTCGCCCTCCATGTCGGTCCTGTTTTCGAGGTTTTCCGCTTCAAGCACAATAAAAGCGTGTTGCCCGTTTTCGCCCTTAATGTCGTTCATATACGTTTGCAGCTTCTCAAAGCTGTCGTCGGTCAGCGTGCCGCCGTTTATCAGAATCATAAGCGGCGTATGCCTGCCCTCGGAGAAGTAACGGTTATTTAAGCTCTCGGCTTTTCTGCTGCCGTCGACATTCAGGACCGTACCAATCCAGCGAACCTCGCCGTAAGGCTCGGTACCGATAGCGAACTCAAGCAATTCGTTCGCCTGGTATTCGATAGGTATGCCCTCGCCGTATTCGCCGGTACGGTTATCCATAACGCGGGGGTCGCCGATTTCCTTAAAGAATACCGTCTTACCGTTAAGCTGTTGCCGGTACTTGCAAAACTTCTTTTGCCGCGTGGTCGTCTTGCCGTTTACCTCATACTCAATATCGACATAGGGCGCAAGCGCGGCGGTCTTCTGCACCGACGGAATATTATTGATGAACTCAATGCCGATAACCTCGCCGCCGAGATTACGAATAACTTCGAGATACGCGATACCGTAAGTTTCGCGGGCCTCGATAATATCCTCGAAAATCTCTTTTGTGTCCTGGTCCATATTCAGGAACTCCAGCACCTCGGAGATTTTATCCCATTCAGCTTTCATTTCCGGCGTTTCTTCCAAGTCCTCTTTATACCGAACGCCGATACCAAAGCCGGCGATATTGTTCTTGTACGCCCTGATACACTGCGGCAAGATAGACGAGTTATTGACAAGTCGCTTGTACCCTCTGAGGTCGGTCGGCGGCGAGATAAAGCCGGCGCCGTCGCTTGTCGCGGAGGACTGAATCTCCGTACTCGTCTCCGCCTTTTGTACCGGCTCGGACGCTTTTATGATTGTTGCGCTTATGCCTCTCGGCTTGCTCATGCCTCGGCACCTCCTCTTGACTAAAATCGTGATTTATGCTATACTGTATTGTGTAAAGTTGTACCCGTAAGGAGCTATCTCTATGAACTCATTATCTAAACTCCAAAAGCAGATAATCGACTTCGGAAATAGCGTCGAGTTTAAGGAGCTCGACGCTTATTACTCGCAGCCGTCTATATTCAGCGCACTCGGCGTCTCACGACACGAGAACACGCACAGTAACTTTCTCGCGTGGCTCCTTACCCCCAAACCGGAGAAGAACGACCACAGCCTCGGCGATACGCCGCTCCGTAAGTTTCTGGAAACGCTCGCCCTCGCCTGCGCGCTTCCGCACTCGGCCGGTAAGCTCTCGCCCGAATTGTCCGGCGCGATAACGACGGGCGCGTACACGCTCTCGAATATCGTCGTCGAACGGGAGAAACATATCGGCGTGGGCCGTCTGGATATTTACCTTGAGGGCAATATCTCGTTCGACGGCTCGGAATACCCCTTGACCCTGATTATAGAAAACAAAGTCAAGTCTCACGAGCACGACGCGCAAACAGGACGCTATCTGGAAGCCCTACGGCCTCCCGTATCGCGTCCGGGGATTTTCCTAAGCGTTTTCCTTACCCCTCTCCCAAATCGCGAATACGAGCGTCTGGGCGAGCCCACGTGCGAGGCGAAAGAGTTTATCGAACTCAATTATCAGTACCTCGCGGATTATGTTATCACACCTTGCCGCGATACTGCGCCGGAGGGAAGCGTCAAGCGCTACCTCAGCGAGTACCTGCTTGCTCTCAGCCTGCCAGAGACTCGGCAAGACAAAGGAGAGATTATCATGGCTATCAGTAAAGAGGAGCGAGATTTACTCGCTCGCTTCTGGAATAAGCACAAAGATTTACTTACCGCGGCAATGCTCTCTATCGGCGATTGCGTGCCCCTGGAAGACGATGAAGCCGAGGTAATGCAAAAAGCCTCCAAAGCCCTCAAAGACGCCGTACGGCGCGATTTAAGCCGCTTCTCGTGGGAATTTTCGGGGAGGGGGGGAGTAAACCTCCCAAAGTCCCGGCTTGTGCTTGAAATTGTCACGCATTATGCCGCCGAAAATGGCCCTCTTACGCTCGCTAAGCTCAAGGAGATTTTCCCCGACGAGCTCCAGGGCGGAACCTTCGGAGTAGTTGCGCCGCTACCTGCCGCCGCTCCGTCAAACTTCAAAGGGCATAAGCGGTATTACACCGACGAGGCCGTTATCCTTTCGGACGGTCCCGCCGCCGTATGCACTCAGTGGCGTGCCGATAACATTCTAAAGTTTATCGCCCATGCTGAAAAGCTCGGGTATATCATAAGCTCGACCGGACCCGCTTGTTAGAGCAACCGTTTTCAGTCGAACCTACTTCTCTTTAATGCGCACCGGCAAACACAACAAGAGCACGCAATCGGCCTCATCGGGAGAAGGAAGTCCGCGCTTTTTCATTGCGTCCTTACTCTCCACCTGAATCTTGCTTTGCTCGGTCAGCCGGTACTTGCGGCTTGATAATTGCGCCGCCAGATTATCGTCGTCGGGGAGTATCAGCCCGACGGGTTTCGGCTTGCCCTGGTCGTCGAACGGAGCAAGCAGCTTTTTAACGATACTCAGCATGTACGAGGTGCTGTCGTGATAATACTTGTTTTTGATTCTCAGGCCGAACTTGACGGGGAATATCTCAAGCCACGCAAACCGCTCGGGGTCGTTGCGCTTGATTTGCCGTAAGCGGTCGACTACGCCGCCGCCCACGCCTCCGTCGTCTACCTTAACGGGTATTTTGCCGGTCCACCTGTACCGCTTAATTAGGGACTCGCCGAGCTCAATAATTCGGTCGGCGGTCTTCATAGTGTCCTGACCTCTCGTCTTATACGGGAGGTCAACTTTTTCATCGACCTTCTGGCCAATAACGGTCTGGTCGTCGCCGAACCTTGCGACGTCGCACCCGATATGGATTGACGTAGGTATGGGGCTCGGTTCAAAATCTCGCCGCAGTTGTATAGATTCTTCTATCAGGTGCAGCGGTATATAAACATCGTCTTCTTGTAAAGGGAACTCACCGAGTACGCGGACGCGGACAAAATTGCTGTCCGCTCCGTATTTCCTTTTCAGGGAGGCGATATTTTCTTTATTTGTGCGAGGGCTGTCCTCGGCGTTCACGCGGTGCGCCTTATACGCTCCGCGGTCCCGTGTATGACTGTCGAAAAAGGTGCCGCTCGTTTTCGTGGGGTTCCCGCACATAAGCAGCTTGTTGTTGTCGCCGGACAGAGTGCCGAGAATCGCTTCCATAATCGGGTCGGCGACGCCGGAAGCCTCGTCGACGATAAAGAGCATATTGTCCTCGTGGAAGCCCTGCATATTCTCTGGCTTTGTCGCCGTTCGAGCGACCGCAAACCAACGCTTTTCGTAACCTTTCAAATAGATATAGGTTTTCGTCCAGGTCAGAATCTCGGAGAGTACCGGACTCTTGCCTTGCCACTTTGCAATCTCGGACCACAGAACGTCGTGAAGCTGCTGCTTTGTCGGCGCGGTCGCGACGACTCTCGCGAACGGGAAGCAGGACAAAAACCATAAGGCCGCTATCGCTTCGACGCCGGTTTTCCCGACGCCTTGCCCCGACCGTACCGTTACGCGGTCATGCTGGGATAAGTCCGTAAGTACGTCCCTCTGCCAATCGTCCGGGGTAAATTGTAAAACCTCTTTCGCGAAAAGCACCGCGTCTTTTTTGTACTTCGGGATTCGTTGCCGGAAAAACTCGGCGCGGTTAACTGTCGCCATCTTTTTCAAGCACCCCGCTAATCCAGTCGTTGACAAGCACCTCGGCGCCTACCTTGACGTTGCTGTTCGTGCCGTAGCCGTAACGGCTCATCCACAAGCCGGAAAGTTGCGACGGGATTTGCCCGGTCTCGAACTTGCCGCGGGCGTCCATCTCGCATTCTTCCTTTATGCGCGTAACCAAGTCAGCAAAGCGCTCGTCGCTCGCGTAATAATCATAGAACGCGGTGCGGGAGAGTTTAAGGAAAACGCAAAAGCCCTCAATCGTGTATGTGATTTTCTTTCTAAGCTCTTTGCTCACGAACTCAGCCCTTGCGGCGCTAAACTCATGGGTCAATACAGACTGATTGTCACAATTAGCCTTGTATTCTTCCCATCGTTTTTCCATTTCCGCCGGGGTCTTGATTTTTCTCGGTCTACCCGTAGGGTTACCCGTTGGTCTGCCCATGAGCCTACCTCCTTTCAGGGAAATAAAAAAAATGGGGTGGAGTCAACCGACATTGGCGACACCACCCCTAATATTCCAAATATTTCATTTTATATCATACCGCAGAATGAACCGACTTGATACGGTCACTACGCCGGCAAGGCGCTCTTTTCTGCGTTCTGCTTCATTTCCTGTAATGCGGCGCCATGCAGCCGACAAACCCAATCTTCCCCATAGTAAAGCCTTGAACCTATCGACCGCCAGCTATACCCGTTTAAGTACCGCATTTCTAAAACCGCTTTATATCTATCGTCTGTAACGAAAAGGCTTATCGCCTCACGAATATCCTTCTCAATGCAAACAAGGGCCTCGATTTCCGCGACTATCTCGTTTTCCAAGTCGACGATATTGCAAACCGCGTTTTCTACCAGGCTTTGCTTGTAACCGCCGGGCGCGGAACCTCCGTCCGGTTTTAGCGTTACCGTAATGGACTCGGCAAGCCTATGCCAAGAGTCTATGCGTTCCCGCTTCGCCGTAATAAGCTCCTTCGCCTTGCGCCCTTGCAGTAAAAAAGCCTTCGGGTCCTCGCTTATCGCTTTAATTTGTTCTTGCGTCATGCCGCTACCTCCTGAATTATCGCCCGTAAGGCTTGAATTAAAAACTCCTGCGAATCCGCTTTTTCGGCAAGTACGTTATTCAGCACTTGCATATCGAGCCCGCCCTTCACTCCGATATGATGAATCAATACGACCTCTTTTTGTCCCGGTCGGTGAAGCCGCTTATTTGCCTGTTGGTACCATTCGAGGTTATGCGTCCAGTTGTACCAAACCGCGATATGGCCGCCTTCCTGTAAATTAAGCCCGTGCCCCGCGCTCGCGGGGTGCGCAAGTAAAATAGGTATTTTTCCGGCGTTCCACCGTTTCACCGCGTCGTCGCTCTTTATCTCTACGGCCTCGGAAAACCGCTGCAAGATTCTGTCCCGCTCATGCTGATAGGCGTAAAAGACTAAAACGGGCTGGCCGTTCGCCTCCTCGATAAGCTGCTCCAGCTTATCGAGCTTTTCCGTATGGAACTCTTTGACGCCGCGGTTTTCGTCATACACGCAACCGCCGCAAAACTGCAAGAGCTTATTCGCCAATATACCCGCCGAGCCCGCGTCAATATCTCCGTCCGCGAACGGTAAAAGCATATCCCTTTGAAGCTGCTTGTATTGTTCCTTCGCCTCGTCCGGCAATTCGACTTCGTGATTGATATAAAGACGCTCGGGAAGGTCTAAGTATTCGGCGCTGTCCATGCTGATACAGCAGGATTTCAGCCGGTCGTAGATTTCCTCCTCTGCGCCCGGTTTCGGTTTCCAGGAAAAAATCGTCGTCGCATTCCGCTTGTCCGGTACGAAATACTTTTCGCGGTAGCCGGTTACCGTCTTTCCCAAAGCCTCGCCCTGGTCGATAAGGTACGCCTGCGCCCATAAGTCAAGCAGTCCGTTCGGCGACGGCGTGCCGGTAAGCCCGACCACCCGCTTAATCATAGGCCGAACCCTTTTCAACGCCCGGAACCGCTGCGACTTACTGGACTTAAACGACGAGAGCTCGTCTATAACGACCATCTCGAACGGCCATTTTTTCTTATAGTAGTTTACGAGCCATACGATGTTTTCCCGATTTATTATATAAAGGTCAACGTCCTTGCCGAGCGCCGCAATTCGTTCTTTCTCGCTCCCGATAACGAGAGAATATTCCAGGCCCTCCAGGTGCGCCCATTTCATAATCTCGGCGGGCCAGGTCTCGACCGCCGGCTTTAACGGTGCGATAACCAAAACGCGGCAAACCTCAAACCTGTCTCGAATCAGTTTCTCGACGGCCGATAAGGTCGTCGCCGTTTTTCCCATTCCCATATCGAGCAATAGCCCGGCGCCGGGATTATCGAGTATAAAGTTTTCGGCATACTCCTGATACGCATACGGCTTATATATCATAGCCCACCTCCCGCATAAGCTCTTTGAACTCGTTCTTTTCGCTTATGCGCCGAACGTCGCAGCCGAGTCCCCGAAGAAGCCGGCATACCTTCTTTTGCCGCTCGCTTCTTCCGTCGCTCAGCCCCGGGCGTTTCAGCTCTATAAAAATAATCCGCCCGCCGGGGAATATACAAATACGGTCCGGCGCGCCCGTCATGCCGGGACACACCCACTTAAAGGCCCGTCCTCCGACCGAACGGATTTTCTTCATAACATAATTTTCAAAGCCCGATTCTTGCATTCCGCATAAATCCTCCTTCCTTTAGTCCGGCTCAAACTCAGCCGGTAACTCGGTCGTAAGCTCAAAGCCTTGCAAATACTGGCTTTCTGGAACTTACCAACCATCTTACAACCGATAACAACCGAGGGCCAAAAACTCGGTCGTAGCCACAAAGCCTTGCGGTTACTGACTTTTTCGCAGTTTACAACCGGTACAACCGAGTTTCCCTATAACACTATCTGTGATTTGAGAGGTTTTGAGAGTTTTGAGAAGTACATAAACTCTCAAATCTCTCTATTCTCTCAATTTTCATAAAGTTTATAGAAAAATCGGTTGTACTCGGTCGAAAAGCTCCGAAGGCTTGGTATGACTGGCTTTTTTCAACAACCGAGCTCGGTTGTACTCGGTCGTACTCGGTCGTAAACTCGTTTTGCGGGCTCGTCATAGCTCGTCGCCCAAAAGGTCGTTATCCGGTAGATTTGAACGGGGAACGCCGTCTCGGACAAAGGCTCTTTGCTTTCCGTAAGGCTTGCCGCAGTAGGTCGAACCGTAAAACTTCCAGCCCTTTATCTGTCGCAATATACCCGTTATTTCTCTTGCCTGCGCCTGCGTATAGGCTTTAATGTCGCCCTTGAAAAGCTCGGCCCATATCTCCAAAGCGCATACTCGGTCCCGCCGTTCCGTCCCTCGTTCCTCTCCTCCGAATCCGCCGTTATAGAACATAAGCCGCCCGTCAAGGTCCCGTTCGTCCCAGTTTTTCGGCAACAAAGTTTCAAGGAAGTTTTCCACGACGCCCTGCTTGCCGTTCTGCTCCGTATGCGCAGACTGAACCTCGCGAGCCAGCGCTTCGGCGTTCTCGCTCAAATACCATTGCTCTCCGGCGTTATAGCGGGTAACGATTTCCGCCCAAACCTGGTCCACGATTTCGTCGGTAAAACCTTCGGCTCTTTTGCGTCCTTCCTTCGTCACTACGACCGGCCAAAAACGGCGGCCACCCGTCGGGTCTCTTAAAAACTCCTCGTCGTTCGTACTTCCGAAAAAGGCGCATTGCCTCGGGTGCTCCTGCGTGCGGCGGGCATACGCCGAACGGAAATTGTCCGACTGCTTCGAGACGAATTGCTTTATCTGCTCAAGCTCAGCTTTACGCGTCGCTGCCATTTCTCCCATCTCAATAATCCAATAACCTTGAAGCTGCTCGTATGCGTCTTTACCCGATAAGGTATAGAGCGAATCCGAAAACCACGACTTGCCGAGCTTTGCGAGCGTTGTCGACTTCCTGCACCCTTGAGGACCTACCAAAACAAGAATGTGGTCGTGCTTACAGCCGGGCGACATGATTCTCGCAACCGCGCCAAGCAGCGCCTTACGGGTCACCTCGCGGGTATAAACGGTATCTTCTGCCCCCAAGTAGTCAATGAAAATCGTGTCGGCTCTTTTCGCGCCGTCCCATACGAGGCCGTTCAAATATTCCCTTACGGGGTGGTGTTTCAGTTTCAGCATAGCGAGGTCTACGGCGTCGCGGATTTTTGAGAGGTTATCAATATCGTACTTCTTTTCAACAAGACGCCTTACGCCGGCGTCGTCCGAATCCGTCCAGACTTCGCTTGTGCGGTCCTCCAGGCTTATCCAAGGCATGTCGCCGCATACGACCGGGCGCTCGCGGAACTCGTCAAAGTAAAACTTGCCGCGGAGCTCGGGGTCGTGGGTAATAATGATAAAAGCGTTGTCGATAGTTGGCTCGACCTTGCCTTTCGGCGTCATGGAGAGCTGGGCCAGCCATTCGGTGTCCTCGTCCTCGTCGAACGCCTCGGAGAGCTCCTTTAGTTTTTGCTCGGCGAGGCTTTTCCTTACGGCCTCGTCGCCGATAGCGAGCTCGCACATAGCCGTATAAGACGGAAGTCTGTTTACCGGCGTGCCGGGCGAGGCCGCGTCGTCCTGGTCTCCGAAAAGGTGCAACCTTACCAAATCGAACGCGCTGCATAACTTGCCGCAAATCGGGTCCGTCGCGTGGTGCGAATAGGCAAACTTGCCTTCGTCGTAAACCACGAGGCCGGCGCTTGAGTCCGCGGGAATGTAGTCGTAGCGGTTTTCCGTCGCGCTCGGCTCGTAGACTTCGGGCAAAAACTGGTCTATGGCGTCCTCAATCGAGTACACCCTGTTAAACGCGCCAACGACGCCGGGCTTTTCAAGGGGGTCCCCTTGTTTCTTCGCCAGGCGCCGCATGATTTCTGTCTTACGACTTGAAACGGGCCACTCGCTCACGTCGTGCCAATCTTTGTAGCGGGCAAGCTGTTCGTCCACGTCCAGCCAAAGGCCGTCCTGGATTTCAAAGCGATACTCCCCGTCGATAGAATGAGAGGGCCAGTACATAAGTCTATGTGCTTCGTATGTAGTATCGTCGCACATATCGATTCCAATGTCGCCCGCAATGCGGCGCGAGAGCGCCGCGTATTCGTCAGGGGTCACTTTGCGTGAGAGCGGGATAACCAGGCGCAAGCGCGGCGCTTTCGGAGAGTGCGAGTGCGTGCTATATAAAATCGCCGCGCAGCCGATAACGAGCGTCACGATTTCCCAAGGGTCTTCGCCCTGCGGTACCGAGTCAATGTCGAGCGTCACAAGGCTACGGTGAATAATCGACTCGGCTTTGCGCCTTCCGTTTTTGAGCGCGCCGCCTACAAAACCGCCGACGTCCTTAATATCGTCTTTTTGCGCCTTTCGCATGGCGTTGTACTCGTCTTGCGTTTCCGCCGTCTTTAAGGGCGTGGCGAGACGGGCCGCGAGCTCCCCCCATGATACATCTTGATTTTTCCAGCTCACGCTTTTCCGAGAGCCGGCGGTCGCAATCGTCAAGGGACCGTCGTATTGCAGTTTCATAGCCGGTAAGCCCATTATACGTCCCCCTTCGTTACAACCTTAATAATGCCCGCGTTCTTAATCATGCGGTCGCAGTAGTTACATGGCGCCGGGTCGATAGACTCGTCGAGGCAAGCCAGATAAAGGGTAGCCCCTCGCATATCTCGTCTCGCCGCGCTGATTATGGCGTTCTGCTCGGCGTGGACCGCGACGCAAGCGCCGTATTGACCGCCGTGCTTCGCCGCTCGCTCGTCTACCGGCGAGGAATGTTTCTCGCAATAACACTCGCCGACGTCGCAGCAATTCAGCTCGCCCCGCGGAGAGCCGTTATAGCCCGTCGCAATAATTTCATCGCCGGACACGATTACGGCGCCGTACTGCCTGCGTAAGCAGGTGGACCTTGCCGCAACCGCTTTGGCGATATTCAAATAGTAGCTGTCTCTGTCAATTCGCATTAGCCTTCACCGCCTTTGTTCCAAGATTCTATGTCGACGCCGATTTCCTTCAGCTTGCGAGTATTGAGCCAGACATTATCGGCCTCGTCCATTTCATATCGCTTAACGAGGTCAAGATATTCAGCCTTAAAACGCTCGTAAAACCGCCTTAACCGCTTTACGCCAAAACCGAATTGTACGTGCAACTGCCAAAGTATAATGGCGTCAAGCTCGTTCGCGTGTTTAAGGTCGTACTCTGCAAGCTGTCTTTGGATTTCAAGATTCATAGCTTTACGCTCGGCGGCGGTAAAATCTGCGCCGAAAACTTTACCGCCCGCCTTTTTCACTCTCATAGCTACCTGCCCGTGCTGCCAAAAGCGCCGGTACCGCGTTCGGCAGACTTCTCATAAGTAAACTCAGGGGTCACGACCGGCAATATCACAAGCTGGCCGATACGTTCGCCTTCCTTAATGTCGTAGCCGTCGTTGCTAACGTTCGTAACGACCGCGTGAATCTCGCCGCGATACCCCGAATCAATCGGGGGAAGCTCGCAGACGATACCGCGGGCGCTCAAGCTGCTACGCGGAAACACAAAGCCCACGAGGCCGGCAGGAAGCTCCAGGCCAAATCCGAGAGGGAGCTTATATACTTGCCCCGGATAAATCGTTTGCGCCCTGGGGCTGAACACGTCAGCCCCTGCGTCGTTATCGTGAGCTCTTACGGGAGCTCGGCCATTAAAGTCAATCAGCTTTACCTTCATTCATGCCACGACTCCTTTCCATGAATATATGTTGTCTGACAAGCACGCTCGATTCTTAGCATAACCTCTTGAATCTGTAAACGGAGGCGACGTATCTTCGATTTGCTAAGGGTCGACGGAATCCAACCGTCAGAGATGCGGGTACGCAACTTTAGAGTGTCGGTTAACTCTTTTTGAAGCGTTAGTAAAAGGTCAAAGTCACTCACTATCAGCACCGCCTCTTATCAAAAGCGGAAAATCGGTTTTAATGATTTCTGCTGGCGTAGCTTCGGGCCAAAGTGAAGAGCCGCACGTCATTTTCCCTTCTTTGCAATGGTCCTTCATACAGAAAGGGCCGGTCGTTACCCTTGAGAACATAGCAGGAGCGAGCTCATAAAGCGCCTCCCAGATTCGAAGCATAACGTAACGAGTTTCGGGAGTATTGCGGCGGCAAATGCGCTGGCTTATCATGTGTTTTAACTGATAGGGCGTAGCGCTGATAATGAGAACATTCCGCAAACCCTGCGGCGCCATGTAGCCGGCCGAGTCGTTATCTACACCTTGCTGGATTGCCGCTTGATAATTTTCCATTGCGGCCTTGCAAGTGTGTAAATACATAGTTTTAGCAAGCGCCGGTTTCGAGAGTACATCATAAGGAACCGTAAAATCAGCCTCGCCGGAATAATTGCTGTACTGCAGCGACGCCGACATAAACTTGACTTCGTTCTGGTGCCTGGTAATTTGCGCAAGGAAGCGTCTGCTCGCTCCGACGACAACGATATTGATAGCGCCGAACTTCTGAATCGTCGGGTGCGGGAGCTTCGCCATAGCTGCAACGGTTTCTTCCGTATAGCCTTGATTGTACAGGGCCATAAAGTCGTCGAGATTCTTGATTTTGTGCCCGCGCTGGGTAAGCCTCGCGGCGCAAACCATCATCTTTTCAGCCTCGGCCACGACTCCGGGATTTAAGATTTTCACCTCAATCTTTTTCATCAGCGGCCTCCTCCTCGACAACTGCCCGCAGCAAAAGCAGGTAGTTTATGCTGTCGGTAATTTTTTCAAGCCAGCGGTCCATATCGCTTTGGCCGTTCTTGCACATGCCGCTTAATGACGCAAAATGCTTTGAGGCCATGCCCCAGAGAGCTTGCTTCGGTGTCGTGTCCTGTTCGGCCGCGGCGTCTTTGAAATGGTCGAGCCTGTCGTCGCTGAGGGAATATTCCTTGCCTTTTTCCGCAAGTACGGTAAGGCAGCGCTCGACTTGCTCGTCCACGATTTTATTAAAATCCGTAAGTTTCATAAGCGCTTAATCCTTTCTATAATATTCGCATTGATAGCCGTCTCCCTTGAGCGGAAGCCCTTCCGCCCAGGGAATCGGCGTCGCCATAACTTCGAGAATATCTTTCAAAGCCTGGTCGGCTTTTGCTTCGGGAACCTCGCATATAAGCTCGTCGTGAACATGGAATACAACGGGATAGCCCATAGCTTCGACCTTCATAATGGTCTCAGCCAAACAGTCGCGAGCGACCGCCTGTACAATATTCTCCACGAGCTTCGGGCCGTAGGACTCGATTCGTCCCCAATGCCCAGAGCCTTGCAAGGTACCTTCGTAGGTAATGTCGTCGTTGATAACCATAGGCTTGACGTAAGAAAGCTCGCGGCCGTTCGGAAGTCTGAGCCGCAATAGCGAGCCCTTTTTCCGAAACGCGATACCATGGGGCAGATAGCTCGGCGTTTGCGTGTTTATAGTCGCCTTCGCCGCGGCGTCGGTGTCCCACCAAAATTTGGTGATATTCGGATTCGCCGACCGCCAGCTATACACAAGCGGTTTAAGCTCCTCCTCTTTCAAGCCCATCGCTAACGCGCCCATCGAGATAAGCGCGCCGGTGCTTCCGCCATACCCCAGGGCAAGCTCGGCGATTTTTCCCTTTTGCCGCATAGGGTCGCCCTTCTTGACGGACCCGGGCGGCAAGTGAAACATCTGCTCGGCGCTTGCCTCGTAGATTTTGCCGTGCGTATTAAAAACGTCAAGGCGCCATTGCTCGCCCGCGAGCCATGCGATAACTCTCGCCTCAATCGCCGAAAAGTCGGCGACAATTAGCCGGTGCCCTTTCTTCGGAATGAACGCAGTGCGGATAAGCTGGGAGAGCGTGCCGGAAATATCGTCGTAGAGCATTTCAAGCGTTTCAAGGTCTCCCGCCCGCACAAGCTGGCGCGCCGTATCAAGGTCGCGTTCCGGCATTTTGTTCTGAGGCAGATTCTGCATTTGCACGAGCCGCCCGGCCCATCGGCCGGTCCTTGCCGCGCCGTAGAACATCGTCAAGCCGCGGATTCTTCCGTCCTCGCAGACGGTCCGAATCATAGCGTTGTATTTCTCGGTCGAAGTCTTTGCAAGCCCCGCTCGAATGTCGAGCATTTTATCGACTTCCTCGTTGTCCGCAGATTCGCGAACGCCTGCGATTTCCTTTTTGTTCAGGCTGGCGACCTCTATGCCGGCGGTCTCCTCAATCCAGCTTTTGAGCTGGTGAGTGCTTTTCGGATTGTCAAGCCCCGTAAGCTCTTTCGCCTGGTCGAGAAGCCGCGCCTTGATAACCTTGTCAATCTCAATCGCCCGTTTCGCGAGGATAATGTCAACGCCCACGCCGCGGTCATTGATATGCTGGTCGACTTCCCACAAAGGCTGTTCCGTCTCGATAACATGGAAGCGGGAGAGCCTTTTGCGGATTTCTCGCTCGGTCTCTACGTCTTGCCGGTTGTAGTCGATATACAACGCCCATTTCTCGGGGTCGTGCTCCGGCAGGTTTCTTGTCCGCTGGCCGTTCGTCTTCGTAGGCTTGCAGGGAATGGAAAAATAGCGAATCAGTGCCTTGCCGGTTTTCAGTTTTTGCTTTTCCTCGGGAAGTCCGATAACCTCGCCGACCGCCTCCAAGCTGGTGGGAAGGCCCAGCTCCCTGGAAAGTACGGCGGTGCATTGCCATTGCTCGGGCGGCGTTACGGAGCCCATATACGCGCTCAGACAAGCCCTTTCAAAGTTAGCGTTATATGCTGTCTTCAAGACTTCGGGGTCATACAGAGCGTCCTGGAGCTCCTGGGGCAAGCCCGCGCCAGTGGTAAGGTCTATCACTTGCGCGGGCTCGTCGTCCCAAGCGTACCCAAAGAGCAAAATATCAAAATCGGGGCTCTCGGCGTAAGCGTACACGCCGCACTTTTGAAGCGATACCGAGGAATATGTTTCTATGTCAATGCTTAAGGTCCGCATGACTTAGCCGAGCAGGTCGTCGTCTGCGTCGTCGTCTTCCCAGCCGTCGTCCCAATCGGAATCGGTCACAACGCCGCCGCCCAAAGGCTCGCCGTCGTAGAGCTTCATAATACCGTTAAGCCCGGCGGAGATACCCTTATTGCCCTGCGTGTCGTACACATAGAAATTGATAATCGCGCGGCCGTAGCAACCGGAATAAAGCTCCTGCGGGTCCGTGATAGGCGTCTTGTCGCCGTACACGATAACAGGCGGATTCTTAGAGCTTACGGTCATAACCCAATGGCCGTGGCACTCCTCGCCAAACTCGCCGCCGTTCGGGCGCTCGCCGTCGCCGTCGTGCAGGGTGTTCTTAAGATTGCTCGGCAGCTTCTTGCCGGAATTGCGCTGAATGTACGCGGTCTTCGCAGCCTCAATCGCCGCCTTGATTTTGGAGAGCGTCGCCTTATCGCTCTTAGGGATAAGCAGAGTCACGCTGTACTTTGCGGGGCCGTTGTCGACCGCTCTCGGGGTGAACAGGTTGCAATAGCTGAAACGAACCTTGCCGGTTGTGATTTGAGTAGAATTAGCCATGATAAAAGTCTCCTTTATAAATTAGATTTTTGTTTTCTTAGTCGAGAATGCTTTTCAGCAGGGAAAAGAGGTCAGGAACCGAGTCACCGTCAGGATTTTCGGGTGCCCCCCCCTTGACGACATTGCACGCTCAAAGAGCTTTTTCAAGCCGTCGGGATTCAGGCCGGAGGGGATAAGGTCGTCGCTCCGCTCCATATCCTCGCGGGTAGGCACCTGAGTGATTTTGTTCTGGGCGTCCTCGTCTACCAGGCAAATGCCGATGAACTTCAACGCCATTTCCGCGTGCTCCGGCTTGCTGTACGAGCCGAGCGTAACGTCTACATCGGTCGCGGCCATGAGCTTTACGCCCTTGTCGTCCTCCACGATATAAAACTGGCTCACATACTCGCTATTGATAAGCCTCTTGTGGTCCTGCGTCATGATTTGCATAATTTAGTCCTCCTTATTGTTTGTGATAAATACTTCCGCCGTCTGGCAGCCAAACTCCAAAGCCTCGTTGTGGTCGTCAAAGAAAATATCAATCTTATTTCCTTTAATCGCGCCGCCGCGGTCTTCCGCCACATACTCGTGGCCGCGTATAATAACAGTCGTGCCGAACGGAATAACGCTTGTGTCTACGCTGATTGTTCTCCCCGCGGTCGGTATCGTGCCGCTCGCCGTCTTTTGCACGTAGTCCGTACCGATTCGAGACGGGTGCTCGGCGCTCCATTCTCCGCAGCACTTTACGCATGTGCAATACGCCGTTAAAACAAACTCGCCGAGGCTTTCGGGCTCGGACTCAGACGGCGCCGGACTTTCAAGCAGTACGACGTCGCCCATATTCGAG
The DNA here is from genome assembly GCA_910576655.1 of uncultured Christensenella sp. Taxonomy (GTDB): domain Bacteria; phylum Bacillota; class Clostridia; order Christensenellales; family Borkfalkiaceae; genus Coproplasma. The sequence continues at coordinate 54,086 of CAJTJC010000012.1, forward strand.
TATGTAGAGGCCGAATATGCCGGTGCGCTTGCGCTCATAAGAGGAATGCTTGAAACGGCCAGCGCGGTAGGAGTAGGCTCGGATTCCGGCCCGGGGCTTTTGGCGTTCAGGAAAAGCGCTAAGGTCGTCGCTAATGCGACCGCTAAAGCTGCTGAGCCGAAAAGCACAAGCCGTTTGCGCTGCCGCGCTTTTCTCTTTCTCATCGGGTTTCCTCCTTCCGCGTTATTCTTTAACGTCGTCAAAGGCGTCGAGTACCAATTCTTCGGGCTTAAACTCAGCGCGCTTATCGGTAGCCGGAGCAAGCGTCGGTTTCCCTTGCGGTTTATAGATAAGGTCTTTCAAGACCTCGCCGACTGCCTTCTTGCCGAACGCTTTTTCCATCGCCGTTATGCCGATAAGCGAACGCTCGTAAAGCCGCGCCTCGTCATAGCCCGCGGCCTTCATAGCCTCGGCGACTTTCGTCTCGTCGGTATACTTGCGGTTGCTTCTGCCTTCGACGAGCTTCCAGCCTTCAACCGGCTCTCCTTCAAAGAGCTTAGACATAACGAGCTTTTCAAGGTCCGAGAGCCAAGCCTTTATATCCGCGGCCTTTTCAAGCACCGCGCCCGCCTCGTCAACGGTAATAAGCAGAGGGTCGGGGGCCTCGTCAAAGAGCGCAAGATTCTGTTCGTACCTGGCCTTGCACTGTTCTTTCGCGCGGCAAAACTTGCAGGTCTTTTCGCTCGGATTAAACTCACCCTCGCCGGCAAACGCAAGCGCTGCACGAGGCTTGACGTAATTTTCCGCCCAATCCAAAAGCTCGGTAACGCTTATCTCGTCTGTGCTGGGCTCGCGATTGATTCGGGGCTGGATAATCGACATGCGCACCCGCTTAATGTCATAGAGCTCGCCGTAGAGCTTAATCGCTCCGAGGGCGTACAGCCGCATTTGCGGATTGTTCTCGGCTTCAACGCGAACGCCTTTGCCGTATTTGAAGTCGATAATTTCCAGCAGGTCGTCGGCCACGATAATACAGTCGCCGGTGCCGAATCCCTCGGGCGCCCAATCGGAAAAGTCAAGGCTTTTAACCTCAAGCTCCACGATAGCGTCGGGGCAATTTTCCCTTGTAGCCTTTACGGTCTCGCTGATAAAGCGGCCGTAGTCAACGGCGCATTCCTGCATTTCGGCGTTGTAATATTCGCCCTTCGCCAAATCGGCGAGCCTGTCTTCATACTCCGCCTCGCTTATTTCTTCCAGCCAGTACCTCGCCGCAAGCTCGCATAACTCATGGGCCGCCGTTCCCTCGTCTGCATAGCTGCTGGACTTTTTAGGAAATTGGAGCTCAAGGTGCGCGCTCGGCGGGCATTCCAGCCAACGAGAAGAACCGCTTGCGGAAAGCAATGCATGCTTACTCATTGGCGGCCTCCAAATCTGCCATCAGGTCGGCATAGTGCTCGGCGGCAATATCCGAGAGCTTTTCAGCGCCGTATTTGGCGAAAATCTCTTTAAGCAGTTTCTGCTTGCCGGCCTTAGAGAGCTTCAGGGCGACGGCGCGGACGTCGGTCAGGGTAATCTCCGGAGCGTCGTCTTTTTCTTCTGCGGGCTCCTCTTTCGGGGCAGCAGCCTTTTTGTCTTTTGCGGCCGTTTTCTTAGCGGGCTTTTTGTCCTTGCCGCTATCCAAGTCGTCAAAGGTGAGTTGTTCAGGTTCCGGCGCAGCCTTGCCGGTTTTTTCGGTTTTGTCAGTTGACGCGCCGGTCAGGAGCTTCAAAATCTCCAGGGTTTCGGGCGTCAAATCAAAGGTCATCGTAATTTGTGCCATAAGTGTGTGCCTCCTTATTCTTTTTCCAAGCCTCAAAGGCTTGCAGGTTTTCAGGGTTTCGATAAAACGCTTTCGCGTTGTCAAGCAGTCGTTCAAGCATCACGCGCTCTTTAGCGCGGCCGTCGGCGTCGAGCTCACCGCTTATAAACTCAGTCATTTTTGTCCTTTAGGACATTTTGCCGGCAAAAAAAATCTGGCTGGCAATCTCGGAGTCAAGGGAAAGCAGCTCGACGCAAACCTGAATCTCCGGCGCCGTGAATGCTACTTTGCCGTTGATTTTCCTGTACGCGGTCGTTGAACTCCAGCCTTGCGCGTCCGCAAGGGCTTTACCTGTAATACCGCGCAGCGTCATTTGCGATTTAAGCAAGTTTCGGTTAATCATTGCGCCGTCCATAGCGTACCTCCTTCATGTAATTTATCGGTAGCGTGGGCCCTGTTACCGTTTGTCCCAAAGGACATTTCTAATTATACCTTGTCCTTTAGGATTTGTAAATAGCTTTTGCGATAAAAATAGAAAGATTTTTTGTCTTCCTATTTCATTTACGACAAATCTATGGTATAATAGGACAAGAGTTGGTCAAGACTAAACCCGCGCGCACGCGTAATGGGTCATACATATAAGGAGGAATACGGCATGGTAGAAAACATGGGTCAGAGAATCAGGGACCGCAGAATTGCCCTTGAGTTAACGCTGGACGAGCTCGGAAAAAGAGTCGGCGTCGGCGCAAGCACTGTCCGCAAGTGGGAAACGGGATATATTAAAGACATGCGCAGCGATAAGATTCAAAAGGTTGCGGACGCCCTCGACGTAACGCCCGCGTACCTTATGGGCTGGGACGAGAGCCAAAGCGTGAGCGTGGAGCAGGTCCATACTAATAACGGCCTTATCGGCCAGGCGAACGCGCCCGTCTATATAAACGGCGAAAATACGCCGGTCCAATTAAGCAAAGAAGAAACGGAGCTTCTTCGTATTTATAAAGAGCTTAGCGTAAGGGGAAGAATGCAGCTCTTGACAAAAGCAATGGACCTTGAAGCCGCGGAGTCCGAAAAGTGAAGCGCGCCGTTATCTATGCCCGATATTCTTCGAGCAATCAAACCGAGCAATCTATCGAGGGTCAAGTCCGCGTATGCTCCGAGTACGCTAAAGCGAAAGGACTAACGATTGTTGGCGAATACATAGACAGGGCAATTTCAGGTCGGACAGATAACCGGCCGGATTTTCAACGGCTTATGCAGGACAGCGGCAAGCACATGTTCGAGGCGGTTATCGTATATCGGACCGACCGCTTCGCCCGCAATAAATACGACAGCGCGATTTATAAAAGGCACCTCCGAAAATGCAACGTCGAGCTTCATTACGCAGCCGAGCATATACCGGAAGGGCCGGAGGGCATAATTCTCGAAAGTCTTATGGAAGGGCTTGCGGAATACTACTCCGCCGAGCTGAGCCAGAAAATCAGGCGCGGGATTCGCGAGAGCGCGCTGAAAGGGAAGGCGACCGGCGGCAATATCGCGCTCGGCTATAAGATAGGACCGGACAAATCTTTTATAGTAGACGAGAAAGAAGCGGAAGCCGTAAGAATGATTTTCGATATGTTCGTTCGGCAAAAGCCAAACTCCGAGATTTGCAGATACTTGAACGACCTCGGTATAAAGACAAGTCGGGGCAATCCCTTTACAAAGAGCTCCATACCCCGTATAATACAAAATGAAAAATATATCGGGGTCTACAAGTGTGGCGACATTCGGATTGAGGACGCCGTTCCCGCCATCGTGTCGAAAGAGGTCTTTGCTATGGCGCAAAAAGAAAACGCCCGCAGGCGCACCAGTAAACAAGCGGCGCTTCCGCGAGCGGAATATTTGTTGTCCGGTAAATTGTTCTGCGGGCATTGCAAAAAGAAAATGACAGGGGTAAGCGGTACCGGTCGGCGCGGCGGTAAGTTTTACTATTATTATTGCCCAACCGCCAGGAGTAAAAAGGGGTGCGATAAAAAGCACGTCTCGAAAGACTGGCTCGAGGATTTGGTCGTCGCCGAAACGCTGGACCACATTCTTAGGCCGGACGCCTTAAAGTATATCGCGAACGCCTGCTATGAGATTCAGCTTAAAGACAAGACGGGCGACGAGGAAGTGGAGTTTTTCCGGCGTAGAATTGCCGAAAATAAAAGAGCCCTTGACAACACGCTAAAAGCGATAGAGTCCGGCGTTGAGACAATGACGCTGCCGGTACGGCTGAAAGAGTTAGAGATGGAGCGCTTGCAGCTCCATGACGAATTAAAGGCCGCAGAGGCGAGGAAGGTCGTTCTCACGCCCGAGCATATCGAGTTTATGCTTATGCAATACGCGGAAAAGGGCGAGGACGAGCAAGCCTACAAGAAAGAAATAATTGAATGTTTTGTGTCGGAGGTTTACCTTTACGACGACAAGCTCCTCATATACTACAATATCAATAAGAATCACCCTGAGCTTGCCAAGTCCGACCTTGCGCTGTTAGAGTCCGACGGGTTCGACCAGCGCGACGACGCCTCCACCACAAAGGTACGGTAGCAATGATACAAATTGCTACCGTACTTTTTAATTATTCCCTATGAAAATCCCTTGATATAAAGCCAAAAGCGAGGTTAGTGGGTTCAAATGCGAACCTACCGCCCTCGCTTTTTTTGTTTTCCGGATTTCTGGGCAACCGATGCCACCGGAAGAAGTGAACCCACTCTGCCGAACCTTTTAATTTTTCATAGAATAATTAAAAGGTTCACCTACGGATTATCTTGATTCGATTTCTTTTAATGGTTTTCCAACTGCATTTTTCCACATGGCGGGGCCACTAACGCTATACCCGGTAACGAAGTCGGCCGCCGCTGATGAGCTTGAAAAAAGGATATCTTCTGTTGTTGTCAAGTCTTTGACCTTTCCAGAATTGAAGTGCTTTTTCCGAAGTGCAATCGCACCTTTACTAAGAGACTTCTCCGACACCTTTTCGTTTACTACAGATCCGGCAAGAAGGACAAAACCCTCCGTTGTAACGATGCCGGTAGCTTTAGCAGCACCAGTGCTTAGATAAAGAATTTCATCATCTTGGGTGGAGCTTGATGTGTTTTGAACCGTAGGCTCAAGAACTTTATATCCCAATGCATTTATCAGGACTCGCACATTGTCAATGAACTCCTCCATCGCTGCAATATGAGCTTCTTTCATAACGGTACGACTGTAGGTGTTTTTAGTTAACACATTATATCGTTTGCACTCACGAGCAATCTGAACGAAACGGTCTTCAAGATAACGGATGAGAGCTTTGTTCAAATCACGACCTAAAAAGATAACCGCTGTTGTCCAGTAGAATTTCTCCTTTTCGGCATTGTAATCCCGAATGTGCTGGATGAGCCTATCTTGTACAGTTTCGGATTCTCCGATATAGACGGAATCGGTATCATCTTCCTCTTTGCAGAACAAAAAATACACTCCGGCTCCATTAATATCGTCTCGTTTACAATCAGCAACTTCAATACGAGGTATTTTTATTGCTTTGCCGTTCCAGTTGGATAGTTCCGCAATTATTAAACTATCTGCTGTTCCGTTTGCGAGGAACAGTTCTATTGATTTTCCATATGCCATACTTTTTTCTCCTCGTTCGTAGATTATGTTTCTTCAAATAGTTTAGGCCTATTCAGAGCAATCAATTCCGCCTCTGTCCGTGCGTCATTATTTTTGCATTCCAAAAGAGTGCGGCGAAGTTTCAATCCTTCGTCCGTTCTGAAAATATACTCCGGGTGATCTTTGATGTAGTTTGCGGATTCGCGGGAGAAGCCGTTCCTCTGCAGGAACACCGTTATTTCATTTGTTGTACCGTACTCTACGAATTCATACCAGTTGTTGTCATCAAGAGAATGCTCACCTTTGATGGCTATGTACATATTGGAGAACCGCAAGAAATAGTTTGATATGCTGAAGAGGATAACATTCTCGATAACCTCCAGCGTATCGGCAAATACTACATTACGATGTTCGGGACCATCGTCAAAATATGACGGAGTATAGTCATTCAGCCAGAACTTTTCCGGGTTGTCTTTCATGTAATCAATCGCTTTTCGCATGATATAGCTCAATCCGTGACCTTCCATCCATTGAGAGAGGATTACGGCATACCAGCTTAACTTTGCGTGTTCGCCAGCCTTATTCCGCTTACCAAGAGTTCCAAACTCATATTTGTCCCAATTAAAGATGCGGCTCAGTTCTTCCAAAAATCCGAGCACAACAGGATGAGAGAATCTGCCGTCCTGAGATTTCGGATAGTGCGTTCCATTTCTGATTGCAGCCGCAAGCCTTCTTGACTGGTCGGCAGAAATATTGATATCACTGTCAATGAACTCCTTCTGCCCCTCAAACTTCTCACGAATGGTCTGCTCACCGTCTTCTGGCATAAATGCAGCGAATTCACGGCGAACAAGGCTATCCCTGTCATCCATTATATCCTTTAGAAGAATCAGACCGAACTTCCGCATCATGATGTATTCTTCTTCCGGCTGCTTCTGGCTCTTTGTATCGTAAGGTTCAATTTTGGAACTGCCGGAAAGAAGTGTCTCCACAACGTGCTTTTTCAGTTTTGGTTTCAGTTCCTGCACAATGGAAAGTCTCTGATCGGGAATAGGCTCACGCAAAAGGCGGACATATTCTTTTTCGGTTACCTGCTCTCCATCGCTGATGAAGAATACATTGCCATAAAGATTGAACTTGATTCGCCCAACACGACCGATGAGATTACGGAATTCCACGCTTGTCATCTGCGGTCTGCCACTACGATAGTTCGTAATGAAAAGATTATCCGCAGGCAGATTAACACCCTCTATCAGAGTGCTGGTGCAGAACATTGCGGTGATTTTGCCTTCTTTGAAGAGCTTCTCTATTCTCTGGCGAATTGACGCAGGAAGGTAGCCGATGTGGTATGCGATACCCTTGCGTATGAGTTTCGTCAGATAGTAATCGCCATGCACCTGGTCCCTGATATCATTCGCCAGTTGCTTCAGATCGTCATCATCAATATCATCTTTTCCTTCGGCAAAGGCTCTGGCTGCTTCGATTGCACCGTTCTTTCCGCTGAAATAAGCAATATTACGCTTGCGTTCATTCAGCGGCTTGTTTCGGTCGAAGGCAGTCATAATATTCATAAAATCCACGACCGACATGGTGGCATTCCCATATTTGCACACAAAGATGGTGTCCTGCGTGTGGTCATTGAAAATGCGTATGGATTTTGTTTCCTGACTTATCAGAAATTTGAACTGTGTAACCGGCGCAAATGTAGAAGAGATGGCATTTTCTTCACCTTTCTGTGCTTCGGTTACCAGTTTCAGATAGACTTCTGGGTTTGGAATGTTGGGGGAAGCAAAGATGAAATGTGGCATGGGCTTTTGCTGTGCAAGCATATCGACCGTTTTGTAGTAAAAAGGTCCCCGGCTGTTTCTGCCGGTCATCTTGTGAGCCTCATCTATAAAAATATAGTCTATTTTGAACTCGGGTTTGCTGATTAGAAGGTATAACAAACGCTCCGGCGTCATCACAAGAATAAAATTGTGATCCTCTTCAAGAGAATAATCACTTGCCGCTGTGACTACGCTATAATTCATTTCTTCCAGCAGCTTATCCAGTCCCATGACCGTATCTTCTCTGACCTCGTTAATCAGAGCTTTGGTAGGGACTATCCGGGCGAAATTGAACTTTTCACCTTTTTGGATTTTGTCTTTAATGAAGACCTCCATGATAAAAGATTTGCCCATAGAGGTCGGTGCCGAATAACTGAATGCACCATTATTCAGCTGATCATAAATGTTTTTCTGCGGAATAAAGAAGCGCTTGTCCCTTTCCGCAGGGATGGACAGATAATCACTTATGAATGTTGCGTAGGCTTTCTCCTGAAGCGTAGTTTCAGTATAGCCGGATTTATATGTTGTTCTGGCAATCTCTGTGCCACGGAAGTTGCCGATGCTCGAAAGAACAGAACCGGCATAATATGCAACATCCTCATTGTCCGGCTCCAGTTCAAGAAGAAGCGTGATGATAGCCTGCGCCCACATTTTATGATCATCGGATTTTGTAGGATGCGTGGACTTGGAAAGAAGATCTGCAAATCGCAGAGCCGCCTCCACATCGACCTGCCGTGCCTGCTGAAATCCCTCAAGGTGCAGCTTCAAGATGGCATAGTTGTAGAGCATATTGTCGTACAGAACATTGAGGAAGTCGTTATCATCAATGCTTCCGAATATGGCATCGCCGAGCTTCGTTTTCTGGACATCACTCATAAGACAACAGCTCCCTTCATAACATGATCCATTATTTCGCTCTTGTTGATTTCTGCATCCATAAAGGGAAGAATGTAGATGTAGAAGGAATGCATATCAAGGCCATTGCTCTTTATCTTGTTTGCTATGTACCCGGCGTGACGCTGAATATCCTCTGTCATCTTTTTCGTAACGATCTGATCATATTCGATTTCCGGGTGTTCTTCGGCTTTAACACCTATGGAATAACCGAGAAATATACCATAAGCTGTGTTATATCTGCTCTGGGCATTTGGTGTGGGGATGATGGTGTCCTTCAGAAAAGCGATCTCGTCATCATCGAAGAATCGGTCAAGCACTGTTTTTTCTACCATCTGAATTTCGCGGGATGTGTGGTTTTTGATGCGCAGGATGGCCTCGAAAGCATTATCCACGGCATCGCGGATTTCACCGACAATGTTTGATGTTCCGAATACCATCTGATTAAACGGCACACCGTTCTCATCGGCATCCGAAAGCAGATGAATGCTCTCGCAGACGCTTTTATGTTGTGAAAGGTCGGTGGATAGTTCCACACGACTCATCAGTTTCGGAGCGGAGAGCTTGCCTTCCAGAAAGGCGTAGATCAGCATTTCTCCGAGTTCATTTCCCGTACCTTTCTCATCAGCATCGCCGTTCTCACGCATAGTCTGAATGGCTCGTTCAATGGCAGCATCCAAATCATCATCCTTGCGAAATTGCTCAAGCATAGCCCGTGAGAAAACATAGCGGCTTAGATTCCGATACAGCCACCTCTCCAAATCCTCGTGATAGAATTTACCGTCACGAACAAGAAGGTGAAAAAGGCGCAATTGACCAGGCTTGCTCAAGCCGAGGTCTTCTGTACATGAAACCTCCGCGAAAATCCTGTCCATATCCTTATCTTTAAGCGTTTTTGATAATACTGCGCTCATTTCCTACCTCCGAAATTACATGATTTCCTCGTCTTTCTATTATTCGTGTGTTGCCGAAGCATACTGTCCAAGCCGGGAAGCATACGCTTCAACTCGACCACTCATGTCGTTATTGTCTGTCCATAATTCACACTGAAGCATGACGGTCTGTACGGCATCATCCATGCCCTCCGGCGGATACTTATGCTTCTTCAAAAGTTTCTTTATCATCATCCGCATCTTTGCTCTGGCGGAATCTCGCTTCTGCCAGTCAATAGTGCGATTATTACGCAGGGATTCAGCCAATTCTTTTGTGATGGCTATGAGTTCTTCGTTTTCGTAAAAGTCCTTGATTGCCTGCGGTTTTGTCAGTGCATCGTAGAAAGCCAGCTCATCGGCGGTGAGTCCAAGTTGTGCGCCTTCCTTTTGTGCCGCTTGAATCTGCTTTGCCAAATTCAGCAGTTCCTCTATGACCTGCTCATTAGTGAGCATTCCGTTAAGATAGCGATTCATGGCCTGCTGGATTATCTCACTGAACTTTTGTGACTTTACCACATTCGTTCTCTTGTAAATGATGACCTGCTCCGAGATCAGCTTTTTCAGAAGTTCTACAGCAAGGTTCTTCTCCTTCATTTTTCCGATTTCCTCAAGAAATTTTGGATCGAACAGGGAGAAATCACCATTCACATCGGAGAACAGATTAATTACGCCGCTCGACTTTATACTCTGCTCCAGCAGCGCATTGATTCTGGCGTTCATCTCGGGTAGGGAGATTTTCTTGCCTTCGCCCTGGTTCATCAGCCGCATAACAAGAACACGGACGGATTCAAAAAATGCCGCTTCGATGCGCATGGACTCCTCGGAAAGAGAAGAACACAGCGATAATGCCTGCCGCAAAAGAAGGGATTCTTTCAGGAAATCCTCTCGCTCCCGTTCCTTGTCGACCGCAACGATAAAGTTGACCGCACCGCTGATAGCCTTGGAGCGTTCAAGGTCAGTCCCGGTTGTGAATTTGGAATAATCGTATCCGTGGAAGATGTCACGGCAAATCGACAGCTTCTCCAGAAACTTCGGATACGCCACCTTTGCAATATCAGTGTCACCGTAATTCTTTTTGTCACGGGATGTGTAGTCGTTCATCGCTTCCTTCAGTGCAGAAGCGATGCCGACATAATCGACAACAAGACCGCCTTCTTTTTCCTTAAAGACACGGTTCACTCTTGCAATCGCCTGCATAAGGTTGTAGCCCTGCATCGGCTTATAAACATACATGGTCGCAAGAGACGGAACATCAAAGCCGGTCAGCCACATATCGACCACGATGGCGATTTTCAAGGGGCTGCTGTTGTCTTTAAACTTTTTAGCCAGCTCGTCCTTATGATGCTTGTTGCCGATGACGGCACGCCATTCTTCGGGATCTTTATTGCTCTCGGTCATAACAACAGCAACCTTCTCCTTCCAGGACGGGCGGAGTTCAAGGATACGCTGATAAATCTTCATAGCTATGGCACGGGAGTACGCAACAATCATTGCCTTGCCAGTGAGCAGATCTGCTCGGTAGTTTTCGTAATGGTCGAGGATATCATCAACAAGAGAAGCAATAGTCTGTTCGTTACCGAGGATAGCTTCCATCTGACCGAGTTCCTTCTTACTCTTTGCCACCACTTCGGGGTCGGCATTGTTTGCCATGATCTCATACTCCGTATCGATTATTCGCAGAGTATCTTCGTCCAAGTTCAGCTTAATAACACGGCTCTCATAATAAACCGGGCGGGTAGCACCGTCTTCGACCGCCTGCGTCATATCGTAGACATCGATATAATCACCGAAGACCTCACGGGTGCTTCTGTCCTTCATGGAAATCGGCGTTCCAGTAAATCCGATGTATGTAGCGTTCGGGAGGCTGTTGCGGATGATACGGGCTGTGCCAATCTTGATTTTACCGGTTTCCGCATCGACTCTTTCCTTCAATCCGTACTGCCCGCGATGTGCTTCGTCAGCCATGACAATAATGTTTCTGCGTTCGGAAAGCGGCTCATGAGACTCTTCAAACTTTTGCATGGTGGTGAAGATGATGCCGTTTGCCTGTCTGCCGTCAAGCAATGATTTCAAATGTTCCCGGCTCTCAGCGTGCATGGGTTCCTGACGCAGAAAGTCTTTGCACTTGGCAAACTGTCCGTAAAGCTGATCGTCAAGGTCGTTTCGGTCGGTAAGCACAACAATGGTCGGGCTGTCCAATGCTTCCTGCAGACGGTGTGCGTAAAAGACCATCGACAGGGATTTGCCGCTGCCTTGGGTATGCCAGAACACGCCGCCTTTTCCGTCTGTTTCCGTAGCTCGTCTTGTCGATTCCACAGCTTTATTGACGGCGAAATACTGATGATAGCCGGCGAGTATTTTAAACTGCTTCAACCCTTCGTTGGAAAAGCAGATGAAATTCTTGATAATGTCAAGTAAACGCTCCCTCTCAAAGATGCCTTCAAAGAAAGTGTCGAACTGTGCGTACTGCGTATTTTCGTAATTGCCGTCCTTCGTTTTCCATTCCATAAAGCGGTCTTCGCCGGAGGTGATCGTTCCGGCTTTGGAGGTCAGATGGTCGCTCATGACGCAGATGCAGTTATAAATAAACATGGACGGAATCTCATGCATATAGTTCCGTATCTGTGTATAAGCCTCCGATGCATCCGTTTCCTCTCTGGAAGGAGACTTCAGTTCCACCAGAACAACTGGCAGACCGTTTAGGAACAGAAGGACATCGGGGCGCTTGTTGCTGTTCTCAATGAATGTCCATTGATTGGCAACGATGAAGGAATTGTTGTCAGGATTTTTGTAGTCTACAAGGTAAACGAGGCCGGAGCGTTCCTCGCCCTTGACAAAATAACGCACTTCGATGCCATGCTGAATATAGTCCATGAAGACAGCATTCTTCTGAACCAGTTCGGCATTTTCAAAGTTTTTCAGTTTGAACAGTGCATCTGCAATGGCATCCTCCGGCATAGTCGGATTTAGCCTCCGCAGTGCGGCATTCAGTTCTTCTTCATATAGAGGGCTGTAAAAATCCCTCTCAACATCGGGACCGTAAACATGACGGTACCCCATGTTCTGGAACAGCTCTATGATGGAATTCTCATAGTCCGCTTCCGTATAAAATCCTGACATAGCATTCGCTCCTTTGTATGTACTTTCTATTTATCATGATACCCTTTGCAGGGTGCTTTTCTTATTAAGTTCCTGTTACTCCGTTTCAAACGAGAATTTACTTCAGCAGGCGCAGAGCATTTTCGCCCAAGAGTTTCTCTTGCTCAATGGCATTCCTGATGGATGGCAGGAAAGCTCTTTACTTGGTATTGCCGACTACCTTAACGGTCTCGCCATGCAAAAGTATCGCCCCAAAGATGATGAACAAGGTCTACCTGTTCTTAAAATCAAGGAACTGCGCCAAGGCTCCTGCGATTCCAACAGCGAATTATGCTCACCTTCCATCAAGCCAGAGTACATTGTCCATGACGGCGATGTAATATTCTCATGGTCGGGCAGCCTCCTTGTTGATCTTTGGTGCGGAGGAACTTGTGGTTTGAATCAGCATCTATTCAAAGTCACATCCTCCACCTACGATAAATGGTTCTATTACGCATGGACAAACCATCATCTGCAAAAATTCGCTGCTATCGCTGCGGACATGGCCACGACGATGGGACATATCAAACGCGAAGAACTGGCAAAAGCAAAAGTGCTTATTCCTTCGCAGTCCGACTATGACCGCATAGGTGGTCTGCTTGCTCCTCTGTACGACCTTGTTATAGGAAATCGTATAGAGAACCGTAAACTTGCATCCCTGCGCGATGAGCTGCTTCCTCAGCTTATGTCAGGACAGCTTGATGTTTCGGAGGTGTCACTATGACAGAAAAGGAATTGAAAATCCCATTTAATGCTCCGTTACATGAGCAAGACACCGATTCTCAGACTTTTGGATGCCGCCAAAACAATCCAGATATCTGCGGTAACAATGGTCTATCTGATATCTGTGCCTTTGCAAGCAAGGATGGGATTTGCCGAAAACCATCCCGCGCATGGAAGAAACAGTATCATAAGCTCAAAGGTTAAGCCGCTAAATTCTCGTTTATTTCTGTATTAAGCTGTATTTTTCTGTCAAGCACCTCCAGTATTCCTGCGATTTTTTCCTGTTCCTCGTATGTGAAATCGGGAACTTCATATTTCATAATGGCTGCTTTGTCACCACGA
>CAJTJC010000013.1:0-58738 GCA_910576655.1 uncultured Christensenella sp.
ATTGGACCCCTAATAAATTAGGCGATAACAGAAATCTCGAAGCCATTGATTTTCTGAAAAGCTCAACAGCGAAATTAAAAAACAATTCTCCGACGCTTTAATGATAGCCGAAGAGTCTACGACGTTTCCAGGCGTCACCAAACCCGATTCCGAAGGAGGACTCGGCTTCGACTTTAAATGGAATATGGGTTGGATGAACGACATTCTGTTTTATTGCAGGCAGGACCCGTATTTCAGAAGCTATCACCACGACAAGATTACTTTTTCGTTGGTTTACGCCTTTTCGGAAAAATATATTTTACCCCTCTTTTTTATCGTAATCGAGATACAGCATCGACGCAACCGCGTCAACGCGAAGTCCGTCGACGTTGAATATGTTTAAAAGAAAGCTTGCAGACGAAAGAAGGAAGTTGTCCACCTCGCGCCTTCCGAAATCAAATCTGCGCGTTCCCCAACCCGTAAGCTCCATTCTGTCCCATAGCGGGCTTTCATAAAGCGGCTGACCGTCAAATTCGTACAGACCCCAACCGTCCTTAGGAAAATGCGCGGGAACCCAATCGAGTATAACCTTGATTCCGTTTTCATGGAAAGCATCGACAAGGCTTCGAAATTCTTTTGCAGTACCGAGCCTCGACGTAACGGAAAAATAGCCCGTAACCTGGTATCCCCACGAGCCGTCGTACGGAAATTCCGTTAACGGCATAAATTCGACGTGCGTATACCCCATACGTTTAACGTAGGGTACGAGTGTTTTTTTTTAGCTTCTCGAAAGTGTAATAAGAGTTATCCTTTTCCCTCTTCCATGACAGCAAATTAACTTCGTAAATATTTATGGGGCGATTTAGCGGCGTGGCGCCGTTACTCTTCACCTCCGTCGGTAGTTCCGTTATTTTAGACGCGGTCGAATTCGGCAAATCGGAAGAAAAAGCGTATGGGTCGGCTTTGTAAAGCTTTCTTCCATCGTAAGTGGTTATGCAGAATTTGTAGGTATCGCCTAATTTGGCGTTTACCGTAATTTCGAAGCTTTCGTTATCCGAAAGCCGTTTCATTATCGAAGCGCTTTCCGACCAGCCGTTAAACGACCCGATTAAACAAACCGATTCGGCGTGCGGAGCCCATACTCTAAAAATGTATTCACTATCGGAAATTTTATGACAACCGAAAAATTCATAAGCAAAGCAACAAGTCGCATTATGAAAATCATTCAGCTGTATTTCCTTAAACATACAAATTAACCCAACATAAATATTTTAACATATCTTAATTGTTTTTTCAATACTCAAACAAAAAAAAATGGTAATTTATTGTAAAAAAAAGCGCGAATATTTCGCGCTTTTTAAATTATTTCATATAATTGTCAAGCAAATAGATATTTGCATTTACAAATTTGTCAAGCTCGGTTTCGTCCAGCTTTTTAAACGACAGCAACGCAAGCGAATAAATATAATTTGCGACGAAATGCTGTCTCTCGCTGTCAAGTCCCTTAATATTGGTAACAATGGGGCTTGAAAGGTTTATTACCATTGTCTGAGCCAACGCGCCGTCGGACATTCCGTACATCTGCCCCATTTCGGAATATCTGCGCATATATTCATCGGTGATAATAAATGCCGGCACCGTGCTTTTAAGGTTTTCAAACTTTATCGTAAGCTTATCGTTGCCGATTGCGGTTTTGAAAATTTCCGCAAGCGCCGAATCCTCGGTCCCCTCTCCCGTTTTAAGCGCGCCGTCAAATTCAGCGTCGATACGCATAAATTTGAGTTTACCGGGGGTTTTATATTCAACGTAGCTGAGGAAATGAGGGTCGATAAAAGTATCGCTCAATATCGCCTTCAAGCCCGCGTCTTTAAACATTTTTACGTACTGCGCCTGCTGCAACGCATCTGAAACGTAATATACGGTCTTGGGCTCGGCTTCCTTCTTATCTTTTTTATTATCCGAAACGTCTTCGCCGACGACCTCGTTAAAGTTAACAAACTTCCCTTCAAGGTCCTTATATATGATAATATCTTTAATTTTATCGAAGAATTCCTCGTCCTTGATGCAGCCGAATTTGATAAAGTTTGCCGTATCGTCCCAACATTTTTCATACTTAGGACGGTCCGTCTTAAACAGACTTATTAGCTTATCTGCAACCTTTTTGGTTATATGCTTGCTTATCTTCTGCACCTGACTGTCGTTTTGCAGAAAGCTGCGCGATACGTTCAAAGGAATATCGGGACAGTCGATAACACCGTTCAAAAGCATAAGGAATTCGGGAATTACCTCTTTGATGTTATCGGCAATAAATACTTGGTTACAGAATAACTTAACCTTACCCTTATCAAGCTCGACCTTATTTCTCACTTTGGGGAAATACAGAATACCCTTGAGGTTAAACGGATAATCCATATTCAAATGAACCCAGAAAATCGGTTCGTTGTAATCCATAAAGGTATCGCGGTAAAACTTTTTATAGTCCTCGTCGGTACAGTCCTTGGGATTTTTAGCATACAGAGGCATCGTATTGTTCAGCGGCTGGTCCTTGCCGTCACCCTTAAACGAAACGTACACGTTATAGGGCATGAACATACAGTATTTTCTGATTAAGTTTTTGATATTATCCTCTTCGAGGAATTCTTTTTCACCGGCGGAAATGTGCATAACTATCGTTGTGCCGCGTTCCTTTTTATCGCAATCCTCGATTTTATAGGTCGCGTTTCCGTCGGATACCCAGTGCACCGCCGCTGCTTTTTTATACGATTTCGTAAAAATTTCCACGTTATCGGAAACCATATATGCGGAATAAAAGCCTAAACCGAAATGTCCGATTATTCCGTCGCCGCCGGCTTTTTCGTACTTAGCAAGGAAATCGGACGCACCCGAAAACGCAATCTGCGTTATGTATTTTTCAACTTCCTCTTCAGTCATGCCGAGACCGTTGTCTTCGACCGTAAGAGTTTTTGCCTTTTTATCGACAGAAATTTTAACGCAGTATTCCTTGCCGTCCTCTTTTGCTTCGCCCATATCGACGAGCTTTTTAAATTTAGTTATAGCGTCGACGCCGTTAGCAACTATTTCTCTTAAAAATATATCCTTATCCGAATAAAGCCATTTCTTTATTATCGGCATCATATTTTCGCTTGAAATCTTAATTTTTCCTTCTTTTTTCATTCCGTTAACCTCGTATTATATAAAGTAAATTTAACAAAAAAGCTCCGCAATTTGCGGAGCTTGAAATTCGGTAAGTTATTTATTGTTCTTTGCACTTGCAAGCAAATCAGCAATCGAAGTGCCAGAAATACTTCCTTCGCTCCAAGTAGAAAGCTCGTCGTCGCTGTTGTTTCTTCTTGAGAAGCGCGCCTTGCGGTTATCCTCGCCGTCCTCGTTCGACTTGTGCGCGCGGGGTGCTCTTTCAGGTTCGGGAAGCAACGCCTTGATTGAAAGATTCATTTTCTTCGCGTCGACGTCAAGCGCAATAATTTTCGCGTCTACTTCGTCGCCAACGTTGAGTACGGAAGCGGGCGTTTCAATTCTGTCGTAGCTAATCTGCGAAACGTGAACGAGCCCGTCGATACCTTTTTCAACCTCGACGAAAGCGCCGAACGGAACGAGCCTTACGACCTTTCCGTGAATTACGTCGTCAACTGCGTATTTACCTTCTACAAGGTCCCAGGGCTGAGGCTGAAGCTGCTTATAGCCTATAGATACCTTTTTATTGCTTTGGTCTATTTTGAGTACTTTAAACTGATAGGTCTTGCCAATTTCAAGAACGTCCTTAACTGCTTCCGCGCCGGTCCACGAAAGGTCGGAAATGTGAGCAAGGCAATCGAAACCGTTAACGGAAACGAATGCGCCGAACGTGGTAGCACGCTCAACCTTACCTTCGACAATGTCGCCTACGGCAATATTTGCAAAGAATTCCTCTTCCTTTGCAGCTTTTGCAGCCTCGTTTGCGTCGTGCTCTTCCTGCAAAATTACGCGCTGGGAAGCGATTATTTCTTTTCTGCCAGTCTTTCTTATTTCAAGAGCGCGAAGACGGAGAGTTTTACCCTCGTACTTTGCCAAATCCTTAACGAAACCCATGCGAATTTCCTTCGCAGGTATGAATACCGAATAAGTACCCAACTGAGAAACGAGTCCGCCCTTGTTGGTTCCCGTGCAAACTACAGAAAATTCTTTTCCCGCTTCGATATCGGCGCTTAAAGCTTCTTCCTCTTTCAACATTCTTATCATTTTCTGCGAAAGTTTTAGGCTGGGCTTAAGCTCTACGACAAGCAAATCAATCGTTTCACCGATTTTATCCATATAATCGGCTACGTTATACTGTTCGCAGTCAAGCTCGTCCTTGCTTAAAGCAACTTCTTTTTTAGAGAAGGGCAACAATATCTGCAAGCCTTCTTCCGTTGCCTGCGATATCGTAGCCTGAACAATCTGTCCTTTCTTGAACTTCGATTCGCTGTCGATTTTAGCAACAACGTCTGCCATAGAATTTGTTGCCTTAACTTCTGTGTTTTCTTCCATCTTTAAGAGAACCTCCCGGGTTTGCGCATTCGGGGTTGACGCCCCTGAAACAATACCTACACTTTTGAATTTAATTAATTTGGAATAATCCATATCTTCGGAATTGGCAAGTCTGAATACGTTACCGCAATGCTTTAAAGCAATTTCATACAGCTTGTTGGTATTACTGCTGTTCAGCCCGCCGATAACGAGCATTGCTTCGCACATTTTAGCAAGTTTTTCAGTCTCGCTTTGCCGTTCTATAGTAGTATAACAAATCGTCTCGAAAACAGCAACTGTTTTTTTACATAGTTTTCTAATATTTTTTATAATTTTTTCAAATTTCAGAGGCGAAAACGTAGTTTGTCCGACTATACAGACGTTTTTATCTGCAAGCTCGGCAGGAATACGATTTTCGTCGTTGATTACCGCGGCACTACTCTCGCACCAACCGAGCAGCCCGATAACCTCCGGGTGCGTCGGCTCACCTGCAATAACGATAAAATTGCCAAGCGCGCTCTGTTCGGCAACTATACTCTGGGTACGCTTTACAAAGCCGCAAGTGCAGTCAACCACCTTTATTGCTCGGCGTTCGCACTCGCTGTAATAGCTTTTTGGCACGCCATGCGAACGAAAAACCACGGTGCTTCCGTCGGGAACCTCGTCAAGCCTTTCGACTACTTTAAGCCCCTTTTCTTTTATCGCCTTAACCACGTCGTGATTATGTATTATTTCACCTAATACATAAGCGTTTTCCGTTTCGAGCGAGAGCGCGGTATTTACGGCGCGTTCAACGCCCTTACAAAAACCGCTGTTTTCAGCAACGTAAATTTTCATGCCTTCTTACTCTTTTTTGTCGAAAGTATCCGCGTAAGCTCCGCGTGCATCTCGTAAAGTCTTTCGCGAAGGAAATCGTCGCATTTTTTTATATCCTCTTCGGTAAGCCTCTTGTCGTAAAATTCCGTAAACTCAATAGGCTCGCCGTAAAGCACGTGCGCTTTTCTGAACATTCTTATTTTTTTGATTTGAACAAGCGGGATTATCGGCGTTTTCGTCTTTATGGAAATTGCCGTTGCCCCGCTTTTAAAGGGCAAAAACGTATCGTCGGTTTTATTTCTCGTGCCTTCGGGAAAAATCGAAACGCATTCGCCCTGCTTTAAATACTTCATTGCAAGCATAACGGCTTTCACGTCGGTTCCGTCCCTGTTAACGGGAATACATTCGCACTTGTTGACGAACTTTTTCATAAGGCCTTTTTCAAAAAGGCATTTCTTCGCCATAAAATGCACGGCGCGGTTTGTCGCGATTGCGGGAAACACCACGTCGAGCACACTTAAATGATTGCCTACAAATATATATGCTCTGTCGGTAAAGCGCTGCGTATGACCGTGTTTTTTATAAGGAAAAAAAGGACGGTATAAAAACGGTTCCGCCCGCCTGAGCGTTCTGAACCATTTCGATACCGCATTGAGTTTTACTTTATCTTTTTTCGACATCAGATTTTACCTTGAATTACCGAACAGATTTCGTTTGCGACTTCCTCTTCCGTCAGCTTGTCCGTATTAATTTCCATGGCGTCGTCGGCTTTAAGTAGCGGCGCGATTTTGCGCCCCGTATCCTGCTCGTCGCGCGCCTTGATTTCCCTTAAAACGTCCTCGAAAGACTGATTAAAACCCTTTAACTCGTTTTCGGCAAGACGACGGTTTGCGCGTATTTCAGGCGAAGCAGTGAGAAAAAATTTGAATTCCGCAGCAGGAAGAACATTCGTGCCGATATCTCTTCCGTCGAGCACGCAGGAATTTTCTTTTGCTATTTTTCTTTGAAGCTCTACCATTTTCGTTCTTATACAGCCGTAAGCGGATACCACCGACGCCATCATCGAAATATGCGGAGTACGGATAATTTCCGTTACGTCTCTGCCGTTGAGATAGGTTTTTTGAGCCTTGTTTTCATACTTAACGGTTATGTCCACACTGTCCGCAAACGCCTGAACCGAAGCCTCGTCCTTGCAGTCAATGCCCGCATTTTCGCACGCAAGCGCGCACGCACGGTACATTGCGCCCGTATCAAGATAAAGAATGTCGAAACGCTTAGATAGTATTTTCGAAACGGTGCTCTTTCCGCTGCCGGCAGGACCGTCGATTGCAATGTTAAGCTTTTTCGTTATATCCTTTCTAAGATTTGCAGCCCCGTTAAGATAAACGTGCTTGGGAGTATTATCCGTTTCCGCCAAAACCATTACCCTTATGCAGAGCGGTAACGAATCATCTATATCCGGCTCTATCGAAGAAAATAACGCGCAGTTAAAGAAACCAACCTCTCTCGCCGCCTTCGCGGGATAATACGAGTGAATATCCGACGTATTAGAAAACATTATGCAAATAATATTTTCCGCAGTAAGCCCGTTCTTTTCTGTTAATTTGGTAAGCAACAGTCTCACGTTCTTTTTGATTTCTTCAGCCGTATCGGCTTTAACGGTTATCGCACCCCTTATAGCTTTCATAAGTTTATCCTTTATTTATATTAATTGATTTTTACGTTGTTCGCTATTTGCCCTTTCCAGAAGCTCGCCGTACAGCCGCGAATTTTTGGGAATTGCTTTACCCTTCCAATAAAAATTTTTGCGGCTTTCGGTATCCATACGGGACACGGTTTCCATAGCCTCGTCCGACGGCATAGCGCATATTTGACGCTGCCGTAAAGTATTCCTGCAAATTAAAGAAGCCACAAAGCTGTCCATACTTGCACAAAACACGCCGTCAATGAAAAAACCGTCGTTTAATTCCGTTAATTCGACTTCTTCGACACACATTTGAATAGCAGTCTGTTTCCGTTTATCGAAATAAAATTTTTTTAACGCGATTACGGCAATACCGCACGTACCGACGATAATGAATAACCCGCTCGGCAGAAATATCAAACTTATCAAATCGAAAGTCATGTCGCGTTTTGCTATACAATGACCGCTGTCGTCAATAACAAGCTCTATCTTTTTTCCGATTTGAGAATCGTACCATTCTTTATAGTTGGTTTCATTCGCAACAGGATAATAAGTAACGGTAGAATAATATTTGCCGTTTATACCGTCTATATATTCACACTTATATCCGCAAAGATATTTAGAATCGGCAGTGTCTTTTCGCAAAGTATAACTTACCACCGTGCCTTCGACAACCCAACCGTCCCTATGTATTTTCAGTGCCGAAAGATTTAGCAGCATACTTAAAACGCCAAAAGCAATCAACAATAGAAATACAATAACGCAGCCATAATATGAAATTTTCCTGCATTTATTAACTACTTTGTCTGACATAATTAGGCTTTTATGCTGCTTCCGGCGGCATAACCCGTCGAAAATGCAATTTGCAGATTAAATCCGCCCGTTAAAGCATCCAAGTCAAGCACCTCGCCACAAAAATACAGCCCCTTAACTAATTTGCTTTCCATTGTTTTGGGGTTAATATCTTTCACGTCCACCCCGCCGGCTGTAACGATAGCCTCGTCAAAGCCACGCAACGACGAAACAATCATATCAAAATTTTTAACGGTTGTCAACAAACTCAACCTTTCGTTTCGCGTAACCGAATTGATTTTTCTGTTAAAAGCAATCCCGCATTTTTCCAGAACTATCGGAATTAACGCGTTGGGCAAAAGCTCTTTTAAACAATTTGAAATATCTTTGTTTTTGAACTTGTCAAAATCTCTTAAAATACGGTTATCAAGTTGCTCGTCGGTAAGCGCAGGTTTTAAGTCGAGAACCAATTTGACCACCTTTAAATCACACCTGTTTATGTAGCTCGACGCAGAAAGGACGATAGGACCCGAAATCCCGAAATGAGTAAACAACATTTCGCCGAAAAACTCTCTCTGCTTTTTGTTGTTAACGAATACGCTTAACTTTACGTTCTTTAAAGTCAGCCCTTGCAGCTCTTTAAAAAATTTACCCGTTAAATTTAAGCCGCATAGCGCCGGTTTTTGCGCAACGATACAATGCCCCGTCCCTTCTGCAAATTTATATCCATCGCCATCGGAGCCTGTCGAAGGATAGCTAAGCCCACCCGTGCACACAATAATCAAATCGAACGAATATCTGTCCTTTACTGTTATTATGTCAGATATAATACTATTTAAAATCTGTATTTTTAACACTTTCTCGCAAAATTTAAAGGTTACACCTGCATTCATGCATTTTTTTTCAAGACACTTCGTTACGTCGCTTGCCTTGTCGGAAACAGGGAAAACCCTATCGCCCCTTTCGGTTTTCAATTTAAGCCCGCCATCCTCAAAAAATTGCATAGTTTTTTGCGGTGAAAAATTATAAATCGCTCCGGTCAGGAATTTTGAATTAGTGACCACGTTTTGTAAAAATTCGTCTGGCAAACAGTCGTGCGTTAAATTACATCTTCCTTTACCGGTTATGTAAATCTTTTTACCGCACTTTTCGTTTTTCTCGAATAAGGTCACCTTATTTCCGTTTATCGCAGCAGCGTATGCAGCCATCAGCCCCGCAGCACCACCGCCTATTACAGCTACGTTTTTCATAATCCTATTTTATCACAAGCATAGGCAAAAGCAAATAAAAAATTTGCAATTATGCAAATGATATTTAGTTTCACAATAAATAAAAGAGATGATTGCAAATCACCTCTTTATTTTCAGTTTGCTTTTTATAAAATAATCGATTTGTGACGAGTATTTGCAGACAAGCCAGAACGCAACGCCAATCAACGCGCCAATTACTACCCAAATAAGAATACCCCACCACGTTGTAAACGGTATCAACCCGACAGAATAAGACGTGGCAAGCACCGAAGTCGCTCTCGTTATAGTTATCATAATTAAAAAATACGGCCAGGTCATTGACGACAAACCTGCGACAAAACAAAGCACGTCGTCGGGGAACAGAGGCAGCAAAAACATAATGGACAAAATCAGATAGTCCTTACCTTTAAGCTTTTGAAGCCATTTTTTTAACGTATCCTCTCCAACAATCCAGCGAACTGCTTTTTCACCTATCCATCTGCCGATAGCAAAGGCAGCTACGGAGCCGAGGGTTATACCGATAAAACTGAAAATACTGCACTTAAACGGGCCGAACAGCGCAACTCCCGCGGCAACCGTAACCGAACCGGGAACGGGCAACACGAGCACCTGCAAAAAACAAAACAAAATATACAATACGACAGCCATGCTTCCGAATTGTGATATATAATCTCTCAACGCATCGATGCTGCCAATTTTTTCTATCACGCCCGTGGCGCATATAGTAAAAAATATTGCTCCCGCAATGCAAAAGAATATAATAGTGCAAAATATCAGTCTGTAAATAGCCTGTTTATAAAGTAAGTAAAAAATTATATAGCCTAAAAGCGTCGCTCCGAAAACGGAAAAAGTCAACGTCGTTAAAAAGATATAGTTTTTTTCAATGAACGGTAAACTTCTATATGCAAATCCATATGCCATAAAAACAAAGGCAACAGCACATAGAAGTACCGCCGCCAATATATTTACCGTATGTTTTAAAACTTCTTTAAAATCCATTTATTCGCCTATATATTTATTATATATAAAAAAGCGAAAATTTATAATTGCGATTTATAATTTTTTATTGCATCCGTGGCAAGCTTGTCGCAAACGTTGTTATATTCGTTGTCTGCATGACCCTTTACCTTAATAAAATTGAGCTTGTGCGTTTTTGAAAGAGCATAAAGCTGTTGCCACAAATCCGCATTTAAAAGCGGCTTATTATCCGACTTTATCCAGTTTGAGCGCGCCCAATCGTAAACCCAACCCTTTATAAACGCATTAACCGTATAAGCGGAATCGCTGTATACGTCAACCTCGCACGGTTCGGTCAAATTTTTCAGCGCCTCGATTACCGCCGTAAGCTCCATTCTGTTGTTGGTTGTCTCACTGTCTGCGGCAGAAATGCGTTTTTCATGCCCGTTATACATTAGCACCGCGCCCCAACCGCCTACGCCGGGATTGCCCGAACAGGCGCCGTCGGTATAAACAGTAACTTTTTTCATTGCGTGCCACGCTCTTTCAAGCTTTTAATACTCTCGGCTACTGCTTCACCGATAACTTCCCTGAATCTGTTTTTTTCGAGAGATTTAACGCCGCCCAACGCCGAACCGCCGTTATTGCATGCTTTCATTATCAACTCGGAAAGCGTATACTCCTCTCTTTCTGCCATTTCAGCAGAACCGAGCAACGTCTGAACAGCAAGAAGCTTTGCCTCGCTTCTTTTCAGTCCCTGTTTTACCCCTGCATCTATTAAACCGTCTATGAACATAAAGACGTAAGCGGGACCGTTAACACTTATACTTGTAATCGCATCGAACTTGCTCTCGTCTACGCTTAAAACCGTACCTATGCAGTCAAACAGATTGGAAATAAACTCTATATCGTCAAACGACGAGTTATATTCTGACATGTCAATTCCAACGCTACCGCTACCTATCGTGCAAGGAAGATTAGCGACGGCTCTTGCAATCTTGGTTGAGCTTGCTCCGAAAGCGCTTTTTATTTCGCTTTTCTTTAATCCGTCTGCTACGGTGATAATTTTAAGTTGTTTTACTGCCTTTGCATTAGAAGAAACCGACTTCAATTCTTCCGCACTTACTGCTAATAACTGAAATTCGCTGTTTTCAAAAACGTATCTATCGTCATCCACAAGCTGAACCCCCAGCTCTTCCAAAGCAGAAATATCCTCGTTGCGCACTCCGCTTGCAATAATTTTTTTCTGACTTAAAAAATCGGAAAGCACTGCACCCTTTATAATTGTCCGAGCAGTTAAATTACTGCCTATTAAACCAAGCTTAAATTGTTTTTTCACAAAAAATTCTCCGAAATAGTTGACTTAAATTAAAT
The DNA here is from genome assembly GCA_910576655.1 of uncultured Christensenella sp. Taxonomy (GTDB): domain Bacteria; phylum Bacillota; class Clostridia; order Christensenellales; family Borkfalkiaceae; genus Coproplasma. The sequence continues at coordinate 11,356 of CAJTJC010000013.1, forward strand.
AATATTATATAATTATTTATGGTTTTAGATTTTTAGGGGAGTAGCTCAACGGTAGAGTCGCGGTCTCCAAAACCGTCGGTTGCATGTTCGAATCGTGTCTCCCCTGCCAAACAGTTTTGCGATTAAGCAGAACTGTTTTTTATTTACCGAACGTCGCCTCAAAATTTTTTATATTGTTTACTATAAACTATTTATATTTTTACGTCGCTTTTGCCCCCAAGCAGAGCGGCGTTTTCTTTTAAAATAGGTGCAACTTCGTTTTGAATAAACTCAGTGACCTGCGATGGCGCCCTGCCTATAAACTTTTTGGCATCCAGAATTTCGTTCAGACTGTCGTGGACGGGAGTAAAATCTTTATCGGCTTTTATAAGTTCGATTAGATTATTATCTTTCCCCTCTTCTTTGACGGTTTTTGCCGCTTGCATTGACAGCACTCTTATTTTTTCGTGCAGCTTCTGCCTGTTGCCGCCAGCCTTGACACATTCCATCATAATATTTTCGGTTGCCATAAAAGGAAGCTCGGCAGCAACGTGTTTTTCTATTACTTTCTCGTAAACTACGAGATTTTCAGTAATATTCATATAAAGATTTAATATTCCGTCAAGCGCAAGGAAAGCCTGCGCATTGACAATACGTCTGTTGGCAGAATCGTCCAGCGTTCGCTCAAACCATTGCGTACCGGCGGTAATAGCACTGTTTACAGGCAGTGACACAACAAACCTGGCAAGCGCGCTCATTCTTTCGCTTCGCATAGGATTGCGTTTATACGCCATCGCCGAGGAACCGACCTGCGATTTTTCAAACGGCTCCTCTACTTCCTTCATATTTTGTAAAATGCGCACGTCGTTAGAAAACTTATACGCGCTTTGCGCAATCTGCGACAGTACGCTTAAAATATTGTAGTCGAGCTTTCTCGGATAGGTCTGGCCCGTAACGCCGAACACCTTATCAAACCCCAACTTTTTAACGACGAGATTTTCAAGCTCTTTTACTTTTTGCTCGTCACCATTAAACAGCTCTAAAAAACTTGCCTGCGTGCCGGTCGTCCCCTTAACGCCCCTAAGCTTCAAGGTAGACTGGATATATTTAAGATTTTCGTAATCCATGGTCAAATCTTGCAACCATAGCGTAGCTCGCTTGCCTACCGTCGTCAGCTGTGCAGGCTGTAAATGAGTAAACCCGAGCGTAGGCAAAGCCTTATATTTTAAAGCAAAATTTTTTAAATTGTTTATTACGCTTACAAGCTTCCGCTTAATTATATCAAGCGCGTCGTTTAGTATGATAAGCTCGGAATTACAATCCACAAAGCAACTTGTTGCGCCGAGGTGAATAATCGGCATAGCCGAAGTCGCCTGTTCGCCGAAAGCATGAATATGCGCCATTACGTCGTGGCGCATTTCCTTTTCGTATTTTTCAGCCTGACTGAAATTAATATCCTCCGCAAATCTTTTCATTTCCGAGATTTGCTCAGAGGTTATATTCAATCCAAGCTCCATTTCGCTTTCCGCAAGAGCTATCCAAAGCTTACGCCAAAGCGTAAACCGCTTTTTATCGGAAAAATTTTCCGACATCTGCACGCTTGCATACCTTGCAGTCAACGGATTGGAATAAACCGAATTATCCATGATTTTCTCCTGTCAGCATTTCACGGGCTGAGGATAATCTGTACCGAAGGTTTCGACGGTAACTTTTTTCATAATCTGCGGCGTTTTAGGCTTATCGTTCCAGTCCGTTTTTGTCGAAGCTATCGCGTCAACGGTCTCGATACCCTCGATAACTTTTCCGAACGCAGCATACTGTCCGTCGAGGTGCGAAGAGTTTTTATGCATTATAAAAAACTGCGAGCCCGCGCTGTCTGGGTGCATAGCGCGCGCCATAGAAAGAACGCCGCGCTCGTGCTTGATATCGTTCTGCTTAAAGCCGTTCATAGCAAACTCGCCTTTAATCTGATAACCCGGACCGCCTGTTCCTACTCCCGCAGGGTCTCCGCCCTGAATCATAAAGCCGGAAATGACCCTATGAAAAATTAGCCCGTCGTAAAAACCGCTTTTTACAAGACTTATAAAATTATTTACCGTGTTCGGAGCTTTTTCGGGATAAAGCTCTGCTTTTATCGTTCCGTTTTCCGTTTCTATAGTTACGATAGGATTTTGCATTTTTTACCTCATAAATCACTGTATTTGTCGAGCTGAACACCCGCTTCTTTGAAAAGCTGTATTGAAAAATCGTCGGGATAACCCTCTTTGTAAACAACGCGCGAAATACCCGCGTTAATTATTATTTTAGCGCAAATTACGCAAGGCTGATGCGTACAGTAAAGCGTACACCCCTCGACGCTGCACCCTACTCTCGCCGCCTGAATTATCGCATTCTGCTCGGCGTGAACAGCATAGCAAAGCTCGTGCATGGTTCCGCTTTGAACATTCATTTTTTTTCGCAGACATTCTTTTTTGTCTGCGCAGCTCTTTATACCTTGCGGCGCGCCGTTGTATCCCGTTGCTATAATACGCTTGTCCTTGACGATAATTGCGCCGACCTTTCTGTTTTCCTGAAAACAGCTTGACCAAGTACCGATTTGCTCGGTCATGTCCATAAATCTTTTATCCCACTTATCCATAAATACACCTGTAAGTTTTTTATTAGTTAAATTTTAACATAATGTTTGGCAAAAAGCAATTTTTTACATAAATATGTTTCATTTTATTTTGGTTAGTTTATAAAATAACCGTACAAAAAAATATTCTTCGGAGGAACGTAATTTATGAAAATCAAACCTCTTTTTGACAAAGTGGTTGTCGAAGGACTGAAAGCAGAAGAAAAGACGAAGAGCGGACTCTACCTTACTTCCGCCGCTCAGGAAAAACCTGCGCAATGCGTAGTCGTTGCCGTAGGTCCCGGCGGCGTCGTAGACGGCAAAGAAGTAAATATGCAGGTCAAGGTCGGCGATAAGGTTTTGCTTGCAAAATACAGCGGAACCGAAGTAAAGGTCGAAGACAAGGAATATACGATAATCCGTCAGAGCGATATTCTGGCGATTGTCGAGTAAATAAAGGAGTTTATTATGGCTAAACAGATTAAATACGGCGACGAAGCCAGAAAGAAGCTTGAAGCAGGCGTAAACATTATTGCGGATACCGTAAAAATCACTCTCGGTCCCAAAGGCAGAAACGTGGTTCTCGATAAGAAATTCGGTTCCCCCCTCATTACAAACGACGGCGTGACGATTGCAAAGGAAATCGAGCTTGAAGACCCGTTTGAAAATATGGGCGCACAACTCGTCAAAGAGGTTTCCACAAAGACCAACGACGTTGCGGGCGACGGCACCACCACTGCGGTCGTACTCGCTCAGGCGATTGTCAAAGAAGGACTTAAAAATCTTGCCGCAGGCGCAAATCCCGTAATACTTAAAAAAGGTATTGCTTCCGCAGTTGAAACGGCTGTTACGAAAATTCAGTCCATTTCCAAACCCGTCGAAAACAAGCTGGGAATTTCTCAGGTTGCTTCCATCTCGGCAGGCGACGAAAAAATAGGCGAGCTTATCGCTAACGCAATGGAAATTGTCGGAAAAGACGGCGTGATTACCGTTGAAGAAGGCAAAACCATGGCAACCGAGCTTACGACTGTAGAAGGTATGCAGTTTGACAGAGGCTACGCTTCCGCCTATATGGTTACCAACACGGACAAAATGGAAGCCGTACTGGACAATCCTTATATTCTTATAACGGATAAAAAAGTTTCTTCACTTCAGGAAATTCTGCCCGTTATCGAGCCCATAGCTCAGCAGGGCGCAAGACTGCTCATTATCGCTGAAGACGTTGAAGGCGACGCGCTTGCCGCGCTTATCGTAAACAAGTTAAAGGGCGTACTTAACTGCGTTGCGGTTAAAGCCCCCGGTTTCGGCGACAGAAGAAAGGCAATGCTCGAAGACATTGCAATTCTTACGGGCGGAACGGTAATTTCAAGCGATTTGGGATATGAGTTTAAGGACGTTACTACCGATATGCTCGGCAGAGCTTCGCAGGTAAAAGTCGATAAAGACAACACCACAATTATAAACGGCGCAGGCGACGCTAAGGACATTAAAGCGCGCGTATCGTCAATAAAGGCGCAGATTGCTGAAACTACCTCAGATTACGACAGAGAGAAATTGCAGGAAAGACTTGCAAAGCTTGCGGGCGGCGTTGCAGTAATTAACGTAGGCGCGGCAACCGAGGTTGAAATGAAGGAAAAGAAGCTGCGCATAGAAGACGCTCTTGCGGCAACGAGAGCTGCCGTTGAAGAGGGAATCGTTCCCGGCGGCGGTGTGGCACTCCTCTCCACTATTCCCGAGTTGAAAAAGCTTATTGAAACACTCGATGGCGACGAAAAAACGGGCGCGGCAATAGTAATGAAAGCACTTGAAGAGCCCGTCCGCCAGATTGCAAAAAATGCAGGCTTCGACGGCTCGGTCGTAGTAAACAACATACTTTCGGCAAAGAAAGCAAATTACGGTTTCGACGCGCTTAAAAACGAGTACACAGACATGGTTAAGAGCGGCATTATAGACCCTACAAAGGTTTCTCGTTCGGTACTTCAGAATGCGGCTTCCGTCGCAGCTACGCTGCTGACGACAGAGAGCATTGTTACCGATATTCCTACCCCTCCCGCACCCGCTCCCATGGGCGGCGCACCCGATATGGGCGGAATGTACTAAACTATAAAACTTCGGAAACAAAACAAACCGCTATTGAACAACTGTTCAATAGCGGTTTTATTAATTCTATATTTACACTGCAAATGATTTTTTCTATTATTACGTCTCGTTTTCCGTATTATCAGGTTTCTTTTTTCGAATAGGTAATTTATCATAAAAAAACAAACAATATATAATAACAGCAGCAATATAAAGTATAATAGCTGAATAAAAAATACTCATCAAAATAATTTCCGTACTAACTTCAACTTTAGTGCCATAGCACACTGCTCTGCTTAAGGGCTGCGCGCCCACTTTGCTCAAACCGCCAATATAAATAGCAACTTTTTCGCCGATAAGTTTACGGTCATCTTCTTCCGTTTCATAATTGCCGCTGCCGCAATAACTTTCATATATTATGCCTTCTTCGTCTGTATATCGGTACATAATGTAATATATAGAGCCATGACCGCGGTTTCCTCCGCTAGACTTATAATTTAAAGCGACAATTTCCGCCTCAACTATTATGTTTTTATCTATTGTCGCCTGAAGCTCATTACAGTAAATATAATCTAAAGTCGCCTTCGCACCGATAAATCCAAAAACAGCAAGTACTATAATCGATATAATTACACCTTTCCAACTTAGTGCATGCATCTTTTGACTTTTTTTCATTATAATATTAACCTTTAAATAACTTTAATTATCACTTATTTAAAATGTAATAGTCGTTGAAAATTTCACCGTTTTGCCCGCGAAGCGCTTCTTTCGGTAAAGTAAAGCCCAAAGCCTTAACGGCGGCAAGTCGTTCCAAAGCAAAGTCTTTAACTTTCGTAACTACCTTATCGCCGAACATATCGTAAGACGGCGCAATTATCAGCGAAAGAATTTCGTCAATTACGTTCTCTTTTTCGTAATCGCTACGCAAATCAAGCCGCAAAAGTCCGCAATTATCGTAGACGGAAACCTTATCCTCATGACGGAATAATTCTATCGTTCCGACAACCTCGTCGGCATCCTTATCTACAATAGCCCACCTCACGAAATATCCGTTCTCATAGCTCCAAAGCCAAAAGCTTATCGCTTCTTGCATACGCTTCAAAGTTGTATAATGAAAATCGTCTCCGTGACAGTTATCGCCGTTAAAGAAAGGAACGGCTTTTTCATCTGAATAAACCTTTAACAGAGCTTGAGCATCCTCAGCAAGAACTCCGCGCAGTTTAAAATTGCAACTTTCAAATTCAGGCAAATTTTTATAAACATCCATTATATTACCTATATTACCTCAATTTTTTTAAAATTCTTTCAAGCGCATACTTACCGTGCTCGTATGTCAGCCCGCCTTGAAAATATGCGATATACGGCGGTTTAACAGGGCCGTCGGCAGATAACTCTACCGAAGAGCCCGAAACGAAAGTTCCCGCCGCCATTATTATTTTTTCCTCATAGCCCGGCATATCCCACGCCTCGCAGGTTACGAAGCTGTCTATCGGCGATGCATACTGTATTTCGCGTATAAACTCCGTCATTTTTTCCGCACTGTCAAACTTTATTGCGCGCGTAATATCGTAAGGAGTTTTATCAAGCGACGGATAATTTTCATATCCCAACTGAGACATGGCGTATCCTATTAGAATACTGCATTTAAGCGCCTGCGCAACCGTATGAGGAGCAAGAAACAGCCCCTGATACAGATACTGATAACCAAGCGGGTACGCCCCCACCTCGAGCCCCGTCGACGGGGTAGTAAGCCTGTTGCCTATTAAATTGATATATTTTTCTTTACCGCAGATATAGCCGCCGTTCTGGGCAAGTCCGCCGCCTGCGTTTTTAATAAGCGACCCAACTATTACGTCTGCGCCAACCTCCGTCGGCTCCCGCGTTTCCACGAACTCCCCGTAGCAGTTGTCAACGAATATACAGCCGTTAAAGCCCTCCTCGCGCAAAAATCGGCACACCTTTTCAATCTGCGCGCAAGAAAGCGCATCGCGCAACTCGTACCCGCGCGAGCGCTGAATATAGACCATTTTAACGCTTGCGTCAATCTTTGACTTAACGGCGACGTAATCGAAATCGCCGTCAGTCAAATCGCAGCAATCGAAATTTATACCGTAATCTTTAAGCGAACCGTTACCTTCGCCGAAAATAACCGGACGAAGAGTATCGTAAGGCATACCGCTTATACAAAGTAAAGTATCCTTAGGTCGCAACAGACCGAACAGCGCAACCGTCAAGGCGTGCGTACCAGACAAAATGTGCGGCGAAACTATGCCGCTTTCCGCACCGAACGCCTCTGCATAAAGCTTCCCGAGTCCGTCCCTGCCCTCGTCGTCATAGCCGTAGCCCGTAGTGCCGTTAAAGTGCCTTAACGAAATTCTTTGATTTTTAAAAGCGTTTATAACTTTAACCTGATTAAAATACGCATTTTCATCTATTTTTTTATATTTATCTTTAAGACTGTTTTCACATTCCGTAATAAACTTATTCATTCAATAACCCCAACACCGTTCCAGCCGTAGCTTCTGACGGTTTCAACCAAATAATATTGTCCAACTTTTTGAAGAAAGTAATCTGCCTTTTCGCATAACGGCGCGTATTTTGCTTGATTATATCACGCATAGTACTTTCTTTATCGCCATTTTTAATGCATTCGAGCACTTCTTTATATCCTATTGCCTGCATACACTGATTTTCTGCGGTTATACCGCTTTCAATCAAGTGAACGACCTCGTCAACCAACCCGCTTTCAAACATAACGTCTACGCGACGATTTATCCTGTCATAAAGCTCGTCACGCGGGTAATCTACTGCCACTGCGGTATAATCGTACTTGGGAACAGGTTTGTCTATTATTGAAGATTTTTTCCTTCCGCTTACCTCGTAAATTTCAATGGCGCGTATAACTCTTTTAACGTCGTTTACGTGCAACCGAGCCGCAGTTTCACCGTCGATTTCGCAAAGATAATTATAAAGATACTCTTTGCCCTTTTCGCGCAGCAGTCCTTCGTATTTTTCCCTTACTGCATTGTCTGCCGCAGCGTTGCCATAGCTGAAATCATATATCAGAGAATTAACGTAAAACCCCGTCCCCCCGCACACTACCGGAACCTTATTTTCATTAAGCAGTTTTTCCAAAACAGGTCTGGCCATACTGCAATAATCCGAAACGCTGAAGCTGCTCTCGGGCTCAACAACGTCAATCATATTGTGAACGACGCCGTGCATTTCCTCCGCCGTCGGCTTGGCTGTGCCGATATTAAGATTTTTATATATAAGTTGCGAATCCGCCGAAATCACTTCGCTACCCAGCGCCCTAGCACAATCAACAGCAAGCGCCGTCTTTCCCGTCGCCGTCGCGCCGCAAATTATCAACAGCTTATTCAAATCAGACAATCCTTTTGAACATTTTTTCAAGGTCTTTTTTGTCAATAGATATACATACGGGACGACCGTGCGGACATTTCAATCCCATATTGCCTTTAAGCATTTTAAAAAGCTGATTTATTTCATCATCGCTTAAATCCATTCCCCCTTTAACGGCATGCTTGCACGCCGTCATTGCAATTTTATCCTTTAACATATCTTCAAGTTTGATGTCCGACAGTCCTTTTAAATCTGACAGCAGCTCGTTGAAGAATTCTTCTACGTTTATATGCTGCAAATCAACTGGCACCTCGTCGACCCTATAGGAATACGCGCCGAACGGCTTTAAATCAAAGCCCAGGCTTCTTATAAGTCTTATATTGTTTTCCATAAATTCGTATTCTTGGGCGTTGACCGAAAATAGATACGGCTCTAACAGAATTTGCCTGTCTATTTTTCTTTCGGACATTTTTTCGCGCAGCCTGTCGTAAATCAAACGCTCGTGAGCGGCGTGCTGGTCGATTATATATACGGTATCGCAAACCTCGTACATAAGATAAGTATTGAACAAATTGCCCTTATATTTGAAGCTTTCGTAATCAATCATCTGCTGTTCGAATTTGCGGCGTTCGCGCGCTTCTTCGACACGCGCGTTGTTCACCACGTCGCTCGAAACGTAAATCAAATGCTTTTTTACAGTCGGCTCGAAATCCGTTATAAGCTCCCGTTCAAGCGGGTCGTAATACTTTTTAGGCTCCCCATGCTGTACGAACGGATTATCCTGCTGCGGTCGCGGCGTAAAAGAAAAATTTTGCGGCGGCTGAATACCGTCCATAACAGTCTGCTCTTTAGTAGACGTTATTTCGGGCATTCTGACGCTTTCCGTCACGAAATCCTTTGCGCCAGCCGTACCGTCGAGAATAGCCGTCAAAGCCGAATAAATCAAACTAAAAACGGAATGTGCGTTCAGCAACCTGACGTCCATTTTATTCGGATGAACGTTCACGTCGACGAATTCCGCTGGAACGTCAATATGCAAAACGTAAAACGGGTACTGCCGCTTCATCATATACGCCGCATAGCAACGGTTTATCGCAGTGCTAATCGTATTGTTTACGATATAGCGTCCGTTTAAAAACGTCGTCTGATAAGTTTTATTCGGTTTAAAGAAATTTTGGTTTCCTATAAAGCCGTATATCTTTACGCCGTTTTCCTCAACATTGATTTTATAGCATTTGGAAATTGTTTTCGCGCCGTAAACTTGTGCAAGCGCCTCGTCAAAGCCTCCGCCGTCGGACTGCAATTCAAGTTTTCCGTCAACAAAATATCTGAACGAAACTTTGGAATTACCTAAAATGAACCGAGTTACAAGGTTCGTTATATCCGACTCTTCCTTTTTATCGGAATTAAGGAATTTGGCGCGCGCCGGTACGTTGTAAAACAAATCGCGTACTATTATTTCAGTTCCTTTATCCCATGCGGCAGGCTCGACTGCGCCGACGGTTCCGTCCACGCATTTAACCTTGTGCGCAGAATTCCCCTCCGTCACGGAAGTCAGCTCCACAACGGAAACCGCAGATATACTTGCAAGCGCCTCGCCCCTGAACCCCAAGGTTGAAATTGACTCTATATCTTCGGCGGTCGCAATTTTACTCGTAGCATGAGGAAAAAACGCAGCGCGCATATCGTCCCGCTCGATACCCGAACCGTTATCGATAACCTTTATAAGTTGCTTACCGCCGTTTTCAATATATATTTCAATTTGTGTCGAGCCGGCGTCAAGGCTGTTTTCTACCAGCTCTTTTACAACCGAATAAGGACGGTCTACAACCTCGCCCGCGGCAATTTTGTTATATACGCTTTTTGTAAGTATGTTTATTTTTCTCATAGCTTTTTTCAATTAATTATTTTTCGCCTTTTCAACCAAATCACCCAAAACCATAAACGCCTGCATGGGTGAAATCGCGTTCATATCCACCTCGCGCAAAATAGTCTCTATTTCGGAATACGAAGGTTCTTCTTCCTCTTCGAAATGCGTTTCGAATTCCTTTTCGCCGCTCTCTATCTGTTTTAAAATCTGCTTTGCTCTGTCGGTTACTACGGCCGGAACCCCCGCAAGCGAAGCAACCTCTATTCCGAAGCTTCTGTTTACTCCGCCGCGCATAATCTTTCGCAAAAACACTACCCCACCGTTAACCTCTTTAACGGAAATTTTGTAATTCTTTACGCCACTCATTTTGTACTCGAGCTCGGTCAACTCATGGTAGTGCGTCGCAAACATGGTTTTTGCACGGACGTGCTCGGTAAGATATTCCGTTACCGCCCACGCAATGCTGAGTCCGTCGTAGGTGCTTGTACCCCTCCCGACTTCGTCAAGTATCAATAAGCTGTTCTTAGTAGCATTCTGCAAAATGGAAGCAACCTCTATCATTTCAACCATGAACGTACTTTGGTCCGAAATAAGATTGTCGCTTGCCCCTACGCGAGTAAAAACCCTGTCGATAAGCGGCACCTGCGCCGATTTCGCGGGCACGAAACTGCCGAGATGCGCCATTATCGCAATTATGGCAGTCTGCCTCATATACGTGCTTTTACCCGCCATATTAGGACCGGTAAGAATCATCGTTCTGTTTTCGTCCTCGTCGAGCAAAATATCGTTGGAAATGAAGCGCTCTTTTGAAATGACCTCAACGACGGGATGCCTTCCGTCCTTGATAATCATGGGCTGATTGCCGTCCACTATCTGCGGGCGCACGTATCTGTTAGTTTTGGCAATTTCAGCAAAGCTTACTATAAGGTCAAGCTGAGCTACCGCAGCCGCGATAATTTTGAAATTGTTAATATTTTCCGCAAGCACGGATTTTACGTAATCGTAAATCTGCGCCTCAATGCGCAACGCCGCGTCTTCGCTGCCCAAAATTTTGTTTTCAAGCTCTTTAAGCTCGTCCGTGGTGTACCTTTCGGCGTTAGCAAGCGTCTGCCTGCGCTGATAAGTAAGCGGGACCTTATCTTTAAACGACTTGGAAACCTCGATATAGTAACCGAAAACCCTGTTAAACCCGATTTTAAGCGTCCTGATACCCGTGGCGTCGCGCTCGCGCGCTTCCACCTCGAAAAGAAGCTTATTGACGTTTTTTCTTACTATCCTAAGCTCGTCAAGCTTTTCGTTGAAGCCTTCTTTTATATAACCCCCGTCCTTTAACTGCGTGGGAGCTTCGGGATTTATTGCGCGGTCAATCAAATCGCAGACAGACGACAGCTCGAACAGATTGTCCGAAATATCGCAAAGCGCCCTTGATTTGAAGCCCGATAACTGAAATTTGATATTCGGAACAGTCGCAAGCGACTGCGACAGCGCGATGCAGTCGCGCGGCATTATCGTATTGTTGCTGACCTTGCCTGTCAGTCTCTCTATATCCTTTACGCCTTTAAGCAAATCGGCAATTCCAAGCCTTACGACAGTAGCGTTAAACAGCTCCTCCACAGCGTCAAGCCTGTAATTTATAGCCTCCTTTGTGGCAAACGGATACAGTATGCCGTTATTGAGCAGGCGCGCCCCCATAGCCGTTCTCGTCTTGTCCATAAGCCAGAGAAGCGAGCCGTATTTTTTGTTAGAGCAGAGCGTTCGTACAAGCTCGAGATTTCTTATCGCCGCGCCGTCAAGCTGCATATAGCTGTCGTTTGCAACGTATTTAACGCCATTTATATTTTTCAGCGCGTGCATCTGCGTTTCTTTCAGATACTGCAACAAAGCGCCTGCCGCGCAGACGGCACGCCTTTTGTCCGCAACGAGATACGCCGACAAAGTTTTTGCGTTAAACTGCTCTAAAAGCGTTCTTTCAGCTACGGAATAATTAAACGCCATTGACGGATAATTAGAAAAATGCGGAAGCAAACCGCGTTCGATTTCGGGAATATCGCGCGACGACATCAGCATTTCGTCGTTGCAAATAACTTCTTTCACGCCGAGATTGACCATTTGCCCTACGGCTTTTTTTAAACAATTTTCACCGTCGATTTCAGACGCAGTAAGCTCGCCCGTCGTTATGTCTGCCCAGCAAAGCGCGATGCCGTCGCTATCCTTAAACGCGCAACAAACGTAGTTACTTTCGCGTTCGTCGAGATGCTCGTCGTCTGTAATCGTTCCTGCGGTAACTACACGTATAACGCCGCGCTCGACTATTCCCTTTGCCTCGGCGGGAGTTTCAAGCTGTTCGCATATAGCGACCTTTTCACCGAGCGCAACAAGCTTTGCGATATATGCGTCGGCAGCGTGAAAAGGAACACCGCACATAGGCGCGCGTTCATTAAGTCCGCAATCTCTGCCTGTCAAGGTCAAATCCAAAAGCTCGGAAGCTTTTTTCGCGTCCTCAAAAAACATCTCGTAAAAATCGCCGAGACGGTAAAAAATTATACAGTCCTTATACTTTTCCTTGACCGATAAATAATGCTGCATCATTTGTGAAAGTGCCATTTTTATACCCTCTCGCCCAAACGCGAAACCCCGTTTGCCTTTTGTACCCTTATATTGACGAAATTACCTATCTCGTTGACGTCGCTTTTAAAATAGCCCATTCGCCCGTACTCGTCCCTGCCCATATACATTTGCTTTTTAGCGTCGAAATCCTCGCAGAGAATTTCGATGGTTTTACCCACATAGGACTCTGTATGGCGGCGCGTCTGGGCATTTACAAGCTCGACAAGTTTCATAATACGGCTTTTGGAGACCTCTTCGGAAATCTGGCACGGCATTTTTGCCGCAACCGTTCCTTCTCTTTTGGAATAGACGAACGTGAACGCCGAAGCAAAATTCACCCTTTTAACCAAATCGAGAGTCGCAGCAAAATCCTCGTCGCTTTCACCGGGGAATCCAACGATAATATCCGTCGTAACTGCGCAATCGGGAATATATCGGTGTAAAATTTCCATTTTTGCGAGGTAATCCTCGACGGTGTATTTCCTGTTCATCTGCTTCAAAATCGCGTTCGAGCCGCTTTGGACAGGCAAATGTAAACAGCGGCAAATTTTCGGATACTTAGCCATGACCGCTGCAAGCTCTTCGGAAAAATCCTTGGGGTGACTGGTCATGAACCGCAATCTGAACTTTCCGTCGAGAAGAGCTATGCTTTCAAGTAGTTTTGGAAAGCTAATATCGTCTGTACCGTTACCGTAAGAGTTTACGTTCTGACCGAGCAAAGTAATTTCCTTGTACCCTTCCGCAATCAGAGTTTTAACTTCCGCTATAATATCTTCCGATTTACGACTTCTCTCGCGTCCGCGCACGTACGGAACGATACAGTAGCTGCAAAAGTTATTGCAGCCGTACGTTATGTTCACCCAGGCGTTAGGATAACTCGTTCTGAAAGGGCTGTCCCCCTCGTAAACGACGCCGCTATCCTCTTCGATTTGTATTACCGCCTTTTTCTGCTTTTCTTTAAGAATAATCAGCTCTTTCAGTTTATGCAGATTATGCGTTCCGAAAATAATGTCCACGTACGGAAATTTTGATTTCAGATTGTCCGCTTTACCCATCTGCTGAGTAAGGCAACCGCCGACCGCAATAATCATATTGCGGTTTTCCGACTTTAACTTTTTTAGCATACCTATATTACCGAAAGCGTGATTTTCGGCATTTTCTCTTATGCAACACGTATTGAAAACGACTATATCGGCGCGCTCCGCACCGTCGCAGCTTTCATAACCGAGCTCGCGCAGAATTCCCGCAATTTTTTCCGATTCATGCACGTTCATCTGGCAACCGTACGTGATAATGTAGTAAAATTTCTTCATATTAACTTAATTATATAATTTTTTGTGGTTTTTTTCAAATGTTTTGCAACAAATAATTAAATTTATAAATACTAATTTTAATGAAAAAGTTTTTAAAAATTTCGGCAATTATATTAAGTTGTTTTTTAATATTATCCGCAGCGCTGTTCGTTTCCTATGCGGTAATTACAAAAGACGCCGTGCTTGACAGCTCTAAATTAGTCGGCGCGGGGCAAAACGTAACCATTTACGACGACGAAGGAAACGAACTGACCAACGCCTCGCTTGAAATACAGAAAAAAAGCGTATCTATAGATAAATTACAGCCGCACACCGTTAACGCATTTATTGCATCGGAGGACAGGAATTTCTATAATCACAACGGATTGAACTACAAACGAATGGTCAAAGCGCTGTTTAAAAACATTTCTTCAAGGTCCTTTAAAGAGGGTGCGTCAACGATAAGCCAACAGCTTATCAAAAACACGCATCTGTCAAGCGATAAAACAATCAGACGCAAGCTTAACGAAATAAAGCTGACGAAAAAGCTTGAAAAGAAATATTCCAAGAACGAAATCCTTGAAATGTATCTGAATACTATTTATTTCGGACACAGCTGTTACGGACTGCAAAACGCCGCCGAATTTTATTTCAACAAGAAAGCTGAAAATCTCGACTTGCCCGAAAGCGCAACCATCGTCGGTCTTCTCGCTTCGCCAAACAACTATTCACCCTTTAAAAATCCCGAAAAAAGCCTGTCACGCAGAAACCTCGTTCTCAAAAGCATGCACGAATGCGGTTACATCGACGGCAACGAATACGAGAAAGCAGTCAACACCCCGTTAAACAGTGAAAGACGCAACCCCAACGACAGATACTCGGATTACATCAGCGCAGTATTCGACGAAATCGAAGAAATCGACTTCGACCATTATTTGCTTACCGACGGTTGTATAATAAAAACGTATCTGAATGCGGATGCACAAAACTTTATCGAAGGGCTCGACTACCCCTGCGATAACGCCGTTATTATAACCGACAATCTGTCAGGCGGAGTCAAAGCATATAAAACCACGATAAACGGTGCAAAAAGGCAACCGGGCTCAACGGCTAAACCAATTTTCGTTTACGCGCCCGCTATTGAGGAAAAGCATCTAAGTCCGTTTACGAGAATTTTGGACGAAAAAATCAACTTTAACGGTTATTCTCCAGAAAATTACGACAAAAAATACCACGGCTACGTAACCGTAACCGACAGCATAAAAAACAGCTATAACGTCCCTGCGGTTAAAACCCTGAACGCGCTGACGGTAAACGCATGCGAAAAATATCTGAACGCTATGGACATACGCCTCGACGACGACGAAAAAAATCTTTCACTCGCCCTTGGCGGAATGAAGTACGGGCTGTCCATTAAAGAGCTTGCGGACAAATATTCGGTATTTCCTCGCGGAGGAAAATTTCTACCGTCGAGATTTATTAAAGAAATAGTTTCGAAAAACGGAACCGTGCTTTATAAAAACGATTTTGCAAGCAGTCGCGTGTATTCCGAAGGTACGTGCTCTCTAATGAACGAAATTCTCATAGAAACGAGTAAAAGCGGCACCGCAAAAAAATTAAAGGATTTTCGCTTTGACGTCGCAACCAAAACGGGAACCTGCGGCAACCAAGAAGGAAACACAGACGCCTATGCAGTCAGCTACACTTCGGAACACTGTTTTGCCGTTTGGCTCGGCGACAAGGACAACTCACGCAATCAGATTACAGGCGGAACGGATTGCTGCAAGCTTATGAAATCGATTTTAGAAAATACGTACGGCAAACATACTCCCACCACACTTGATACAAAATCGGGCACAAGCACGGTAAATATCAACAAGGAAGAATATCTGCAAAACAACAAAATCGTAATTGCAGACCCCGTCTGCCCTAAGCTGAACGTGATGCCCGTCAAGCTTTTAGCGGATAACGAGCCGAAACAGATTTCAAACAGATTCAGCTCACCTACAATCCCTGAGCCGACAATTTCAGTAGCAAACGGTCAAATTAACATTAATTTATGTCAGACAAAGTACTATTCATTTATAGTAAAACGCAATAAAGCTATTATTTTTGACGGTAGCTGGCAAAACACGATTATAGATTCACCCAATGAAGGTCAATACA
Source organism: uncultured Christensenella sp. (assembly GCA_910576655.1). Classification (GTDB taxonomy): domain Bacteria; phylum Bacillota; class Clostridia; order Christensenellales; family Borkfalkiaceae; genus Coproplasma. The sequence goes on from CAJTJC010000013.1 coordinate 27,326, forward strand.
CGTATAGCGTAACCCCCTACTTTAATGACGGCAATAAAGTATATATCGGAAACGAAATTATCTTGCCAGCGGTTAATATAGGCAAAGGAAATTCTATACAGATTGAAGTACCCGATATAGTACACAAAAACTGGTATGATTAAATTAAGCGGTGACTAAAGTCACCGCTTAACAACACGATTTAGTATTCCGTTTTTCAAACTGACAGCAGCTTCATAAATTTATTTCTTCCACTGTACCAATAGCTTCCTTAACCAAAAAATCGACGTCAAGCTTTTCTTCTTCCTTTAAAACGTCGGCAAGCTTAGGACGCGTAACGGGGTGCTTTGGCAAAAATACGGTACAGCAATCCTCGTACGGCTCGATAGAGGTTTCATACGTGCCAATCGCTTTACTGCGCTCGATTATTTCATTCTTATCGAATCCGCAAAGGGGTCTTAGCACCGGCAGTCTTTCTATAACGCTGTTCGAGGAAGTCATTCCCTCTATCGTCTGACTTGCAACCTGCGCAAGGCTTTCACCCGTAACGATACACTGAGCGCCGCACTTTTCCGCTATCTTTTCTGCTATACGCATCATAAATCTACGAAGCAGCGTTACCATATACTCGCCGTTACATTTTTTGTGTATTTCTTCCTGAATATGCGTTACGGATACTACATTTAGTTTTGTACCGCAGCTGTATTCCGAAAGCTTTCTTGTAAGCTCGATTACCTTTTCCTTTGCCTGCAAATTAGTATAAGGATAGCTATGAAAATGCAAGCAATCCAGACTCATTCCGCGCTTTGCAATCATGTGCCCCGCAACGGGGCTGTCTATTCCGCCCGATATTAGCAGCAAGCCCTTACCGGAAGAGCCGACGGGCATTCCGCCTGCTCCTTTTATAAATTCGTTAAATACTAATGCGGCTCCGTTCTCCCTCACGTCTACGTTAATAACAAAGGACGGATTGTGCACGTCTACCGACAGATTGGCGTTTGCTTCCAACATTCTTCCGCCCAACTCCGAATTTATCTGCATTGAGTTAAGCGGAAAAGTCTTATCTGCACGGTGCGTATCAACCTTAAATGTTCCGTAGCTGCCAGCTACAGCCTGAGCAGCTTTAAAAATTTCTTCCATCTCGGCCTTGACTTTCAAGCCGACGCTGTAAGAGTGTATTCCGAAAACCTTCGACAGCTTGTCAGTTATAAAATCCGTATCGCTTTCGTTAAAGTTTTCAACCAGGTATCTTCCGCTTTGCCTGCGAATTTCATGCCTAATCCCTTTAAGACTTTTTTCCAGATTGACCGAAAAAAGCCTTTCAAACCAGCCCCTGTTTTTGCCTTTCAGATGCATTTCCGCATATCTGATTATAATTACTTTTTCCATACTATTCCATTACTTCTTTTCTATGTTTTACGATTTTATTCAATACTTCAGCCGCACGACAAGCTTCTTCGTCCGTATTTTCAGGCGAAAAGCTCAGCCTTAAAATACCGTCGGCAACATCTTCACTATACCCGCAAGCAAGTATTACGCGTGAATAGCGTTTGCTTGCATTCGACGAACACGCCGAGCCCGTACCAATAATCAATCCGTTATCGTCGGCCTCGTGCATTATCGTCTCGCCGCGCACACCGTATGCGTTTAGCGTCAAAATATACGGCGAACCGTCTGTCGGAGATATAAAACCAAACAAATCGCTATCCAGCCGCGAACGCAAAATATCATTTATTTTGCTTACTCTTTTAAAGCTTTCTTCCATCTCGGCATAACGGCTTAGCGCCGCATACTCGAAGCATTTAATCCCGAAAACGTTTTCCGTTCCGCTACGCACGCCCTGTTGCTGTCCGCCGCCGTAAATATACGGCTTTAAAACAAGATTTTTTCTTTTAATCAGCGCGCCACAGCCCTTTACACCGCCTATTTTATGCGCCCCGACGGAATATAAATCGATATACTGATTAAGCCTGAAACTGATTTTTCCGTAAGCCTGCACGCCGTCGGAATGAAACAGCGCATATTTATTTTTAAGCTTTACACACTTTGCAATTTCGCAAATATCGTTAATCGCACCCGTTTCATTATTGACGTGTATTACTGAAACAAGCGAAGTTTTATCATCAATCAAGCTTAAGAGGTGCTCGACGTCGACGCTGCCGTCACTATTGAGCTTTGCTAAACGCACCTCTATTCCGCACTGCTTAGCTTCGTTAACTGCCGAATATATCGCCGAATGTTCACCAAGCGTTGTTACGATATTACCGCGCTTCCCTCCGCAAAAAACAGCCTGATTGTCCGCCTCGGTCCCGCCGGAGGTAAAAATAACCGAAAAGCCGTTATCCGCAACGGTCGATAAAATATTTGCCGCAGCTTGCTTTACTTCGAGATTGATTTTGTGTCCCTCCGAATAGAGTGCTGAAGGATTGTAGAAATCATGCAGAAGATACTTTTCTGCTTGCCTTATGCTTTTTTCGTCAGGTATTGCCGTTGCGGCATTATCAAAATATATCATAAATTTTAGTTAAAAAATTAAAATTATTTAAGTTCTTTCTGCAAAGCTTATAATTCGGCTCGTGCTTGGCAACGAGCTTCCAAAAAGCCGCCGAATGGTTGAAATGCACCGTATGGCAAAGCTCGTGTATTATTACGTATCTTTGTAGGTAAAGCGGTAGCATAACCAACGCGCAGTTGAGCATTACTGCGCCTTTCCTGTCGCAGCAGCCCCAACGCGATTTGTAAGACTTTACGCTAAAATCAGCGCGCAAGCGTACCTGCTTCGCGGTTTGAATTGCAAAATTTATCAAATCGTCCGAAAAAAGCCTTATAATAGTCTTTTTTACAGACTGTTTGTTTTTTACGTAAAAAACACCGTCCTCGATTGTGTTTTTATCGGAAAAAATTAACGGAAACCTCTGACCGCCTATTAAAATTTCTGTATAATTCAATATGCTTTCATTATCGTCACGCTTAATGTTGTTCTGCGCAATTACCTTAAACAACCAGTCGGATTTGGATTCGATAAACTGTTCCACAACACCGTCACTCATTGAAAGCGGACAGCGAACGGTTATGACGTTATCCGCCGAGACCGAAACAGTCACGCTTTTACGGGCGGAGCGGACGATATTGTAATCAAATGCCATTAAACGCAATCCTCATCTGTACGCGGGTTTCGACTTCAACCTTTCCTTCAACCAAACAGCAACCGTCTTTCTTCTCTTTGAAAAAATCTATCTTCTCGCCCTCTTTACACTGTTTGACGTAGGTAATCTGAACAGACCTCATACTTTTACCGCGCAATTCGTCAACGGAAAAAACGTCAAACATAAAATCTGCATATTTTGTATTATTGACGTGAAAATAATGGTCGTAATCGGAATACGTTACGGTTTTGGAATAGCAAAAATTACCCGTTGAAACAGCAGGAATTTTCCAGTCCCTGAAATCTATACTTCTCTCAGTATTGCAGTTGTCGAAAAAATCTTCGGAAAAGAAAGTCGAAGCGGCTACGGGAACAAATTTATCCGTATCAATCATACACCAGCGCGCCGTACATACACCGACCTTCTCACTGCCGCAATAAAGCTCGAAATCTCTTAAAAAAATAAGATGCTTTGGCTTCAACGGCCAAGTATGGACGGACAGCACGTCACCGAGCCTGATATTCCTGAATAATTCAATATACCAGTTTACCACTATAAAGCCCTTATGCGCGGGTGCAAGGTTGTCATAACCGAAACCGAGCTCATCCGCAGACAGACACGCCGATTCCTCTAAAAAAGAAAGAAGTGACGAAAGCTTCAAATTGTCAAACGCGTCCACGTCAGTATATTTTAAATGATACTCGTCGATATGTCTGTACATCGTACACCTCGTTTTTTCAGATATTATAAATATAACACTTATAAATATAACACTTTTAACAAAAAAAGTCTAATATATTTTCTAAAATTGTTGTTTATGTGTGACATAGTACCTATTATTTACTGCAAAATATTGACACAAGTAGCATTTTATGATATAATAACGTAAATTTACGGAGGATAAATATGGACGGCAGAGAATTTGACGATAACGGTCTTGAAACACCCGCACCCGACGACGAGGCAAAAAGCGCAATAAGCGCTGACCTTATTCGCGGGCACATCAACACTATTATTCTGCGTACGCTTTACGAGCGCGACAAATACGGCTACGAAATTATCGAAGAAATCGAAAAAAAGAGCCACGGCCAATATTCGTTAAAGCAACCTACGCTTTACAGCGCGTTAAAGCGTCTTGAAACGCAGGGATACATAAACGCATACTGGAAAACCGACGAGGTTTCGTTAGGCGGCAGAAGGAAGTATTACACTCTCACCGACAGCGGCAGAGAAATCACCGAAAAGAATCAAGCCGAATGGGAATATTCGAGAACGGTAATAGATAATCTTATATCCGACCGCTCGTTTGATTTTTCTCAACCCGCCCCCACCCCCATTGATTTCAAAATTCTTAAAAAATCTACCAGCCGCGTTCCTGTCGTTAAGGAAGACGAAACTCCGTCAAAAGAAACGGAAAAGAAAGAAACCGAGCAGGTTTATAAGCCTGAACCGCAGGCTCCGCAGATGAGCGAGGCAGAGCGTAAAATCGTCCATGAAAACTATTTACGACTGATTTCCGAGCCAGTGACGCAACACAAAAAAGAAGTTGAAGTAATGCCTGTCGCAGATAAAATCGATACGGAAAAGCTTATATACAACAACAAGCCCGAAACCGAAAGAGATTACAGAAACTTAATAAATAACCTATTCGATAAAACGGTAAAGAACCCCGCACCCTTGCAGGAAATAAACGTTAACGCATATCAGCCCGAAGCAAAGCCGAACGATTTGGCGACAAAAGCCGAAATGGACGGACTCAAAGTCAATTCTACGGAATACGTTGTTAACAGCCGCAGGAAAAGTTACAACCTCGGCGGTACGTTACTTAAATGCTCCTTTATTATTGGTGTGGTAATGTTGTTTGAATTTGCACTGTGCTTATTGTTTAAAAACGAGCTGAAAATCAGTCTTGCTTATCCGTTCGTAATATTTGCACTTGCCTTGACGCAGCTGGCAATATTTGCTATTTTGTACTATACCGATATAGGCAAGATTATGCGGCGACCTTCCACCTCCGTTTATCTGACGGCTTGTATTATCGTAACGATAATTGCAATAGCTATAATTTTTCTTGTTTCGCTGCTGCTTAAAGTCAACTTTGCTGCCGTGAGCGATATACTAAGCAAAATTATAATTCCTATACTCGTCGCTTTGAATATACCTATTTTTGCATTATGTTTTTATTCTTTCAGTAAATAAACATAGACTACTTATAAAAAAATAGCCCGCTAAATTGCAACAAAGTTAGCGGGTTATTTTTTTAAGTTTGTAAAATTAATTGAAATTTCTATTTCCTTTAAATCAATTCTCGTGATAAATAATTTCCTTGTTATGCTCTTTGGCATAGTGCAATTCTTTTGAAACAGACTCGCCGATATATCCGCCTATATTTACAATATAAACGACATCGGACATTTCAATTTTCTTGAAATGTGCCTGCGCTAATTTTTCTATTTCTATTTTGCTTAGTTGACCAATTTTGTCTCCAATCGGTGTAAGAACACAATGCCCGCATTTAATTTCAAGCTCCATCGCAATTTCTTGCATTTGTTTTGCAAATTTCATACTGCCGCATAAAGTAACAACTTTCATGCTGACTCCTATCTCTCGCTAAATTTTATTTAATACAACTATTATAACAAAACTAAATTAAAAGGCAAGGAAAATGATATTCCTTGCCTTTGTTTACTTATATTAATTATTTAGCATATTCGCTTGCACGGAATTCTCTGATTACGTTAACCTTAATCTGCCCAGGATATTCAAGCTCTTTTTCAATCTTTTTGGCAATATCCTTTGCAAGGAACAACGTCTGCGCATCGTCTACCTGTTCTGGCTTGACTATTACGCGTACCTCTCTTCCCGCCTGAATTGCGTAGCACTTATCAACGCCACGGAAATCGCCAGCAAGCTGTTCAAGCTTTTCAAGACGCTTAACGTAGTTCGTTCCCGTTTCCCGTCTTGCACCGGGTCTTGCGCCCGATATTGCGTCTGCAGCCGCAACAAGCACGGCTTCTATAGTGGTAGGCTCGCAATCGCCGTGGTGAGAAGCTATCGCGTTTATTACTTTCGCGCCCTCGCGATATTTCTTTGCAAGGTCAGCGCCAAGTTGAACGTGCGTTCCCTCCTGCTCGTGGTCGACAGCCTTGCCTATATCGTGAAGAAGTCCCGCACGTTTAGCAAGGTTAACGTCAAGTCCGAGCTCTGAAGCCATTAGACCTGCAAGCTGGGCGACCTCAATGGAATGTTTGTATACGTTCTGACCGTAACTTGTCCTGTATTTCAAGCGTCCAAGCAATTTAATGATTTCGGGGTGAAGTCCGAAAATACCGACTTCGAACATTGCACTTTCGCCCGCCGCCTTAATTTCGGCATCCATTTCTTTTCTTACCTTTTCAACGGTTTCCTCTATCCTTGCAGGATGAATTCTGCCGTCGGTAATAAGCTTTTCAAGCGAAAGCCTTGCTATTTCCCTTCTTACGGGGTCGAAACCCGAAAGAATAACTACTTCAGGCGTATCGTCTATAATAAGCTCGATACCCGTAGAATTTTCGATTGCGCGGATATTTCTGCCTTCGCGGCCGATAAGTCTCGCTTTCATATCGTCGCTGGGCAACTGAACCACGGAAACCGTAATTTCCGAAGAATGGTCCGCAGCGCAACGCTGAACCGCCAAAGAAATAATTTTCTTAGCTTCGAGCACCGCTTCGTCTTTTGCCGTCTGTTCGATATTCCTTACCTGAATAGCGACGTCGTGACGAGTTTCTTCGAGTATTTCGTTCGAAAGCACTTGCTTTGCTTCCTCTTTCGTAAGCTGAGCCACTTTTTCAAGCTCGCTTATCATAAGCTCATGCTGGTGATTGATTTTGTCCTGAGTGTTCTTAATTTCCTGCTCTTTATTTGCAAGGTCCTTCTTTTGCTGGTCAAGCGAATCGTTCTTTTTGTTAAGCGCGTCTTCCTTTTTGTCGAGCAAATCTTCTCTTTGCAAAAGTCTTTGCTCACGCTTCTGCAATTCGAACTTCTTCTCCTTGCTTTCCCTTTCAAAATCGTTTCTAAGCTGTAATTCCTGTTCCTTTACCTCAAATATTGCTTTGCTTTTCAACGCACTACATTCCTGCGTTGCGTCTTCGATCATTTTTTTTGTTCTTGACTGAACATCACCTAATCTTTTGTTCATCAGTTTTTTATAAACTAAAATGCTGACAAACGTACCAATACCAAGTGCAACGACGAACGCACCGATTATAAGCCCTACAGCCAAACCAATGCTTACGTTGCTTGCAAGAAACAGGCTGCTTAATGTGTTGGTAGTCATAAAGCCTCCTGATTATTTAATTTGAATATATACGAAATCCTTACGGACATGTTTATATCTTATTATAATTTTACACCTATTTACGGCAAAAGTCAATTTAATAAATTAAATTGTTTCGGACAATATAAAAAAAGCGGTCTATCGCCGCTTTAATTTATATCCTCAGTCCACAAAGTCGCTATCGCGTCTGACGGCATACGCCAATCGCCGCGAGGTGAAAGCGATACCTCACCGACCTTTATTCCATCAGGTACGCACGAACGCTTATATTGCTGAGAAAAAAACCGTTTATAGAATACTTTAAGCCACTTGCTTATCGTTGCCGCCTCGTTTACTCCCTTAAACGCATATTCGGCAATAAACGCGATTTTTGACGGTCTGAACCCGAAACGCACGGCGTAAAACAAAAAGAAATCGTGCAAAATATAAGGACCGATAATATCCTCGGTTTTCTGCATTTGCTTACCTTCCGATACAGGCAACAGCTCGGGACTGATTTCGGTATTTAAAATGCTTTCAAGCACACTCTGCGCCCGTCCTCCCAAACGCTCGCCCTCATATTTTACAAGCTGCTTTACAAGCGTTTTAGGAACCGAACAGTTAACTGAATACATTGACATGTGGTCGCCGTTATAAGTCGCCCAACCCAAAGCCAACTCGCTTAAATCGCCCGTACCGATTACCAAACCGTTGTACTCGTTGGCTAAATCCATTAAAACGAGCGTTCTTATACGCGCCTGCGCGTTTTCAAAGGTAACGCCGTAGTCCTTTTCGTTATGTCCGATATCTGCAAAATGACGCTTTACGCTCTCTTCAATGGGAATAATTCTGCCGGTAACGCCAAGCGCTTCCATCAGCTTTAAGGAATTATTTTTAGTTTTTTCCGTTGAGCCGAAGCACGGCATGGTTACAGCTATAACGTCCTTTAAATTTTTATTTAAAATGCGAAAAGCCCTGCATATAACGAGTAACGCAAGCGCACTGTCCAAGCCACCCGAAACACCTATAACGGCTGTTTGGGCACCCGTATGTTTAAGTCGCTTTTCAAGCCCCTTTGCCTGCATAGAAAGAATTGCGTCCATTCGTTCCAGACGGTTATTTCCGCTCGGAACGAATGGCGTGGTTGGGAAAGCGCGTGTAAGCTCTCCCTTTGTCGGATTCGACTTGAAAGGAATAAAGATATAATCGCCAGCACTCTCGGCAAAAAAGCTCGAAGCGGTTCTTTTCCGCTCGTCAGCAACGCATTGAACATCAATTTCAGAATACAACAAACCGTTTTCAAACAGCTTACTTTGTGCAAGCACCTTTCCGTTTTCGCTGATTATATTATGACCTGCAAATACGGCATCGGTAGTGCTTTCGCCGTCGCCTGCGTCGGAATAGACGTATCCGCAAACGAGCTTCGCGGACTGCATTTTTACTAAATCTTTTCTGTACTCTGCCTTACCGTCGATTTCGTTGCTGCACGATAAATTGACGATAACCGTCGCTCCCGCCAAAGCGTGCGATACCGACGGCGATTTCGGCGCCCACAAATCCTCGCAAATCTCGGCGGACACCTTTAAATCGGAATTATCGGAACATTTAAAAATTAAATTGGTACCGAAAGGTACAATGCGACCGAGAATTGAAATTTCGCCGTTCTCTTTGGGTGCGCACGAAAAATTGCGTTGCTCGTAAAACTCGCCGTAATTAGGTAAAAACGTCTTAGGAATTACACCCAAAACTTCACCGTCCGAAATTGCAACGGCGCAATTATACAGCTTTCCCCCGCACACGAGAGGCGCCCCGACAAAAACGAGCGCGTGCATACCCGCGGTTGCTTCGGCTACTTCAATTACCGCCTTTTCTACGGATTCCTGAAGCACGCGCTGATTAAACAGGTCGCCGCAAGTATACCCGCTTATACAAAGCTCTGGAAAGACTGTGACGCTACTGCCATTTTTATAGCTTTCGCCTATTGCCTCGATTATGCCCTGAGTATTGAATTGTACGTCTGCCACCTTGACCTGTACGGTCGCGGCGCAGACCTTTACAAAACCGTATTGCATTTATGCCTGCTTTTGCTGCGACGCCTTATGCGCCTCCCTGATTTTTGCGTCAAGCTCTGCCTTGACCTGAGGATTACTTTTCAGATAATCGCGCATTTTTTCGCGACCTTGTGCAACCTTGTCGTCGTTGTAATAATAGAAGGCCCCGCTCTTTGTAAGTATGCCGTATTCTACGCCCAAATCTATCAGGCATCCTTCCTGAGAAATTCCTTCGCCGTAAATAATATCAAATTCGGCGACCTTAAAGGGCGGCGCAACCTTGTTTTTAACCACCTTGCACTTTGCCCTGTTACCAACTATATCGCCCTCGCTTTTAAGGGCGTCGGCTTTTCTTATATCGAGCCTGACGGTTGCAAAATATTTCAATGCTTTGCCGCCAGGGGTTGTTTCGGGATTACCGAACATTACACCGACCTTTTCACGAAGCTGATTGATAAATATTACGCAAGTTTTAGACTTATTTGTTATAGCCGTAAGCTTTCTGAGAGCCTGCGACATAAGTCTTGCAAGCAAACCGACGTGAGTATCGCCCATATCACCCTCGATTTCAGCCTTAGGAGTAAGCGCAGCAACCGAGTCCACGACGATTACGTCAATCGCACTGGAACGCACGAGCGATTCGCATATATCCAGCGCCTGTTCGCCGGTATCAGGCTGAGAAAGATAAAGGTCGTCTGTATTTACGCCGAGTGCATGAGCGTACTGCGCGTCGAGAGCGTGCTCGGCGTCGATAAACGCAGCCACGCCGCCCGCTTTCTGGGTTTCGGCGATGATGTGAAGCGCAACCGTCGTTTTACCCGAGGATTCGGGACCGTATATTTCAAGTATTCTTCCGCGAGGTACACCGCCGACGCCGAGCGCGAGGTCAAGCGACAGACAGCCCGTAGGGATAAATTCAAGGTCGGTATTGACCTTGTAATCGCCCAGCTTCATTATTGCGCCGCGGCCGTATTGCTTTTCAATCATAGCAATGGTTGAATTTAGTGCTTTAAGTTTTTCTTCGTTCATATTAAACTCCTGAATTATTTTAACAATTTGTAAGTGTGAAACAGAGCGAGATTTATCGCCGTGTTCGTTACGTTCTCTCTGCTACCGCCGAGATTGTATTCGAACACCGAAAAATCTTCCCCTACGGCGACCGCTATATAGACGAGTCCGACAGGTTTTTGACTTCCGTCCGAGGCAGGTCCCGCCAAGCCTGTCGTGGCAATACATACGTCGCTGCCGTTTTCCCTGCGCAGCCCCTCCGCCATTTCGTAAGCCGTTTGCTCGGAAACCGCGCCGTATCGGTCCAGCGTAAACTGCTTTACGCCCAGTCGCTTTATTTTAGATACGTCTGAATAAGTATTCAGCCCCTCGCAGTAAACCTCGCTGATACCCGGAATTTCGACCAGTTTCTTGCCTATACCGCCGCCCGTGAACGACTCGGCAACGCTTATTTTCGCACGGCGCAGCTTTAAAAGCTGAAACAGTCTTTCCGCAAGCGAAATATCGTCCATAGCATAAATATTTTCATTCAAACCGCCGACGACCGTTCTTATTACGCTGTCGAAAACCTCTTTGGAAATACTGTTCGGATAAGTAATTTCTATGCGATAATCGCCGTAGCTTTCGCTGATACTGAAATCAACGTCCGCACATTTCTGCTTTGCCTGATAAATTACGGAATTCAAACGAGAAACCGAAACGCCGTATATTTTTATATATGATTTTTCGTATTTGCGACCGTATTTGGTATCCAGCACGGACTTTATATCGTCGTAACTAAGCTCGTTTTCTTTATCGGAATACAGCATGAATACGTGGTCTGTACCAGAATTCATAATACCCTTTCCGTCAAATTCGGAGGAATACAGCGCAGTTAAAAACGCTTTTAACGTATTATCCATAGTAAACGGACAGAAAATATACAAATTCTCGTAATTGGTTTTTCCGTCCCGCAAGGCGTTTACGATTTCCTCTGCGCGGTCGTAGGCTATATACGAAATTTTATCGAAATAGTAGCCTATCCCCGAAAAAGCCGAAATTACGCCTTCCGCTCCGTCGAATACGTTTATTTTTTTATTTCTGAACACCAAAAGGCAATTTTTTTTAGTCCTGAAAGAGGACACTTTTTCTGCACTCATTTCTTTAAAACGTGAATATTTTTAGCGATATAATTAATACCCGAAATTACGGTTAAAATAACGGACAGAATAAAAAGCGAAACGCCGATTATATTTACGACTACTGCAAACATACCGTCGTCAAACTGACGCCAGCCCTCCGCAAAAAGCAAAATGCCCACGCTGAGGTCTTGCGCAAAGGTCTTGTATTTTCCTATTTTATCGGCGGCTATAACCTCGCCCGAGCTTGCCGCAACCATTCTGAAACCGCTGACTATCATTTCGCGGGCAACGATTATCACCACGCCGCAAACGGCAAGCAGTATTGCCCAGTTACCGAGGTTTGCACAGAAAATATCCGGTATAGTCAAAAACAGAATAAACGCGGTTAAAACCAGTACTTTATCCGCAATAGGGTCAAGAAATTTACCGAGATTCGTTACGAGATTACGCTTGCGCGCGATAGCTCCGTCAAACAAATCGGTTATGCAAGCAACGGCAAACAGTCCCCAGCATACAAGAAAATGCCCCGGAAAATTAATATAGAACAGCGCAACGAATATCGGAATAAACAACATTCTGCTGAACGTAAGAATGTTAGGTAAATTCCAGATTACGGTTTTAGTATCCTTACTATCCTGCTGTATTTCTTCATTATCAACCATAATAGTCCTCCGTCTTGCCCATTAAATCGCAACTGTCGTTATCCGTAATAATAACGTCGTAATATTCGCCCTGAACGGCGTTTGCCGCATTAAAATATACCTTTCCGTCGATATCGGGCGCGCTGAAATACGCCCTACCTTCGAAGCAATTTTTTTCATAATTAATCCCGTCGCACAAAACGCGTAGCTTTTTACCCCTGTAATCGCTCAGTTTAGCTGTGGAAATTTCGTGCTGAACACCGTATAGCCTTTTTACCCTACGCTTTTTCACCGCGTCTGTAATATGATTTTTTAGTTTATACGCCGCAGTGTCGGGCTCTTTGGAATAACAGAAAAACCCGCAATTCTCAAATTTTGCCTGCCGCAAAAATTCGCAAAGCGCCTCAACCTCTTCCTCCGTTTCGGAAGGAAAGCCCGTAATAAAGGTCGAACGAAGCGCAATATCGGGTATGCTTTCTCTCAGTTTCGCTATAAGCGCAAGATAGCTTTCACGACTGCCCCTTCTATTCATTAATTTGAGTATTCTATCCTCGCTATGCTGAAGCGGAATATCGAGATATTTTATAATCTTTTCATTGTCCCTTATAGCCTTAATCAAGCCGTCGTCAATCATTTCGGGATAACAGTAAAGAAGTCTTATGCTTTTTATATTGTCAAGCGCGGAAAGCCTGTCCATAAGCTCGGTCAAAGTTTTTCTTCCGTACAAATCGGTACCGTATCTCGTTACGTCCTGCGCAACGAGAATAAGCTCTGACACTTCTCCGAGATTTTCCGCCTCGGCAACAAGCTTTTCCATTTCGTAGCTTTCGTACTTACCGCGTATTTTAGGTATCAGGCAATAAGTGCAGTGATTGTTGCAGCCGTCCGCAATTTTAAGGTAAGCGTAATGCTGCGGAGTCGTCAGCACTCGGCTTGCGCAATATTCCGCACTGCCAGAGCCGACGTAATCGACGCGTTCGCCGCTATACGATTTTTCAAGAGCCTCAAAAAACTTATCGTAGTCGTAAGTCCCGAGAAAAACGTCCGCCTCTGTAAGAGAAGCATAAATTTCGGAAATATATTTTTGGGGCAGACAACCAGTCACAACTAACTTTTCGAGCTTTCCGTTGCGATAGCTCGCGCAATCTATTGCGGTGAAAATAGCTTCCTTGCGAGATTCGTTTAAAAACGCGCAGGTATTTACTATAAGAATTTCGGCTTGCTCCGCGTCGGACGTAATTTCGCCGCCCTTTGCTTTTATTATTGACAAAAGTTTTTCGGAATCAACACGGTTTTTATCGCAACCGAGCGAAATTATTCCGAATTTCTTTTGCGAAAAATCAATCATCCACTTCTCCGTAGGTATTTTGGAACTCTTCCTTGGAAAGCAACACCTTCCTCGGCTTCGAGCCCTCCGACTGCGTAACGTAATTCATATTTTCCATCCAGTCGATAATTTTACAAGCCTTGATGTATCCGACGGGGAACCTGCGCTGAATCATAGAAACCGACGCCTGATTTGAAACTACGCAATAATGCAAGGCCTTTATATAGGTATCGTCGATTTTTATATCACCGCCCTCGCCAGAGCCCTCGTCGCCCATCATCGAATTAGACTGTTCTTCCGCCTCTACGGTATTAATAAAGTCGGATACGGACTGGTCGAAATAGGTTTCATTATGGGCTTTAACGAAATCGGTTACCCGCTGAACCTCGTGCGTGTCTATAAAGCAGCCCTGTATACGCGCCAAATCGGGACTTTCCGCCGAACGGAAATACATATCGCCTTTTCCGAGCAGCTTTTCCGCGCCGCCGATATCGAAAATAGTACGAGCGTCGTCAAACGAGTTGACCTTGAAGCCTATTCTCGTGGGCAGATTAGATTTAATAAGACCGGTAATGCAGTCTACCGAAGGACGCTGAGTTGCAAGAATCAAATGAATACCGCAGGCGCGCGCCTTCTGAACAAGTTTGATTATTCTGCCCTCGATGTCTTTTTTCGCTTGAAGCATCAAATCGCCGAACTCGTCGAGTATTATAACTATTTTAGGCAGTCTTTCCTCGCCTGCCGGCAGGTGAGCGTTGTATTCGTCAAGGTTCTTCGTGGCAATTCCCTTCTCGGTCATTTCCTTAAAGAGTGAATATCTTCGTTCCATCTCCTTAATTGCCCAGTTCAACGCTTTTATAGCCTTGTCCACCTCGTAGATTATTTCGTTAATCATAAGATGAGGCAGCTTGTCATAGGAAATAAACTCAACCTGTTTGGGGTCTACGAGAATAAATCTCAACTCTTCCGGTCCGTACTTGAATAACAAACTTATAATCAGCGCACTTAGGCAAATACTTTTACCGCTACCGGTCGTACCTGCGATAAGCAAGTGCGGCATTTTGGTTATATCTGAACAGACCGCCTCGCCCTCGACGTTTTTACCGAGCGCAAACGTAACAGAATTAGGCTTGCAATTTATAAACCTCGGACTTGCAAGCATGCTTTTCAGTCCTACTATCGTTCTTACGTTGTTCGGTACTTCTATCGACAGCGCGCCCTTCGAGAAATTGAGATACGCAGTGACGTTGTCCTTCATGAGAGCCATTGCGATAGCTTCTTTGTATTTAAGCGACTGGGTAATTTTCGTTTTGTCCTCGATAACGACGTCGTAACGCGTAACCGCGGGTCCGATAATCACGTTTGAAACTTCACTTTCGATTTTGAATTTCAAAAGCGTTTCTGTTATCGTTCTTTTGTTGTCCTCTATTTCGCCCGTATTTACGTTGCTGTGCTCGGGATAATCGTCAAGCAGGTCAAGTCCGGGTCTTATATATTTTTTCCATACGTGGCGGGGCTTTTCTTCCTGCATGGGCTCCTGTACGGGTCGTGCAGGTGCAACTTCCCGCATCGGGCGCGGCTCGGAAGGAATTCTGTCTGACGCCCTCGGTTCGGAAACTTCCTGATTGAAATCGGAAAAGCCGTCGTCATCGTTGCTATCGTCGAACAGATTTGCGTTACTCAATTCCTGCCGTCTCGAAGTAAGGCGGGAAATATCGGGCTCAACCCTGTTTTCAGTACGCGACGACGCACCGAAAAGATTGTACATAGACATAGGGTTACTATTGCCCGAGTCGTCTTCTTCGGGTTCGACAGAGCGGTTAAGTATATCTTCGACAGGTTCCTCCGTTACGGGTTCTTCCTTGCGGAAATTTTTAACAGGCTCGTTAATTACAGGCTCTTCTTTACGTATATTATTTACAATCGGCTCGTGAATAACGGGCTCTTCCTTTGCCGACACGGGTTCGGGATATACAGATGCGGCAACGCTTTCCGGCTGTACGGGGAATGTTCCGCTTGAAACCTGCTCGTAATCGTTTAGTTTATCGACGGGCTTATCGCCGTAAACGTAATGCGAAGGAGCGGCGGCAACAGGCTGATTTAGCACGTCTTCCTGATAGCTGGTGCCGTAAGATTTTTCGGGCACTGTATTTCTTTTGCCGCTGTAAAAATTGCTTAAATAATCTTTATCGTTAGTTACCGGATGATTGAAATATGAATTCTCATTAAAAATCATATTCCTTTTATAGCTTTCGGCGTCAAATTCGCCTTTTGCAAACAGAATTTTTCTTCCGAGGTTTTTCTGCGAATAAGGGTTGTTATCCTCCGCAGCCTGTCCTCGCGGCGCCTCGCGCACCTGCGTATTGATTACGGGCGGAGCAGGTCTTACCGCAGCCTCCTCTCTTACGGAAGGTGCTACCTGCTTCTCTTCGTCAGTTTCGGAACGGCGAATTTCATTGTTGCTGATTGCGTTGGAATACCCGCCGATTCTTTTTCGCCTTTTTCTGAAATTGTTAACAAGAAAATATCCGCTTACTATAACCAGCAAAGAAAAAATTATATACGCGCCTACAAACGTGGCAAGCTTAGCAACGGGGTAAACTATCAACGCCGAAACCGCGCCGCCGAAGGTATATCCCGAAAAACCGTTCAACGCGCTTTTATAGCAGCCCGAAAGGTATCCGCCGTAGCTGTCGAGCGATATATTCCTGCTTGTAGCCGCATGGAAAAGCAAAAACGCTGAAAATACGGTAAGCGAAATCAAAAGCGCGGATTTAAACGATATTCTTATCCTTTTTCCGAAAATCAACCATTGCCCCGCATAGGCGACGATTGCGGCAATAATAATAGAACCGTAGCCGAAAGCGCCGTACATAAACGTACAAACAGCTTTACCGAGCCCCGCAAAAACACTGCTGCCCGTAAACAGCATCAAAAGAACAAGCGCGCTGAAAAGCAACAAAGTCATACCCAACGTCTCTTTTGTAAATACGTACGTCGTTTTATCGTTATTATTCAGTTCCTTCTTATTCTTCTTTTTTCTGTTCACACTATTTCTCCGCACAAAACCATACATTATAAAAATACAAGTTAATTATAGCATTTTACAAAAAAAATAACAACAAAATGACGACGATTTTATGAAAAATTTATATTATTGTATATACATAAAAAAGGCGCACCCGTGCGGATACGCCGAAAATAAATTTAACCTTGTTTTTTGGTATGCCAAGCAGATGCACAAAGCCGTTTTGCAATAAAATATATATCGCCGGCGCCGAGAAACAGCACGGTATCGCCCTTTTCCGCCGAAGAAATGAAATCGCAAATATCCTCTTCGCAGTCGCCGTATCTCGACCCCTTTATACTCTGCGACAAGGTCAGTGCGCTGCCCGAATCGTCAAAATATTCACGCGCGGCAAAAGTTTTGTAAATCAATAAATTTTCCAAAGGCGACAGGGCCGCGATAAACTGCTTAAACAGTAATTTCGTACGGGAATACGTATGCGGCTGAAAAACCACGAACAGCCTGCCGCCGTTAATCTTGCGTACGGTTTTCAAGGAAGCGCGCAACTCGTCCGGATGATGGGCGTAATCCGCATAATACTTTACACCGCCTATTTCGTCAAGCTTTTCAAAGCGACGCTCAACGCCCGTAAACGAACTCAATCCCGCCTTTATACAATCAAAGGATATTCCCGTAGCGCGAGCAGCCGCAGCGGCGGCAAGCGCGTTTAAAACATTATGCTTGCCGCAAACTTTCAGTTTAAACCCTTCGTACTTTTCGCCTTTTTCGCAGACAGTAAACGAAGTTATACCATTTTCCGTCCTTACGTTTACAGCCGAATAATCCGCAGATTTATCCAATCCGAAGCTAACGGCATTAAGCCCGCTTAAATCGCCGTACAGCGCAACCGTGCTTTCCGCACCCGAGGCAAATTCGAGATACGCCGCCTTTAAAGCCTCTTCACTGCCGTAACATTCCACGTGGTCGGCTCCGCTGTTTAAAATTATCGCAACGGAGGGTTTCAGATATAAGAAATTTTTCTTGTATTCACAGGCTTCGGTAATAAAATAGTCGTACCCGCTGCAATAAAAATTCGAATACGTCAGGTCTTTCCCGCCTATATGGGCGGCAAAAGCCTTGCCCGCTGCGGCAAAAATATGCGCCAGCATCGAGCAGCACGTCGTCTTGCCGTGACAGCCGGAAACGCCTATAACGGTCTTGAAGCGCTTGCTTACCTCGTAAAGAAACGGGCCCCTCGACATAGCAGGTTTCGACAATTCCAAAGCTCTCTTTAACCGCAAATCGTTTTCGTTTATCGCGTCGGTATAAACAACGAAATCATAATTTTCAATTTCGTCGGCACCGTTAGCGAAAAAGGTCTCCACTCCCAACGCAGTTAACTCGTCTGTATATTCGTTTGCGGAAACGTCGCTGCCGCCGACGCGTTTACCCAGAACGAGCAGATATTTTGCAAGCGCGCTCATGCTTACGCCGCCTATACCTATGAAGTAAAAACTGTTAAATTTGTCGATAACGTCAGAGTGCATACTACATTTTATTAATTTTTATGTCGGATTAGCACGAAATTGTAAATTTTTTTCCTAAAAATTTAAAAAAAATTGCCTTAACGTATTGAAATTATTTTTCTTTTATTGTACAATATAATCAATGAAAGTATTATCTGGTAGGTGAGCAATGAAAATCTCAGATGTACGAATCAGATTAGTTAACAAGGAGGACAATAAACTCAAAGCGGTCGCATCGATGACAATCGACGAATGTTTCGTCATTCACGACATTAAAATTATCGAAGCAGCCGAGGGCGCGTTTATTGCAATGCCCAGCAGAAAAACCAATGATGGCGAATATAAGGATATTGCGCATCCGCTGAACACTGAGACCCGAGAATTAATTAAAGAAGCAATCCTTACGGCTTACTATGATGAACTTAAAAATTAAGGCACATTATTTGTTTTCCGTTAGTTAAACTGAATTTGTAAAACAAGAAGTCCGTCGTAAGACGGACTTCTTGTTGTTTAATCGTTTTTCTTTCTTCCTAAATTTCTGAGCATCTGCGCGAATTTAGGTACGTTTTTATCGTTTGGCCGCTCGATACTGTCATCGTCGTACTGCCCGTATTGCGGATACTGCGATTGAACGGGCGCCTGCTGAACAGGCTGCTGCACCGGCTGATATTGCGGGTACTGGGGCTGAACTGGAACTTGCTGAGCCTGCTGTCTTACGTAATACGGGTCGGAAACGGAAAGCCTTTCCTTGGGCTGAACCGGCGAATTATACGAAGCGTTATCGTAAATTCTTCCTGTCTGATAACCGCGCATTACACTCGAATCGTCGCGTTTATTATCGAACCCGGGAAACCCCGTTGCAATAACGGTGATTTCAACCTCGTCTCGCACGTTGGGGTCAATTCTTGCGCCGAAAATAATATTCGCCGAAGCGTCCACTACGCTCTTTACAAGCTCTGCCGCGTCGGCAACCTCGTCAAACGTCAAGTCGTCGCCGCCGACCACGTTGAGAATGACGCCGCGCGCGCCCTCGATAGTGGTTTCAAGCAAGGGGCAGTTTACGGCAACCCTTACCGCTTCTATAATTCTGTTGTCGCCCTTCGCTACGCCTACGCCGAGGTGAGCGACGCCCTTATCCTTCAATATGGTTTTAACGTCAGCAAAGTCGAGATTGATTAGCGAGGGATTGACGATAAGCTCCGCAATACCTTTAATACCTTGCTTCAATATTTCATCCGCTACGCGCAGCGCCTCGCGCATGGGCGTATTTTTTGCAACGACGGTTTTAATCTTGTCGTTGGGTATAATAATGAGAGTATCAACGTATTTTTTTAAATTTTCAAGTCCCTTCGCGGTATTTTCCATACGCTTTTTGCCCTCGAAGCCGAAAGGCTCGGTAACGACGGCAACGGTAAGAATCTTCATATCGCGCGCAATCTTTGCTATTACGGGAGCCGCGCCGGTACCCGTACCGCCACCCATACCGGCGGTTATAAAAAGCAGGTCGGTACCCTCTATTGCTTTTGTTAAAGCTTCTTTGCTCTCTTCCGCAGCAGCTCTGCCAACGTCGGGGTCTGCGCCCGCACCAAGTCCTTTTGTAAGCGCACTGCCGATTTGTATTTTATTTTCGCAGGGCGACAGCGCCAAAATCTGGCTGTCCGTATTCACAACAAAATATTCTGCGCAGTTAATGCCTGCGTCAAGCATTCTGTTTACCGCGTTATTTCCCGCGCCGCCCACGCCTATAACCTTTATTCTCGCTCTGCCCGAGATATTGCCGTTACCTGAAAAATCATTGAACATTGTATTTTCTCCTATGTATCTATTTATTAAACGACCGCGACCCCGCATCGGTCAGCGCTGTATCCAGCAAGCTCAAAAGCGAAGAAAACTGCGGTTTGTCGTAGTACGGCACCGCGGGGGCGATTACTTCTATATTTTTTACTAATCTGTTAGAGAGGTGCTCCACCGTACCTCTTATTATTTTTACGCTTTCGCCGGTAATGTACATCGGCTTATTTTCAAAATTTTTGCCCTTAAAGCTCTGTATGCACTCTTCAATAGTTTCGCAAATTCCGTCAAGCCCCTCGCGCACCTTGTCGCGCAGAACTATCGTTGAAAATTTATAGTTGCGCCCTTCGTAAACACATTCTATGAACCCGCCCAAGGTTTCCTTGGCGTTCAGGTTCAGTTGGTTTAAAAACGCAGAGGCGACGTCGAAAGGAATATCGAGCTCTGTCATAAGATATACGGCAAGATGTCCTATTCCTACGGAAAAAGATTCGCAGAAAGCTATGCCGTTGCCGTGAATTACGCTGTAACTTGACGATATATAACCCAAATCAAACAAAACGGCACACTCGTCGCGCTGTTCGGGGGGAACGAGATATACTGCTTCCGCATAAACGGAGGGTATCAGCTTAATGTCCGTAACCGAAGTAATTTTCTTAAATGCGTTAGAAACAGAAT
This sequence comes from uncultured Christensenella sp., assembly GCA_910576655.1. Classification (GTDB taxonomy): domain Bacteria; phylum Bacillota; class Clostridia; order Christensenellales; family Borkfalkiaceae; genus Coproplasma. The sequence continues at coordinate 47,895 of CAJTJC010000013.1, forward strand.
TTATGAATTTGCTGCTGCACTGATAAAAACAAAACTTGCCGCGAAGGCTGTCGCTGACTGTACCGACCGGGTCAATCATTTTGCGCTTGTCAGACAAAACGTAGTACATACAGCTATGTCTTACCGTTCGGTAATCCTTAGAATCTTCCGGCATAGACATTCCTGCAAGATATTCGCAGTCGTCCGAGGTTATTTTTTTTGCCGACTGAAAGCTCATAATCTTGTCTGCCTGGATGATTTTGGTAAATTCGGCCGGCACGCCGACGTAAAACGTCTTTATACCGCCGAACGCTGAAATCGTGCTTTTTACAACGCTTTCGACCGCAGATAAAAAGCTTTCTTCGTCGACCATCTCGCCCTCGGCATATCCGTCGTACGTACATGAATATTTGCTTTTGATTATGAACGTATTATTTACGCCCCTTTCACCGACTACGGCGGTTATTTCCAAGGAACGAATATCTAATATCGCGACGCTTTTTCTGCGCATAACTTGCAACCGCCCCGTTTAAACAGCATTTTCTTAATTATATAATATACTTATAATAAAGTCAACTAAATCATATAAAAAAGCGGTTTCGCAAAACCGCTTTTTTATATATGCCATCTTATTCAAACAGCCGAATAATCGGCGTTAATCAGTCCGTTTTCACCGCCTATCCGATACCCTCTGACCCTGCCTCCGAGCTTCTGCCTGTCGCTTAAAGAGCAGAATTTCATATAGGTTGCCGTTATCTTTTCTCCGCTGTCTTGCAAATAGTCGTCAAGCTGAATTACAAGCCCGCAGCGCATATTGAACGTCAATTTATCGCTGTAACCCTCAATATCGGGGCGCGAATCGAGATTTATGCTTTTTACTATGGACCTCAGCCCGCCGAAACTTTCTTTAAATTGCGCGGCAACAGTCGCAACCGTCTGAATTTGTTCTACGGTAATTCCGGTCAGCTCGACGTTGGGCGCGCCGTCAAGATTTGCGTTTTCCACGCTGCTTCTTAAAAATTTGCCGTCGCCGTCATACATCGAATACAGTCCGCCGACCGAAACGGCAAATATTTCCAGCCGTTCCTTTACGGTTACGTTGACGGTACAAGGAAATTTTTTCTCGCACGACGCTACGACGTAATTACTGCCGACCGCCGTTTTTACAATATCCTGTTCGCTCAAAAACAGTATGCTTTCGCCTTTGAATACGTTTAAAGCCTCTTTCACAGTCTTGTAGCTTTCGGCGCTGTCCTCTTCGTAGGTAATCATTTTTACGTTGATATTTTTAACCGCAAAAATTCGCCCCACACAAATAATCAGCGCGGCAAAAAAAGCGATACCTATTAACAACGCAACCATTTTTCTTAAGTACTTCATAAATTTTAAACGGTAACTCTTACTATATCGGCGCCGAGCATTCTAAGCTTATACTCAAACGCACCGTATCCCCTGTCGATATGTGAAATATCGAGAACCTCGCTGCTTCCGTCAGCCGCCAGCGCCGCAAGCACTAACGCCGCGCCGCCGCGCAAATCGCACGCAACCACTGTTGCGCCTTTAAGCCGCTCTACCCCGCGCACGAATGCGTTACGGTCTATGACCGTTGCGTCCGCGCCCATTTTCCTTAGCTCGGGCACGTATTTGAAACGCGTTTCGAACAGATTTTCGGTTATTATCGAATGACCGCTGCACACGCAGCAAAGCGCCGTGTACTGCGCCTGAAGGTCCGTAGGAAATCCAGGATACGGCCGCGTTTCAATCGATTTCACCGAAGCAAGCGTTCTATGATTTTCAAGTACTATTTTATCATTATTTATATTGATTTTGCAACCGTTTTCGGTAAGTTTATGTATAAGCGAGCTAATATTTTCGGGATATGCCCCGTCCACGGTTATTTCACCGCCGCACATAGCCGCCCCTATTAAAAAAGTTCCCGCCTCTATACGGTCGGGTATCGGCTGATACTCGCATCCGCAAAGCTTTTTTACGCCGTCAATCCTTATCGTACCGCTGCCGGCGCCGGTAATTTTCGCCCCTGTTTTATTGAGAAAATTTTGCAGGTCCTCTATTTCGGGTTCGCGGGCGGCGTTTTTGATAACCGTCGTCCCCTCCGCCTTTACCGCCGCAAGCATTATATTTTCTGTTGCGCCGACGCTCGGGCAGTCGAGCATTATTTCGTTCCCGCGCAATCTGTCGCATTTGCATATTATGTATCCGCTTTTTTCCGAAATCTGCACGCCCAGCCGTTTAAGCCCCGTAAGGTGCAAATCAACGGGCCGCAGTCCTATATCGCATCCCCCGGGATATGCTATTTTTGCGGAATGAAACCGCGATATGACGGCGCCGAGCAAAAAGACCGAAGAGCGCAGCTCGCGTGCGAGTGCGCTTGGTATTTCATAGCAATCGGCAGAAGTACTGTCTATTATTATATTATCACCGTCGTATACCGTTTTACAGCCGAGACAAGCGAGAATTTTGACCATATTTTTGACGTCCGAAATCTGCGGGACGTTCAAGATTTCTACCGGTCCGTCTGCAAGTACCGTAGCCGCAAGTATAGGAAGCACCGAATTTTTAGCCGATTGAACCTTGACGCTTCCGTATAGCTTGTTTCCTCCATTAATTACGTATTTTTCCATATAAGCTCCGTCGGACGGCAGCTGCCGCCCTAAGTAAATATACTTCATTATATGGAAAAAGCGCGTTTTAAGTGTTAGTCCTGTCGTGAAACATTATACAGAACGCCGACCGAAGCCATAGTAATTATAAGCGAAGTATTACCGCTGCTTATAAGCGGCAACGGCAACCCCGTCGGCGGTATAGCCCCGCTTACCACAAGCGCGTTTATAACCACCTGTATACCGTAAACCAAGGTAAAGCCCGCAGCTAAAAGATAGCCGAACCTATCCTGACATTTCCACGCGATTCTAAGCCCCCTGTAAACAATAAAGCCGCAGCAGAAAAAGAACGCAAGCAAGCCAATAAAACCGATTTCCTCACCCATTATCGAAAGAATGAAATCGCTTTCCGCAAACGGCAAAAACCTGTATTTCTGAGTGGAATTGAACAGACCGGTTCCGAATAATCCCCCGTTACCGAGCGCGTAGAGCGACTGTATAAGCTGATAGCCCTCGTCCTTCGGCGACGCCCACGGGTCCAAAAATGCACTCAACCTTTTAAGACGATACGGCTCGAGTATAATCATTACCGGTACGGCTATAACGAAAGGTATCAAAACCACGGCAAGCTGCTTCAAGTTGGTACCGCTTAAAAACACAAGCGAAAGCATCAGCAGCCCAACGCACATCGTAATTGACATATTCGGCTCGATAATGATAAGCACACATATCCCGACGCCGACTGCAAGAACGGGCAAAATTCCCTTTACGGTTTTAACCTTTTCCGCATTTTTCGCAAAGTACGCCGCGGCAAACAAGGCATAAGCGTATTTAGCGATTTCCGACGGCTGAATGGTAATTCCGCCGAAGCCTATCCACCTTGTTGCGCCGTAATTGGTTATACCTACTCCCGGAACGAAAACCAGACAAAGCAATACTACAGCTATTGCAAGTAAAGGATATCTGAATTTTATCAGCTTTTTATAAGGCAGAAAGCACGCCCCGACCATTGCCGCCGTACCCAGCACTACGCCTATTATCTGCTTTTTCACGAAATACAGCGAATCGCCGTACTGCACATCGGCCGTGTAATAGCTTGCCGAGTAAATCATGACGCAACCGAAGCACGCCATTAAAAAAACACAAATTAAAAGCGGGACGTCTCCCGCTTTTTTCTTATTCTTCAAAGCTTTCATTCATACCTTCCACAAGGCTTCTGAACGCGTCTCCGCGCTCTTCGTAATTTGAAAAGCTGTCAAAGCTTGAACTTGCGGGACTTAAAAGCACGCTTTGCCCTGATTTGGCGATAAATCCCGACAGACGCACGGCGGTATCGAACTCGGAGCACAGCGAAAAACTGATAAAGCCCGATTTAATCGCAGCGTTAAGCAGCTTGAACCTGTTTTCGCCGTAGAGCACCGCATGAACGACGTTGCTGTTTTTAAGCTCGGCGAAAAGCGGAACGTAATCGTATCCCTTATCCTGCCCGCCCAAAAGAATTACGGTGGGATTTTGCATCGTGCTTACCGCCTTAACCGTCGCGTCGACGTTGGTGCCCTTGCTGTCGTCGATATAAGTTACCCCGTTAACGGTTGCTATCTCTTCGATACGGTGCTTTATGCCCTTGAACGAGCATATCGCTTCTGCGGTTTTAACCTTATCTATTCCGAGTATATGCGCCGCCGCAACGCATGCAAGCGCGTTATAGACGTTGTGTTCGCCCTTTACTATCATATCCTTTACGTCGAGATATTTTTCGCCGTTAAAGTATATTGCGCCGTTCTCGTAATATGCACCGTCGGTCGGGGAATTGAGAGAAAAGAAAACCACCTTAGCCTTAGTATGCTGGGCAAAATTTCTAACCTCTTCGTCGTCGTAATTTAAAACCGCGTATTCGCTTTCGCGCAGATTTCTTAAAATTTTGCGTTTTAAGAATATGTAATTTTCCATGTTGTAATGGCGGTTCAAATGGTCTTCGGTTATGTTGGTTACTATCGCTATATGCGGGCGCAAACTTGAAAGCGTTTCAAGCTGAAAGGAAGAAATTTCCGCCACCGCGTAATCGTCAAGTCCGAGGTTTTCGACTTCTCCGACTATCGGCGTTCCGATATTTCCGCACGCAACGCTGTTCATCCCCGCGTTCAAAAGAACGGAATTGAGCATAGAAACCGTAGTGGTTTTTCCGTTAGTGCCCGTCACCGCAACGACGTTCGCCCTAAGATACATTGCCCCAAGCTCGGCTTCGCCTATTATCGTTTTTCCCTGCTTTTTAAAGGCAATCGGAAGCGGGTTATCGATGGGTATTCCCGGGCTGAGCACTAATATATCGCAAATCAGCGTCGCATCTATAAAGCCCTCGGCGTCAACGATATGTGCGCCCAAATCCTCAAGCTCAGACATAAGCGACGCTATACCTTCGCTTACCACGTCGTCGTAGACGTAGACCTCGGCACCGTGTTTCAGCAAAAAGCGGGCGCTGCTTTCACCCGATTTTGACATTCCTGCAACCATAAATTTCTGATTTTTAAAATACATGTCCCCTCACACAAACAAAAGGCATACCAGTCCGATAAATGCCGTAATCGTAACATAAGCGTAAGTTATTTTACATTCCGTAAACCCTTTCATCTGGAAATGATGATGCAGGGGTGCCATAAGAAATATCCTACGCCTTGTCCGTTTATAGTATATTACCTGAAGTATTACGGATATTCCCGAAATTACAAACATTATTCCGAGCAACGGAACGTACAGCGTATTTTCGGTAAATACCGATACGCACGAAATAAACCCGCCGAGCGCAAGCGAACCCGTGTCGCCCATAAACACCGACGCCTTGTTCGCATTGAAAATTAAAAATGCAGCGAGCGCGCCTACGGCAGTAAAACAAAGTACAGCCTGACCCGACTGCTGAACGGCAAGCATTACGCCGAACGCAAACAGATACGAAAGGCTTGTCCCGCCGGCAAGTCCGTCTAATCCGTCGGTTAAATTAACGCAGTTTACGCACGCGAGAAACACGAAGAGAACAAGCGGAATAATACCCCAGCCTATATAAAACTTCGCACCGCCGCCGAAAGGAATATACAAATATACTATATCGTTAATATAGCAGTATGCGGCGGCAACCGCAGCTATTGCAAGCTGGAAGATTATTTTTTGATACGGTTTAAGTCCTTCGTTTTCCTTACGATAAATTTTAAGAAAATCGTCAAGAAATCCGACCACGGCAAAGCCCGCCGTAATTGCGAACGTGAGGTTTGCCTTTCCGTCGTTAATTCCGGCAACGCAGAGCCCGACTACGATAATGGCAGCAATAAAGGCTAGCCCGCCCATAGTGGGCGTACCCCCCTTATCCTTGTGCTCCTTTACGTAGCCGAGTATATACTGTCCCGCCTTCAATCGCCTCAAAAGCGGCAGCAATATCAGTAAAAATAATAAGGAAACGCCGAAAGCGGCGATAATTCCCACAACATAATTTTTCATTTTTCAGCCGATAATCCGTTTTATAACCGACGCGTCGTTATAGCTATGTTTTATTCCCATAATTTCCTGATAATATTCTCCGCCCTTACCCGCAACCAAAAGTATATCGCCTTTTTCAAGCAGGTTGATTGCGTACTCGGTTGCCGTTTCACGCTCGGTTACGGTAACGTACTTTTTATTTAACGGCTTGATGCCCGCCTCTATTTCCGATATTATTTCGTAAGGGTCCTCGTACCGCGGATTATCAGAGGTTACGATACAGAAGTCTGAATTCTCGGCTGCAATTCTGCCCATTACGGGACGCTTGGTTCTGTCCCTGTTTCCGCCGCAGCCGAAAAGACAGTACAGCTTACCGCCGCAAAGCTTTTTAAGTGCCTGCAAAGATTTTTCAAGCCCGTCGGGAGTATGAGCAAAATCCACGAAAATGTCTGCGCCGTTAAACTTTGCAACCAGCTCGAGTCTGCCCGTCACGCTTTGCAGCTTTGCCAAACCATCCGCAATATACGCTGTTTCAACGCCGAGAATCCTTGCGCAGGCCGCGGCGCCCATTGCGTTATAAACGTTGTGCAACGCGGCAAGCTTCAAATTCATTTCGTACAGCTCGTCAAACAGATTTATAACGAAAGACGTGCCCTTTATATTCTCTTGAATATCGACGGCAAAGACGTCGGCAGGATTTTTCAACCCGTAGCTTACAGCATTTTTATTCGAGCTTATTATTTGCCTTCCGACCGCGTCGTCGGAATTCACCACCGCATATCTGCATATTTTTTCGTTGAAAAATGATTTTTTACATTCTGCGTAATCTCGCATATTGCCGAAAAAATCAAGGTGGTCCTGCGTACAGTTAGTGAATATGCCGACCGCAAATTCAAGCCCTTCCGTTTTTTCGAAATGTATTGCGTGCGCGGAAACCTCCATAAAGACGTATTCGACGCCGCAATTTACCATATCCGCAAACACGGAATGAAGATAAATCGGGTCGGGCGTAGTTAACTCCGGCGAAATAAATTTATCCGCATAGCTTATTCCGAGCGTGCCGATTATCCCCGCTTTTTTACCCGCCTCGTCGAAAATACTTTTTAATATGTACGTCGTAGTGGTCTTTCCGTTCGTTCCCGTAATACCGACAAGCTTTAACTTTTTATCCGCATAACCGAAAAAAGCCCTTGCCGCGGGCGCTATAGCCCTGCGCCCGTCGGGTACTATAATCTGAGGAACGGAACAATCCAGCTTTCTTTCGCAGACGATTGCGGCAGCGCCGCAAGCCACGGCTTCTGAAGCAAAACCGTGCGAGTCGAATTCGTTACCCTTATAGCAGAAAAACAAATCTCCGTTGCTTACCTTCTGACTGTCGGCGCACAAGCCCGTAATTTCAACGTCCTCACCGCCGATTAGCTCTTTAAACTTTATACACTGTAAAAGCTCACCGATTTTCATAATTTCTCCCGTACATAAGGTTGAATATTTTTAATGCGTATTATATCCTCGAATATCTCTTTTGCCACGGGCGCGGCTACTGCGCTGCCGTAATAGGTTCCCTGCGGCTCGTCTACGATTATCAGCGCGAGATACTGCGGCTTATCCGCAGGGAAAAAGCCGACAAACGAAGATATGTATTTACCCGAAGCGATATGCCCGTCCTCGTATTTCTGTGCCGTTCCCGTCTTTCCGCCCACTCGATAACCTTCGATATACGCCTTTTTGCCGCTACCCTCGGTAACGACGCCTTCAAGCATTTCGGCAAGAATAGACGAAGTGTTTTCGCTGATGGGTCTGAATTTTAAAACGGGCTCGTTAACGACCTTTTTATTGTTCGGAAGAACTATCGACTTCAAGAGCCTCGGCGAATAATAATTTCCACCGTTTACCGCGGCCGCCGTCGCGCAGGCAAGCTGTAAACCCGTAACGGCAACCGTCTGCCCGAAGCCGATACGCGCAAGGTCGCAGTCACGGACAAGCGACTGCGGCACGAGCATGCCAAGCGCCTCGCCGTTGAAATCCAGACCAGTCACGTTTCCGAAACCAAAATTATTCAAATAATCGTAAAAAGTTTCCTTGCCAAGCGACAGCGCCATGTCCGTAAAGCACGGGTTACAGCTGTTATTCAACGCCGCCGCAAGATTTTGGTTTGAATGTTTGCCGTTTGAATGGTCAGACCAGCATTTTATTTTAGTTCCGTCAACCGTTCTCGTTCTGCTGCCGTTGAATATCTGCGTCGTGGAATACGCATTTTTATTTCCTTTCAGATATTCTTCGATGTCAGCCGCGGCTGTAATAACTTTGAACGTCGAACCGGGCTCGTAAATATCGCATACGAGACTGTTCCTCGACAGCGCGTTCAGCGTTTCGGTATCGTCGCGCGGAACGTCGTTCAAATCGTACGAAGGATAATTTACCATTGAAAGCACGTCGAAATTTTGCGGGTTGAGCACCACGCAGGAAACGGATTTTGCACCGCTCGACAGATAAACCGAGCGCATTGCCTCCTCTGCTGCAAGCTGAATATCTATATCAATAGTAAGCTGTATGCCGTCGCCGTCTGTAGCTTCGCTGTAAACGACGACGGAATTTTCCGTTTCTTTACCGACTATATCTGTGGTATAGCTTATTTCCCCGTTGGTGCCGCTTAAAATATTATCGTAATATTTTTCTATGCCTGACAGTCCCGAGCCGTCGTTCGAAGTAAAGCCGAGCACCTGACAGAGCACGTCGTTATAGGTATAAACGCGTGAATTGTCGCGCGAATAATACACCCCCGACAAGCCGTAGGTAACAAGCTTTTCCACGCTTTCTTTGGGGACCTGACGCGCCACGGTTATTTCCGACACCTTGCCGCCCTGCAATTTGTCAAGCAGAGTCTGAGGGTTCACTGAAAAAATGCCGCTTAAAACGGTCGCAGTATATTCCGCATTTTCAACGGCGTTCGGACGCACGAAAATGCTGTAAGTAGTTTTATTCCCAGCAAGAATTTGTCCGTTGGTATCGGTAATGGCTCCGCGCCCCGCGATTATCGGAATTTCGCGGTTCCACTGGTCGGTTGCACGATACTTTAAATCAGTGCCCCATACAAGCTGCACGTAAATAAGCCTTCCTAAAATCAAGCAAAAAATAAAGGCTATTGCCAAACCCAATGACAATAACCTCTTTTGTATAACCGTGATTGAAAAACCCGATTTATTAATTTTTTTAATTGTTATAATCTCCCTCTATTTTAGACATTCCGTTTTTTTCTGCAAATTCGTTAACAGTTTCTTCGATATTATCGAGATAAGCATCCTTGCTTCCGACTGCTTCGTTATAGCTCTGCTGCGCAGTCGCCAAATCGTTCTGCAAATAATCCATCTCGCTGTTGAGGTTCGATAGAACCGCCGAATTGATAATTACGAGTATGAACAGTGCAGCAATTACTACAAGCGCTACCGCCATTATAATCTTATCACGCTTCGACAATTTGCTGATTTTTGTCTGCTTATTGCTTATTTTATCGTCAATAACCACTTTGCTGGTCACGTCGGACTTGTACTGTATAGTCGTCGCCGTGGGGCGAAGGTCCTCGTTCTCTTCCTCTTCCGCCTGAGCAACGTCCGCCTTAAGGTTTATCTTGCTGTCGGCACGGAAAATTTCTGCGTCCGCGCGGGCGTTTTCAACCAAAAAAGGCTTTTGCGTCCTTACGGGCTCAGCATACTGATGCTGAACGGGATTTTCGTTGCGAATTACGTCGCCGACGGTAGCGTCGGGATTAATAAGCCGCGCATAATTTACTTTAATACGGGAATTATGGCGCTCTTCGGCAGTCATATTATTCCTGTTTTCTGCCGTTGCAACGTTATCTTCCGTATTAAGTTTTCTCTCTAAAACGGGTGCCAAGACTGCCATAATTTTCTCCTATCGCACTTTAAATTATTTTTTCTGCTATTCTGAGTTTTGCGCATTTAGACCGTGAGTTTACCGCTGTTTCCTCCGCGCATGCCGTAACCGGTTTTTTTGTAATTAATTCTACCTCTTTAACCTTTCCGCAAACGCATACCGGCAGACTTTTATCGCAGATACAGTCACATTCCAACAGTTTAAAGGCCTGTTTAACTATCCTGTCTTCAAGCGAATGAAACGTCAGAATAGCTATTCTTCCGCCTTTTCTCAGCCTTCGGGTAAGGGCGAGAACACAATCGTACAATCCGTCCAGCTCGCCGTTTACGGCAATGCGTATAGCCTGAAAGCTTTTTCTGGAACACGGACCGTTCAATTTGAATTTTGCCGGAATACTACTCTCGATTATATCTACCAGCTCGCCGCAAGTTTTAAGGGGCTTTCGGGTGCGCGCCTTAACTATATTTGCGGCAATCTGCGTTGCAAACTTTTCTTCTCCGTAAATTTTAAGTATTTTGGATATTTCATTCTGCGGATATTCATTCAGCAGCTGCGCCGCCGTTAACGGAGACGATTTGTCCATCCGCATATCGAGCGGCGCGTCGGGTTTCATATACGAAAACCCCCTCTCTTCGCAGTCGAGCTGATAGCTCGAAACTCCGAAATCGAGAAGCGCACCGTCAAGATAATCTATATTTTCCGTTTTCAGAACCTGTTCGAAATCTTTATAATCAGATTTGTAAATTTTAAATCTGTCGCCGAACTCCGCAAGTCTTTGCGTTGCCGCGCGTATAGCGTCGTCGTCCAAATCGGTGGCAATCAACCTTCCGTCGGGCGAGCTTCGTTTCAAAATCTCGTAAGAGTGTCCGCCCCCGCCGACAGTGCCGT
>CAJTJC010000013.1:58748-61173 GCA_910576655.1 uncultured Christensenella sp.
CCGCCGTTCTTGATTGCAAGCCCTTCGATACATTCTTCCAGCATTACCGGTATATGCGAAAAGTCTTTCATAATTAAATCATATCCAGACTGCCGACGTTTGTGTCGAAATCGTCGCCCGACATGTATTCGTCGTAAACTTCTTTCGCCCAAACCTCTATTCTGGCGCCCGTGCCGCAGATTTTAACGTCTTTTTTGATTTTAGCATGGTTCACAAGCTCGGTGGGTATAACGAAACGACCCTGCTGGTCCACGTCTACGGGTTTAATCGAATTTGCAAAATCTCTTAAACCTCTTTGCTTTGCTCTGTCGAAGAGTCCTATCTCTTCGAGCTTTTCCATTTTTTCTCTAATAGCGGCTTCGTAAAAAACGAATATACAACCGTCCGAGCCCTTGGAAAAATAAAGCCTTTCTTCATTTCCTTTAAGCTTAGTCGGAATTCTTATTCTGTTTTTCGCGTCGATTTGGTGGTCGTACTCGCCGGTGAGAAAAAACATACGCTTTCCTTTCTTTGATACTTGTAGATATATAATACCACCAAAAATGACCACTGTCAACCACTTGAATAAAATTTTTCAGCTTTTTTGAGGTTTTTTTGTTCGCAACTTTAATTATCCGAACAAGTCAAACCGCCTTTTAAAATAAGCTTTTTAAATATTTTGCTGTTTTTTAAGGCAAAATCACCCCGAAAACTGATTTTTTGCGCTCGTTTTTCGCGGTGGTCGTTTTTCCCTAATTTTTTAACCAAATTGTCGCGCGTGCCCGCTATTCCGTCAAATACGGGACAGTTATAAAACTCTTTTACCGTTTCCTTTATATAAATATAATGCGTACACCCCAAAACGACGCTGTCGCATTTTATTTTAGGCAACAATTTTTTAATATACCCCTCGTCCAAATTTTCAATGTTATTTTCGATATACTCCGCCAAATCGGGACAAGCCGACGCAACGGTGCGACTATTGCCGTACTTATCGACAAGTGTTTTCATAGAGTCGCTTTCGACTGTCGACGGAGTAGCGAGAACCAAACACTTGCCGACTGCCGCCGCGGGCTTTATGGCAGGCTGAATTCCTACCGTTTCAAAAGAATATTTAGCGCGCACGTGCTCTATACATCGTGCCGTAACCGTATTGCAGGCTATCACCGCAGCCGCCGGATTAAGCTTTGATATTTCGTCGAATACGCAATCAGTCAGTTCAATCAGTCTATTCTGTGCCAACGAGCCGTACGGCACGTTGGCATTATCGGAAAAGTACGTAAAATCAATATCGGGCAGCCTTTTAACGCACTCGTATAAAAGACAAAGTCCCCCTATACCGCTGTCAAAAAAGCATACGGTTGGATTTGAAACTTTTTCCATACAGTATTATTAATATTATAAAGCTACAAAATATATTAAAAAATTTGTAAAAGCTGTTAAAAACAGTTTACAATTATGCCTCAATGTGATAACATTATACAGTAATTTAAAGTAAAATCGTTTACAAGGAGATAGTAAATGCCTAACATAAAGTCAGCTAAAAAGCGTGTTCTGGTCATTGACAAAAAGACGGAGAGAAACAAGGCTATCAAATCGGAAATGAAAACCGAAGTTAAAAAGTTCCTTGCCTTAGTTACTTCTGGCGACAAAGAAGCCGCAACAAAGCTTTTCCCCTATACCTGCTCTGTTATCGACGGTGCAGTTTCGAAGGGCGTGCTTAAAAAGAACACTGCTGCAAATAAAAAGTCGGGTCTTGCAAAAAAACTCAACGCAATGGCGTAAATCCGAGTACTGAAATAAAGGCGGGCGTTATACGCTCGCTTTTTTAGTAAGACACTCTTAAATATTTGATTTTTAATTGAGTTCGTAGTATTATATTAAAGCTTCCGTAGTTAAATGGATATAATAAACCCCTCCTAAGGGTTAGTTATGGGTTCGATTCCCGTCGGGAGTACCACTATATCGTATTTCGTCAAAAGCGAAATGCGATTTTTTATTAAGCGAAACATTTCTCGCAAAAATATCATAGAGTATAATACATAACATATTTTTTCTAAATTCTATTCTACATATTCAGCCCCCCCCCTTTTGCGGTGGCCGATTATGTAGTATTTTTATTTAGGAGCTTATTTGTTATGAAAATACAAAACCAATCGAATGTTATCTACAATTCCGTGGAGCCCAACAAGCCCGGTGTTCCCGGAAGCCAGACCAGTAATACGGTAAAGACGGAAATATTATCGGACGCTATTACCAGAGTACTGAAAACAGACAAAACTTTTGCCAAAGAAGGCGAAACCGTTCATTATACTCTTACCGTTACAAATAATTCATCAACGGTTTTAGGTCCTTTTTATATTATGAACCAGACTCCGCCCCAAGACGCAAGTTACGTTGCAGGAAGCGTTAAAGTAAACGGCGCAGCGTTACCGAACTCAAACCC
>CAJTJC010000014.1 GCA_910576655.1 uncultured Christensenella sp.
CTTTATCCGACTATGCAGACGTTGACATCTTAATTGAATATATAGGCGATAAAATTATAATTAAAGATAACAAGGTTATTTTTAACGGTGAAGAAACAAAAGGTTTAGAAGCATTTATTGATTTTGATGACAAATATAATGAATATTATATAAATTTTTCAAAGTTGCCGCCAATACTTATGAAAGACTCGAAAGTATTTGATAACGAAATTCAAATATATGTTCCAGTGCAACGAAAATTATCATATTTGATTTATAAAAAAGTATAAATTTTCACAGGGTGGGTTCTCTTGGGTGGGGCATAGAAAAAGCACAAGGCATTTGACCTTGTGCTTTTTCCTTACCTTTCAGCGATAAAACCCGCTATTCCGTTTACGAATAGATATTTCGGGTTCAATCTCTGTCTGTCTTGGTGCGGATAGTGAGACTTGAACTCACACGGTTGCCCACAGGATTCTAAGTCCTGCGCGTCTGCCAATTCCGCCATATCCGCATAAATGAATTTTAAACCATTGCATAAGTCTTTGTCAACCGTTTACTTGCTTTGCAAAAGTTATTGTGTTATAATATCGGTATGTTAACGACTAAAGAAGGGTATTCAAAGGCAAGCGTTTGGTTAGAGCGCGTGGTCGCTACGCTAATCGGCTTATTTTTTTTTTGGCTTGATAATAAGTTTTTTTGGGCTTGCTTCTCGCGATTTGTCCGAAGAAAGCAAGGAAATAGTAAATACTTTTAACAGCTTTGATAATAAAGACGGCGTTCGTTACAGTCAAGCCGGAACAATTGTTTTCCCCGATAAAACAATAGATGTGTGCGACCTTGAATACAACGGTAACCGTTGTGAATTAATCACTTGCCGTCAAGACGTGTTTTATGCCTATGCGCAGCAAAAAACGGATAAAAACCACAGAACTTTTTATTTGTTGGCCGTAACTTACGACGATAACGATATTACTTTAATTGACACTGTCGAAAACTTATACTGTCGTGACTTGAGCAGCTGGCGCGGTTTTTGTGTGGGAAATAAATTATACTTCGCACCTCACGACGACGAATATATAACATATGATTTAGAAGAAAAAAGCTTCGGTTTCGCCCCTGCGGTTGATGAGAATAATAATACCATTTACAAAAGTTATTTCAATAATTACAGTTATGAAATTCTTGAAAATCAACATTTCTTTACCGACAGCACGCGTTACGGTATAGAAATTATGGATAAGACAACCGCAGAAACAAGAACTTTAACTATGGAAAGCTTATCGGCTTTTCCCGAGGGCGAGTATATTTTATCTTTGGAACCGAGCTGTACAAGAACTTTTTTCCGGCAAGCGTTGGAAAAGGACGGCGATATTTATATTTTGGGAAGGATAGACTTCGACAGTTATATGTACTCGCAATGCGTTGTAATGAAATACGACTTTACTCAAAACAAACTTACTTATTATTCTTCGGACTTATATAACTGGGACGAACCGCCTACCGATTTTTATATTAATTAATATAAACGGCTTTCCGTATAATACGGAAAGCCGCTTTAAATTTAATGAAATTTTATATTTACTTGCAAACGCGGTTATAATGTGATAAAATTTAATTATGATAACCGATAAAGGAAGTATAAAAACGGCGAGCGTTTCTGTCGAAAGCGCGCTTGTCGTTTACAGAAGAAAAATTAAAATGATTGCGCTGATTATGCTTGTCGTGGGCTCGGTAGGGCTTGCGGCGTATATTGCGCTGAGTACGGCGTTTGACGAAATAAAGTGGTTGACAGCGCTGCTTGTGTTTGCCGTGCCCTTTACGCTGGGGCTTATCGGCACTGTTACGATAGCGAGAGTGCACAAGCGCGAAAAGTTAAACCCGACAGCGTGCGGGTGCGAATTTTTCGCCGACTTCTTTTTTTGTACAACGAAAACGGCGCCCCCTCGGGGAAGTTCGAATACGGATAAATTTGACTATATGGACGCGATTTTAAAGAGCGAAAATGAAAAGTACGGCTATATTTACGTTTTAAGCAGGGGCGTATTCGTTCCTTTCGGCAAGGAGGATTTAACCGACGAAGAGTTGAACGCTATACGCAAAAATTTCAGAAAACCCGTACAGGACGGCGAGGATTTGACTAAGCTTGAAAATTTCAGTGAAGGGGGCGAAAATGAGCTTTCTTGAATTGCGCGGAGTAGGCAAGGAATACAAGGTAAACACCTTGACGGTCGAGGCGTTGAAGGACGTTTCGTTCGACTTCGAGGACGGCGAATTTGCCGTCGTGCTCGGCTCGTCGGGCGCGGGTAAAACTACCCTTTTAAATCTTTTGGGCGGTATGGACGGCGCGACGAGCGGCGAGATAATTTTAGACGGAAAGAACGTGACCTCGCTGGATAAGCGCGGGCTTACGGAATACCGCAGAAACGACGTAGGGTTCGTGTTTCAGTTTTATAATTTAATGCCCAACTTAACCGCGCTCGAAAACGTGGAAATAGCGGTGGAAATCTGCAAAAGTCACCTTGACCCCAAGGAAGTGCTGACAGAGGTAGGGCTTGCGGATAGGCTGAATAACTTTCCCGCTCAGCTATCGGGCGGCGAACAGCAGAGGGTGTCAATCGCCCGGGCTATCGCGAAAAATCCTAAAATACTGCTCTGCGACGAGCCGACGGGCGCGCTTGACTACGCGACAGGCAAAAAGATTTTAAAGCTGCTGCACGACGTATCCAAACAGCGCAAGCGTCTGGTTATCGTGGTTACGCACAACGCCGCGCTTAAAGATATGGCCGATAAGGTAATTTATATCAAGAGCGGCATGATAGAAAAAATTGAGAAAAACGAGCATCCAGTACCCATAGAGGAGATAGAGTGGTGATAAAGACCTACTTAAAAACCCTTTGGCGTATGTTCGAAAAGCACGTAACGCGCCTGCTGTCGATACTGTTTATGGTTCTCGTTTCGGTTGGGTTCTGTTCGGGCATAGGAATTGCGCCGGGTAAAATCGACAAATCGCTTACCGATTATTACGTTGCAAACAACGTAAGCGATTTTATCGTGCGGTCAGGGGGACTGTCCGGGCAGGATTTGAAAGACCTTAGCGACTGCTTCGGTGCGGGCGATTATAACGCCGTTTTTCAGCTCGACGTTCACACGGGCGAAAAGCGTTCCGTGCGGTTAATGTTTATCGACTTCGATAACTGGACGGTCAACGTCCCCGATATTATCGAGGGCGAGAGGTCGTCCGATAAAATTTACGCCGAGCGTTCGGATAACGTGATAAAGGGCTATTCCGTGGGCGAAGAGGTGGACGTCGGCGCGTTGCTGTCCGAGGTGTTTCCGTTTGCGATAGCGCTTAAAGCCGAGGTCGGCGCGACGGTGCAAAGTCCGCTTACGTTCGCCGTGGACGGCGAGCCGAGCGATTACGCCGAAATAGAGGGTACCCCCGAAACGACCACGGCAACCGCGGACGCGGACGTGCTCGAACAGATTTTGTACGTTCCCAAAACTCTTATTCCCGCGCAGCTTGCGCCCTTCATTCCCGACAACTCGCTTTACGTAGCGGTTGAAGACAGAAATATGTTTTCCGCGTTTTCGAACGGCTACGGCGACTACGTGGAGAAAAAGCGCGCCGAGGCGCAGACCGAGGCCATTACCGTTTTGACTCTCTACGACAATTATTCGTTCGTGTCGCTTAAATCGTACAGCGACAAGGTCGAGGCGATAGGCTTCGTGCTTATGGTTGCGTTTCTGCTTGTAACCGCGCTGGTCGTGCTTTCCACCATGACGCGACTTTTGGAGGAGGAGCGCGCGCAGATAGCCTGCTTAAAAACACTCGGATATTCGTCGACGGGCATAATTTCAAAGTATCTGCTTTTCGCGCTTATCGCAACGGGTATAGGCGGCACGGGCGCGTACTTCGTGGGTATAGGGCTGGCGTATCTCTTATATTTCGTTTTCAATTACAGCTTCGATATGCCGCCGATGTCTGCAAGTATAACCGTATGGTTCTATATAGTTACGTTTGCCCTGATAGTGCTTGCGACGCTTGCCGCGACGGCGCTGTCAGGCTATAAAATGACGGGCGAACGCCCCGCCAACCTTCTGCGCCCGAAGCCGCCGAAGGCGGGCAAAAAGGTAATACTTGAAAGAATACCGCTTTTATGGAACAGGCTGTCGTTCAAATACAAGTCAACGCTGCGCAACGTGCTGCGCTATAAAAGCAGGTTTTTCATGACGGTGCTTGCGGTCGCGTTTTCAACCGCGTTGGTAATGGCGGGGCTGGGGCTTGTCGATATGTGCCTTTTTCAGGACTTCGGCTCGGGCTCGATTCTCGGCATTGCCGCGCTTATAGTGATATTCGCGGGGCTGCTTACGGCGGTCGTAATCTACACTTTAACGAACATAAACATCAGCGAGCGCAACCGTGAAATAGCCACGCTTATGGTTCTCGGCTATTACGACAAAGAGGTAACGGGCTATATTTACCGCGAAATTTATATTAATTCGTTTATCGGCATACTGTTCGGCTATCCTCTGTCGGCGTTCTTTATGTGGCTGGTTTTCAGAACGATGGGGCTGGGCTCCGTCGGCGCGGTAAGCTGGTTTATGTGGCTGATTGCACCCGCAATAGTATTGCTGTTTACAGGCATAGTCACCCTCATTTTGCGCCGCAAGATAGTTAAAATAAATATGAACGAAAGCTTAAAGGCAATCGAATAATTCGCCCGTCCGCGGAAAAATCCGCGGACGGAAATTTTTTAAAAAATACTTGACAACAAACTGTATCTATTGTATAATTACAGTAATAACAGTAAGGTAAAGAATATGCATATACTTATTTCTTATGAAACGGGCGTACCCATATACGAGCAGATAAAGACCGAGCTGCGCGGTCAGATAGTGCGCGGAGAGCTGCTGCCCGATACTCTGCTGCCGTCAATTCGTACCCTCGCCAAAGAGCTTAAAATAGGCATTATAACCGCAAAGCGCGCTTACGACGATTTGTGCGCCGAGGGCTTTTTGTATTCGGTGCAGGGTAAGGGAGTTTTCATTGCCAATTTCGACAGGGGCAAGGCGGAAAATTCGGCTGTTGAAGAAATTCGGTCGCGGTTTAAAGAAATTGCTGAGTTTGCCGAACGCAATTCTGTGGGCAGGGAAGCCGTAAAGCAGATAATCAAAGAAATTTGGGAGGATATATAATGTACGGTCTGGAAATTAAAAATCTGACGGTCGATTTCAAGCGCTTCAGGCTTGACAATATAAGTGTAAATATCAATAAGGGCTGTATAACGGGTTTGATAGGAAAAAACGGCGCGGGAAAGTCCACGCTCATAAAGGCGATAATGCGGCAGCAGGACGTGCAGTCGGGCAGTATATCGTATAACGGAAAGCGGCTTGCCGAGGACGAGGAGGGCATATTGCAAAATATCGTCTGCGTGTACGATATGCCCGATTTCAGTCTGATGCAAAAGCCGAAAAATTTCGTAAAGCTTTACAGTGCGGTTTACGGCGGCTTCGATATGGAAAAGTACAACGCGCTTATGGGCAGGTTTTCGCTTCCGCACGATATGCGTTTAAGTAAATTTTCATTCGGAATGAAAAAGAAATACTGCTTAATTCTTGCGCTTTGCAGAAAATCGGAAATATTAATTCTCGACGAGCCGACGTCCGGCGTCGACCCGTTCGACAGAAACGAGATAGTTTCGCTAATTCAGGAATATATGTTTGACGAAAACCGCACCGTGCTTTTTTCGACGCATATCACGGAGGATTTGGATAAAATAGCGGATTACATCGTAATGATGCAGGACGGAAAAATTACCCTTGACGAGTCTAAGGAAACGCTAACGGAGAAATACCGTCTGGTACAGTGCGCGCAAATGACGCCCGAAGCAGAGAGGGGTGCTATAGGCATAAAGAAGAGTATGTTCGGCTACACCTTTTTAACAAAGGACTGCGGAATTTCAGGCGAGGGAGTTGCGGTCAAAGTTCCGACGGTGGAAGAAATTTTCGTGCATTTGCTTGAAAACGGAGGTAAATTATGAAAAAGTTTTTGTACTATTTCAGAATAGTTTCGCGCTTGCCGCAATCCAAATCCATACCCGTAGTCCCCATAATTTCGGCGGCGTTTATATACTTTATCAGTGTGTTTTTAAGCGGCGCAAACGGTTGGGCGCCGATAATCGCGGCAAGTGTGTTCGGCTTCGGAATAGCGTTGTTCTGTACCTGCTACGGTTCGCCCAACTTAGAGGCGGTGTTTCCCGTAAGCCACGGAAAAAAGCTGTTATACAGATTTATGTCGGTGCTTTTGATGTTTGTATTATTTATCGCAACATTGTTTGCCGTTTCATGCCTGATATTTCTTATCGTCTGTATTTTCGTGCCTTCGACATTAAGCGAAGTCGGTAGTGACGTAAAAAATATGTTTGAACAAACGGGGCTGTACGGCGGCTTATTCAGCGTGGCGTATTTCATTATCCTTTACGCGGCGGGAATGATTACGGGCTTTTTAAAACGTCGCAAAGCGCGCAATATTTTCCTTATATGTCTCTGCGTTGCGCTGTTTCTTGCCTACTTTTTTATGGGACTTCCTTATTATAATAGCATCAATAACTCCGAGCATACTTTTGCCGGACCGTTCTCGTCTGCGTGCTATGCGGCAATGGCGTTGCCTTGGCTTGCGATAGTATTCTGGTTTGTAATTGCCGCGGGGATTACGGGTGCTGCAATTTATCTGGGTGTAAAGCATTACGACCCCAAAAAATTTTGACAAACTACGCCGTATAATGATATAATTTTACCGAATTAAAATCACGGAGTAATTTCACTTGTTATGAAAAGTCAAAGCGTAGTAACCGAACTCAGAAGGAAGATATTTTGCGAGGTCGCGCGGGTCGCGTACGAAGCGGAAAATCCCGAGCACGAGCTTGAAGAAATTCCTTACGTCATTACCCCCGACGAGGAGCCGAAATACCGCGAAAGCATTTACCGCGAACGTCAGATTGCCGCCGAGCGTGTGCGCCTTGCAATGGGGCTTTCGCTGCGCCCCGCAAACCGTCCCGTACACGTTACGTCGGGCATGGACAAAAGCGACGTTGCGGAAAAGTATTACGAGCCGCCCCTTATGCAGGTAATTCCCTCGGCGTGCGACAAGTGTCCCGATAACGAGTACGTCGTTTCCGACCAGTGCAGGGGCTGCGTTTCGCACGCGTGCGTCAAGGTCTGCCCCAAGGGCGCCGTTTCGATAGTCAACGGCAAATCGTACATAGACCAGTCCAAGTGCATAAAGTGCGGAAAGTGTAAGGCTGCTTGCCCTTACGACGCTATCGCGCATCACGTTCGCCCCTGCTCGCAGGCGTGCGGCGTAAAGGCTATTTCTTCCGACGAATACGGCAGAGCGCGTATCGACAACGATATTTGCGTAGCCTGCGGGCAGTGTATGTCCGCGTGCCCTTTCGGCGCTATAGCCGATAAGTCGCAGATTTACCAGCTTATCAAGGCCATAAAAAACGGCGACGAGGTCGTCGCCGCCGTCGCGCCCGCAATAATAGGTCAGTTCGGTGCAAAGGTCACCCCGGGCAGAATGAAGTCCGCGCTTTTGGCGCTCGGCTTTAAGGACGTTTTCGAGGTCGCCGTGGGCGCGGACGTGGGCTGCGTTGCGGAGGCGCACCACTACGTTAAAGAGGTTACCACGGGTGAAATTCCCTTCCTTTTCACAAGCTGCTGCCCTGCGTGGGCGGTGCTTGTAAAAAAGCAGTTCCCCGACCTTGCCCCGCGCGTTTCCGAGGAGCTTACGCCTATGGTTGCGACAGCCCGCTCGATAAAGGTCAACCGTCCCGACGCAAGGGTGGTGTTTATAGGCCCCTGCGCGGCGAAGAAACTCGAAGCTTCCAGAAGGACGGTGCGCAGCTACGTCGATTTCGTAATTACCTTTGAGGAGCTTGCGGGTATGTTCGACGCTAAGGGTATTAACCTTGAAGAGATTGAAGAGCTGCCCGTAGAGATTAAGGCAACGGGCGCGGGCAGAGGCTACGCGTGCGCCGGCGGCGTTGCGGGTGCGATAGAGCAGTGCATCAACGAATACTATCCTGACGCAGAGGTTAAAATACAGCACGCGGAGGGACTTGCCGACTGCAAAAAAATTCTTATGCTTGCAAAGGCGGGCAAGCTTAACGGCTATATGATTGAGGGCATGGGCTGCCCGGGCGGCTGCGTTGCGGGCGTCGGTACGCTTATTCCGCCCGAAAAGGCAAAGGCGGTCGTTGAAATGACGGTAAAGGCAAGCGACAAGAAGATACCCGACAAGGATTTGGAAAACCTTGCGCAGCAGCTTTCGGGTATGAATTAAAAGATTACGGGCAAAAATTTTATTATGTTAGACAGTGCTATTATAGGCGGCGGCCCCGCGGGTATTTCCGCCGCAATCAATTTAAAGCTGCTCGGCAAAACCTTCGTGTGGTTCGGCGGCGCATCTAAAAAAGTAGAGCGGGCGGAGCTTATCAAAAACTACGTCGGTTTTCCCGCTGTTGCGGGCGGCTCTCTTGCTAAGGCTTTTAAGGAACATACCGAGAGCATGGGCATAGACGGCGTCGACGCGGTGGTTACGGGCGTTTACCAAACGGACGGATATTTCACTTTGCTTGCGCAGGACGCAAGCTACGAGGCGCGCACGGTAATTCTATGCACGGGCGTCGAGACGTCCAAGCCCATAGAGGGCGAAGAGGAGTTCCTCGGCCGCGGCGTCAGCTACTGCGCCACCTGCGACGGCTTTCTCTACAAGGGCAAAAAAATAGCCGTGCTATGTACGGACAAGCGGTTCGAGCACGAGGCGGAGTTCCTTGCGGGTCTGTCCGAAAAGGCTTACGTTATTCCTCTCTATAAGGGCTACGAAATAAAATCCGACAAGGCGGAGATAATCGTCAAAAAGCCCGTTTCGGTTACGGGCGATATGCGCGTGCGCGCGCTCAATTTCAAGGACGCAAGTCTGGAAGTCGACGGTCTGTTTATTTTAAGAGGCTCGGTTTCGCCCGCCACGCTGCTGCGCGGACTGAAAACCGAGGACGGGCATATTTTTGTCAACCGCGATTTGTCTACGAATATCGCGGGCGTGTTCGCGGCGGGCGACTGCACGGGCAGACCGTATCAGTACGCCAAATCGGTCGGCGAGGGCAACGTAGCCGCCCATTCCGTAGTCGAATTTTTAAAGTGAATTAAAAGCTTCCGCATACGCGGAAGCTTTTAAAATTACTTGCCTTTTAAGTGCGGTTAGTGTTAAAATATTTATTATGAAATTTACAGAGCTTACAATTCACACTACGGCGGAGGCAAGCGAGGTCGTTGCCGACGTTTTATGGCGCTACACCAACTACGGCGTAGCCATTTCCGACGTCAGCGACGTAATCGCGCTTCAACGCAACAAATCGATGTACTGGGACTATATCGACGATTCCTTGAAGGAGGGCGGCGACGTTCTCGTCAAGGCGTTTATCCCTCTTGAAAGCGCACCCGCGACTATTCCAAAAATCCGAGCGGACATAGAGGAATGTAAGGCGAACGGCAAGTTCTATTTAAAGTTCGGCACGCTCGAAGCCACGCAGCGCACCGTCGAGGGCGACGACTGGCTGGAAATTTGGCGCAAGCATTTCCGCCCCATACATATCGGCAATAAAATAGTAGTCTGCCCCGAATGGATAGAGTACGAGCCGCAGCAGAGCGAGCGCGTGGTAAAGCTTGACAGCAATATGGCTTTCGGCACGGGCGAGCACGAGACTACCGCAATGTGCCTTAGGCTTTTGCAGCACTACCTTACGCCCGCGTCGGTGTGTATCGACGTCGGCTGCGGAAGCGGCATACTCGGCATATCTGCTATAAAGCTCGGCGCAAGCTACGCATACCTTTCGGACATTGACGAAATCGCGGTAAAGAGCGCTACGCACAACAGCGAGATTAACGGCGTAAGCGACAGGGTCAAGGTAGTGCGCGCTGACCTTTTAAACAACGCCGACGTAAAGGGCGACGTGGTTATGGCGAACATAACCGCGGAAATTCTGGTTCGCCTCGCGCCCGTAATAACGCAGTATCTGCACCGCTACGGCGTACTCATTTTAAGCGGAATAATAGAGAGCAGACTTAAATCGGTAATCGACGCGTTCACCGCGCAGCATTTGAAGCTTGAAAAGCGTCTGCACGAGGGCGAGTGGTACGCACTCTCGTTCAGATTATGAGCGGGCGCAAGCGGTTCTTTACCGACGCCGTGACCGGCGAGGACGCGGTGCTCGACGGGGACGAATTCGTCCACGCCGTAACCGTTCAGCGCGTTGCCGAGGGCGACGAAATCTGCCTGCTTGACGGCAGCGGAAGGGAGTTTACGGCTACCGTAACCAAAGTAGAAAAAAAGCGGCTTACGGCGCGCATTTCGTCTGTCGCGGACTGCGACTGCGAGCCGCGCGCGAAAATATACCTTCTCGTCGGCGCGCTCAAAGGCGACAAGACCGAGCTGGTGGTTCAGAAAGCGTGCGAGCTGGGCGTCGGAAAAATCGGAGTTTTTTCCTCGGAATACTGCTCGGCGTATCTCAACGCAAATAAGTTGGAGCGGTTGAACAAGGTCGCGCGCGAGGCGACTAAGCAGTGCATGCGCGCACGCGCGCCAGAAATAGAGTATTTTGACGACCTTGCGTCCGCGCTGGAATCTGCGCGGGACTGCGACAACGCGCTGTTCGCGTGCGAGTTTGCAAGCAGCTCGGAGGCGGACCTGTCCGCGCTATCGGGCACGACGGCGATAGTCGTCGGCAGTGAGGGCGGGTTTTCGGAAGCCGAGTTCGCGCTTGCCCGCAGGTTGGGCTTTGCGGCGGTGCATCTCGGCAAGCGCATACTTCGCGCCGAAACGGCGGCAATCGCTTTGACCGCGATAGTTGCGCACTCGCTCGGAGAAATGCAATGAGGGCGGTGGTTTTCACGCTCGGCTGTAAGGTTAACGAGGCGGAGTCGGCGTCGATTATGGCGGCGCTTGAAGAAATGGGCGTCGAAACGGGCGACTCGCTCGGCTATGCAGACGCGTATATTCTCAACACCTGCGCCGTCACGCGCGAGGCGGAGAGAAAGAGCCGTCAGCTTATTTCCCGCGTAAAGAAGTTCAACCCTGCGGCGGACGTTTTCGTCTGCGGTTGTGCTTCCGAAAAGGATAAGCAAAGCTTTATTGCCCGCGGCGTTGCAGCGGTTGCGGGCGCGCGCGAAAAGCAGAAGATAATAGACGCGTTCGCGGCGCGGTACAATCTTAACGCTACGGCTATGCCGTATCCCAAGCAGACCAAGACCCGCGCTTTCGTCAAAATTCAGGACGGGTGCAACAACTTCTGCTCGTACTGTATAATTCCCTATCTTCGCGGCAGGGAGGTTTCCCGCCCCGTCGAAGATATACTGCGTGAAATCGCCGCTACCGACTGCCCCGAAATAGTGCTTAACGGAATAAACATTTCGTCGTACGAGGGCGGGCTGGAAACGCTTACGGACGCGCTTGCGGCAGTGGATAAAAGAATAAGGCTGGGTTCGCTTGAATGTTCGGCGATAACCGACAGGCTGCTTGCCTCGCTTACTCGGCTTAAAGATTTCGCGCCGCAGTTCCATCTGTCGCTGCAAAGCGGCAGCAACGCAGTGCTCAGGGCAATGAACAGGCACTACACGCGCGAAGAGTATCTTGAAAAATGCGCCGAAATTTATAAATATTTTCCCGATGCGGCAATAACTACCGATATAATAGCGGGCTTTGCCACCGAGACGGAGGAGGACTTTGAAAACAGTCTTTCTATAATAGACGAGGCGGGCTTTGCGCGCATACACGCGTTCGCTTTTTCCCCGCGCGAGGGGACGGCGGCGTTTAAGCTTAAAGACCTTCCTCCCGACGTTAAGTCGGAGCGGCTGCACCGTCTGTTGAAGGCGGCGGACGCCTGCTCGGAAAAATTCAATTCGCGCTTTTTGGGCACGGAAAGGGAAATAATCGCGGAGGAAACCGTCGGGGACTATACGGCGGGATATACCGACAATTATATCCGCGTCTATACGCAAGGCAATCTCACCGCGGGCGAAAAGTACCGCGTTAAGCTTATAAAATTATTCAAGGACGGTGTTCTGGCAGTAAATGAAAGGTGAAAGCTCGCTTACCCGCGCAAGAATTACATACTTTTTCAGAGAAACCTTCCGCGCTCATTCCAAGGACGAATACAGCGAGTTCCTTACGCGCGGACTGGGCGACAATAAGCGCGGCATTGCGGGTACTTATCCGTGGCTGTACGTGCGCGTATTTTTCGCGCTGTTTATGCTGTTTACCGTCAACGTGGTAATACTCAGAATTACGGGCAACACGCTCTACGTTCCCACGGTAACGCTGCTCGGCGGTGTAACCTTTACCATCCCGTTTATGTTTCTGCTTACCGAGCTGTACCCCAAGCGCGATTTGAGCGTGGTAAAGCTGTTCGGTATTCTGGTAATAGGCGGCACGGCTGCGTGCGCTCTCACGCAGCTCGGATACGGGGTAATCAGGCTGAACAACCCCTGGTATAACGCGATTATCTCGGGATTTGTCGAAGAGGTCAGCAAGGCTCTCGTCGCTGTCGCCGCGATAATGATAATGAAGAACAAAAACTCGTACGCCTGTTTTTTAATCGCTGCGGCGGTGGGCTCGGGTTTTTCGGTAATAGAGGATATGGGCTATCTTTTCTATTACTCGGATATGGTCGCCGCAAAGTACGGCGACATACGCGACACTGTGTATCTGTTTGTCGACCGCGGCTTTTCCGCATTGTGCACGCACGTTCTCTGGACGGGTATAATAGGCTGGGCGTACGGCTTCGGCAAGGGCAAATACAAGCCGCTTTGCTTCGTGTTTTTAATCGGCTCTACGCTTGCGCACGTGTGCTGGAATTTGCCGCTCGAAGACTGGATGCACTCTACGGCGGTCGCGCTCTGTACGATAGTTACGGTCGTATGCAACGTGGTGGCGGTGCGCAAATCGCTGTTCACCACTATGACGAACGAATATATCGAAATTATGAACGACAACATAATTCGCGAGGCAAAGGCAATGGGCGAGCGTATGCGCTTTACCAACGCCGCCAACCTTACGTTTGCGCTGATGTGTTCTTTTCTTGCGGTAATCGCGCTTGCGCTTTGTTGCCTTCCGATAGGTATGGAGCGTATGCTGGTCACCTATTCCGACAAGGACGAATTTATCGCGGTCGTCGAGGACGGCTATAAGCTGAACGCCGACTGGGACAGGAAATACGACCCCGACGGAAAAAATTTCGAGGAACGGTATATCGACGACGGCGACGGCAAGCGCCTTTCGTACTGCGTGCAGGAGGTCGTGTTCGACGGCTACGACGGCACCTATTATTACGGCTACTATATAGGCGCGGACGGCGAGGCAGACGCCGCTGCGGACAGCATTTCGTTAGAGCTTGAAAGTCTGGCAAGCCGCATACCTTGCGTGGAATACGCGTTCGGCGACGAAACGGAGTGGGTGTTCGAGGTAAACGAAACCGACTATTCCAGCTACACCTATAACGAGGACGGAACGGTTTCAGCGGTAATCGACGCGGTTGCGTTCGAGGGTTACGACCTTTTAATCGCGCTCGTAGCCTCGGCGGTCGGCGTTTCGGGCGCGTGCTTCGTAATACTTACGGCATTTTCAATTAAACTCAGGAGAGTAAGAGATGAAGGATAATAACTGTATATTCTGTAAAATAATCGCGGGCGAAATTCCCGCCGCTAAGGTCTACGAGGACGACAAAATGCTCGTGTTCAGGGATATCGAGCCCAAGGCAAAGGTACACCTTTTGGCGGTGCCTAAATCGCATTTCAAGCTACTTTCGGAGGCGGACGGCGAAATTATGAGCTATATGTTCGGTAGAATTCCGCAAATAGCCGCGCAAAACGGCTGCGACGGCGGCTACCGTCTTGTAATAAATCAGGGCGACGACGCAGGTCAGACTGTTTTCCACCTTCATATACATATACTCGGCGGCGAGAAGCTGCCAATCGACATCATTTAACGGGCGGGCTATGATTTACGTACTCAAAAATAAATACGTCACGCTTTCCGTAAATTCCTTCGGGGCGGTAATGGACTCGCTCGTCTACCTCGGCGAAGAGAGGCTTTGGCAGGGCGGAGAGGAGTGGAGCGGGCGCGACGTGACGGTTTTCCCCGTTATAGGACACGCAAACGCCTATACGGTCGGCGGCGAAAGGTTTTTGCCGAAATCGCACGGAGTGGCGCGGTATTCGGAATTTGCGCTCGTCGACGCGACGCTTACAGAGCTCGTCTTAGAGCTGTCGTCCAACCCGGTAACTAAAAAGACCTACCCGTACGGCTTTATTCTAAGGGTAAAATACGTTCTCAAAAAGAACAGCGTAAAGGTTACTTACGAGGTCAAATCGAAGGGCGGCGTTATACCCTTTTACGTCGGCGGGCATCCCGCAATCAAGGCGCCCGGCGGCGAGGCTTTAATCGAATTCGAGAACGAGGAAGAGCCCTTTCACTACCTTGCGGGCGTAAAGGAAGCGGTATGTTTGCAGAAGATAAAAAAATTCGTGGCAAACAAGGCTATGTTCAAGAAGTTCAAAACCGTACAGCTCGGCGGCCTTTCGGGCGGCGCGGTGCGCGCGCACACCTCGGACGGTTACGTATATACCTATAAGTCGGACTGCCCCGTCGTCGCGCTATGGAGCAACGAGAACGGCGGCGACTACGTCTGCGTGGAATGTCTTTGGGGCATAAACGACTGCCCCGACTTCCCCGAAGAGCTTGAAAAAAAGCCCTTCATAAATTTTGCCGACGAAAATGGCAAAAGCTTTACGTACACACTTACGATAGAAAAAGAGTAAAATGGATTTATTTGAAAGCGACTACATAACCGTAACGGGAAAGATAAACGCGGCGGACCATATAATCGAAAATTACAGCGATTTCGGCTGGACGCTTACCGAGCGCAGGGACGACAAATTGTACTGCGACGTAACGCATATGTCCTTTACGCGTCCGCATTTTATCGAAAACAAGGACGAGCTGCAGCTTATGCAGGTAAGGCTTGAAATAGCCTACAACGCCGCGGGTAAATATTCGCACAAAACGGTTTCCCGCGCGGTTGCGCTGGGCAACCTTGCGGGATTTATCGCAATACTGCTTACCGTCGGCGGCGTGCTGCTTATGCTATGCGAGGCGCTGCTGTCCTATATTTTCGGACCCGTGCTTTGCGCGGTCGGCGTTGCCGAGGCGGTGGTGGGCGAGCTTATCGCATACCGCGTTTACAAAGCGGATAAAAAGAAATATTCCCTGCTTATAAAACAGGAATCGCAAAAAATACAAAGCCTTTGTAAGCGGGCAAGAGAGCTGAGGGGTGTAAATGAATAAGCGTACTTCTTCTACCCGCTCGCCCGATAAAACCGTGCTGAAAATAAGAACGGAAAAGAACGGAGCCTTTATCGGCACGCTGAAAGTGGCGACGGTAGCGTTTCTCGTATTGCTGCAAATCGGTATACAGATTTTTCTGTTCTCGATGTTTGCGTATCTGTCCTGGATATACTCGCTTGTCGCTTTCGGGCTGAGTATAATTTCTTGTATCTTTTTAATTTCCTCTAACAGAAGTCCCGCTTCCAAAACTGTGTGGACGTTTATAATCCTGATATTTTTCAACGTCGGGTTTATTCTGTATATTCTTACGAACGACAAATTCTTTTTCCGCAAGCCCAGAAAAATGTTCAGGGAGGTTTTCGCCCGTTCGGAGCCGCAGCGCCCCGTCTACGCTCAGCCCGAGATTGCTGACGCAAGGGTGAGAGAAGACTGCGAATATCTCAGGCGCGTCGGCGGGTTTACGCCGTTTACCGCAACCGACGTAGAATACTTTTCTTCGGGCGGCAAGCTGTTCGACGATATTTTACAAAGCGTCTCGCGCGCGGAAAAGTTTATATTTATTGAATTTTTCATTATATCCGACGGCATACTGCTTGAAAGGTTTATAAGTCTGCTGTCCGAAAAGGTCGCCGCGGGCGTGGACGTGCGCATAATCTACGACGATTTGGGCAGTCGCTCGTTTTCCCGCAGACAGAGAAAGCGCATTAAAAAAAGCGGAATAAAGCTTATGACCTTCAACAAGCTTATTCCCGCGGTCAATTTCGTTCTCAATATCCGCGACCACCGAAAAATAGTGGTGGTGGACGGCAAGGTCGCCTACACGGGTGGCGCAAACCTTGCCGACGAGTACACCAACGAAAGCCGTCATTACGGCTACTGGAAGGACGGCGGCGTGCGCGCGGAGGGCGCGGCGGCGGACGGGTTCACGCTTATGTTTTTGCGCCAGTGGGATTTTCTCACCCGTAAATTCGGAAATTACGGCGAATTTTTCAACAACTACGCAAAAAAAGAAAACGCCTCGGTCTGCGTTCCCTTCTCGTGCGGGCTTGACAGGGACGTTTTTATCGGCAAAGAGCTGTACTTGAACGTCATTTCCAAGGCGCAGGGCAGGCTGTATATTATGACGCCCTATCTCGTACCGGATGACGCTATTTTCAATATGCTTGCAAATAAGGCGCAGTCGGGCTGCGACGTGCGCATAGTGCTTCCCGAAATTCCCGACAAGCCATACGTTTACGTCGTTTCGCTCGACTTTGCGGCGCGGCTTGCCGAAAGGGGCGTAAAAATTCTTTTAATGCGCGATAGCTTCGTGCACAGCAAGCTTATGCTTACCGACTACTGCGCTGTTTCGGGCTCTATCAATATCGATTTGCGCAGCTTCTATCAACAGTTCGAAAGCGCGCTGTATACCAACGACCCCGCTGCAATGCGCGCGGTTGAGGATGACTTCGAATTGACCTTTAAAGAGTGCGTGCCGCTTACAAAAAAGAAAAACAGCGCGAAAAACAGATTTCTCGCGCTGCTGTTTAAGGTGGTTTCGCCGTTGATGTAGTTATTCCTGCAAAATTTTACGCGCGGCGGCGCGTACCTTTTCGCGCAGGTCTGGCGGGTCGAGTACCTTAACAGTCCCGCCGTAGCTTAAAATCTGGTTTACCAGCCCGCCGTCGTCGGGCGCGGTAATGCGCGCTATAAACGCGTTGCCCCGCGGCTCTATATTGTCCATACCAAGCCATTCTTCCGCATCGGGAAGGGTGGCTTTTTCTATTTCGAGCGTGACGTCCACCATAGTAACGGAATTATAATAGAAATTAAGGTTTATCTCGTCCCGCGTAATTTCCTTTCTTACGAAGGTTTCGCCTGTAAAGCTCGCCCGTTTTATTCTGCCAATTTTAAAAGTGCGGAAGGTCTGTTTGTTATGGCAGAAGGAGTAAACGTACCACACGTTTTGCTTGTAAATGAGTACGTACGGGTCGATTACTCGTTTCGAATGCTCGCCGCTGCGTGAAATGTAGTCTATAAGCAGGCTCTTTTTTTCGTTTACTGCCGTCTCGCAGACGCGCATTTTGTCGGAAAATTTTTTGCTGTCGCCCCAGGTTCCGCCGTCTACTATTATGTTTCCGCACACATTCTGCTCGCGCTTGTCGCTTTTTTGCTGGTTTTGCAGCTTTTCAAGCGCGGAAAGCACGCTTTTATCGGACACCTGCGACGCCATTGCACTTAGCGCGTTGACGGTTGCGTTGTATTCTTCTCGCGTAAAGTACCAGGACGGCAGGCGGAAGGTATCGGCAATCCAAATCCCCCCGTATCTTCCGCGCTGAACCTCTATGGGAATGCCGCATAGGTTAAGCTCGTTAACGTATCTGTACACGCTGCGTTGGGATATGTCGTGGCGGCTGGCTATTTCGCTCGCGTTAAGCTTGCGCCGCGATAGCAGCAGCATTAAAATATCCGTCATAATCTGGTATTTCATAGTAATTTTTCCGCCCCTTGCCGAATAATATAAACTATAAAAATTTTATCATATCGGACGGTATCAGTCAAGGGGTAAAAAAATGACGTTTACGGCATATATTCAAAGACAGAAAAGCTTAATAAGAAGTCGCCGCGAGGACGAGCAGCCGTGCAGGGAACAGCTGCGCGATACCGACAGGCTTATGGGCGAGCTGTCGTCGCTTAAAGGACTGAACACCGAGGAAAGAATGACTTTTTCTAAGCTGTTTTCATAAAATAGAACCGCCGACTTCCGTCGGCGGTTTTTTTTATTTTATCAATGCGTTTACCGCTGCTTTCATTTTTTCGAGCGCGGCTTCGGCGTCGGGCTTGTGGTGCGCCTTTACCGAATAGTAAATTTTAAGCTTGGGCTCGGTGCCGGAGGGGCGCACGCAGATAAAGCTGCCGTTTTCCAGTTCGTAATAAACGCAGTTGGTCAAGGGCGAGCCTATTTCCGAGGTTGCGCCCGTCGCAACGTCTATTTTTACGTTTTTGGAATAGTCGCGCACGGCGACAACGTCGTAAATGTCGAATTTCTTTACGGGGTTGGTTTTAAGTCCGTCAACGACGGCGTTCATCTCGCTCATTGCGTTCAGACCCGAGAAGGGAATGGACACGTTGCAGTCCAAAACGTAGCCGTAGGTATCGTAAATTTCGGTAAGTCGCTGGTAAACGGTCTTGTTGAGCGAGGCGTAGTAGCAGACCATTTCCGCGCAGAGCATAGAGGCGACTACGGCGTCCTTGTCGCGCGCGTGCGTGCCGCGCAGGTAACCGCAGCTTTCCTCGAAGCCGAACACGAAGTTGTGCGAACGGTCGCGTTCCCAAAGCTTTATTTTTTCGCCTATGAACTTGAATCCGACGGGTACCTCGAAAAGCTCTACGCCGAACTGGCGGCACATAGCCTTAGCCATTCCCGTCGTCACGAACGATTTTACTACCGCCGCATTTTTGGGTAACGCGTCTTCGTCCTTAAGCCGAGTTAAAATGTAGTCGAGCAAGAGTATGCCAACCTGATTGCCCGAAAGCGCCTCGAACTCGCCCGCACCGTTTTTCACCGCAACGCCCAGTCTGTCGCTGTCCGGGTCGGTACCGAAAACTACGGTCGCGCCGATTTTCTGCGCAAGTGCAATACCCATGGAAAGGGTTTCCTTGTACTCGGGATTTGGCACCTCAACCGTCGAAAAATCGGTATCCTTTTTGGTCTGCGCCTCGACAACGGTTGCCTTAATTCCTATTTTTTTGAGTATCGTCGTAACCGGAATATAACCCGAACCGTGAACGGGGGTGTAGACGAGCTTTAAATCCTTGCCGCACGCTTTTACGGCGCGTTTGGAAAGGGCAAGCT
The DNA here is from genome assembly GCA_910576655.1 of uncultured Christensenella sp. Classification (GTDB taxonomy): domain Bacteria; phylum Bacillota; class Clostridia; order Christensenellales; family Borkfalkiaceae; genus Coproplasma. The sequence continues at coordinate 19,218 of CAJTJC010000014.1, forward strand.
TTTTCAGTTCTTTATAATATTTTTTATCTACGCTTGAGGGCACGCTGCGTATAAGCTTTTTACGCTGCGCGTCGGTGGGAACGGGAGTGCCGAGGTAATCTGTATGCTCCTGAATAAAGCCGACTACTGCTGCTGTATCCTCGGGCGACATCTGCGCGCCGTCCTCGCCGTATACCTTATAGCCGTTGTATTGCTTGGGATTGTGCGAGGCGGTTATCATAATTCCCGCCACTGCGTTAAGCCGCCTTACGGCAAACGAAAGCATAGGCACGGGGTGTACCTCGTCGAAGAGGTAAACCTTTATGCCGTTGGCTGCAAGCACTTCAGCGGCAGACGCGGCAAATTCGTCGCTTTTTAAACGTGTATCGTAGGAAATAACCACGCCGCGCGCGCAGGCGGCTTCGCCCGTAGATTTTATAAATTCCGCAAGTCCCGCGGTCGCGCGCCTTACGGTGTATACGTTCATCATGTTCGTGCCGTATCCGATTATTCCGCGCATACCTGCGGTGCCGAATTCCAGCTCGGCGCCGAAGCGGTATTCTATTTCTTTTTTATTATCTTTAATGCTTTCAAGCTCCGCCTTGGCTTCGCCGGAAAGTCGGTTGTCGTTTAACCAGCCGTTATAGTTATCTGAAAAATTCATTATTCAAACTCCGAATTTTGTGTCGTTACAATATTATATATAAATAATACCCTTGATATTATATAAAAAAAACTTTCCGTTGTAAAGTACGGAAAGTTGATTTTAAGCTTTTTTTTCATTTTTCTTTAAAAATTATCATTCGCCCTTGAAAAATTCCTCGCGTGTGATAACTTCTTCCTTCTCGGGCTTTATAATCGTGTGCTTGTCGAGGAAGTATTTAAGCTCTTCCCTGTCGTAGTAATTTACAAGCTGGAAGCAGTTCAAAAGCACGTAGCTTGCGGGTACGGTAATCAGTGCGCCCACGCCGAAGGTGAATATTACGGCGCATACGTTTACCGCGAAGATAATAAGCGAAAGCACTATAAAGTTGGAAAGCACGTTAAAGGTCTGCTTGTTCTTGCGGTTGAAGGTGTAAATAAAAGCTTCAAGCGGCTTTTTCTTTCCGCGGATAAGCGCGGGCAGCCAGTCGGACGCAAAGGTCAGCTTTACCGTCAGCGCGAAAACAATTGCTGTCGCAAACAGGAAAACCTGTATTAAAAACGGCGCGAAAACCAGTACCTTGAACACAAGCAGATACATCAGCGCGACGCATACGACGTCGTAGAGGAAGGATAAGGGAACATACATCACCGCATACAGTGAGGCGTCCTTTAAGTTTCTTATAAGCGTAAGGAAGAAGGGCGACTGCGCACGCAAAGCCATTTTGTCGTTAATCAGCGCGGCGGCGGCGTAGTTGCCGAGGCTGGAAAAGAACATATTTATCAGCCTTATGAACAGCAGTCCCACGATACCGAGCGCGATTACGGTCGTATTGTGCTCAATGAGTACGCTTATCGAATCCAGCGCGCTTTCAATCTTTTCACGGATATTTACGAGGCCCTCGGTGTTGCCCTCGATAAGGTTTCCGAAAAAGGTTTTTACACTCTCTATAAGGCTCTGAAATTCGGGCAGTCCCGTCATAGCCTTCCAGAACGGATAGAGTATCGCAACCGAAAGTCCCGCGGTAATCAACGCAATAACGAGCTTGTATACAAGCTGCTTATACGTTACCGAAAAGTTGTCTATTAGAATTTGTAGAGTGTGTCTGAATTTCATAATGAATTTATCCTGACCGTTTTATAAGTGATTTTGCCGTCGTTTACTACTAAGTAAAGATAGCTTTTGTCCGCATAGCGGGACAGGGTGCCGGGGTTTAAAAGGGTTACGCCGTCTGTCACGCTTTCGCGCGCGTCGTGCGTGTGTCCGTAAAGGGCGACCCCGCAGCCGAGCTCTCCGGCCCTTTTTGCAAGGCGGGCAAGCGTGGTCTTTACCGAATACAAATGACCGTGGCAGGCAAAAATTTTTATTCCCTCGATTTCGAGCACGCTTTCCTTTTCGCCCGCGCCGAATATGTCGCAGTTGCCGTTTATAATCACGGTTTTATCGGGGTGCTTGGCGTAAATATACCTGCCGTCAGACGAGGTGTCGCCGAGGTGAATTATTAAGTCGCTTTCCGCAAAAATCCCGTCAAGCGCGTCGAGCGCCTGCCTGTTTCCGTGCGAATCGGAAACTACCGTAATCTTTTTCATAATTTGCTTTTCAAATCGTTAAGCGCGCGGAAGCGGTGGGATACCGCGTTTTTTTCTTCCGCGCTCGCTATGCCGAAGCTTTTTTCAAGGTCGTCGGAATAGAACACTGGGTCGTAGCCGAAGCCGTTTTCGCCGACCTCGCTATAAAGAATACGTCCCTCGCACGCGCCTTCGCCGTAAACCGTTTTACCGTCGGGGAAGCGGAGGCATACCGCGCTTTTGAACCGCGCCGTGCGCGTTTTTTCGTTTTCAAGCTTTTTGAGAAGCAGCAGCCTGTTTTCTCTGTCGCCGCCGCCTGAAAACCTCGCCGAGTAAATGCCCGGCGCTCCGCCGAGCGCGTCCACGCAAAGCCCCGAATCGTCGGCAAGCGCGGGCATAGAAAATTCGTCGGAGACGCGCTTTGCCTTGATAAAAGCGTTTTCCTTAAAGGTGGAACCGTTTTCGTCTATTTCGCCGTCGAAGCCGAGCTCCCGCATAGAAACGAAATCGTAATCGGTCAGAATTTCGGCAATTTCTTTAAGCTTGTGCGCGTTGCCGCTTGCAACCGCTATCTTTATTTTTTCCATAAACGTGAGTTTATTATATTATAAGAAAAAGAAAAAGTAAAGTAAAAGAGGTTTACCATTTTAAATTGTGCAGCTGTCCCTCGGTTTTAAAGCCCTCGAAGCCTTGCTGACGCAAGCCCTCGTATACGGCGACGGCAACCGAATTGGATAAATTGAGGCTGCGCGTTTCGCCTATCATGGGTATGCGCAGGCAGCGTTCTTTATTATCGACCAGCAGCTCTTCGGGCAACCCCTTCGTTTCCTTGCCGAATACAAGAAAATCGCCTTCTTTGAATGCGGCATCGCTATGGCGGGTAAGCCCCTTGGTCGTAAAGTACCAGAAGCGGGCGTGGGGGTGCTGCTCTTTAAGTCGGTCAAAGCCGTCGTAATAGAAAATTTGCACCTCGTCCCAGTAGTCCAGTCCCGCGCGCTTCAAGTATCTGTCGCTTATCTCGAAGCCCAACGGTTTAACGAGGTGCAGGCGGCAGCCCGTCGCGTGGCAGGTACGCACTATGTTGCCCGTATTCTGCGGAATTTCGGGCTCAACCAAAACAATGTTAAACATAAATATATTCTAAAATAAATTAAGCATATTTGCAAACGATTTGTTTGACAGCATATTAAAAAGTTGTTAAAATTTAACTGATAAATTCTTCGTGGAGAAATGTATGCAAAATTACCTGCTTGCATTGTCGGCAGGAGACGTTCTCACCGTTTTCAACAGTCTGTTTTTCGTGCTCGGCGGCGTCACCGTGTTTATGATAGGAATGAACATGATGGGTCACAACATAGAGAAAGCGGCAGGAAAGTCCATAAGAAGGCTTATGGGCAAGGCTACGGCAAACCGCTTTGCGGGAGTGGGAACGGGTGCGGCTGTTACGGCGCTTGTAAACAGCTCGTCGGCGACTACGGTTATGATAGTCGGCTTCGTCAACGTCGGGCTGATGACGCTTACGCAGGCGGCGTCGGTGATAATGGGCGCGAATATCGGAACGACGGTTTCGGCGTTCATAATGGCGCTTTCCACAGCGGACGGCGCGCAGCTTTCTATAGCGGGGCTGTTTGCTTTGATTTCCTTCGTAGGACTTATTCTTACGATAGCCTGCAAAAGCGAAAAGTTAAAGCAGCTCGGCTGTATTTTAGAGGGCGTCGGACTGATTTTCATAGGTCTTAACGTAATGTCCCGCGCGGTCGGCGACCTCGTCGATTCCGAGAATATAGGCGGGTCGATAGAAAATCTTTTCAAAAGCCTCGGCAACGGCAGGGGCACGCTTACCTGGGAAGTAATAGTTCTGTTTATTCTCGGCGCGCTGTTAACTGCGGTTATGCAGTCCTCGGGCGCGCTTACGGCTATTGTAATTTCCCTTGCAAGCTCGGGTCTTATTTCCCTGCAAATGGCAATGTGCATTATTCTCGGCACCAACGTGGGCACTTGCTTTACGTCGGTGCTGTCGTCAATGGGCGCAAGCGCCAACGCAAAGCGGGCAGCGGCTATTCACCTGCTGTTCAACGTGGCGGGTTCGGTGGCGTTCATGTTCCCCGTGGCGTTTGCGGGCAAATATATAGCAAATTTTTTCGACAGCTTCATTGCCGACACCGAGTGGCAGATTGCGCTCTTCCACATGGCGTTCAATCTTATAACTACGGCGCTGCTTCTGCCGTTTATAAAATATCTCGTCAAGCTTTCGTGCCTTATAGTGCGCGACAAGCCCTGCGCGTGCGACGGGGAAAGGGAATATCTCGACCCCCGACTTCTCAAAGCGCCCGCGATAGCGGTTGCGCAGGTCAGAAAACAGCTCGTCAAAATGGGCGAGGAGGCGTTTTCCAACTATAAGCTATCTCTGGATATGCTGCTGTCGGGAGACACCTCCAAGAAAACCGAGTTCGAGCGTACCGAGCAAGGACTGGACGCGCTCAATAAAAGGATAGTTAACTATTTGATTCAGCTTTCGTTGCAGGAGGTTTCCGAAAGCGACGAAAAGAAGATAAGCTCGTTTTTCCGCGTTTCGTCGGATTTGGAGAGGATAGGCGACTACGCCGAAAACATTATGGAATACGCCGAAAAGGCCGAGGAGCTGAAACTTGCGTTTTCCGAGCACGCCAAGGCGGAAATCCTTGAAATGGATTTGCACATTACCAACCTCTTCGGGCACGTTAACAACGTGTTCAGGTACAGCGATTTAAGCAGTATGCCGCAGGTCGAGGAGGAGGAAAACGAAACCGACCGTATGAACAGAGTAATGCAGCGCTCGCATTTAAAGCGAATGAACGAGGGCGCTTGCTCGCCCGAAACGGGCGCCATATTTTTACAGCTTGCCGTAAATATGGAAAGAATAGGCGACCACATGCACAATATTGCCGATTCCGTGTTGAGCTACGGACATAGCGCGGTATCGGTCAATAAATAACCGTTAAGGAGACAATTATGAAAAGAACTTATATTAAAAATCTGACCGAGGGTCAGTGCTGCGTAAAGGGATACGTCGAAACTATCCGCGACAAGAAGATAATGTTTCTCGTCATCCGCGACGTAACGGGCGCGGTGCAGGTAACAATCGTAAAGGACGAGTGCCCCGAGGTGTATGAGGAAGCCAAAAAGCTTACCCCGCATAGCTTCGTGTCCATAGAGGGCAAGTGCGTATTCTCGGAATACGTCAGAAACGGCGGCAAGGAAATTTATCCGGACAAGCTTGAAATTATGAGCGTGGCGGACGTTCTGCCCATCGCGCCCGATTCGGGTCCCGACCTTCGTATGGACTACCGCTGGATTGACCTGCGCGACGAGAAAAAGGTATTAATGTTCAAAATTCAGTCCGCGTTTGAAAAGTATGCGGTCGAGTTCTTCGACAAAGAGGGCTTTATAGAAATTCACACGCCCAAAATAACCACGATTTCGTCCGAGGGCGGCAGCGAGGTTTTCGAAATGAAATACTTCGACCAGAAGGCGTACCTTACCCAGAGCCCGCAGCTGTATAAGCAGATGTCAATGATGGCGGGCTTCGACAAGACCTACGAGATTGGCGAGCTGTTCCGTTCCAACCCCAGCTTCACAAACCGCCATGCAACCGAATTTACCTGCATCGACGTTGAAATTTCGTTTATCGATTCCCACCACGAGGTAATGGACGTCGAGGAAGCGATGTTCAAATATATAATGAAAGGAATGAACGAGCAGTACGGCGAGGAATACAAAAGGGTATTCGGCAAGGATATGATAGAGATGAACTACGACATCCCCAGAATTCCCCTGCACGAAGCTTATAAAATTTTAAAGGAAGAAATGAATTACGAGGTTCCCCGCGCCTTGAAGGGCGACCTTGACCCCGACGGCGAAAAGCTTATCTGCGAGTATGCAAAAAAGAAGTACGGCAGCGACTTCGTGTTTATAACCGACTTCCCCGCAAAGGCGCGCGCGTTCTACACTATGCGCAAAGAGGACGACCCCGAGCTTTCAAAAAGCTACGATTTGCTTTTCAAGGGTCTTGAAATTACCAGCGGCGCCCAGCGCGAGCACCGCTACGAGCAGCTTAAAAACAACATTATAGAAAACGGAATAAACCCCGATGATATGAAGGTGTACCTCGACTTCTTCCGTTACGGCGCCCCCACGCACGGCGGCTTCGGTCTCGGTATTGCAAGAACGCTTGCAAAGCTGTTCGATTTGCCCAACGTGCGCGACGTAATTTTCATATTCCGCGGCCCCAACCGCTTGACTCCGTAAAAAAAGCTATCCACCCGCGCCGCGGGTGGATTATTAACGACAGGTAATTATGAAACCCGAAATAGAAAATCTTATAAAAAAAATGAGTATCGAGGATAAGGCGCGGCAGCTTACGCAGATAAACGCCGACTTTATCAAGACGGATATGTCCGTCGCCGATACGGGCGTAAGCGGAATAACCCTGACGCAGGCGGACGTGTATGGCTGCGGCTCGGTGCTCAATTTCGGCGACGCGCGCGACGCGGCGTATATAAGAAGCCGATACCTTGAAAAATCGGAGACCTCGATACCGCTCGTTATGATGCAGGACGTCATTCACGGTTACCGCACGATTTTTCCCATACCGCTTGCAATAGGCTGCTCGTTCGATGCCGCTTTGGCGGAGGAATGTGCGGAAATGTCTGCAAAGGAAGCTTCGCTCAACGGAGTGGACGTAACCTTTTCGCCTATGGTCAACCTCGTGCGCGACGCGCGTTGGGGCAGGGTTATGGAAACCTACGGCGAGGACCCGTGGCTTAACGGCGTTTTCGGCAGGGCTACAATCCGCGGCTACCGCGCGGGCGGGCTTGCAAGCTGTGTAAAGCACTACGCCGCTTACGGCGCGGCGGAGGCGGGCAGGGAATACAACACTACCGACGTAAGCGAGCGCAATCTGCGCGAGTACTATCTGCCCGCGTTTTACGAGTGTCTTAAAGAGCAGCCCGAGCTGGTCATGACCTCGTTCAACCTTTTGAACGGAGTGCCCGTCAATGCGGACGCGCACCTGCTTTTGGATATTCTGCGCGGCGAGTGGGGCTACGACGGCGTAATCGTAAGCGACTACGGCGCGGTGCGCGAAATGATTGAGCATAGCTATTGCGAGGACGAAAAGGCGTGCGCCCGCGTTGCTGCAAACAACACGATTGACCTTGAAATGATGTCCTCGACGTATATCAACAACCTGCCCGACCTTGTGGAAGAGGGGGCGGTGGATACGTCCGTCGTCGACGGAATGGTGCGCCGCGTGTTAGAGCTTAAAGAAAAGCTCAACCTGTTTGAAAACCCTATGGGCAGAACGGACGCGGAAGCGGCGGATAAGGTCTGCCTTTGCCCCGAGCATAGGGAAATTGCCAGACGCGCGGCGGAAAAAAGCTTCGTTCTGCTTGAAAACGACGGGGTTCTGCCCCTTTCGCGCAGTGCGGAAATCGCGCTTGCGGGTCCGCTTGCAGCAGAAAAAAATATTCTCGGCGCGTGGGCTTGCGCAGGCAGAGCGGACGAGGCGGTTACCGTTATAAGCGGCGTTGAAAAGCTGCTCGGCAGAAAAATCGAATATGCAAAGGGCTGCGGAGGCGGTCTTTTCGATACCGACGAAAGCAGCATACCCGCCGCGGCCGCGCTCGGCGCGGATATAGTCGTCGCTTGCGTCGGCGAGCATTCCTATTGCTCGGGAGAGTGCGCATCGCGCACCGATATATCGCTTCCCGCAGTTCAGCTTAAATTGCTGCGCGAAATCAAGAGGGCGGGCAAAAAGCTCGTTACAGTCGTATTTGCGGGCAGACCGCTTATACTCAACGAGGTGAAGGAGCTTTCCGACGCGCTGCTCTGCGTATGGCAGCCCGGGACCGAGGGTGGTACGGCGATAGCCGAAACGCTGTTCGGCGAGGCATTGCCCGAGGGCAGACTTACCATGAGCTTTCCCCGCTCGGTGGGGCAGTGCCCTGTTTACTACAACTGCTTTTCGACGGGCAGACCCAAAACGCAGGATACGCGCGAGGGACAGTACTATTCGAGTAAATATATAGACGAGCTGAACAGCCCGCTATATCCGTTCGGGTACGGTCTGGGATATACCCGCTTCGAGTACGGCAGCGCTATTCTTTCCGATACGGTAATGAAGCGCGGCGGCAAAATTACGGTAAGCGTAACGGTCAAAAACGTCGGCGACCGCAGCGGCTGCGAAACCGTTCAGCTTTATATACGCGACAAATTCGCCTCGCTTGCGCGTCCCGTACGCGAGTTAAAGGCTTACCGTAAAATTAATCTGAACGCGGGCGAAGAGAAGCAGGTTGCATTCGAAATTACAGAAGAAATGCTTGCTTTTTACCGTGCGGACGGCGCTTTTGCGGCGGAGGCGGGCGACTTCGACGTGATGGTCGGCGGCGACAGCCGTTGCGCCGTTGCGGGGACCTTTAAGCTGATTTAATAAACGCACCCCTCAGGGTGCGTTTATTTATTGTCTTTAATGAGCAAATTATATATTGTAGCGAACCGTCTTTACGGGGATTTTTTTTGCTGCGGTGCTCGTTATATGCTCGAAAAGCTGTAGCATGGAATAGGAGGAGGAAGCCGCCCAGTGCGCGGGGTCCGCCTTTGCCGTAACGAATCTGTTCGGCGCGTCGTATTTCATAACGCCGTCGAAGCCAGTCACGATTATGTCCTTTTTTACGTTTCCCGCTTTAAGCCCCGCGATAATTCCCATCGCCGTCTCGTCGTTGGCGCAGACAACGGCGTCGGGCAGGCGGGTATGTTCGAGTACGAACCTGCACGCGTTAAGCCCGCCGTCGTAAGTGAAGTCGGTCTGAAGAACGAGAGTGTTTTTGTCGTTCAGCCCGTTTTCTGCAAGCGCGCTTTTAAAGCCGTTGTATCTGTATCCGCTTTCGAACGATTCCTTCGGTCCGCCGATAAACGCAAAGGTTTTTGCACCCGCGTCAACGGCGCACTGCGTAGCTTCCTTGCAGCCGTTGAAGTTGTCCAGCGTTACGCTGACCGCGCCGTCCAGCTCGGTTTCTCTGTCCATAAGTATTACGGGAATATTGCGCGACGTTATTTGCATAATGTCCGAGTTGCTCACCTTTGAATTGAGCACGAACAGTCCGTCCATCCATTTTATGCGCGTCACGTCCGAGCCCACGTATACCATAAGGTCGCAGTTGTTGAGTACGAGGGTGTCCTTCATAGCCTCGACTATTTCGGTGTAGACCCCGCCCCTCAAAGAGTTGAGGCAAAGCACTACCTGCTTTAAGTATCCGCTTCCGCGCGGCTTGCCGCTTCTGCCGCGGTAGCCCAGTTTTTCCGCCGCGTCGAGCACGCGCTGCTTCGTCGCCGCGGGAATCCGCGGGTCGTTGTTAAGTGAATAGGAAACCGTCGTAACCGACAGTCCCAGTTGCCTTGCAATGTCGATTAATTTAACCATATCTTTAAGATTTTTAAAACCTCACGCTTTGGTTCAGTATTATATCACAACTGTATTTTTTTTGTCCAGAGTTTTTTATTAAAATACATATTTGTTGAAATTTTCAATAATTTCAATTGAATTTCAATAATTTCAATAGGTAATAGTATTGCCAAAGGGATATTTATGTGATATAATCAAAAAAAAAGTGTGAAAATAACATAAATTAATCATATAACAAAAAAGTTATTGAAAAAATATTGAAAAACGGAGATTGTATGTTAGAAAACAAGTACGGTTATTTTACTGACGACGGAAAACAATTTGTTATAACCGACCCTTGCACCCCCAGACCCTGGATAAACGTAATATCCAACGGTGATTATTCGCTTATCGTAACGCAAACGGGCGGCGGATACTCGTTCCGCGGCAATGCGGAGCAGAACAGGCTTACGCGCAGCTTTCAGGATATCGTAAAGGATAACTGGGGCAAATACTTTTATATACGCGACCTTGAAAGCGGCAAAACCCACACTACGGGTCTGCTGCCCATAAAGGACGGCGTCGACTTCTACGAGGTGCGTCACGGACTGGGTTACACCGTAATCACCCGCGAGAGCAACGGCGTCCGTTCGGAATTCACTATTTTCGTATCGCCCGATAAGCCCATGGAATTCATGACCTTAAAGCTTACCGATTTAAGCGGAAAGAACCGCAAGCTGGACGTTACCGGCTACTTCGAGTGGGCGTGCGGAATGGCTTTCGATACGCACCGCGAATTCCAGCGCCTTTTCTACGACTGCGCTTTCGACAAATCGCTCAATTCCATAGTAATAAATAAATGCCTTTGGGGCTTCCCCGACAGCAAGGGCAGATACAACAACGACGACTGGCCCTATACGGCTTTCTTCTGCTGCTCGGAAAAGGTCAGCTCGTTCGACTGCGACAAAGAAAAGTTCATAGGTATGTACCGCGACGAAAAGACCGCGGTTGCGCTTGACAATGCAGAGCTTACGGGAAGCTTCGGAAGATATTGCGAGCCGGTCGGCGCGCTCAGAGTAAAGGTCGACGTCAAGGCGGGCGCAAGCAAGACGCTTGTGTTCGGCTTGGGTATGGCTAAAAAGGACGGCGAGGACTATAAAGAGCTTATTAAGTCCTGCAACGAAAAGTCCGCAGCCGACGCGCTTAAAAAGACCAAGGAAAAGTGGGACGGCATCTGCGGCGCAGAGACCGTTCGCACCCCCGACGACGCGTTTAACGTAATGGTCGGAAACTGGACCAAGTATCAGGCGCTTTCGTGCAGAATGTGGGCTAAAGCCGCTTATTACCAGATTTCGGGCGGCATAGGCTACCGCGACCAGTTGCAGGACAGCCATATCGGTCTGGAAACCGACCCCGATATAACGAGAAGGCAGCTTCTTTTGCACGCTTCCAAGCAATTCAACCAGGGCGACGTTCTGCACTGGTGGCTGACGTATAACGGCGCGGGTCCCCGCACGAAATGCTCTGACGACTTCTTATGGCTGCCGTTTACAGTAATTAACTATCTTGCGGAAACCGCGGACGAGAGTATTCTCGGCGAAAAAGTCGGGTTCCTCGACGGCGGCGAAGGCGACATGTACGACCACTGCAAAAAGGCGATAGAATACAGCTTTTCGATGTTCTCGCCGCGCGGAATTCCCCTTATGGGCGCGCACGACTGGAACGACGGACTTTCGGCGGTCGGACACGGAATGAAGGGCGAAAGCTTCTGGGTTGCGGAATTCCTTTACTGGATAATAACCCGCTTCGATAAAATCGCCGAACACGTCGGCGACAGGGAATTTGCAAGCAAGCTGAGAGAGAAGAGCGAAAAGCTAAAAGCCGACTTCAACGAACACGCGTGGGACGGCGAGTGGTTCTTACAGGCTACCAACGACTACGGCGTGAAGATAGGCAGCCGCGAAAACACTTCGGGCAGAATATTCCTGAATCCGCAGATTTGGGCGGTAATTTCCGATATAACCACCGAAGAGAGAAAGAAAAAGGCAATGGACGCCGTTTCGAAATACCTTTTAAGGGATTACGGCGCGCTGCTGCTCTATCCCGAATACAGCACCCCCGAAAGCGAAATCGGCTATATTACGAGGTACGCGCCGGGGCTCAGGGAAAACGGCGGCGTTTACACGCACGCGGCAACCTGGGCGGTATGGGCTTATTCGATGCTCGGTGACAGCGAAAACGCGTACAAGGCGTTCAAGGGGATATGTCCCCCCAACCGCGGCGCGGATATAGACAAATATATGGCGGAACCGTACGTTCTGCCCGGCAACTCGGACGGACCCAATTCACCTTACTTCGGCAAGGGAAGCTGGAGCTGGTACTCGGGTTCCGCGCAGTGGCTGCATAGGGTGGGCGTTCAGTTCGTTCTGGGCGTCGTCCCCGAAAAGGACGGCTTGCGCATATCGCCCTGCCTGCCCGAGGGCTGGAACGGTTACGGCTACAAACGCAAATTCCGCGGTGCGGAATACCACGTTACCGTAAAGCGTACGGGCAACAAGTTAATTAAAGTAGACGGCAAGGCGATAGAGGGCAACCTCGTGCCCGACCTAAAAAAGGGCAAGCATACCGTCGAAGTCGAAATTTAAAAAATTCAAAAACGAAGGGGCGCCCCTTCACGTGCGTTAATACTAACGCACGTAAAAAGGCTTAAAAGTAAAAAGATAAGGAGTATACGATGAAAAAAAGATTATGTTTGGCAATGGCGGGAGTAATAGCCGCGGCGTCTGCGTCCGCGCTGCTTGCGGCGTGCGGCGAAGAAAAGTACGATTTGACTTATGCGACCTGGAACCTCAGCACCGAGGCGGTCAACAACGTCGAGCGTCAGATGATTAAAAAATTCGAGGATGCCAACGGCGTTAAAGTCAAAATAGAGGAAGTCAGCGTATCGGGTACCGCGTACGAAGATTCGATTTCGGCGCTTGCAATCAAGGATAAGCTGCCCGACGTATTTATGCTGCCCAACATCAACTTCGGTCTGAAAAACAGATACGTTTCCGACATTACCGACCTCGTGAATGCCGATACTACGGGCGACTGGGACAAAATCCCCGACGCTATCGAAGAGGGCGTTCATTTCAAAAACGGCATTTACGCAATACCCTTCTCTATGAATATGATGGGCTATTTCGCAAACGTCGACCTTATCGAACAGTATAACGCCGACCAGTATCTCGAGGGCGAGTTCACCTATGATAATTTCGTCGAGCTTGTAAGGGCGTTGAATAAACCCGCCGACGGCGTAATGGGGCTCAGTCACGAGCAGACTATACTCGAATGGTATCCCTCGTCGGTAAATGCCGACCTTGGCTGGTTTACTTGGGACGGAAGCGCTTATCACCTCGACGGCGACGAATTCAAGGCGGGAATAGAAAAGACGCACGAAATGCGTCAGAACAAGCTGACTTACGACAGCCTCAGCGACGACGACCGAGCTGCTAACTTCGAGGGCATAGACGGCTACGTGGGACTTTGGGACGCAGGCAAGCTCGGACTTCGTTGGGGATATTCCTACGAGGCGCCCGATATGTCGCGCAACGTGGATAACATCAAGTTCCTCGGCGTTCCCGGCGGCAAGACGCCCATGCTCGGCGACTACGTTGCAATATCCTCTTCCTGTCAGAACAGAGAGCTTGCGTACAAATTCGCAAAGTGGATGAGCTTCGACTCCGCGGGCATTACTCAAAGAATTGAACTTGAAAAGAAAGTCACCAACACTCTGCCCATGACGGTAGACACCGAACTTATTCAGAAATACTTCGATAAATTCACGCTTGTGGACGGCTTGCAGGAAGCGTATGAAAAGCTAGATACCGGTATAGTAGAGTGCGTCAAGGTCGTGCCCGGCTACACGCTTTCGCGCTGGAAGGCGCTTTGCGGAGCAAACGTCACAATTCAGGACGCAAGCGGCACATCCATAACCAACCCCGAGCTCGGCGTGCTGTTGGACGCATGCTGGATGGGCACCGAGCAGTTTGCTCAGTTTGCCGCAAACTGCAACACGCTTGCAAACGAGAAATATAAATCAGCAATCAAACAGTTCGAAAATTATTACGATTAAGTCGGGAATTTGATATGAAAAGAAAAGTCGCACTTTTTACCGCGGCGGCAATGCTTGCCTGCATGCTGCCGCTGACGGGGTGCAACAGCGGGAAATACGATTTCACCGAAGTTTTAAGCGACTTCGACGACGTAGAGGTTTCCGCCCAAAGCGGTTTGGACGTTAAAGCCGTGTTGAAGGAGTCGACGGAGCAACCCGTCGAAAATCAATACGGCTATAACGGCAAAACCGTGCTTATGGACGAGAACAAAACCGCCGTTTACACCGTTAACCTTGAAAAACAGGATAAGCTCGCGTTTTACGCGGATTATTACATACTTCACAACGGACTTTCCGACAGTGAGGTAACTATAAAGGTAAACGGAAATCTCGTTTCGGAAAGGTCGTCGTTAAAGGCGCTTTGGCGCAACGAGTCCGAGGATTTCAAAACCGACTCGTTCGGCAACGAAATGGTCCCCTCTCAGAAAAAAATAGAAGAGTGGGTTGGCGAATACCTCTACGAATACGATTATGCAACCGTGCTTCCTCCCGTATACGACTTTGTTGCGGGTGAGAACACGGTGGAAATATCCGTAAACGCCGGCGGGCAATTCCTGCTCGGCGATTTAGCGCTACGCTCGGTAAATCTGCCCGACGATTATCAGTCCTATCTCGACAAGGTGGGCAGCGAATACGGCGAGGGAACGGACACCGCTGAGGCGGAGAATTTCCATTACAAAAATACTCTTTCCGCAGTTCCTACGCCCGACGCGGCCACGAACGTAACGCCGTACGCCTCGTACAATTCGAAGCTCAACGTCGTTTCGGGCTTCGGCATGCCCGAGCATATACTCACCTATAAGCTCAACGCGGAAAAAGACGGGCTGTACAATATCTCGCTCAATTACCGCAACGACAATTCAAACCGCACCGTTTACGTGCAGATATTCGTCGACGGTAAGACGCCCTACCGCGAATTTCTGCGTTATCCTTTAATAGAGAACGGCGGGTTCGACAGGCACACTCTCGGCAACGGCGAGGGCAATTATTCGGTTTATCTTACCGAGGGTGAACACACCGTTTCGGTTAAAATAGACGGCAGCCTTTCCTACGGCTTGCAGCAAATGATGACCTCGTCTATCGACAGCCTCAACGAAATTTATCTCGACCTTAAACGCATTGCGGGCACCGTTTCCGACGGCAACCGCGAATGGGATATAGACAACGACTTCCCCGGCGTAGTAGAAAAACTGCAAAACATCGAAAAGGGGTTAGAGATTATTGCCTCCGACCTTCGCAAAATAAACGGTACAGAGACCAACTATCAGGCGCTTATATATCTGCGTACCGCAAGTCAGGCGATAAAGGGACTACTTAAATCGCCCAAATATATCCCCAATAAATACGCGCAGATTTCCGAGGGCAGCGGCTCTATCGTGCAGACGCTTGCCAATGCGCTCAGCGATATAAAGACGACGCCTATCGGGCTCGACAAGGTCGTTTTACACCCCGCCGACAAGGAAAGCGGCATAGAAAGGGAGAACGGCTGGAAAACATTCTGGGAGGGCGTGAAGAAGTTCTTCCATAGCTTCGTCGCGGACTACTCAAACACATCGGACGGCGAAAATACCATACAGGTGTGGGTTGCGCGTTCAAGGCAGTACGTAGACCTTATGCAGCAGATGTTAGACGCGTCCGACTTCAAAGCGCGCACGGGCTACGACGTTAAATTTTCCATACTTGCCGACGAAGGCAAGCTGATACTTTCCAACGCAGCGGGCATTGCGCCCGACTCGGTAATGGGTATAAGCAACTGGCTACCCTACGAAATGGGTATCCGCGACCTCGTAGTCGATTTGACTCAGTTTTCCGACTACGGCGAAGTAATTTCCCGCTTCTCGTCGGGCGCAATGATTTCACTTATTGCCGACGGCATAGGGCTTGCGCTTCCCGAAACTCAGGACTTCTACGTTACCTATTACAGAAAAGACATTCTCAACAGGTATAACATTTCCGTGCCCGATACGTGGAACGACGTATTGCAGACCTTGCCGGTATTGCAGAGATACGGACTTAATTATTATATACCTCTGTCAAGCTCTACCGCGTCCAAGTCGATAATGACGACTGCGCCGTTCATATATCAGTATGGCGGAACGCTCTTTTCCGACGATGCAATGAGCACGACTATTTCCGACGAGAACAGTATGAACGCAATCAAGTTCATGACCGAGCTGTACACCCTTTACGGGCTGCCGCAGCAGGTGTCTAACTTCTTTGACAGCTTCCGCAGCGGAAGTCTGCCGATAGGCGTTTCCACGTTCGAAACTTATTTGCGCCTCAGTATGGCTGCGCCCGAAATTTCGGGTAAATGGGGAATAGCGCTCGCCCCCGGCGTGTACGACGAAAGCCTCGGCGAGGTTGCAAGGTGGCAGACGGGCAGCGCGACCGCAATGACGCTTATAAAGAGCGGCAGCGACGAAAAGGACGCGGCGGGCTGGGAGCTTTTGAAATGGTGGTCGTCGGCTGACGTTCAGACCGAATTTATGAACCGCCTTACGATGATTTTCGGCAAAAACTATATCTGGAGCAGCGCCAATAACGAGGCGTTCTCGAACTCGGTTGCGTTCACTTACGCGGACAAAAAGATTATACGCGAGCAGTGGGAGTGGATGAGAGAAATTCCCAAGGTCCCCGGCTGGTATATGTTGGAGCGCGAGCTTTCAAACGCATGGAACAGCATAGTAATCGACGGCGAAAACACCCGTTCGGTAATCGAAAGGGCGGTCACTTCGGTAGACAAGGAATTAAAGCGCAAGCTGACAGAATTCGGTTATATTAAAAACGGCGTTGCCGTCAAGCCGTATATAGTAACTACGTTAGAGTACGTTAACTCACTCAAAAAGGGAGGTTAAGCCTATGGACGACGGAATCGTTTTAGAGGGCGCGTCCGAAGCCGTTCAGCCTTTGCCCGAAAAAAAGGCAAAGCGCCGCAAGGGCAAGCCCGAACAGGGCAACCCGATGAACACGGTCGCCTCACCCCAAAAATCCCGTATAGGCGGTAAAAAGGGAATGTTTACCACGGCAATACTCATTTTGCCGTATATGCTCGCCTTTTTCGTGTTTATCGTTCTGCCGGTTATACTTGCGGCAGTGCTGTCGTTTACCGACTTCAACAGTATAAGCGCACCCAAATTCACGGGCTTTAACAACTATATAAGACTGTTCACCGAGGACGAGGTTTTCATGCAGAAGGTCATACCCAATACTCTGCTGTTCTCGGTAATAGCGGGACCCGTAGGATATTTCCTTTCGTTCTTTCTCGCCTGGATGCTTGCGCAGGTTCCCAAAATCCCGCGCACGATACTTGCGCTTTGCCTGTACGCGCCTTCGCTTACGGCGGGCGTTGCAATGCAGGTAGTGTGGACGGCGATATTCAGCGGCGACTCGAACGGCTATCTCAACGCAATCCTTTTAAAGAGCGGACTGATAAGCGAGGCGGTGCAGTGGCTGCAAAGCGGCGACTACCTTATGCCGATTATGATTATCGTTACAATCTGGTCGAGTATGGGCATAGGCTTTTTGTCGATGCTTTCGGGTATTCTCAACATAGACCCGCA
The DNA here is from genome assembly GCA_910576655.1 of uncultured Christensenella sp. GTDB lineage: Bacteria > Bacillota > Clostridia > Christensenellales > Borkfalkiaceae > Coproplasma. The sequence continues at coordinate 36,544 of CAJTJC010000014.1, forward strand.
GCTTTACGAGGCGGCGTATATGGACGGTATGAAAAACCGTTTTCAGGAAATTATCCACGTCACTATGCCGTCAATCAAGCCGCAGATGCTTTTCGGCGCGGTAATGGCGGTAGTAAATACCTTTCAGGCGGGCGCAATCGGCGTCGAGCTATCGGGCTCGAACCCGACGCCTAACTATAACGGTCAGCTAATCATAAACCATATTCAGGACTACGGCTATATAAGGTATGAAATGGGCTACGCCGCGGCAATTTCCGTCGTATTGCTTTTGATAATATATATTATAAGCAAGGTTATAGGAAAGCTGTTGAACAGCAAAGACGAGTAGGCAGGTTAAATTATGGCATCCTTTCAAGGTAAAAAAATAAACCCTAAAAGATTTCACGTCAGCCAGATAAAATTCTACGTTTTTTTACTCCCGCTGGCAGTCTTTATGATTTTACCGATTATCTATATTTTCAGTACGGCGTTCAAGCCCGCCGAAGAGCTGTTCAAGTTCCCGCCCAGCTTTTTCGTGGTTGACCCCACGTGGGAGAACTTCAAATCGCTTTTCGAGCTTATGGCAGGCTCTTCCGTACCCGCCACGCGCTATCTTTTCAACTCGATTTTAGTCACGGTGCTGACGATGCTTATAAGCATTTTTCTGTCGGTTTCCGCGGGCTACGTGCTGAGCAAAAAGAAATTCAAGGGTCAGAAGCTGATTTTCGAAATCAACACGCTTGCGCTCATGTTCGTGCCTATCGCGGTTACTATTCCGAGGTTTATTATAATAGTCAATCTCGGGCTTACCGACAGATTTATTTCGAACATACTTCCAATCGTCGCAATGCCCGTCGGACTGTTCCTTATAAAGCAGTTTATCGACCAGGTTCCCGACGCACTGCTCGAAGCTGCGCGAATGGACGGCGCAAACGAATTGCAGATACTTTTCAAAATTATAATCCCGTCGGTCAGGCCGGCAATCGCAACGGTTGCGATAATGTCGTTCCAGTCGGCGTGGGGCAACGTAGAGGCTTCCGTCTATTACCTCAATAACGAAAGCTTAAAGACGTTCGCCTATTATATAACTACGTTTTCATCGGCGTCTACCTCGTCGATAACGCAGGGCGTAACGGCGGCAAGCGCGCTGATTATGTTCCTGCCCAACCTGATTATATTCATCGTTATGCAGAGTAAGGTTATGGACACCATGGCGCACTCGGGTATCAAATAAAACGCGTTGCAAGGAAGCGTATTTATGAAAAAGAAAGTAAAAAAATTAATAGTGCCGCTTATCGCCGCGCTGCTTGCATTGGTTTCGGTAATACTGTTTTTCTGGGATTACAGCGTGCCCGTAATGGCAAGCGACACGCCGTTTTCGGACGATTCGTTTTCCGTTCCGTACGAGACGCTGACGCTCGGTCCCAACGGCGGGCTGGTGCCCACGCAGACGGCGTTCACGCCGTCGGGCAGAATATCGTTTTCGTCAAGCTCAGTCGGCGCGCTCCTCGGTCCCGAGGATATGATAACCGACGCTGACTCCGACCGTATCTATATCGCGGACACGGGCAATAAGCGCGTAATCGTCACGGATATGCAGGGCGAAGTCGTTACCGTAATAGAGGAAGGGCTTACCCAGCCTACGGGTCTTGCCGTAAGCGGCGGAAACCTGTTCGTCTGCGACAAGGGCAATAAGCTCGTGTATATCTACGACGCCGAAAGCTACGAGCTGGTGCGTACGATAGACAGACCGAAGAACCCGCTCGTCGGCGCGAACACGCCCTACGTTCCCACTAAAATTACGGTAGACAACCGCGGCAATATGTACGTCGTTTCGGAAGGCTGCGTAAGCGGACTTATGCAGATTAACGCAGAGGGCGAATTCGTCGGCTACGTCGGCGCAAACGAAACCTCGGCTTCGTTCATTTCGGTGCTTCAAAAGCTGTTTTTCTCGGAAGAGCAGCAAAACGCGTTTTTGGCGACCCCGAAAAGCCCGACCAACGTCGCGATAGACGGCAGAGGTCTGGTCTACACGGTTACGAACAACGCTGCGGGCAATACGATTAAAAAGCTTAATACGATGGGCAACGGCATAATGTCGCCGTCCATGAATTTCGCCGACACGACTGCGGCTTCAATCGATAAATCGGAAAATATTTTTTCCGTTCAGTCCAACCAGCAGAACGGCTCTTACGTGAGCGTTTTCGACAGCGAGGGCAACCTTCTTTTCCGCTTCGGCGGTAAGGACGGGTACGAACGCTTCGGCTCGCTTTCAAACCCCGTTGCAGTCAGCGCGCTTGACGACGGCAGGGTAATGGTTCTCGACAAGAACTATTCCATGGTAGTTATCTACCGTCGCACCGACTTTTCCACGCTTGTTTTCAATGCGGTGGACTATTATAAGGACGGACTTTATCTCGAAGGCGAGGACCTCTGGAACGAGGTTTTGCGCTACAACTCGAATTTCATACTCGCGTACAAGGCTCTCGCCCGCGCGAATATGCAAAAGAACAATTACAGCACCGCGCTCAGCCAGTTTAAATACGCCGAGGATACCAACGGATATTCCGAAGCGTTCTGGCAGATAAGAAACGAATGGCTTGAAAACAACCTGCTTTGGGTGATAATCGTCGTACTCGTTATAGTTGCCGCGGTAATAGTTTTAAAAATTATGAACAAGCGTAAGCCCGAATGGTTCGCGCCCGTAAAAAGGGTATTCGGAAAGGTCGGCGACGCTCACGTCAAAAACGTATATTTTTTTAAAGAATTCAACCATTCCAAGCGCTTTATGCGCTCCACGCAGGACGCCGTTTACGAGGTCAAGTATCACAACAAAGCGAGCATCTGGACGGCGGGAATACTTTTCCTATGGTTCGTGGTGTTGCAAATACTCGGCGTCGTAACGAAGGGATATCTCTTCAATTCGGCTACGGTCTACAATACCAACGGCTGGAACATGGTGCTCGTCACGGTCGGCGTAATGCTTGCGTTAGTGCTTTGTAACTACTTCGTCAGCACCGTTACCGACGGCGACGGCAAGCTCAAACACTGCTTTATATGCTTTATGTACGCGCTTTCGCCATATCTGATAATGGCGCTGCCCGTATATATTCTAAGCAACGTACTTACCTATAACGAGTCGATTATTTATACCTTCTGCGAGCTGGTTATGTACGGTTGGAGTGCAGTGTGCCTGTTCCGCGCGATAATGGAATTACACGACTATTCGTTCTGGAAAACGCTTAAAAACGTAATATTAACGGTTGTCGCGTTTGCAATGGCGCTGCTGTTTTTAATCGTACTTTATATGCTGCTTGCTCAGCTGTTCGGTTATTTCGGCTCGATATTCGGGGAGGTGTTCAGATGATAGGCAAACTCAAATTAGCCGTTGCGGCGTTGATTTCGGGCACCGTCATAGCGGGCAACGTCGCGCTTGCGACTACGCTTCCGCGAGACGGCGACGAGGGCGAAACTCCGCAGAACCTCTACACGGTCGAGGCGGACGGCTCTTCGCTTACGGTAGATACCAAAACTCTCAACCTCTCTGTAACGCGCGGCGGCAGAACGTGGTATTCGGGCAAAAGGCATTCAGAGGACGACAACCTCAACAGTCTTTGGGTCAACAAGCTGACGGACGCTGTTACGGTAGGCTACAAGGTAATGAGCACCGGCAACACGCGCGAGCGTACTATGAGCATGCTCAACGCAAGGGTTAACTTCAAAGAGAGGGAGGATGGCTTCGACGCCGATATAAACTGCCGCCTGATTTCCGTTTCATTCAAATTTCAGGTGCGCATCAATGGCAACAAGCTTCAGATACGAATTCCCTACGAATCTATAACCGAAAACGACCCCGAGGAAAACAAGCTCGAATATCTCGTCGTTTATCCCTTCTTCGACAGCAGCTACTCGCTTTGCGACGGCGGAATACTCGTTCCCGACGGAAGCGGAGCGGTGATAGATTTATCCGAGCAGACCGCGGCAAAGCAGGCGTACTCGGCAAGGGTTTACGGCAGCGATTACGGCATTTCCGCATCGCAGATTTCCGTCAATTCGCCGCAGACGGCGTCGATGCCGATATTCGCCACAATGTATCCCGACGGCGGAACGATGTTTACCGCGGACGACGGGGCGGAATACTGCACTGTAAACGCTTCGGTGAATTCGATTACGACGCAGTACAATATCGCGTATTTCAGCTGGATATACCGTGAATCGTACGTCAAGTATTACGAAAGCTCGGGTACGGACGGAAAAAGCTATATAGCCTTTCAGGACGAAATGAATAAATTCGACCTCGTTCAGACTATGACTTTGATAGAGGGTGAGTGCGACGTTTCGGACGTTGCTAAGGAATACCGCGAAACGGTGGACTTCAAGGAAGGAGCGGCAACCGACGCGGGACTGAGATTACAGTTTCTCATGGCTGAGAACAAAAAGGGAATGTTCGGCAACGAGGTAGTTACTATGACAAAAACCTCGTTCATAGAACAGGTCGCCGAAGAGGTGGGCGCGTACTGCAACGACCTTTCGGTATCCGTCCTCGGCTATTCAAGCGGCGGACTCAACAATTCATATCCAAACCATTTCCCGTTCGACGGCGGCCCCGGCGGCAAAAAGGGCTATAAAAGCCTTTCGCAAAAGCTGAGCGCGGCGGGAGTGAAATTCTCGTTCACGACGGATTATATAAAAGCCTACGCGGGAGCTTCGGTCAACGATAAACAGCTTGCGCTGAACATATCCAACCAGTTCGCAACGCTGAACGACGACCGCGCGGGGTCATCGGCGAAATTCAATCTGCTCAACCCCGACGACGCGGCTGCGCGCATGAACGACGATTTAAAGACGGTCAACACCTATAACGCGGGTATAGACTATTGCTCGATAGGCTCGTTGCTGTATTCGGGCTATAAAAACCGCGACTACGACCGCGCTTACGCGGCTGAAAAGTTTGCTCAGGCTGTTGCGGCATCGGGAGTTACGGCGAATATCGTAAAGCCCAACGCATATATGTGGAGCGTGTGCGACGCATATCTCGAAGCGCCTTTATCGTCAAGCGGGTTTATGATTGAAACGCGCAGCGTGCCCTTCGTGCAGATGGTCGTTTCGGGCAAAATGCAGATGTACAGCTCGCCTATCAATCTCAATTATACGGGCGACGACCTTGTTTTGCGGCTTATCGACTACAACGTATATCCCTCGTTTTTGGTAACGCAGAAGGACGCTATCGAGCTTTACGGCACGAACAGCTCCGGCGTGTTCACTTCCTCGTACGACATCTGGAAGGGTAAAATCAAGGATATTTACACCGACGTAATTTCAGTTCTTTCAAAGGTAGAGGGCTGTCAGGTTACGGACAGGTACGAGGCCGAAAGCGGCGTATTCGTAACGGAATATTCGAACGGCAAATGCGTAATAGTGAATTACGGTTCAACCGACTTTGCGACGGACGGAATAACCGTACCCGCGCGTTCGGCGTCGGTTAAATAAATGGAATAAACTATGAAAAAAGACAAGAAAAAAGAAAATCTGATAACAGCGGAAGCTTCTGCGCCCGCCGCTCCGCGCGATAAGACGGAGGGCAGGTTTTACAGAATAGTACATTCCGAAGCGTTCAGCGGATATATGTTTTTGCTGCCGTGGCTTATCGGCTTTTGCGTATTCGTCGCGTATCCGATAATACAGACCTTCATTTTCAGTTTCAGCGACGTACAAATACGGCTGGGCGAAATAGAAACGTCGTTTATCGGGTTCGGCAATTACGCAAAGGCGCTTTTGCAGGACGCAAAATTTACCGACGCTTTGGGCGAATACGCAATGCAGATTATTCTGTACGTGCCCGTAATAACGGTAATTTCGCTTATTTTGTCAATGCTTCTGAACAGCAAGCTGAAAGGAACGGGCTTTTTCAGAACGATATTCTTTTTCCCCGTAATCATTACGAGCGGACCCGTCATAAAAATGTTTATCGACCAGGGCGTCGCTTCGTTTCCGGGAATTGAAAATCTGATAGACTTCGAAAAGCTTGCGGAAACGCTGCCTCAATTCCTCGTGGACGCGCTTCAATTCTTGACTTCCGAATTCATAATGATTTTATGGTTCTCGGGCATACAGATACTCGTATTCATGACGGGACTTCAAAAAATGGACAAAAGCATGTACGAGGCGGCGAAGATAGACGGCGCAACGAAATGGGAAATGTTCTGGAAGATAACGCTTCCCGCGCTCAACCCCACGATAGTTTTAAACGTGGTTTTCACCGTGGTAATGCAGTCTATATTCTCGTTAAATCCCATAATCTCGAAGATACAGACGGATATGAACGCGACAGACGGCTCGGGCGGATACGGCTACGCGTCGGCAATGGCGTGGATATACTTTATCTTAATGCTCGTAATTCTCGGCGTCGCGGTGCTTGTATTCAAAAAGCACGAAAAGCGGTTAAAGACCGACAGGCGCTTCAAGCTGTTAAAACGCGCAAAGGGGGCTAAGGCATGAATAAGAAAACTCAGCCCGAACTTTTAGAGCAGGAGCCCGTCGAAGAGGTAACGCCCGTTACGGAGATACCCGTAGTAGCGGAAGTCCGGACGGCGGAGTCCGTCGAAGAGACGAACGAGACTAAAAAGCCCAATCCCGCAGTTGCGTTTTTCAAGTCCGCCGGGCTTGCGATAGCGGCTTTCTTCGTCGCAATCTGGACGCATATAAAGGACTGGTTTTATACCAAAATCATACTCAGATTCAAGGGCGACGAAGAGCACCGTTCATTCGTCCGCTGGCTTAAAGATATAGGGCTTTGGTTTAAAAAATTCCCGTCGCGGTTCGTCGCGTTTTTCAAGGGTCTGCCCGCGTTCTTTAAGGCGCTGCCCTCCAGGACCAAAGCGTGGGCAAAGTCGCTCACCAAGGAAAGCGTAAAATCGTACTTCCTCGGCACGGGCGAAAAGAAGGGCTTTTTGCAGTGCTTCGTAAGCTATTCGCTGCTTATACTTTTCGGTTTCGTTTACGTTTACCCCATACTGTATATGCTCGGCTACTCGCTTATGAGCCCTTCCGACGTAACCAACCCCATGGTAAATTATCTGCCCACGTCGCTGTACTTCCAGAACTATTCGGAAGCTTCGCGCGTGCTCAACTTCTGGAACACTCTTTTCCAGACCGTTTACGTTTCGCTTTTACCTTCTATATTCCAGACGGTAAGCTGCTGTCTTGCGGCGTACGGACTTGCACGCTTCAACTTCCGCGGCAAAAAAGTGATATTCGCACTTATAATAATTACCTTCATAATTCCCACCCAGCTGACAATGATGCCGCAGCTGCTCATATATTCCAAGCTGAAAATAGTAGACTCGGTATTCACGTTCATAATTCCCGCTGCCTTGGGACAGGGCATAAAATCGGCGGTGTTCGTGCTTATATTCTATCAGTTCTTCCGCGGCATACCCGACTCTGTTGTCGAGGCGGCGAAGATAGACGGCGCAAATTCCTTCCAGATTTTCATTCGTCTCGGACTGTCGGCGGCGAAGCCCGCGATACTGCTGTCGCTGCTTTTGTCGGTGGTGTGGTACTACAACGAAACGGTGTTGACGTCTATTTACCTCGGCGGTGCCGTTACGACGCTTCCCCTCGAGCTTGAAAAATTCGAGGCGACGTATAAAGAACTGTTCGGCGACGTCGGCGGCGCGTCGGGCAAAACCGTCAACGAGGCAATTTATATGGCTGGCACGTTGCTCAGTATTTTACCGCTTTTGGTATTCTATTTCTTCACGCAGAAGCACTTCACGGAAGGTATAGACAAGGCGGGTATAACCGGAGAATAAGCTTTGAAAAAAATAATATCTGTAACAATTACAATCATTATGGCAATTTGCGCGCTATGCTTTACCGCCTGCAAAAAGGACTTATACGCCGAATATAAAACGGCGATAGACGCCGAAATGCGCGGAAGCTTCGACTTCTTCTGGGAGGAGGTTTCTTTAAAAGAGCAGACCTACGGACTGATTGCCGACCGCTATCCCAACAAATCGAAAAGCGCGTCAACGGCTTCGGTCGGATACGGACTTTCGGCTTACGTAATCGGCGTCGAAGAGGGCTTCGTTACCCATGCCGAGGCGGAGGAGCGCGCCGAAAAAACGCTGCGCACGCTCGTTGCGTTGCAGCAGGACGCTGACGTCGCGCACGAAGGATTTTTGGCTCACTTCATTAATATGGACACGGGCAAGCGCGTAAGCGGCGTCGAAATATCCTCGGTGGATACCGCGATACTTCTTTGCGGCGCAATTCACGCGGGCGAATACTTCGGGGGCGAGGTTAAAGAGCTTGCAGACGAGCTGTACGCCAACGTCAACTGGAAGGCTATCGAGCGTAAGCAGGGCAGCAAAACCTATCTTACAATGGGCTTCCACGGAGAAACGCACAACCTTCTCAGCAACTGGGACTGGTATGCCGAGCAGCTTATGATGTACGTTCTCGGCGCGGGTAGTCCCAACGAGGAATACAGGATTGACGACAAGGCGTATTACGACTTTGCGCGTAACGAAGGAAATTACGGCGATAATAAGTTTATATACAGCTGGTTCGGCAGTATATTCACCTACCAGTTCTCGCACGCCTGGATAGACTTCTCGGGCTATAAGGACAAAAACGGCACAAACTGGTACGAAAATTCGGTTGCCGCATCCAAGGCGGCGTACGAATTTTGCCGCGACAAGACGGAAATAGAAACCTTTGCAAAGGGCGGCTGGGGGCTTACCGCATGCGACACCCCCGACGGTTACAGCGGACATCTCGGCGCTTCGCCCCGCGGCTGGCCTGCCGATGCAAACTATTCCAAAATAGAGGGAACGGTTGCGCCGTGCGGCGCGCTCGGCTCGGTGGTGTTTACGCCCGAAGAGAGCTTGAAAGCCCTCGAATACTATCAGACTTTAAGGCTTTTGAACGGCAAGTACGGACTTGCCGACGCATACAATCTCGACCGCGGCTGGTACGCGTCGGACTGTATCGGTATAGACAAGGGAATTACCCTTTTAATGCTTTCCAATTTCAAAAATAACGGCGTATGGGACGACGTTATGAAAAATGAAAATATTTTGCTCGGCTTGACGAACTTAGGGTTTACGGCCGCTTAGAGGTTAGTGTGGATTCAAACTTAATAGAGCGCGAAAGAAGGTTCTGCTTTGATTATTTTTACGACAATTTCGACAAATCGCCTTTAACCTACGGACTGACGCACGACGTTTACCCCGAAAAACACAACGAATGCTCCGTAGCGGCAAGCGGATTTATGCTTGCGGCAATGGCGGTGGGGTGCGACTTCGGCTATATATCCCGCGAAGAAGGCGAAGAGATATGTATTAAGACGCTTGAAACTCACGCAAGGTTAAAAACCGAAAAGGGTTTTTACTATCACTTTTACAAAATGACCGACGGCACGCGTTCGCGCAACAGCGAGCTTTCGATAATGGACACGGGTCTGTTTATTGCGGGCGCGCTGACGGCGGGCGCATACTTCGGCGGCAAAGCGTTAGAGCTTGCGCGCAAGCTTTACGCGGAGTGCGACTGGGAATATTTCTACTGCAAGGAAAAGAAGTATTTTTATATGGCGTCGCATTACGGCAAGGGCTTCGACGGCTACTGGGACGTATACGCCGAACAGCTTATTCTTTACTTCCTTGCCGCAGGCTCGCCTAAGGGCAGCGCAATCGCGCTCGAAGCGTATAACTCGTTTGCACGACTGAAAGGCAGCTGGGGCGACCGCGAATTTATATACAGTTGGTTCGGCAGCCTGTTCACGCACCAATTCTCGCACGCGTTTTTGGACTTTAAGGGCAAGAAAGACGCGTTCGGCGTCGACTGGTTCGAAAATACGGTACTTGCAACCGAGGCGAACCGCGCGTTCTGCCTCGACCACGCGCACTTACACGCGGGCTATAAAGAGGGTTGGGGTCTTACCTCGTGCGAGACCGAGCACGGCTATAAAGGCAGGATAGGCGCTCAGCCCAGCGGCAACGGCAACACCGAAAACCTTTCGGACGGCACCGTGCCCCCGTGCGGCGCGCTCGGTTCTATGCCGTTCACGCCCGAAATCAGCTTAGCCGCGCTTCGGCATTATTATTCGCAGCCCCGCCTGATAGGCAAATACGGACTTGTCGACGCGTACAACGCGGACACGGGCTGGGTCAGCGACGGCTACGTCGGTATCGATAAGGGCGTAACCCTGCTGATGCTGGCTAACTACGAAAAACAAACGGTGTGGCGCACGTTCTGTTCGCTGCCCGAGATGCAAAAAGCTTTTGAAATTTTGCAATTCAAAAAGGAGAATTAAAATGGCAAGCATATCTTTGAAAAACATTTACAAAACCTATCCCGGCGGGGTGACGGCGGTTACGGACTTCAACCTTGAAATTCACGATAAAGAGTTCGTAATTTTCGTCGGACCTTCGGGTTGCGGAAAATCCACGACGCTGAGAATGATAGCGGGTCTCGAAGAGATTTCTTCGGGCGATTTGTATATCGACGACCGCCGCGTAAACAACGTCGAGCCGAAGGACAGGGACATAGCAATGGTTTTCCAGAACTACGCGCTGTACCCGTATATGACCGTATTCGAGAATATGGCGTTCGGTCTCAGACTGCGCAAGGTTCCCAAAAAGGAAATCGAACAAAAGGTTACGCAAGCCGCAAAAATTCTCGGAATAGAGGACTACCTCAAAAGAAAGCCCAAAAACCTTTCGGGCGGACAGCGCCAGCGTGTCGCGCTCGGTCGCGCTATCGTGCGCGAACCCAAGGTTTTCCTTCTCGACGAGCCTCTTTCCAACCTCGACGCCAAGATGCGTACGCAGATGCGCACCGAAATAATAAAGCTGCATAAGGAGCTTCAGACAACCTTCGTATACGTCACCCACGACCAGACCGAAGCCATGACCATGGGTACGCGTATCGTAGTAATGAAGGACGGACTTATTCAGCAGGTAGACACGCCCGACAACCTTTACGAATTCCCCGTCAACAAATTCGTTGCAGGCTTTATCGGCGCGCCGCAAATGAATTTTATCGACGTAATGCTTTCGCAGGAGGAAAAGACCGACCCCGTGTACGCCAAGTTCGGCAGGAACAGCCTGCTTATAGACAAGGCTACGCAGAAGCGTATCACCTGCGAGGAGGTCAATCAGCGTCAGTTCGTTCTCGGCGTGCGTGCGGAGGACGTGTGCCTCGTTTCGGGAGCGGACAAAAAGTTCAAGGACGCTACCGTCAAGGCTACCGTTAAGGTAACCGAAAAGCTGGGCAACGAGACCCTCGTTTACTGCTCGGTAGACGGCGTAAACGGCGACGTGGTCGTCCGCGCAGGCGCGCGCTGCAACGTATTAAGCGGCGACGAAATAGAAATCGGCTTCGACACCAAGCACGTTCAGCTCTTCGATTACGATACAGAGCAGAGCGTATTAAAGAGATAAAAAATTTTTTGGAGGATACAATGAAAAAATTATTAGCAATTTTAGCGGCTTGCACTCTCACCGTTCCCATGTTCGCGGCTGTCGGCTGCGGCGAGGACAAGGAGGATGACAACAAGAAATCAGACACCCTCAACCTTCTCGACGGGCTTTGGGGCGTAAACGAGGACGAGGAGTCGCCCTACGTTATTTCCCAGTCCAGAGGCGAGCCTATGACGGTTACCTACGAAAAGACGGGTAGCCAGTGGCAGTACTTCAAGCACAATATGGGCATTTACGAGGCGGCTGATTTCGCTGGCTTGAAAACTCTCGTAATCGAGGGCACGTTCACGACCAGCAGTAACGACCCGAGGGTAACGCTTGCGTTCGAGTACGTGGGCGACCTTGCCAAGCAGGAGGTTCATTTTACTATGGACAACGCCGACGGCAGATACGAGTGGGATATTTCTTCGCTCAATATCGATAAGGCGTCGCGTATGCTCGTATTCCTCGAAGGTAACAATGCCACGGGCTCGGGTACCTTTAAGGCGGACAAGTTCGAGATTACCAAAAACGATATAGACGAAAAATACAATATTGTCAAGACGGGACCCGAGGTAGAGGTCAACACTATCACCGCAACGAATAAGACCGCAAACGCGGGCTGGTACGATAACGGTGACGGCGTCTACACGATAACCAAGACGGGAACCGATTTCAAGGTGGATTACGATAAGAAGTCCAGCGAATGGGCTATCATGAAGGCGCTTGTTACGGGCGCGGCTATCGACGATTTCAACAGCGTCAAGCTTACCGTTCAGGGCACCGCGGGCACCGAGCTTATGGTTAAACCCTTCGACAAGGTTGAAAGAAGATTTATCCTTACGGGCGGAGTTGACGATATAATCGTCGATATTTCGGGCGTTGCCGACGTTGACTATACAACTCAGCTTCCCATATTTATCTTCGTTGCCCCCGGCACCAAGGACGTAAAGGGCACGTTCACAATCAAGAACCTCGAATTCACTATGGACGAAATCCCCGCTCCCGAAAAAGAGGTCAACGAAATAACCGCTACCAACACCGCGGTTACCGGTTGGTACGCTCATAGAGAGGGCGACTACAAGCTTTCCGTAAATAACGACGGCTCGCTTAAAGCTACCAAAACCGCAGCGGAAATGTTCAACGGTCTTGACGTTGACGTAAAGGGCGAAGCTCTTAAAACCATGAAGGTGTTCAAGGTCGTCGTAAACGGTGATTTCAAAAACTTCAAGGTAGAGTGCGGAAACCTTCTCGAAGCCGTAGAAATCAGGGACAAGAAGGGCGACGTTGAAATCAACTGCAAGCTTAAAGACCTTTCCGCCGTTGACTGCACGCAGCCTTTCACTATCAGAATGTTCTTCAACTGGGATGCGGAAAATAACGGCAACGGTATGAGCTATACTATCAAATCGGCTGCTTTCTCTTCTGTTTACGAGGAAGTAAACACCGTAACCGCGGACAACAAAACCGCTAACGCAGGTTGGTACGACAAGAGCCCCAACGGCGCTTATACGATTACGGAAGGTGAGAACGGCTTCGTCGTTAATTACGACAAGAAGGGCGAGCAGTACGCTAACATGCAGGCGTTCGTAACGGGCGCGGCACTCGGCGATATGAAGACGGTTAAAATCACCGTTAAAGGAACTGCGGGCACGACTATTTCTCTTAAACCTTTCGATACCTGCGAAACCAAGTTCACCCTTACGGGCGGCGAGGACGTGTTCGTAGTTGATATTTCGGGCGTTACGGGCAAGGATTTTGCTTCCAAGCTTCCCGTAATTCTGTTCGTCGACATCGACAAGGCTGAGTCTACGGGTACGCTCACCATTATGAATCTCGAATTCTCAACCGAAGCAAAAGCATAAATTTTGCATCAGACAACAAAGAGCGGCTTTTTCAAGCCGCTCTTTATCGTTTGACTTTAATTTTGCGTTTTGATATAATTTAAGCGAGGTTTTAACATGTCTTTTGTTGATTGGTTGAAATATTTTTTCGGTAGCTTTTTTGCGCACCGATATGCGGCGGAAAGCGAGGAGCGCGGCTTCGGCGGCGTGCTTCTGGGCTTGCTTCTCGCAATGGCTATGATTTTTGCGGGACTTTTCGGCGGCAGCGTGGCGTCGTTTCCTTCGTACTACGGTAAATCGGAGGAGTATACGGCGTTTTTATACAACGCTTTTACCGACGGCGCGGACAGGCTTAATATCGAGGTAAAGGACGGCGCGGCTTACGCGGGACTTTTCGGCGGCGAGCTTACGGACGGGTTTGTCGTAAATACCTTCGAAAACGAAGCCGACAGGCAAAAATATTCCGTCAACGGTTACGACCTGATTATCGATACCCGCAATTCCAAAACTAACTATAACGACTTCAAGTGCGAGCATAAAAAGGGCGATATTACGCTCTCGCACGAGGAGTATCTGACCCTTCCCGAAGCGGATAAAAAGGGCTACGTCGTATATATGGACTACACCCCGAACGCGCTCGTGCTCGACGCCGAAAAGGTGGCGGGCTACGTGCAGTGGCTTTTAACCAAGGGCAACGCCGAAGCCAAAAAGGAGTGCGAAGCTCTGCTTACGGACGGGGTTGCGCCCGAAAGCAACTATAACGCCGTTTACGAGCTGTATTTCAAGCACTACTATCCCGAGCTTACGCGCGCCGAATCCTACGGTAAAGCGCCCACCATGCGCACCTATTACCTCAACACTTATATGCAGGCGGGCGCGGACGGCAAGCTTAAAAGCGAAAAATATCTAATCGTACTGTCGGACATTGCATTCACTTACTTTTACAGTAACGACGGCTATCTTCGCGGCATAAGCAGCTTTTTAAGCTCGCTCGGCGACGTTTCGCTTACAAGCTCGCAGAGCGGCGAAGCGGCGCGGGCGGAGGTGGACGGCTTTTTCGTTTCCTTCAACAACGCCTCGGCGGGTATGCTTTCCGTAAACTATCTCATTAATCTTTTAATGATACTGCTTTATTCGTCGATAGCCTGGGTAGTAATCGCGCTAATCGGCTGCGGCGTCGGCATTATGTCAAAGTGCCCCGCGGTCAAGAGCTTTATAAACAATCTCAAATCCTCTGGCTCGTTCTTCCTTATAAGCGGTCTGCTTGCGTTCGCGTTCGACTTCGGTATGTCGTTCGCTTTCACTGGCGCGCAGGTCTACTATTACGGCTTGCTGTTCTTTATCGGCGTGCTCGGGCTAAGGTCGCTGCTGCACTTCATAGTAAGCGTAAGGCGTTATAAGAAAAATCCCGCCCCCGCGGAGGAGCAGGAATAAAACGATAATTTTTCGAAAATTTCAGTTATACCCGTGCAAAACGCACGGGTATAACTTTATTTTGTATTTTATTTCGAAAAATACTGCATATTTAACGCCCGTTATATGGAAATTTTCGAAAATTTATTGACAAGTATCTTCCGTGTATATTATAATAAAGAAAAAAACGGAGGACAAAATGAAAAAAACAAAAACTTTAAGCAAGCTTTTAATAGTTTGCATGCTTGCATTGGCTTTCGTATTTGCGACGGTACTTACCGCTTGCGGCGAGCGCTATATGATTGCGTTTATCACCAACGGCGGCTCGTCGGTAGAAAGCCTCTCGGGTGAAAACGGCGAAACGGTAGAGGCGCCCGAAAGCCCCGTTATGGACGGTTACGTTTTCGACGGCTGGTATCTCGACTCGGGTCTTACCGAGAAATTTGAATTTCCCTATACCTTTGACGGAAAAAGCTTCAATCTTTACGCCAAATGGCGCGTTGACGACTACACCGTCACTTTCAACAGCTTAGGCGGAAGCGAGGTTGCGTCCTATAAGGCGAAGCCGCTTGAAAAGCTTACCCCGCCCGCAGACCCCGTAAAGGCGGACAGACTTTTCGCCTACTGGTGCGTGGACGAGGAGTGCACCATTCCTTTCGATTTCGTTATGCCCAACCGCGATATAACTCTCTATGCGCGCTGGCTGAAAATCGAAGAGCTCAGCTGCATTTCGTTAAACGGCTGGACGGCCAACGACGATGCGGCTTACGAGGTAACCGAGGAGGGCGGCGTGACCACGGTCAAGGCGCTCGAAGGCAAGGATACCTGGTCGCTCGTCGGCGTTACAATCGGCTATAACGTAAAGGCTTATTCTACTTTCGTTTTCGATATAGAGGGAACGAAGGACGTTGAAATTTTAATCAAGTGCCAGAACGGCGGCGTTAAAGCGGTGGAATCGCGCTATAAAATGACGGGTGAAGCGCAGAGAATTATCTGGACGGTAAAGCCCGAAAATCTCACCGACGGACAGACGGCGATGAACTTCTATATGTTCGTTAAGCCCGGCGTAAAGGGCGGCGACGCAACCGTAAAAATCAATGGACTTAAACTTTATCGCACCCTTGCCGACGACGAAGCGTACAAGTCGGTTATATTCTACGATACTCTCGGCGGCACCGCGGTTGACCCCACGTTCGCCGTAACGGGCGAAAAAGTAACCGCACCCGCTGCCGTTCCCGAAAAGCCCGGCTATACTTTCAGCGGCTGGTTCGAGGATAAGAATTGCACAAAGGCTTACACCTTCGGCGTTATGCCCGAGGGCAAAACCGTGCTTTACGCGGGCTATACGGCAAACAAATCCGTAACTCTGACCTTTAATTCGAACGGCGGAAGCGAGGTTGCGCCTATAACGGGCACGGCAACGGGCATAATCGATAAGGATATGCGCCCCGCAGACCCCGTAAAAGGCGACTACATTTTCGGCGGCTGGTACGAGGATACCGCGTTTACAAAGCCTTACGATATAAGCGCGTTCCCCGCAGCGGACCTCACCGTATACGCGCGCTGGTGCGTGCTTGACGAAGCGTCTAAAATCGTTCTCGACGGACCCTTCGTTGCAAAGAGCGGCGGTTATACAATCGACGGTAAAACGGTAAGCGTAGGCGCGGGCAAGAGCACCTACGAAATGTTCGGAAATCAGCTTAGCGCAGACGCGAAAAATTACGCTTACTACCGCATCACTTTCACGGGCACCGCGGACACGAAAATTATGTTCAAGTGTCAGAACGGCGGCGTCAAGGCTGTTGAAACCACCTGCATAATGACTGGCGAAAAACAGACCTTCCTCTGGAAAGTAAGCAAGGACAATCTTCCCGACGGCACCTCGCCCATGGATTTCTATATGTGCATAGACCCCGGCAAGGCTTATACCGACGCTATGCCCGACCTTAAAGTTACGGTCGAGTCAATCGAGCTGTTGAGCCTCAAAACCGTGTAAAAGAGGTGAGCTATGAATAAACTTAAAACAGGAGTTTTGATTGCTATGGCTACGGTTATCTGTTCGGCATTTACAGTCGGGTGCGGCAGTGAAACTATTGCGCCGCCCGCGCCCGATACGGAAAAAAATGAAGTTTACGGCGAATACGGCGAGGTAAAACTCGCCTTCCCCGCCGTCAGCGACCTGCATTTCGGCAGCGTCTGCGACGCGCAGGTAAGGGACTACTATCCAAAGGCACTTGCGAAATCGCTTGAAGTGACGGGCAACAATATCGATACGGTCGTAATTTCGGGCGACTTTACCGAAGGGTTTTTGGAAAATTACGATACGCTTATTCAGTACACTATTGACGGAGTGGGCAGCAAAACCCCCATGGTCGTATCCTACGGCAACCACGAGGGCAACGACAAGCATTATCAGTATATTCAGAAATTCGGTAAGCCTATCGATAACGTCACCGAGGTAAACGGATACAATTTCGTGGTAATCGGCGCGCACGCCAACGATACTTATACGGCGGAGCAGGCGCAGTGGCTCGACGGACAGCTTTCGGCTATGACCAAAGCGGACCCCGACAAGCCCGTGTTCGTCGTCGTTCACCACCCCGTGTACGGCACGCACTCGCCCAACTCGGGCAATACCGAGCTTCAATCCACGCTCGAAAAGTATAAGCAGGCGTTCGTTCTCTGCGGGCACGAGCATCAGAAGTTTTCTGGCGAGTCGCTTTGGAAGGGCGAATACATTTCTTTCCGCAACTCGTATATGCGCAACGAAACCGAGGGGCAGTACGCTTTAATCCGCGTTACCGATAAAAATTACGTTATTATAGAGCAGTATTCCGTTCCCTATCAGGGCGAAGCGACCCATATCGAGGGTAAGGACTGGATTATAAATCTCAACGAATTTTACAAAGGTAACTGATTTCGTTTGTAAAGCGTACGCTTTGGGTGTATAATGCTCGTATGAAAGTAACGATTACGGATATTGCAAACGCTGTCGGCTGCGCCGTCAGCACGGTGTCCAAGGCGCTTACGGACTCAACGGACGTCAACGCTAAAACAAAGGAAGCGGTTTTGAAATGCGCCGTCGAAATGGGTTACGAGATAGGCAGAAAAAAGTCCAACTCGAAGGGTACTCTCGCCGCCGTAATTCAGTGCAGCGCGCTCGATAAAATCCGTTTCGAATACAACCTGCTGTTCGGCTTTAAGCTCGAAGCTTCGCGCGCGGGCTACGACGTCGAGATAGTTTTGAAAAGTCCCGACGACCACGACTGGAGCTTTGCATCTAAAATCGAGAACGCAAAAAAGGCATACTGCGGCGCGTTTCTGCTGCACGTGGAAAAGACGGCTCTGCTCGTCAGAGAAATCGACGCGGGCAGTCTGCCCGTAGTAGCCTTTGACGAGCATTACGACACGCCGCGCGCCGCATTCGTCGGCTGCGACGGTGCGTACGGAATCGCGCTCGCCGTAAGGCACCTTTGCGAATACGGGCATAAGCGTATAGCGTTTTTCGGCGGCTCGCCTGGTGCTTTGGTTTCGGTAGAGCGCAAACGCAGCTTTATTTCCGCAATGCGCGGCGCGGGGCTTGACGTTCTGCCCGAGCTGGTTGCGGAAAGCAACTTCTCGCAAAACTTCGCTCCGTCGATTATTCCAGAGTTTGTAAACACAGGCGCAACCGCTATCGTCTGCGCGTCGGATTTGCTTGCAAGCTACGCGGTTGAGGAGCTTAAAAGGCTCGGCTTGCGCGTACCGCAGGATATTTCCGTGGTGGGTTTCGATAACGTCCCGCTTTCCGAGGAGGTAAATCCTCCGCTTACGACGGTAGACCAAAACCTTGTCGAGATAGGTAAAAGCGCGTTCTATCTTTTGGAAAAGCTGATAGACGGAGTGTCGGTAAGCAAGCTTCAATTCAGACCTAAACTCGTCGTTCGCGACTCAACGGCGTTATGTAAAGAATAATAATTTTCCACCCGCATTGCGGGTGGATTATTTTTTTGCAGAAAACTCCCCAAATAAGTAGAAAAAGGGAGAAAAAATAGGTAGAAGGAAGTAGAAACGGGAGTGGAAGAAGTATGGTAGACTGAATGTCGAAAAAGCGCGAAAAATGTAAAAGGAAGGAGAAAGAAGATGTATTACCACTTAACGGCGGAGCAGGTGCTGGCGCATTTAATCGAAACGATAGAAACGAACCTGACGGAGCTGCTGTTGTCTAAGTCAAAGAACGAGTACGTAGTAGGTGAATGGTACGCGTACATAGAATGCCTCGAAGTGATATTTTATTGGAAGAAGGCAAAGAAGTTCGGCTTAGACTATAACCCCGAAGCTCGTTACAACATAATATAAACAGTTACCCGTTCGTACCGTCGCGGAGCACGTCCGAGTCGTAGAGTATTACGTTGAAGTTTTTTCGTGAAGCGCAGGCTAAGGCAACGGAGTTGCGGCAGGTGCGGACGGTGAAAGAGTGTTGTCCGTCGAAGGCAATTTCAATAAACTTGGAAAAGCCTAAGACTTGGGGCTCTTCGTCGAGAGTAAAGCTTGCCATGTATTTGTCCAGCAATCCGAACACTGTAAAAAGTCCCCAGCCGCTGCCGCCCTCGCGTGAGGTGTTCTGTTCTATCCCGAGCCTTGCAAGCACGTTCTCGTCGAACTGCTTGCCGCTGTCGTAAACACGAATAACGGGATAACGGTTATGCGAGGCAAGAACTAAGCGTACCTTAGCGTCGGGTAATTCAAGCGCGGCAATACGCGCGTTGTCGCAAAGATAGGTAAGGATAGTATGTAAATCGTTTTTGTCTATCTTAGTATCGTTAAACCGTATAAGTCCGTCGTTGGAAATATCCGTGCTAACCTTTAAGCGGGTTTGTTCGGCAGCGGTAAACAGGCTGAGTATAGGCATATCGATTTCTCTTACGCCGGTTTGCGGAATACCTTGCAGACTGCACTTACGGTTGGTAAGGTTCATCTCCTGTAAAACGCGGCTTAGAATATCTCCGGCGGCGCAGGCGTCGTTGCAGCCCGTCTGCGCGGCTGCGCTTTCAACCAGCACGGCGCAGTCGGGTATCGCCTTATTGAGATAGTGAAAGAGCTTGGAGAATGCCTTGACCTCAAAATCATTTTGCGTAGCTTGCAATTCGTGTTCGTGAACGGCTTGCTCTAATTCCTCTAATTTCTTTTTGTCGGCACCGTCGCGGTAGTTGTAGGAGATATGCCTTCGCCACCAGGTAATAAGCAGCAGCCCACATAGAGAAATAAAGAGTATAGCTACCTTTAACATATATTGCTTTACCTCCTCGGCGTAAAGCATCATCATAGTAAAAATGCAGGCTATGCTGAGATAGAGTAGAATATCGAAGGTCGCGTTTTTGGTTTCAGGGTTTAACCCGCTGCACAGTCGTTTAATTCTGAATAGCAGGAGAACACCGGAAATCTGTAATACGGCGTCAAAAACCACTCCGATTGTCTTTTGGATATATTCATTATTTACTAAATGAAATGACATAGTCAATAACGTCGCAATAAGGAAAGAGAACAAATACAGTACGATAGATATGCCCAGCGCAATAGCGCTTACCGTAACGGTCACGTAAAGGGGTTTTCTGAACCTCAAAAACAAAAATGCCGAGCCTAATAAAAGGAAGCCCAGCGGCACGAGCAGCTTAACGAAAACCGCAGTTAAGCTCAGAACAAAGGTCAGAGCAAAAACAGCGGGTAAATCGAGCAGGTCCCAGGCGTTAGGCTTGATGCGCAACAGCTTAATATAAGCGTAAGTCATGCAGGTGAAAATAGCAGCGTACTTGATTAAAGAAAGTATAAATTCGTTCATAGGCGTATTATATAACATTTTAAGAATAAATTCGCTAATATCTCCCAAAATTTAACAAGCATTTCTTCTTATACTCAAAAGAAAAAAGGAGGAATGCTTACATAATGTGGAACTTTCTTAAAAGTTTTTGGAGCTGGTATAGAACTTTACTGTTCATTTAAAGGTTAATATAAAAGCGGGTTGCGAAAATGCAACCCGCTTTTATATTATTAATTAAATTTGTTTTTCAGCTTTTGTCTGTAAAAGAATACGAACTCGGTGGTTGAGGGGACGTATCTGTTCTTGCGTAGCGGAGCGGTGTAGTAAGTAATAAGGTCGTTAATATCCGCATTGTCCCAGGTAGAGTTAATAGCGTATTGCATGGCGTGAGAAACGCTGCCTTCGCTTTTACCTACCTTTTCGCCTATAATCTTTCCCCAGCCTTGGTTTACGTTGTCCGCAGCCAAAATAACCGCTTCGATTAAATAATCGTATCCGACGTTCTTTACGCTTACGCCAAGCTTGTTAAACTCTACCTGCAAGAACTCGCGCATGCTGGTTTGTAAGTCGGCTTTGGTGGGCGGTTCGGGCGGCTCTTCTACGTGACCGAGAATGGCTGGCATAACCAATAGCAGGTGGTTTATTACCGTTTTGGGCGAGTAGCCCGATTGCCATTTATAGAACGTGTAATCCGCGCCCTTAAGCTTTACTGCGTCCAGGGTGGTTTTGCTTGGGTTCTTCGTATTAACTATTACGTACGGACGGCGGGGCAGGACGGTATTGCGCAGCTTGTCCAAAAGAACAAGTCCGTCCCCGAAGCCGTCTTGCAGCTCCAAATCCAGTATCACCGCGTGGGGGTTATGGTTGAGTATAAACTCATAAGCCTTTTCCGAGCATTTGGACGTCCCCGCAAGGCTGAGCTTATCCGGATTTGCCTTTATTTCCGCCTCCAACGCCGCGCTGTCTTTTTCGTCGTCTTCTACTATTAGTACGTTTAGCTTGTTTGTCATTCGTGCTACCTTTTTCTTTTATTATATTACTTTTTTTCCTTTGCTGCAAGGTTTTCCGCAGCGTATCTCTTTTATTCGGTTTGTTTAATGTCTGTATTTTGTCCAAGAGTATAGAGAACAAGCACATAATGAAATTACAGAGTCAGAGGCTTAAAGACGAACTTTACAACCACAATATGTAGTGTTTTTCAAACAACAATAACCACAATATAAGCAACTTTCGATGATTTTCAATTTTTAACTCCCATATTTCTCCCAAATGATTTTACATCGTTTGGGGGTATTTTTTTACCTTGTCTTTGCAAATTTTATCGCACAATTTTTGAATGACGGACAAAAAACCATTTTTGTCCGTCATTCAATGCCAATTTGGGAGCAACTCCCAATTTCCACAACGCCTTATAGCCGATTTTTGGGAGTATAACTCCCAAATTTAGCGTAGCTCCCAAAAATGAATAATTTTCAGGAAACAAAATCGGGGCATTCGCCCCGATTTTGTTTCT
>CAJTJC010000015.1 GCA_910576655.1 uncultured Christensenella sp.
TCGACAATCAGTCTAACATACTTCTTCCACTCCCGTTTCTACTTCCTTCTACCTATTTTTTCTCCCTTTTTCTACTTGTTTGGGGGTTTGTATATAAAAACGCCCCCGAACGGTATTACCGTTCGGGGGCTTACTACTGATTATTACAAGTCGGTTACTCGGGACTGAACGTAAGATTCGGCGTTAAGCCCTATTACGATAAACGCAACTACTACGAACGCAAGTCCGACGAACACGCCGAGCACCGCGTTGATTAAAAGCGCGATAACCGTAAACGCAATCGAAATAAGAAAAATAAGCGCATTCGTCAGCATATACAGCCCGACTGTCCGAGGGTTTACAACCTCGGTAAGCTTTATATTTTTGTACCCGTACAGCAGGTACGCTTGCAGCATTTCCGTCGTGCCGACGAGGATAAAGGACGCAACTGTCGTTATGTATATGCTCGGCTTCCACTTACCGAAAAGCAACGCGCACACGACGACGAGAGCTGTCGTTGTTACCGCGTTTATAACGTAGGCGAGTATAAACTTCCATAGCGAACGGCGTGCCACCGTTCTGCGTATCTGAAACTTTATTATGAAAAAGCCCGCGATAAACCCGAGTATCCAGAAAAAGAAAAACACAAAAACGCACGCCGCAACCTGCCCGATAAACCCGCCCACAAGCTCGACTATGTACGTCTGAAACGTTTCGAAATCGGTGCCGAGAATAGTCTGCAAAATTTGCGTCATTACGTTATTAATCCACTGCGAAGAAATCATAGTTTCAAACGCGGTGATAGGGTCGTTCCAGTCAAGCGACTGCACGGCTTCCCAGATATAGTCGAACATCAGCCCGAAGTCGAGGTTAACGTGCCCGGCAAGCTCTTTTACGCCGCCAATAAGCGTGTGTACCGCCGCTATTATTCCCGGCAGCAAAACCGAAAAGCCGAGCATCATTCCGAGAAACATCGTCCCCAGCGGAGTGAAAATGTATTTTAAACTTACAAAGTAATTCTTTAAACCCTGTTTTATCATAAGTACCTTTTAAAAAAATTACGGCGGCATTATGCCGCCGTTATAACTGACTTAAAGTTAGTTATTTTGCTTTTTCTTTATAATGAGTATGATTGCAACTGCCATTAAGCCGATAATTACTACAACTGCAACGGCAATGATAACGATTGCAACCACGTTGCTGCTTGCATCGATATCAACGATTTCGCTTGCGTAGAAATCGTCGGTAACGGTAACGACTACTTTGGGTACGTTAACTATGTTGTTTTCCTGGTAACGAGCCGCAGCATCGTCGGAGATATACTTGATTTCAATCTCGTTGTCGCTGTCTAAGTCGGCATATGCAAGAGTAAGCTTACCGTCTGCGATTTTGTCTTTAACTTCCTTGCCGTTAACGGTTACGGAGTAAATCTGATAACCTTTATCGGGCTTAATCGTGTAGGTGTAGCTTTCGCCTTCCTTTATAAGACGCGTTTTTCCGTCCTCGGCACTGAGCTTTCCGCCCTTGCCGTCTATCGTTGCGTATACGGTTTTATCGGTAACTTTATCGGCGTCTACGGGAACTACCATATACGGCGAGAAGCTTGTAACCGTCGCCACTATACCAAGCTTTGTAACTACGCAGGGAACCTCTTCGATTATATACGTATCGGTTTCCTTGATATGCTTGCGGTGATACAGTTTGAACCTTACTCCCTCGTCGTTGGGACCGTAGCCCTCGGGGAAGCCGAGCATTATCTTGACGTAGCTGCCGTCGGGAATAGTGGGATACTTGTTACAAATCTGTAATCTGATATCGTAAGTCTGGCTCTTTGAAAGCTCCTCCTCGCTTACGACGTTATTGTCGCCGCCGAGAATTTCGTTCTTCATCGTGTTTTCGGTGGTCTCGTCAATCTTTTCGGCAACGAGCATCATCTGGCTTCTTTCACCCTCTGAGAACGAGCTGGTGCCGTCCTCTTTGAGGAAGTTGTTTGCCGACAGGTCGGAGTTGTCTGCAAGCACGGGCTGCGCGCAGCTTTCAATCCAGAGTCTGCCATCGTAGTTGAAACGTGCGGGGCATGCAAGATACATTCTGCTGAACGTGAAGTAAGGTGCGTTAGGCGCCTTGTTTGAGAATTCCTCCACTTCTTTTCCGTCGACTATTCTCGTAACCATTTTCGCCGAACCGACGTTGTCAAAGTAGAAGTGATAACCTTCACGGTTGTGTTCGTACATAAGGCTTGCGCCGAACTTAAATCTCAGCGTGTTGTAAACCAGCGTGGGGTCGCCGGAGTTTTTGGGTCTTTGAACGATTTCTACCATATCTCCGGCAGCGTTGACGGGATAGAATTTTGCATAATCTTTAGCGTTGGGATGAGCCGACTCAAAGAAAACCGTTATGGGCTTATTCTCGTCAATCTTGTGCAAAGGCTCGTCATAAGTAACTTCGATGATCTTAGCGTATCCCTGGGACATTACGCCGTCTTTGCCCATATTGTCGTATATAGTCTGTTCTTCGCGGTTATTGGGCGTAGTACTCTGAACGTAAGGCGCAGGTGTATAAGTACCGTACGTTTCGTTTACCATCGGCTTGCTTTCTGCAACAGGCTGACTTACGTTAAGGTGTTCGTCGGTATAAGTGAGAGGGAACGTTTTGCCGTGATGTTCGGAATCGGGTCTATGAATGGGTGTTGACAATACGTCGGGGACAGCGTCGTATACAGCGAACTGCATATAGTAGACTGCCGTGTTTTCATAGAAAATCGTTTCCGTGCCGTTGTCGTCCATATATCCGTCTATGGAAGCAACGATGCTAAGATAATCGTAAGTAGTAGCAAGCGCTACCCAGTTATACCAGTTTATCTTATTGTCTTTATAGTTCGCATAGCGATAAACAAGATAGAGTCCGTCCTCTTCCAGCAGTCTCTTCGCGCTCTTGCCGTTGTAGCTTACGGTTACGGAAGTATCCATTAATTCGTTACCGTAGTCGTCCTTTTCGCCCGTAGGTTTATAGTCGAACGCAGCCTGAAGTCCGTCGGTCTCTTTGCTCGCGCCGTAGTTGTGGTCGGAAAGCGAGGGATATTTCAGCTCGTATTTAGCCGAAGAAATAACGCCGTCGCTTACGTGAATTTTATCGTCGCTTGCTTTCTGCAAAACGGCGTACTTGTTTCTGTTGGAATTTGAGTGGTTCCAGGTAACGTCAACCGAGTACCAGTCGCCGTTATCAGCCGCGCGCGTAGAAGCAGCCGATTTCGCCTGTGAAGGAGCCGCAAGATAAACGTAATTCCACATGTGGTATACGCTGGAAGGGTTGTAGTTGCCGTATTCGTCCATCTGGTTGCTGTAACCGTTTACGGTAATGCAGGGTACGCCCAGCTTATCCATTATTACCTTGTACGAGGTAGAGAAGCCGCCGCAAACCGCCTTGCCCTCTACAAGTCCGCCGTAAGCCGTGTTGATGTAGGCTGCGGCGATATAATTCTCGTCGTCCTTGTTTTCGTACGCCGCATAATCGTATGTGATGTTTTCCGCAAGATACTTGTTTACCTGCCTTGCAAAGAAAACGTCCTTTTCGGAATACGTATCGGCAGCCTGAGCCTTTTTAACCTCGTCGACTATTGCGTTGACCTTGCCGTCGAACGCTTTAATCGCCTTGGCAACGTCGGCTTCGGTGGTCAGACCGTTATCGCGGTAAAGATTAGCCTCGCGTCCGCTGTCGATAAAAGCGGAATACTTGCCGTCTGTTCTGCCCGCGCTTATGGTCATTTTGTAAAAGTCTATGTAAAAAAGCTCGGGGTGGTCGGTAAGGAACGCGTCGCGCGCCGCGCTGAACGCCTTGGGAACGGTAAGGTCGCCGTCCTCTACCCACGCCTTGATTTGGTCTGCGGTTACAACTCCCTTTTCCGTAATATTATAGTGTACTACGCCGTCCTTGAAGTCGTCTGCCAGGCGAAGCTCTTCGAGAGCGTTATAGAACTTTTTGGCGAGAGGGTATTCTCTGTCCGTTTCGCCCACCGTGACAACAAGATTATTTCCGAAGTAGTTCGTCGCAATTGTTTTTCCATTGTCTTCCGCCATAGCAGTATTTTTGCCGAGCATACCCGCGCCCGCCAAAAGCGTAGCCGCGCATACGGCAGCAAGTCCTGCCACTGCAATAGGTTTAGTTTTTATCTTCATAAAACCTCCAAATAAATATAAACCTGTTTAATAATCCTATGCGAAAAAATGGCTTCTTCGCATTGATTTTGCTCAATATACCACATAAAAATGCATATTGCAAGCGTTTTACACGCTATATTATAAAATTCATTTTGACGGAAAAAATTTCCATTTTTACGAAAAATAAGCACTTTCCGGGTAAAAACCGCCTTTTCCATATTATATATATTATATAAGAGATGCGTGTGACGGTTTAACGAAATTTTCTTTTATTCCATAATATAAAGTATGGAAATTTCTAATTATGACAGAAACGCCGCCTTCGAATACGCGCGGCGCTGGGCTTTTAAAAGAAACCCGAAATTCTACGATTTCAGCGCAATCGGAGGCGATTGCACCAACTTTGCTTCGCAGTGCATTTACGCCGGCGCAGGCGTTATGAACTTTACCCCCGTCTTCGGCTGGTTCTATAAATCGGCAAACGACAGAACGCCGTCCTGGACGGGTGTCGAGTACCTATATAACTTTTTGGTCGGCAACGAGGGCGAGGGTCCGTTCGCCGAAGAGGCGCCGCTCGATAAGCTCGAGGTCGGCGATATAGTCCAGCTCGGCACGGGCGCGGGCGACTTCTACCACTCGCCCGTCGTCGTGCGCGTCGAGCGTGGACGGATATACGTCGCCGCACATAGCTACGACGCGTTCAATAAGCCCCTTTCCTCTTATAGCTTTGCAAAGGCTCGCGGAATACATATCTTAGGCGTAAGGGGCGGCTAATCTTCTTCGGCTTGCATTGCCCCTCACTCTCTTCACCCGGAATCTGACCGACTCGGTCAGATTTTTTATTATCACGCAAAAGAATTATTCTGTTAAACTTGAATATTAAATTAGTTGCAATGTTTTAAAAAAGTTGTTATAATATAATTGCTTTTAATTTAAGGGGGCATAGCTCAGTTGGTTAGAGCGTCGAGTTTTGATTTCTCAAAACAGCACGGTGTGCTGTTTTATCAAAGCGAGATGAGTGAGCGCATTTGGTTTGGCGCGAACGGTGACCGAACAAGCGGTTGTCCTTGCCGCTTGTGAGAGGCTTGACAGTCAGGCAAGCGCAAAATTTTATACGGGGGCATAGCTCAGTTGGTTAGAGCGCTTGCTTGACATGCAAGAGGTCGCAGATTCGAGTTCTGCTGTTCCCACCAAAAAAGTTCCGAACACACTTCGGAACAATACGGGGATATAGCACAGTTGGTAGCGCGATACGTTCGCAACGTATAGGTCAGGGGTTCGAATCCCCTTATCTCCACCACGAAAAGGAAGGCTTTACGCCTTCCTTTTTACGTGGTGAACAGGGGGGTGAAAAGAAACCCCTGTGGTTCGCGCGAGCAAACACAGTTTGCGACGCTTTGCCGAGGGTTCCCGTTTATGGGAAACGGCAAAATCCCCTTATCTCCACCAATAGCGACCTAAATCGAACCACTTTCGGTTAGGTCGTTATTTCTATTTTAATGCGCTTTTTTTCATGTCTGCGCGGCGCAGCCGCGCGCTTGTCAAGACAAGCTCACGCCTATCTGCCAAGTCGTTTTAACATATATAATGCTTGAAAAATTTAAAGGTTTATGATAAAATTAAATGTGGTGAAATGATAATGATAGATTATAAAAATAGAAAATTGCTTAAAGAGTGGAAAAAAATCGAACAAGCAAACATTTTTCAATCCTTTGAAGAGTTTGCAGAGTTTTATTTTTTTAATGGCGAAAAGCATTGTTATAGAAAATACACCAATGAACCGTGGTCAAAAGATAACTTCTTTTTTGGAACTTATGAAGAGTTATTACAGTTTTATAAAGTTGATGTTACTATACCTAATTCAGCCATACAAAAAATAGGTCATAAATTTAATTCTTTAACTGTACTTAATCTATTCGCAAAAAACGAAACTGGTAAGAAAATTATTTATGCAAATTGTAAATGTGATTGTGGAAATGAAACTGTAAAAATCTTGCGTGATGTGGTAAAGGGCGATGTTACAATTTGTGGGAAAGACGGCTGCCGCCAAAAACGAAAAACTCCAAATTTGCAAAATATCATTCCTATTCCAGAAGATATAATTAAAGAGCATTGGGATTACGAATTAAATAACAATATTGACCCTAAAACTTTATCGCTTAAAAGTAAACAATTATATTGGTGGAAAGACAAGACAGGTTGTAAATATCAATTGCCACCCTGTGTATATGCTAAGAATATTGATACTGCAAGTTCATTCCCAGAGCAAGCGCTTTTTTTCTATATCAAAAAAATTTTTCCGTCAGCAATTAATAGAGCAAATTATTTAACTAAAAAGGAAAACTTTGTTGAACTTGATATTTATATTCCTCCCTACAATATTGGAATAGAATACGACGGAGTATTTTGGCACCAGAATAGAGTTGATGATGATATACGCAAGAACCGTATCTTGAATGAGGAAAATATATTTGTAATTAGAGTAATAGAACACGGCTTACCATTATTGCAACATTTTAACGGAATAATAATTGAACGAAATAAATATACGGTGGCAAGCCAAATAGATTTAGTAGAAATAATAAATAAAGTTATTTCAATTATTGACGTTCAAACTGGCAAAAGAAATGTTAAAGGTAAGATAACGCAAAAAGAATATGAAAATGACTTTTATTCTATTTATGCATTAGTTTATTCCATACCCGTAGAAGATAATATTGGTTCAACTTGTATCGGAAAATTTTGGGATAAGAAAAAAAATGGGAATTTAAACCCAGAATGTATTGGTGCAACCTCATCATTACCTGTTTACTTTAAATGTAGCGCAAATCATTCGTTTAAACTATCTGCTAAAAATATCTTTGAAAAATTAAATAGCGATAAAATAAAAATCTATGGTTGCAATAATAAAAAAGGACTCAACCCTTGTAATATTAAATTGTGTTGCCCTTTTCGTAATTTAAGTATCTGCGACGGTCATACGAGTACAATTTGTTTGATTAGAAAAGGATACAAATTGCCAGAATTAAAATGTGTGGAAAAAGTATTGAATGACAAAGCAGAACCTATTTATCATAGTACTTATGATAATGAAATGATGCAGTCTGTAAATGTATGTATTCAACCATTTTTAAGAATTTCATTTGAGAATAAAAGCGCATTTCCATTTTATACAGAGAAAGTCGGTTCATTCTGGATAAAAAATGGCAACATAAAAAAATTTAATGATACTTACTTTACTAATGAAAACCTGCGGAAGATAGTGCCATCAAATAAAAAAATGCAATATACTTATTTTATTCCTTACGGAATTGGTGCTGAATTTTGTGAAGGGAAACTAATATTATGTCAACAATTATTTAAGGATGAATATATGCGTGGTTGGCGTTTTTATATTTTTCTCATTATTGAATTTGATAAAAATGGTAATTTAATTAATCAACAAAGCAAAATAGTATCTAAGAATAATTATGATAATTTATTAGATTATAGATTTGATAATGAGAATTATTTTAAAACTGTGATTAACGATATATTAAATGGCTAAAATGTATATTTAAATACCTAAAATATAAGTGTTTAACAGATAAAATAAAAGTTTATAAAATATGTAAATAAATATAGGACTTTAATAATGAATTGGTGGGAAACTCTTTTAATTTCATTAGCAGTATCTATTGTAACGCTTATAATAACAATAATTTCAAATTCGTTGATTAATCGAAACAAAAAACTACAATTTTTTATAAAAAAAGCAAATATATATAGTTCTGGTTATTTTAGATTTGATATATCAATTTTTAATCCTGCTAAAATTCCGCAATTTTATGATACATTAAATGTGTCATTTTATTCTGGTAAAAAAAGGCTTGGTACAACACGACTTGAAACGACAGACGAAAATAGAAAAAATAGTCTTGGTGAGCTTCAATGCTTTTTTGTTCTCTCGAATACTATACAAGCGAACTCTTTAATTTGTTTAGTTGTTTGCGGTAGTAATAAATCCATTTCAAATGCAGATAAAATCAAAATTGAATACAATACTTACTGGACTAATCTTTTCAAAAAAAGACGGCTGGTTTCTATTGATTTATTAAATGAAAGTCAAATTAAAGAACTTATAGACAATGAATAATTGGTTCGATGTAGGTCAATGATTTTCCACCACGAAAAGGAAGGCGTAAAGCCTTCCTTTTTACGTGGTGAACAGGGGGGTGAAAAGAAACCCCTGCGGTTCGCGCGAGCAAACGCAGTTTGCGACGCTTTGCCGAGGGTTCCCGTTTATGGGAAACGGCAAAATCCCCTTATCTCCACCAATGTCGTTAAAGTTTGAACACCCAAAAACGGAATACATTTTCGTGAACGGCGTTACGGGCTTTATCGCATACAACTAAAAGAAAAAGCACAGGGCAAACGCCTTGTGCTTTTTCTTTTGCCCCGAAACCGCCTAACAATAATAAGCTACCCTATAAACCAGATTGTTATTTGCCAACATTAAACAATTAACATTCATCTTTTTTATTATCTAAAAATTCATTATGGCTGTATCGAACAGAATAAACCAAAAATGTAATAAAGGTAATAAATAACGCTATACCTTGTTGCCCCACCAATCGAATACTCCGTTTACAACTTCTTTTTCAGATAATATTTTTTATGAACCGATTAACACAAGCATTATCAATAAAGGTTTAAAAATTGACAACCATTTTTTGCTATTAAATTTTCCGCTAATACTTACAACAAACAAATATACAAATAAAACGGCAAAACAGGCGGGAAGCTTTCGCTTCCCGCCTGTTTATTAATTATATAAACGCAAATTCTACGCGTCTGTTTTTGAGCCCGAATTCCTTGTCCTTAAATCCGAAATAATCGTATTTTTCCAAAAGCTCCTTCGCAGCGGTTATCTTAATCAGCTCGTCGCAATACTCGAAATAAGGGTTACAAACGTAAGTAACCGTTTTTGCAATAGTCACGCTTTTCAGATTTTTGCATAATTTGAACGCGTTATTGTAAATTTCGACCACGCCGTCGGGAATAACTACGCTTTCAAGCTTACCGCATCTGTCAAAGGAATAATTGTCAAGTCGGGTCACGCTGCCGTCCGCAGGGATAACGCTGTTGCTGCATCCGCGCAGCAGTATTTTCGTTTGAGTTTCGATAAGACAGTTGTCTACGCAGTGGAATACGGGATTGCCCTCCGCTACCTTTATGCTTTCCAGCCCGCCGCAGCCTTTGAAAACCGAAACGAGTTTCGTCACGCCCGCAGGGATATAAATCTCTTTCAGACTCGTGCATTTTTCAAAAGCGTAGGCGCCTATTGCCGTCAACGCTTCGGGGAAATCAATATGCTCAAGCATATTGCATTCGTGGAATGCGTCCCTTCTTATTTCCTTTAAACATTGAGGAAGATTAATTACCCCCTTTAACGTATGGCACTCCCAGAATGCGCTGCTGCCTATACATTCGCAAGCGTTGTTTCCGGAAAAATCGACGAGGACGACGTTCGGCATTCCTTCTTTATACTGCGGCATTAAAAACGAGTCGGGAATGCGCTTTACGGTTGCTCCTATTTTTATTGTAACGCCATCGGAATTTTTCCCCGCGCCGTCGAACGCGCTGTTGACGGACAACGAGTCGCACTCGGCGTTAAAGTTTATTTCGGTAAGCGCCGTACACTCGGCAAACGCCTCGGTTCCGAGCGACGTGACGTTTTTCGGTACGGTAACACTTTCAAGCCCCTTGCAGTATTTAAATGCGCTCGGGCCTATAGATTTTACCGTATCGGGCAAAGTAAGGCTTTTTAAATTCGAACAGCCCTTAAAAGCATTCGCTCCTATCGTTTTAATTCCGTCGGGAATTATCGCTTCGGTCAGTTCCACCCCCGCAAACGCATTGGGCGCAATGGCGTTTACGCTGCCGTCGTCAGGTATCACGCTGTCCGTAAAACCGTAAAGGACCGATTTTTTCTTGACGTCTATTAGACAGTTGCCGACGCTTTTGTACGCCGCGTTTGCAGCGTCTACTATTACGGTTTTAAGGTTTGCACAGCCTTCGATTGCCTTGTTCGCAATCGCCGTGACGCTTGCGGGAATGGTAATGCTTTCAAGATTTTTCTTCCTGAAAAACGCCTTGGCGGCAATTTTCGTAACGCCGTCCGGAATTACTGCGTGAACGGCAGTGCCTTTGTATTTTATAAGCTCGTTGCTTGCAATTTCAAAGCCGACGGCACCGACTTTTTTCGGCGCGGCAATCTTTGCAGGACATTCCTTAAACACGTTGTTGCCCATAAAATCCACGCTTGAGGGTATTTTAACGGATATAAGCTTTTCGCAATAAGCAAACGCCTCGGACCCTATATATTTAACGCTTTCGGGCACTTCTATGCTTCTTAGCAGGCCGCAACACTCGAAAGCGCTTTCGCCTATCGATTCCAGACCGTTTTTAAAGGTTAAGCTTTTAATCTTGTCGCAGCCGTAAAAGGCGCATCTGCCTATCGTTTTAACGCTATCCGAAAAGTTTATCGTTTCAAGCGCCTTGCAGTAGTGAAACGCGCTTTCGCAAATCTCTTCCGTACCGCCCGTAAAAGTCAACTCGGTCAGATTTTTACAGCCGTTGAATGCGTTTTTTTCTATCGATTTTACGTTTTTACCTATAATAACGCTCTGCACGCCGCTTTCGTAAAACGCATAAGCGCCTATTGTTTTAACGCTGTCGGGAAGCTTCAGCCCGACCTTTAAAGAGCGCGAATAACCGAATGCGTTGTCGCCTATCGTTTCGATGCCGTTTCCGAATTGAACGCTTTTAAGATTGTAGCAATTCGCAAACGCGTACTTTTCAATGGTTTTAACGCTATCGGACATAATAACGGTTTCCAGTCCGTAATTGAAATCGAAAGCGCGTTTGCCGATTTTCGTTATTCCGTCGGGAATAACTATTTCCGAGCTGCCCTTGCTGTGAACCCTGTTTCTCGGGTGCGCAGTGTTGTTGGAAAAGGCACAATCCGCTATAACCGTAACGCTGCCGTCGGCGGGAATAACGCTGTATTTACAGCCGCGTATCAAGGTTTTTTTCTTAATATCTATAAGGCAGTTGCCACTGCTGCGGTATACGGGATTGTTTTCCGCTACGGTAATTTCTTCTATATCGCCGCAGTCGTCGAACGCGCCCTTACCTATCGAAGTTACCGTTTCGGAAATATGAATTTTTTTAAGGCTGTGGCAATCGCTGAAAGCCTCTTTGCCTATAACCTCGACGCCCGCGGGAATAACTATTTCCTCTAATTTTTCGCAACAGGCAAACGCCCTTTCTCCGATTTTTTTAACGGTAGGCGAAATATCCACCCATTTTATGCCGCAAAACGCCACTTCGTAGGCACGGTTGCCTATTTCGGTAACGTCGTCGGGAATAGTTATATTTCCGTCAAAGCCGTTGGGTGCCCTGAAAGTAATTACCTTGCCGTCCTGTATCAAGCCGCAATTATCATATCTGTGCATATTTTACTCCCCTATTTAAATATTACTTTTGAATTGTATCATGTGTTAAACGCGATTTCAAGCAGGCGGGCGTTTTTTATCTCGTCGGCATAGCAAAATCCTTCAATGCACGATTAAGATAATCGTTAAACGGCTTCATTGCCTTGAACACTTCAAGCGATTTGCGCAAAAAATTTTCGCCGTCGCAAACCTCCTCATCCGTCACGCTGTATTCCAGATACCACGATTTGTATTTTAAATATTCGGCTTGAGGATGCTCTTTGTCGAACCCTGCGGGGACGTTTTTAAGCGCGGTACCCTTTACCGTAAAATATTTTTTGAACTCTGCAGCGGATATTACTTCATTCCATTCGTCGGGGTGTGCGGCTATGTATTCGCGCACCAGGGCGGTGGCGTTTGAAAACATATCGGCAAACAACCCGCCGCCCAAAAAAGTGCCGCCGCACGGCTTAATCATTAAATAATACCCGACGGGAACGGGCAGCTTGCCCCTCGGCGCGATATGCGCCCTGAACGAGGGATTGTACGGTGACTTATCGTGACTGAACCTCGTATCGCGCACAAGCTTGAACGTCAGCTCTTTAGGGTTGTTGTGCAGCACGCTTGCGTCGAATTCTCCGATACCGTAGATAAGCTCCTGCACCAGCTTTTCAAACTCCTCTGCGGCTTGCTTGTACTCCTGCTTATGCCCGTGATACCATTCGCGGTTGTTGTTTGCGGAAAGCGAGGAAAGATAATCCAGCATTAATTTAGCGTTCATTTCGTGCTCCTTACATTTTAAAATTCTTTTATAACTTAATTATATAACACCGATTATATTTTGTAAAATAAAAAATCCCGACGCGGCGCTTGAAAAATACCGTCGGGCATGATAGAATAATTTTATGGGCTGGTTTAATTATTACGGACTGATAATTATGGCGGTTATAATGATACCGAATATAATATACGCCGTCAGGCACAAAAATCAAACTGCCGCTTACCGCAATAAAGCGGCTGAAATCGCCGAGCAAATCGGAAGATACGGCTGCCGATTAAGTAACTCGCTTTTCGACGAACCACCTTTTCGAAAACTTTTCGAAATAGACTACCCTTTCCCGTCCGTTAATCTCAACGGCAAAGCGAACCGTCATAGAGCCGCCCACGTGCGCGGGCGGGGCAATGCGCCTGTCCGTCACCTTGGTTATTGCGTAGCGGGAGCCGTCCGTCCACACCAGCTCGGCAGGCTTTACCTCGCCGTCGGCGGACATAAATATATACATACCCACGTAAACCTTCTCGTACTGCATAAAGTTATTATGCGCAATAACGCTTGCCCTTTTCGTTCTGAGCTGTTAAAATATTCTTATGAGCATCGAAAAAATATCAATAAACGATACCGTAATCGCGCACGTTTCCGCAGACGGCGTAATTATAGAGGACGCGCAGTCTGCGCTCGATTTAATGATGACCGCAAAATACGAAACGGGCGCTTACGCTATCGCACTTCCCAAAGACCTGATTGCCGAAAGCTTTTTTATATTAAGCAGCGGCGTTGCGGGCGAGATACTGCAAAAGTTTATAAATTACGGCTTCCGCGTTGCGATTTACGGCGACTTTTCGAAATATACGAGCAAGCCGCTTAAAGACTTCATTTACGAAAGCAACAACGGTAAGGACGTATTTTTCACCGAAGATTTGCAAAGCGCCGTCGAAAAGCTTGCGCGCGGCTGATTTGCTTGCCAAACGCCCGTCGGGCGTGATATAATGCATTAAAAAATCAAGGAGTAATTATGGCTAATAAATATAAAGGCACAAAAACCGAAAAGAACCTCGAAGCTGCGTTTGCGGGCGAATCGCAGGCAAGAAACAAATATACCTATTTTGCTTCGGTAGCAAAAAAAGAGGGCTACGAGCAGATTTCGGCTCTGTTTGCAAAAACTGCCGACAATGAAAAGGAACACGCCAAAATGTGGCTTAAAGAATTGCAGGGAATAGGCGACACCGCCGCAAACCTCGAAGCTGCCGCAGGCGGCGAAAACTACGAATGGACCGACATGTACGAGGACTTTGCAAAGACTGCCGAGGCAGAGGGCTTTAAAGAGCTTGCCGCAAAATTCCGCATGGTTGGCGCTATCGAAAAGCATCACGAGGAAAGATACCGCGCGCTGTTGAAAAACGTGCAGACCGCAGAGGTTTTCAAAAAGAGCGAGGTCAAGGTATGGGAATGCCGCAACTGCGGACATATAGTCGTCGGCACCGCCGCTCCCGAGGTCTGCCCCGTCTGCAACCACCCTCAGGCTTACTTCGAAGTACACGCAGAAAACTATTAATAGAAAAACCGAACCCTTACGGGTTCGGGTTTTTATTTAACCGCAGCAGTATAGCTGTAATCGAGCCGACCGAGTATTTCTTCAAGCGGAGCGGAGCCGTCTAAAAGCATAGTGGTCCACCGCTTTTTATTCATGTGCCAGCCGCGGAAATAGGTCGCGTTGTCGACGATGCGGTCAAGCTCGTCGGGGTCGACGCGCACGTTAAGCGCTTCGGTTGTCCCGTCGCGGTCAAGCCCTATCTTACGGTAAGCAACGGTCATTATCACCGCGTACCACTTTTTAGTGTCGCCGCGGCGAAGTATCGCGCAGTCGGGCGTATCCTCCCAAAGAAATTCCGGCTCGTCGCCGTACCGCTTGCGCGCGTAACCGATTACGGCTGCCGTATTCACACATCCGAAAATTTGCGTAACGAAGCACTTTTTGGCAATATCCTCGAGCACGAGCGTATATTCCGCGCGAACCCGCCCTACGAACTCGCCCGCAGCGTCCTCGACGAGAAAGAGCGTATACGGCTCTTCCGTTTCAGTATCGTACACTTCGGTGAAAACCTGCCCGTCTTTTACCGTTACTCTCAGACGCATCTGACCGCAAATCATAACGGAGTATTCGTACCCGTCCGCGACGCGTTTGAAGCCGTAAGCAAGCAGCCCATCCTCTTCCGCCTTTTTCCGCGCAAAAATTTTTTGTATTATACTCATATTTAATATTATAAACGAATAACCGAATATTTGCAATTACTTGATTTTATATAATTTATAATATATAATGTGTTTATGACCGAACTTGAAAAAATGACGGCGGGCAAGGTTTACGACACCTCCGACCGAGAACTTGTGAAACTGCGCGCCGAAGCGCACAAGCTTTGCGCGAAATACAGCGCCACGCTTGAAACCGACGATAAAAAGCGCGCCAAAATTTTAAAAAAGCTGTTGCCGAACGCCGCCGAAGGAGCCTATTTGCAGGGTCCCGTTTACTTCGATTACGGCGTAAATATAAAAGTCGGCAAAAACTTTTATGCAAATTTCAATCTGACGATACTCGACTGCTGCACCGTAGAAATAGGCGACGACGTGCTGATAGGTCCCAACGCCTCGATTTTGACGCCCGTTCACCCATACCGTTGGCAACAGCGAAATATGCGCAAAAAGCCCGACGGAACGGTTTTCGATTACGAATACGCAAAGCCCATTAAGATAGGCAACAACTGCTGGCTTGCGGGCAACGTCACCGTAATAGGCGGAGTTACCATAGGCGACGGCTGCGTTATAGGCGCGGGAAGCGTTGTAACGCGCGACATTCCGCCCGACTCGCTTGCCGTAGGCAACCCCTGCCGCGTAATAAGAAAAATTACCGAAAAAGATAATCTTGACGGTATCGATTGACAAAACGGCAATTATAACATAAAATTGTATTAATCCGTCGCGCTCGGTTGATAACTTGCGCGATTGTATGGGGTTATAGCTCAGTTGGTAGCGCGTTTGCGCGAGGGCGCAGCCCGACGCTTTGGGCGTCCGCCCAAAATCGCAGTCGGTTTGGAGCAGTCCCTGCGACAAGCCGCAATGCCATTCCGAATTTTTGAAACGGTTTGACAATTTAATATTTTTTCTTGGGGTTATAGCTCAGTTGGTAGAGCGCTTGAATGGCATTCAAGAGGTCATCGGTTCGAACCCGTTTAGCTCCACCAAGCAAGAGAAGGCGATTGCCTTCTTTTTTTTGAGCCGTAAAACGACACGCAACGCCGAAACAATGGTTACGATGTTCAACAACGCTTTTATAATGCCCTTTTCACAAAAATTAACGAATCCGCCCGTATAGCAGGCGGGTTTTTGCTTTATCTGCGCTTAAACGCATATCAACCGACGAACATATTAACCGAGCTTAAATATGCGTTTGACAGCATATACAATTAGTGTTAAAATATAAACACGTGTTTTATGGTTATATTTACGCATAATGCCATAAAACAAAGCTGTAAACAAATACACGGAGGTAATTTATGAAAAAATACGTAAAATACGCGGCGGTGTTTTTAGCTTTGGGGCTTGCGCTCGGAGTGTTTTACCGCGAATTTTCCAAAGCGTACGGGGTTTTAAACGTCTACACCACTCTCGGGCTTGCGCACACGCATTTCCTCGTGCTCGGCACGGCTTTCACGCTGATTATCGGACTGGTAGACGATAAGCTCGGTTCACGGCACGAAAAGCTGTACAAATGGGCGTTTCCCCTTTACCTCGTCGGCGTGCTGGGCGCGGGACTTATGATGACGGTCAGAGGAATACTCGACGTGCTTGTCAAATCAGAAAAAATAGTCTTTACGGTATCCGACGGAGCGAACGGCGCGATTTCGGGAATATCGGGAATGTTCCATGCAATTCTCGGCGTAGGCATAGTGCTGATTTTCGTTGCGTGGCTGATAAAAAGAAAATCCAAAGAATAAGTAAGTAAACGGCGGGGCGCTTTCGCGCCCCGCCGTTTTATTTAATAAATTGCTTGTATACGCAATCCGTTTATGATATAATTATTTTATGATTATACTTATTGCGGGTGCGACGCACACGGGTAAAACCGCATACGCGCAGAGGCTGCTGGAAAAATACAAATACCCCTATCTTTCGATTGACCACCTTAAAATGGGGCTTATCCGCAGCGGACAAACGCCGCTGACCGTTTACGACGACGAGCAGCTTACGCCGTATCTTTGGGGCATAGTCAAAGAAATTATAAAAACCGCGATAGAAAACGGACAAAACCTTATCGTCGAGGGCTGCTATATCCCGTTCGACTGGCAAAATGACTTCGATAAAAGCTATCAGTCGGAAATCAAATTCCGCTGCCTTATAATGACCGAAAATTATATTCAAAGCAATTTTGCCGACATTATCGGATACGAAAACGTAATAGAGCGCAGGCTTGAAAGCGTATCAAAGGACGCGCTTATTGCGGAAAACAAACGCAATGCGAGCCTTTGCGAAAGGTACGGACTCGAAAGCATAATAATAGATAAAAACTACCTTCTGGAAGGTGAACTATGAACTATCCCGCAGAAACCTATCAAAGCTATATAACCGTTGCCCAAAGCAAGACCTCCGCCGTGTGGTATAAAACGCTGCTGCTCGCAGTGTTCGCGGGCGCGTTCATTGCGTTCGGCGCGGCGGCCTCGAACGCGGCTTCCGCAACTGTAGTAGGCGGCGCGGCAACCGCGGTAAAGTCCGCGGTTTTCCCCGTGGGGCTTATTCTCGTAGTGATTTTCGGAGCAGAGCTTTTTACGGGCAACAACCTTTTACTCGCCCCCGCAATCGGCAGAAATATAAAGATTTCGGCGCTTTTCAAAAACCTCGGCATAGTGTACTGCGGCAACCTTATAGGAAGCGTGCTTATCGCCTTAATAGTAGTTTACAGCGGCATACAGACGGGCGCGGTTAAGGACGCGTGCGTTTCCGTAGCGGCGGCAAAATGTAACCTCGGCTTCGGAATTGCGCTGCTGCGCGGTATTCCCTGCAATATTTTGGTTTGCCTTGCGGTCTGGTGCGCCCTGTCCGCAAAATCGGCGGCGGGCAAAATAATAGCGCTGTATATGCCTATTTTCGCGTTCGTGGCGTGCGGGTTCGAGCATAGCGTTGCAAATATGTACTACCTTACCGCGGGTCTGCTTTCGGGCAGCGCGGAAGGTCTTAACTTCGGCAACGCAATATTAAACTGCCTTATCCCCTCCACCCTCGGCAACGTAATCGGCGGGGCGTTGATAGCACTTTCGCTTTACGTTCTTCACGGAAAAACAAAACGCCCCGAATAAACTACGTAAACCAAAAACGGCTTGCATAATGCAAGCCGTTAGTTTTAATATTCGTAGTCGTCCTCCGCATCCTCAACCTCGGGATATTTTCTTTCCTTTCTTATTTTGCGCTTTATGGGGAAAGCCCAGAAAACAGAGAATATCCAAAGCAACACGTAGCATATACCGCTTACCCACGCGTAAGTGCTTATACCGGAATGTAAACCCTGAACGAGCACGCCGTGCTCGCCGTTCCACATATCGTTGAGCGCGGGAACCTTGGGCGCGACTATCGGCAACAGTTTAAGCGCAAGCCAAATCAGCGGAGGTATCAGGCAAAGCAACTTTACGTACCACATGGTAAACCGCTTATTCTTTGCAAGCGTATGGAAGAACGCGAACAGGAACAAAATCAGCCACGGTCCGATAAACGCCAGCATACCGTAGAATACGTACTCGTAATACGACGTAAACTCTTTAATGCCGTTTTCCTCGATAAAGTTATTCAGCGTACCGTTTAACGCGGTGCGCATTTTTTCTTTAAGCTCTTCCTTTTTATCCTCGTCGTATCCGATTTTAAGCAGCAAATCGTCATAGTTGGTAACTATTTCTTTCGCGCTCTCTTCGCCCTCTGCAACCGCAGCGGTTTCGTTCTCGCTGCCGCCGCCGAGCACGTCGAAGATGTTTTCGATATTGAGTAAGCTTAAATCGAACTTATCTGAAAGCGTAACGCAGAGTATAGACTCCATAGTAACGCTTTCACCCTCTTTCAAATTGCTTACGGTAACGTCGTAAATGCTCTGAATTTCGGCGGTTATCGCCGCCTTGTCCGCCTCGTCTATATTCACTTCCCCGCCGAGCATTTCGTCCACCTTTCCGATAAACTCGTCCGCGACGGGACCGACGTTGCCGTCCGTCACCTTCTCGGGGTCGCCGAGGCTGCCCATAATTTCAACAAGCTGCTTGACGTTATCCGTCGTCATTGCATTTTTTATAGCCGCTTCATCGACGCTTTTTATAAGCTCCTGCGTCATAGTGGAAACGAGAGCCTCTTCGAAAAGCGCCCTGCCCTCTTCGGTTTCGAACAGATTTGCAACCGCGTCCACAACGCTGTCTATAAGCCTCGTGGCGAGCGCGTCGTCGCCGAAAAACAAATCGTCCAAAACGGTCTGTGTTTTATCACCCGAGCCGATAAGCGCGCGAAACGAGCTGTATGCCGAAACGGAAATTTCACCCTCAGCCTTACCTAAAATGTTTTTAACAAGCATCGCCACAACGGGCGTATAGTCTACGCCCTCCTGCCCGCTGCCTTCGAGAGAGTCCTTTATCTGCTCGTCGATTCTTTCGTCGACAAAGCCCATAACCCCCTCGTCGCGAAGCACCTTGCCCGCGTCAATCTTCAATATCGGCAGAAGAAACAGCGACGCTGCGGCAACCAGCGCGATTATACATATAATGAGATTGAGAGGTATAAGCTTTCTTTGTAGGCTTCTCTCCCTCTCGGAACGAAGTTTTCCCATATATAATTCCTTTTCATTAGATTTTCTTTATTCTATCATTACGGGGCGTATATGTCAAGTTTAAAATTATCTCTTGACGGACGCGCACTGCGGGTGTATAATATATACTGTAATAGTTTCCACTAATCAGTATGAATTTATCGAATTATTGTTTAACGGACGCTTATTCGTGTTATATAATATATAGGAGGTTTTTTTTAGATGAAGGAATGGTTTACAAATCTTTCCGTGATGGAGCAGATATTTTTCTGGCTTGGAATAGTTTCTACGCTGTTTTTGATAGTACAGATAGTGCTTATGTGCCTTTCGTCCTTCGGCGGCGACGTTGACGTGGACGGAGACGGCGATATTGACGTCGACACCGATTCGGGCGTGTCCATATTCACGGTAAAAAGCATAACCGCGTTTTTTGCGGTGGGAAGCTGGTCGGGTCTGTTGACCTGCGCGCTGGCAAGCGACAAATTGCAGTGGCTGGCGGTCATAGTTGCGATACTGGCAGGCTGCGCGGGCATGTCGCTCGTCGTGCTGCTTATGCGCATGATTGTCAAGCTTCAGTGTAACGGCACGTTCGATATAGATAAAACAGTCGGACAGCATGCGACCGTTTACGTATCCGTCCCCCCGTCGAGAAGCGGGCGCGGTAAAATTACCATGAACGCGCAGGGCAGATTCGTAGAGCTGGACGCAGTTACCGACTGCGATTCGAGGCTTGCCGTCGACGAGGCGGTCGAAATAGTTTCGACCGAGAACGAATGTACCGTAGTCAGACGGTTGGAAATTGCGGCAAAAACGGAGCAATCCGTAGAAAATAAGGAGTAAAAAGAATGAACAATTTACTTGCAAACGCTGGCGCGACGATTGCCATTATCGTCGCTATCGTCGTGGTACTGTTACTCATTATGACGATGCTCGTAGTTCTTACGAGATATAAAAAGTGCCCTTCGGATAAGATTATGGTTATTTACGGTAAAATATCCGCAAATAAGGACGGCACTTACAGAAGTGCAAAATGTATACACGGCGGCGCGTCGCTCGTGCTTCCTCTTATTCAGTCGTATACGTTTTTGGATTTGACCCCTCTTTCAATCTCCGTTGATTTGAAGAGCGCTCTGTCAAAGCAGAATATCCGTATCGACGTACCCTCTATATTCACCGTCGGTATTTCCACCGACCCCGGAATTATGCAGAATGCGGCGGAAAGACTGCTCGGCTTACAGCTGAAGGATATTTCCGACCTTGCAAAGGACATCATTTTCGGTCAGCTGCGTCTGGTTATCGCAACCATGGACATAGAGGAAATCAACACCGACCGCGACAAGTTCCTCGAAGCGATTTCACGCAACGTAGAGGGCGAGCTTAAAAAGATAGGCTTAAAGCTGATTAACGTAAACGTAACCGACATTTCCGACGAGAGCGGATACATAATCGCACTCGGTAAGGAAGCGGCGGCAAAGGCTATTAACGACGCTAAGGTTTCGGTTGCCGAGGAAAACAGAAAGGGCGCGATAGGCGAGGCTAACGCACAGATGCAGCAGCGTATTAACGTAGCAGACGCGGAAAGTAAGGCTATCGACGGCGAAAACAGAGCTAAGGCGGAAATAGCCGCGTCGAAGGCGCTGCTCAGACAAAAGGAAGCCGAGGCAATGAAGGTTGCCGTTACCGCGGAAAACGTACAGGCGGCAAAGGCTAAGGAAGAGAGCTACGCTGCGGAGCAGCAGGCGGAAATTGCGCGTGCTTCGCGCGAAAAGGCAACCAAGGAAGCCGACGTTATCGTCGCTTCGGAAATCGAGAAAAGAAAAATCGAAATCGAAGCGGACGCGCAGGCTGAAAACGTACGCCGCAAGGCAAAAGGTGAAGCGGACGCTATATTCGCCAAAATGGAAGCCGAAGCGCGCGGCCTTTACGAAACACTGTCCAAACAGGCGGAAGGTATGGATAAGCTTGTCAAAGCTGCGGGTACCTCCGACGAGGCGGTGCGCTTAATGATTGCAGACAAACTTGAAACGCTGGTAGCGACTCAGGTAGAGGCGATAAAGAACCTCAAAATCGACAAGGTTACGGTCTGGGAAAACGGACAGAGCGGCGACGGCAAGAACGCAACGGCGAACTTCGTATCCGGCATAATGAAGTCCCTTCCCCCTCTCGACGACCTTTACTCGATGGCGGGCTTGAAAATGCCCAAGGTGATTTCACCCGAGAAGATAGAAGAAGTTACCGAAACCAAAAAGAAATAAACTTAAAAACCTAAGCCGAACGGCTTAGGTTTTTTAATTGATTTATCAAACGCAAAGTGATAATATATTAGAGATGGATTTATTGGAACTTGAAGAAAACGAATTAAAAGAGATAAAACAAACGTTAATTGCAGACGGCACTGTTTTTGAAAAAAAGAAAATCACAGAATACGACACTAAATTTTTTGAAACCGTAACGTTATCCAACTATGCGATAAAATTTTTTCTGTTTATCAGCCTTGGCGTATATGCGGCAATCAATTTAAGCGCTTTAATTGCATCTATGATTTATAGGGGCAACTTTTCAGGCGATATAATAGGAATACTGATAGGACTTGCCGTAATCTGTCTTATTGTTTCCGCCATTTTCAGCAACATCAATACGAACAGAAAGAAAGAAAAATTTCCGATATTTATAAAAGGCGAAAGCTTTATTTTTAATTTTAGCGACGGAGTCACGGAAACTTTAAATCTTTTTTATTCTCTACCGTATGAAAGCGTTCAAAAAATAGAATTTGCAATTTACGGCATAAAGAAAAAACAACTTTTCGGCAGCGTTACATTCACCTTTAAAGTACTTGACTATACCGTAAACCATACTATAAGATATACAAATCTCACGGCGATAAAAGATAATTTAAAAATAAGATTTCCCGAATTGCTTGATAAATTAATAATCGACGGTAATGGAAACGAAAAAACAAAAAATAAACCCAAGCTTAAAAATCATTTAATTTCTCTTGCTATTCTTGCCGCTGCCGTTTCGTTAATTGCAGTGCCACGATTATTAAACTTTAACAGCATAGCATTAACCGTTTCGGGAGCATTATTGATTTTAACGGCAATAATCGTTTTCTTATCTTGTTATATTAATCTTTTAAATCAGGGCATAATAATCAGCAGCGTTTTTATAATTATAGGCTTTTGCGTGCCGCTACTGATTATCGAATTCAGTAAAACGCCGATTTTTGACTATATAATCCGTGACCCGGAAATTTTAATGCCGACTATTTTCGGCATAATCGGTTTATGTTTATACGTTTACATATTGATAACGAACGTAAATAAAATTCACTATATTATCAAGAAAAA
This sequence comes from uncultured Christensenella sp., assembly GCA_910576655.1. Taxonomy (GTDB): domain Bacteria; phylum Bacillota; class Clostridia; order Christensenellales; family Borkfalkiaceae; genus Coproplasma. The sequence continues at coordinate 22,566 of CAJTJC010000015.1, forward strand.
ATAACCGAAACAAAACAGCCCTTCGGGGCTGTTTTTTTATACGCCCCCACTATCAATAGCTATACAGCCGGCAAAAAAACTTTAAAAAAATTTTTTAAAAACCTATTGACAATTCGAACCAAACAATGTATAGTTAATACAATTAATACAGTTAAGACAGTGGGTTATGCAGACAGAAAAAACAAGCGTATATTTAAAAATAGTCGACGACTTTAAAATGAAAATCGATTTGGGGCTTTACGGAGAAGGCGAGCAGCTGCCAAGCTGCCGCGACCTTGCCTACAAAATGGGAATAAACCCCAACACCGTTCAGCGTGCGTACACCGTGCTCGAAGACGAGGGATTTATTTACACGCAGCCTAAAAAGGGCGTTTACGTGGCCGCGCGCGACAAAAAGCGGTTGGTCGGCGAAATTGCAAGGCAAAAGCTTTGCGAGCTTAAAAACTCGGGAATAGACAAAGGCAGCTTAATAAAAATTATTGATGAAATATGGGGAAACGAAAATGATTGAGACGACCAACCTTTCAAAAAGCTTCGGCGACAAAACGGTATTTGCAAATACCGATATTACAGTCGAAAAAGGCAGCATCTGCGGACTCGTGGGCATTAACGGCGCGGGTAAAAGCACGCTTCTGAGAATTCTTGCCGGCGTCATGCGTCAGGACGGCGGCGAGGCGAAAATAGAAGGCGAAAGCGTTTACGAAAACGAGCGCGTAAAGTCCAAAATATTTTTTCTGCCCGACGACCCCTACTACGATACGGGCGTTACGGGCGAGAAGCTGAAAAAAATGTATTCCGTCTTTTACGATTTCGACGAGGAAATTTTCGCGCACTTTACGGGCAAATTTTCGCTTGAACTCAAAAAGCCGATACGCAACTTTTCAAAGGGAATGAAGCGACAGCTTTTTATTTCGGTCGCGCTTGCGTGCCGGCCCGAATATCTGTTTTTGGACGAAGCTTTCGACGGACTGGACCCGCTGGCGCGGCTGGAATTCAAGCGCGGACTTATTACTGCGCAGGAACAGGGCTGCACCGTTATTATCGCCTCGCACTCGCTAAGAGAGCTTGAGGACATTTGCGACAGCTTTATTTTAATCGACGAAGCTAACGTAAAGGTCAGCGGGAACATACAAAAAGCGCTGTCGAACATATTCAAGCTTCAGCTTGCGTTCAAGGAAAACGTCCGGCCTGAAAATCTGCCCTTCGAATATATCCGCGCAGAGGTAAGCGGGCGGGTTATAACCGTCGTCGCGCGCGGCGACAAGGCGGCGATTACGGCTGAAATTTCGCAAATGCACCCTCTCATTTTGGAAGAAATTCCTATGAATTTAGAGGATTTGTTCATAGAAGAGGTTCAGGAAAGAGGGTATCTCAAATGAAAAAATACTTCTCATACGAGCTGAAAAATAAAACCTACGTAATAGCGTGCCTTGCCGTTATTACAACCCTGATATACTCCTCCGTCATACTTTCAAACAAATTTTACGGCAACAGTTCGCAGATGTTTCAATTCGAAGTCAATCTCGAAACGATATTCGCTTTAAGTATCGCGCTTGCCGTTATAGCCCCTATGATACAGTTTAATTACAGAATGACTAAACGCAGCACGGATTTGTTTTATTCCCTCCCTCTGTCGCATTATAAAATATTTACGGTAAGATATTTAGTCGGCTTGATATTAGTGTTTGCACCCTATTTGACGGCTTACCTTACGGGCGCGATTATTATGCTGATAAAGACGACAGACAAAATATTTTACGGCGTGTACTACCTGCCGCATTTCTTTTTGTCTTTGCCCGCGATATTTTGCATTTATACGATTTCCGCATTTGCTTTTACCCGCGCGAACAAGTTTATCGACGGCGCAATATTTATAATCTTCTGGATGTTTGTGTGGGTGCTTATCGCCGAATTCTTCGGAAAATTTATCTATTACGATTTCGAGCCTTATAAAATATCTAAGGTTTTCTCCGATTATTACATGACGTTTGCCCCTCTCGGCAGACTGACCGACTATTTTCAGGCAAGGCTTGTCGGCGAGCGCTTCACCTCGACAATGAACGACGACGTTGCGAATATGGCGGCGGCATACACTTTAACGGGCGGTACGGCGGTTTTTGCAACCGTGTGGCTGTTCGTTTCCGAGAAGTATACCCAGTCCGAAAACGCGGGACAAATATCCGACAGCCCGTTCGGTTACAAGGTTATGATACCGCTGTTTACCGTATTAGCGCTGAGCTTTTGCGATTTATCCAGACCCGAAAACTATATAATGGTCGTAATGATAATAGTCGGTTCGCTGATTGCAAACGCGCTATACAGGCGCACGCTTAAATTGGGATTGCGGCAGACGCTTATTTTTATAGGCTCCGTAATTGCGGGAATTATCTTTGCAGCAATATTCACGGCAATCTGGTAAAATAATAAAACAGCCCTCAGGGGCTGTTTTTTATTGCAAGCTTTTTGAAATGCAGTCTGCGGCCGAGCATCCGTACGACAAGCTTATACAGCTCGCCCGCGGGGATTATCGAAAGCGAAACGCCCGCGGCTATAAGCCAGTGCTGCCAACCGAGACAGTCGAGCCCGAACGCGTATTTCAGCGGGCTTACCGCAAGCAGGATATTCGTGACAATACCGCCGAGCACCGTAAAGAGAAGTATCTTGTTGGTAAACAACCCGCATTTGAATATCGACTGCCGTTCCGAGCGGATATTGAAAGCCTGAAACAGCTCGGCAAAGGATATTACGAGGAAGGTCAACGCGGTTGCAACCTCGTTGCCGAGGTACTTTAACGCCACGGCGTAGGTACCCACCGTCAGCGCGGTTATAAACAGTCCGAAGAAAATTATAAACGCAAGCGAGCTTTTTGCAAACAGACTTTTTTCGGCGCGGACGGGCGGGGTTTTCATAACGTCGCCGTCCTCCTTTTCCATTCCGAGCGCAAGCACGGGGAAGCTGTCCGTTATAAGGTTGAGCCACAAAAGCTGCGTTGACAGCATAAAGTCGTGTCTGAAAAACACTAACGCGGCGATAAGAATTGCAAGCACCTCGGCAAGGTTGGTAGAAAGGAAAAACTGTATAGTCTTTCTCACGTTTGCGGAAATGCGCCTGCCCTCGCGCACGGCGGAAACTATCGTCGTAAAATTGTCGTCGGCGATTACCATATCGGAAGCGTTTTTTGTAACGTCCGTGCCGGAGCCCATAGCAATGCCTATATCGGCGCTCTTTATGCTCGGCGCGTCGTTAATGCCGTCGCCCGTCATTGCGGTAACGTGGCCGCGCTTTTTGAACGCCTTGACTATTATATTCTTGTGCTTTGGCGAAACGCGCGCAAACACGCGGCAGTTGGGGATAGCCGCGTCCCGCTCCTTGGGCGGAAGGGAATCGAGCTGCTCGCCAGACATAACCTCCTCCTCGCGTTCGGCAATGCCCGCCTTTTTGGCTATCGCAAGCGCGGTGCGAACGTGGTCGCCCGTTATCATTACGGTGACAATGCCCGCCTGCCTGCACTCCGCCACGGCTTCCTTTACGCCCTCTTTAAGTCCGTCAATCATTCCGCAAAGACCTATGAAAACCAGTCCGTCCTCGCTTATAGTCCCGCCGTAGCCGCGATACGCAAAGCCGAGCACGCGCAGAGCGTTATCCGACATTGCATTGCAGTAGCCGAATATGCTGCGCTTATCCTCGCGGGTGATTGCGCGGACGCCCGACGGCGTTAAAATAAACGAACAGCGTTCGATAAGAACGTCGGGCGCGCCCTTGGAAAAAGTCAGCTTTTCGCCGCCGAAGCCCGCCGCGACGGACATCATTTTTCTCTCTGAAGTGAACGGAATTTCGGCAATTTTTTCGTGAGACGCGGAAAACCCGCACTCGTCCGCGTACACCTTTAAGGCTATTTCGGTGGGGTCGCCCAAATATCCGTGCGCGCCGCTTTTTACCGAAGAGCACGCCGTCATACATTGCAGTAGCTTTTCCTTGCCGTCGTCGGCGCAGAAAATTTCGGTGACGCGCATTTTGTTTTGAGTGAGCGTGCCCGTCTTATCAGAGCATATTACCGAACAGCCGCCGAGCGTCTCTACCGATTTCAGCTTGCGGATAACCACGTTTTTGCGGCTCATGCGCTGAACGCCCATAGCCATAATTATGGTCACTACCGCGGGCAGTCCCTCTGGAATTGCCGCAACCGCGACCGCGACCGAGGTCATAAAATTCTTTAAGACGCCTTCGCCGCGCACGCATAGACCCATAATGAAAATTATCACCGTGACGACAAGCACGAAGCCCGAAATTATTTTGCCGAGCTTATTCAGCGTGTTTTCAAGCGGAGTTGCCTCCAGCTTGCCGTCTTTTAGCATTGCGGCAATTTTGCCCGTTTCAGTCTGCATACCAACGGCGGTGACTACCGCGCGAGCGTTGCCGCTTACCACGAAGGTGGAATTGAACAGCGTGTTCCTCATTTCGCCCAGCGCGACCTTATTGCCGCGTATGGTATCGGCGTTCTTTTCCACGCTAACGCTTTCGCCCGTAAGCGCGGACTCGTCGCATTTCAGACCGTTGCACTCGATAATTCGGCAATCGGCGCAGATTACGTCGCCTTCCTCGAACATTACGACGTCTCCGACGGTCACTTGCGTGCTGTCTATTTCGGTAGCCTCTCCCCCGCGCATTACCTTGACCGTGCCCGCCGAAAGCTTTTTAAGGTTTTCGATAGCCTTGTCCGCCCTGAACTGCTGCACCGTACCCACGACCGCGTTCATAAATATTATGGCAAGTATTATAAACGTGTCCGTTAAGTCGTTCCTGTCCTTGGAAATGAACGCGATTACCGCTGAAACCGCCGCTGCCAGTATAAGCAGTACCGTCATAAAGTCCTTGAACTGGGAAAAGAACAGCTTTATTATACCCGACTTTTTGCCCCGTTCAAGCTCGTTAAGACCGTGTTCCTTTAACCTTGCAGCCGCATCTTCGGCGCCGAGCCCCTTTTCAGAGGTGTTCAGCGTTCTGAAAGTTTGTCCTATATCGTTAAAACAAAAATTCTGCATACCTATCTGTATGCAGAATTGCTAAATTTTATAACTTTAATCTTCGTGAGGGTCGGGAAACTGCGACTTGTCGTAGGCTATGCCGTTTTTATCGTAATAGTCCTTGATTGCCGCGCGTATAGCTTCCTCGGCAAGCACCGAGCAGTGCATTTTATGCGCAGGCAGACCGTCAAGCGCCTCGGCAACCGCCTTGTTGGTAAGCGTAAGCGCCTCTTCGAGCGGCTTGCCTTTTATCAGCTCGGTAGCCATAGACGACGACGCGATTGCGCTGCCGCAGCCGAACGTGTTGAATTTAACGTCGGTTATAACGCCGTTATCTATCTTCAGATATATCTTCATAATGTCGCCGCAACGCGCGTTGCCAACCTCGCCTATGCCGTCGGCGTCGTCGATTTTACCCACGTTGCGCGGGTTCGTGAAATGGTCCATAACCTTTTCGCTGTAAAGTGCCATTATTTTTACCTCTTAAATTTATTGTAATAAAACGCAGAATTGCGAAGTATGTGTGTTTTGATTTTTACGGTAAAAACGCAGAGATACGAGCAAGACAAGGAAAGCGCGGATTTGTTGCAGGAAGTTTACATTGACGTAAACGACCAAAACAAAACGCAAGCTTGACGCCGTATTGCGAAGCATATATGCGTTTTTAAATTAAATGCTCTTTTTCGCCCTTTTCAAGCGCCTCCCACACCGGCGACATATTGCGAAGATAGGCGACCACCTCGGGCACCGCCTGTAAAATCGCGTCCACGTCCTCGTCTGTGTTGTAGTCGGAAAAGCTTATTCTCAGCGAGCCGTGCGCGACCTCGTGCGGGAGCCCTATCGCAAGCAGCACGTGCGAGGGGTCGAGCGAGCCCGACGTACACGCCGAACCCGACGATGCGCATATTCCGCGCGCGTCGAGCAACAGCAGCAGCCCTTCGCCCTCTATCCCCTCGAAGCACATATTCACGTTGGCGGGCAGACGCTTGTCCCTGTCGCCGTTCAGGCGCGAATGGGGTATTTTCAGCAGCCCGTCAATCAATCTGTCGCGCAGAGATTTAAGCTTTGCCGAGGTGCGCGGCATATTCGCGCACGCCTCTTCCAGCGCGGCGGTCATTGCCGCTATGCCCGCAATATTTTCGGTACCGGCGCGGCGGTTGCGCTCCTGTGCGCCTCCGTCTATAAACGCGTTGAGCGGCACTCCCTTTCGGCAGTACAGCGCGCCCACGCCCTTGGGTCCGTGGAATTTGTGCGCGGAAACGGCAAGCATATCGATATTGTCCGCCTTGACGTCTACGGGAATATGCCCGACCGCCTGTACCGCGTCCGTGTGAAATACCACGCCCGCCTTGCGGCAGACCGCGCCTATTTCGCGTATGGGTTGAATAGTGCCTATTTCGTTGTTGGCGTACATTACCGAAATCAGCGCGGTATCGGGGCGTATAGCCCTTTCAACCTGCTCCGCGGTAACAAGCCCGCTCTCGCTTACGGGAAGATAAGTTACCTCGAACCCCTCTTTTTCAAGCTTTTTTAAAGTATGAAGCACGGCGTGATGCTCGAACGCGGTAGAAACGATATGCTTTTTACCCTTTTTGAGTCCGTTATACGCAGCCGAGCGCAGCGCCTGATTGTCCGCCTCGCTTCCGCAGGACGTAAAATATATTTCCTTGGGGTCGGCGTTAATCAGCCGTGCAAAACGCGCGCGCGCGTCCTCTATCGCCTCTTTCGCCGTCTGGCCGACGGTATGCAGCGACGACGGGTTGCCGTACACCTCTTTGAGATACGGCGTCATTGCGTTTATAGCCGTATCGCTCATCGCGGTCGTTGCCGCGTTATCGACGTAAATCGTTTTCATTTTAATTCCTACTATTTAAGTATGAATTAATTATAAAATTTAATTCCTATTTTGTCAATAGGAATACGAAGCTTTTTCAAATTTTTTCAGCCGTGAATTAAATCCCTTAGGGTTTTAGAGCTTAAAAATACGGTTATGACCTCGTCAAGCTCTTTAAAAAGCGGTAAAGTATCGCAGGTGCAGGCGTTTTCGCAGCCCGAAATAAGGCATTGAACGGGCGAAAGCGAGCCCTCGCCTATCTGTAAAATTTCCGCGGCGGTATATTCCTCGGGTTTTCTTGCAAGGCGGTAGCCCCCGCTTTTGCCGCGCGCGCTGACGATAAGCCCCGCTGCGGTAAGCTGCGCCGCGCTGGCTTCGAGATATTTTAAAGATTCTTTCTGACGCACCGCAATATCGGCAAGCGATATATTGCCCTCGCCCTCGTGCCGCGCCAAATCAATCATTATTTTAAGGGCGTTTCTACCCTTGGTCGTAATCATCATAAGCATTTAACCGCCATATTTTATCATTCTCTCTATACACTTAACGGCTTTAAGGCGCGTATCTTCGTCCATAACTATTTCCTCGCCGCCGCAGCCCTTTAAACAGTGCAGAACGTCGGTAAGCGTAGTTATGCGCATATTGTGGCATACGAGGTCCTTGGAAAGCGGATAAAATTTCTTTTCGGGGTGCCTGTACTGTAAATGCTGTACGATTGAGTTGTCGGTACCGATTATAAATTCACGCGCGTCGGATTGCTCGGCGTACTGCGCTATACCCGCAGTCGAGCCGGCGTAATCGGCAAGCGCCACCACCTCGGGACGACACTCGGGGTGTACGAGAAACAGCGCGTCGGGGTGCGCGGCTTTGGCGGCAACCGCCTCCTCGCGCCCCACCCTCGCATGAGTGGGACAGCCGCCCGAAAGCAGCTTGAAATTCTTTTCGGGAACCTGATTTTTTACGTAAGTGCCGAGATTTATATCGGGTATAAACAAAATATTCTTTTCGGGCATTGCTCGGCAAATTTTAACCGCGCTCGACGAAGTAACGCAGACGTCGGCTATCGTTTTAAGCTCTGCCGTGGTATTTATATAAGCAACCACCGCATAATCGGGGTACGAGCTTTTGACCTGCTCGATAAGTCCGCGCTCCATCTGCTCCGCCATGGGGCAGCCCGCCGCGGGATTGGCAAGCGTTACGCGCTTTTGCGGGGAAAGCATTTTAACAGTTTCCGCCATAAAGCGTACGCCGCACATCAATATATTTTTTTGCGGCGCGCTTTTCGCCTTGACGGACAGCGCGTAGCTGTCGCCAACGAAATCGGCAACCTCGCAAATTTCTTCCGACATATAACTATGCGCTAAAATGCAGGTATCCGTCTGCTTTTTCAAACGCAGTATTTGTTCCTGAACGTCTTTAATCATAATCGTATAAATTATATATTGCGCACGCGCATTTGTCAATAAAATTAGTCCGCCGCTTAAAATGCGGCGGACTTTATTCTATTTTCCGTTTTCAAGCAGTCTTTTGACAAGCGGCTTTTTTCTTTTAGCCGCGGGCTTCTTTTCCAACTTTACTGGCGTTTCGGCGTAGGGAATTTCGAATATAACCGACTCGTACGGGCGCAGGTTAAACGTAAGCTTATACTGCCTTCCGTCGCAAAGCTCTTTCTTGGCGTCGATTTCAAGCAGGTCGCCTTCGGGATAGGTCGAGAAAATACGTTTATATTTGCCCGTGTACGGCGCGCCGACACCGTAGTCCACGCGCTCGACGGGTGCGAAGTTGCACACGAATATCAGCGCGTTGTTGTAATTCCACGGGTTACGCCTTATAAAGGTAAATATGTTTCGGTTATAGTCGCCGCTGTTAATCCACTCGAAGGTGGCTTTGCCGCCGCAATCGTTGTAAAGAACGGGGTACTCCTTATAAATATGTAACAGAGCGCGGTAACAGGTCAGCACATCGCGGTGCCCCTCCTCGCTGCAAAGGTGCCAGTCCAGCCCCGTTTTGAAGTCCCACTCGCGTTCCTGCGCGAAATCCTGACCCATAAACAGCAGCTTCTTGCCGGGGTGCCCCATCATCATTGTATACGCCGTTTTAAGGCTGCCCAGCTTGTCGAGCTTGTTGCCGACGAATTTATTTATCATGCTGCCCTTGCCGTATACTACCTCGTCGTGAGAGAGAACGAGCATCCAGTTCTCGTCGAAGGCGTATTCGAAAAGGTGAGTTATAAGTCCGTGGTGGTAGGGGCGGAAAATGGGGTCGGTATTGAAGTATCTGATGCTGTCGTTCATCCAGCCCATATTCCATTTAAGCCCGAAGCCGAAGCCGCCCTGCGCGGCGGGCTTGGTCACGCCCTCGATTATAGAGGAATCCTCGGCAATCAAAAACGCGTCGGTACGCTCGCGCAGAATACTGTTGAGGTGCTTTATAAACTCGAAGCTTTCAAGGTTTTCGTTGCCGCCGTAAATATTGGGGCGCCATTCGCTTCTGCCGAAGCTGTTGTAGAACATAGAAGCGACCGCGTCCACCCGAAGCGCGTCGATATGGTATTTTTCAATCCAGAAAAACGCCGAAGCTATCAGAAAGTTGGATACCTCTTTTTTACCGAGGTCGAACGCCTTCGTTCCCCATTCGGGATATTCGGCACGGAGAGGGTCGGCATACTCGTAAAGCGGAGTACCGTCGAAATTAGCAAGCGCAAATTCGTCCTTGGGGAAATGCGCGGGAACCCAGTCGAGAATTACGCCGATGCCGTTTTTGTGCATATAGTCGACGAAGTACATAAAGTCGTCCGGCGTGCCGTAGCGCGACGTGGGCGAAAAGTAACCCGTAACCTGATAGCCCCAGGACGGGTCGAACGGATATTCGCAGATGCCCATAAGCTCGACGTGGGTATAACCCATCCACTTAACGTAATCGCAAAGCTCGTGCGCAAGCCGCCTGTAACCGAGAAAACGGTCCTCGTCGCCTTTTGCCAAATCCTTTTTCCAGCTTCCGAGGTGAACCTCGTAAACCGCCATGGGCTTTTCAAGGAAATTAACGCCCTTTCTGTTCCCTATAAATTCGCCGTCGCCCCACTCGTATCTGTCGAGATTTGCAACGACGGACGCGTTATTCGGGCGCAGCTCGCCGCGGAATGCGTAGGGGTCGACCTTCTGCACCTCGCTTCCGTCCGCGCGTACGATTAGATACTTGTATTTCACGCCCTCGCACATGCCGGGCACGAAAAGCTCCCAGATGCTGTCGTCGGTCTTTTCCATATTGTCGCGCCAGGGCGTCCAGCCGTTACCGTCGGATACGACGCAAACGGCGCGGGCGTTCGGCGCCCATAGTACGAAATGAACGCCGCTTACGCCGTTCACCGTTCTCAGGTGCGCGCCCATTCGCTCGTAAAGCTTGTAATGCGTGCCGTGGTGAAAAAGATAAGTATCCAGTTCGCCGAAAAATTTGTCTTTCATTCTCTACTCCCTTATAAATTTAAAAGCGTAAACCTTTGCCGATTTGGGCGGCATGGTCACGAATAATCTGCCGTATTTTACAGTGCTTTTGCACTCCTCGGCGGAAAATCCGCCGTCCTCAAAACGGAATTTACAGGTCATAACGTCGCCCGTACGAACGCCAATTTCCCATACCGGCACGCTTAGCTCGAGCGCCTCGTCAGAGCAGTTTACAAGCACCGCGGCGCAATCTTCTCTGTCGAATCTGCCGTACGCGATATAGCCCTTGCCGCAATCCAGCCGCTTGATGCTGCCCGTCTTTATGCAGTGTATTTTCTTTCTGAGCGAAATTACCGCCTTGTGATATGCGATAAGCTCTCTGTTCTCGTTGCCCCACGGATAGGTGCGGCGGCTGTCGGGGTCCGTCCAGCCGACCTGCCCCGCCTCGTCCGCGTAATATATTCCGGGCGAGCCGGGCCAAGTCATCTGTATAAGCACGGCAAGCGCCATTATTCTCGCGTCAATGCCGTGCGCCGCAGCGTGCGGGCCGCGCGTCTTTAAGGTGCCTACGGTGCTGTTGGTGCGCGTCATAAAACGCGAATGGTCGTGGTTGGATAGCTGATTGAGCGCCGAATCGAGCGCGGGGCGCGGAAACCGAGACATGTTTTTGAACATACTGTCGAAAAACTGTCTGCCGTCCCAAAGTTTGCTGCCGTCGTAGTACTCGCTATGTTTTTCCATGCCCGTCAAAAACCAGGTGACGGGCTCCATAAACGCGTCGTAATTCATTACCGAATCCCATTCGCAACCGTTGAACCACGCCGAAGGGTCGCCGTAATGCTCGGCAAAAATGAACGCTTCGGAATTTGCTCCCTTTACTCTCTCGCGGAACGCATTCCAGAATTTGTGGTTATACTTTTCCGAATACCCCAAATCCGCGGCGACGTCCAGGCGCCAGCCGTCCACGCCGTAAGGCGCGGAAACCCACTTCTCGCCGGTGGAAAGAATATAGCTTTCCAGCTCAGGACTCTGCTCGTAACAGAGCTTGGGCAGCGTGGGAATACCCCACCAACCGTCGTATTCGCTGTTGGCTTCCTTCTTTTCGAACTTGAAATAGCTTCTGTAAGGGCTGTCGACCGAGTGAAACGCGCCCTTCTGACCGTAGCCCTCTTTGTTAAGATATATACCGTCTCGGTCCATCCACTTGTTGAACGAGCCGCAATGATTGAAAACGCCGTCTATAACCACGCGCATTCCGCGGCGGTGTATTTCCCTGACCAGCGAAGCAAAATATTCGTTGCTCTTTTCGAGATTGGTTTTGGAAATTACTCGCTTAATATATCTTGCGGCGTAACCGTTGTTATGCTCCCAGTGCTGCATTGCGTGCGCTTCGTCGTCCTCGATTACGGCGATATGCGGGTCGATATAGTCGTAATCCTGCGTGTCGTATTTGTGGTTAGACGGCGAAACGAACAGAGGATTGAAATATATTGCCTCCACGCCCAAATCCTGAAGATAGTCCAGCTTGGATTCCACGCCCTGCAAATCGCCGCCGTAGAAGCAGCGTACGTCAAGCTCGTCGGGAAACTTGTTCCACTCCGTAATATTCTTTACGTGTCCGCCCGTGTAGTAATACTCGTTGTTCTCTACGTTGTTGCGTGGATTGCCGTCGCAAAAGCGGTCGGTAAAAATCTGATAAAACACCGTGCCCTTAGCCCAGTCGGGAACTGCGAAACCGGGTAAAAAGGAAAAGCGGTATTCGTCCTGCGCGTTTTCAACGCAGCCGAGGCGGTTATAGCAAACCTTGTCGTCCTCGTCGTATACGGAAAAATAGTACGACACGCGTTTTTCCTGACAGGTGAACGTCACGGTGTAGTACTCGAAAATGTCCTCGAAACGGGACGGCTGCTTGGTCATTGCGCGCTTTACGCCGTTGACTACGGCGTAAGCCTTTAATACGTCGTTTTTGAGCGTGCGCAGCTTCAACGTCACCGTATCGCCGGGCATGGGTTCGTAAGGGCATTTAAAATCTTTTGTTTCGTCGGAAAAAATTGCTTTGCGGTTAATCATAAAACCCTCTACATTATTGCGTTGTTACTAAAAAATTTTAACACATTTGCCCGTCAAAGTCAATACTAATTTACGGCAAAGCGGACCCGCTTTTAAAAGCAGGTCCGCCTGTTAAATCTGAATATTTGGTTTAATACGTATCGGAGCCGTAATCGCCGTAGTCGTCGTATCCGCCGTCGCTGCTGCCTTCGCCGGAGAGGTCTTCGTCGCCGTAATACTCGTCGTCGTAGTAGTCGTCGTACTCGTCGTCTTTCTTACGCTTCTTAATGATTATAATTATTATAATAATTATGATTATCAGAAGAAGAACCAAGCCGATAATGAGGAATATCCACCAGGGGAAGCTGCTGCCTTCGTCCGTCTTTTTGAACGTAATCGTCGTGGGAGCGGGAAGCTGCGAGTCGTCGAAGTTGTTTTCCATACCCGCTTTAAGCTTAACGCTTACCGTGTAGGTTTCGCCCTCGACAAGCTGGTCGTAGGAAACGACGTTTCCGTTACTGTCCTTGTACTCGTACTCGACAACGTCGTCGTAGTTGCCCTGGAAGGTACTCGAGAAATTGACTTTGCCGTTTGCCTGCCATTCACCTTTAAGCACCGCTCTTTTGATAGTGAACGTCAGCGTTACGTATTCGCTTTCGCCCTCAGCCCATATACAGGAATTATTGATAATTTTAAGCACTATTTTGTGCTCGCCCGCATTGGTCTGCTCAAACGAGCCGGAGACAAGTTCGATATAGCCGCTTGAGATGTACTCGTCAAGCTTAGCCTGATTTTCAACGGTTATGGTAATGGTGTTTCCCGTAAAATCAAACGAATCGGTAGAAATTTTGGGAACTTCCAAAGTAATCAAATCGAGATTGAACGTAAACGTATATTCAAGCTTAGCGCCTTCCTTCCATTTGAAGTTGACGTTATCGATAAGCTCTACGGTTACGGTGTAGGTTTGACCCTTTTCCATCTGAGCTTTGGTTACTACGTTACCCGCAGAATCTTTATAGGTAATTTTAACAATATCGCTGTAATCCGCGCCGAGGTAGTTGCTGTCGAAAGTGGGCGTACCGCCGTCGGGGTCGTTCCAGGAAACGTTAAGCTCTACCTGAGTTATCTCGAAATCGATAACAACGTCGCCGCTGGTATTGCCTACCCAGCTAAGCGAATCATCCATTAATCTGAGTACGATTTTGTATTTACCTACGTTTGTCTGCGTAAGCGAATCACTGAGGTCTTCGACTATCATTACCTTATCGGCAAAATCCGAAAGCGGCGCGCCGTTTATGGTAATTACGAAGGTCTGTTCGGTTCCGTCAAATTCCTTCTTATCTTCCGCCATAACGGGTTTTTCTACCGTTTCCAGCGCTTTTTCAAGTAAGAATTCATGCGTCCCGGGGTCGGTCGACCAGGTAAGATTGGGGTTTTTCAAAACCGCTTCAACGATATAGGTTTCGCCGACTATAAGCTCGGTTACGATTTCGCCCGTGACTTTGTTGGTATAGATATACTCTATATCGCCCGCCTGCTCGCCCGAATAGGTGTCGCTGGTGATAGTGATTTTACCGTACTGCCCCTTAGGACCCCAGTCACCGGTTATTATCGACTGTTTGATATGCCAGGTAATAGTAACGGGGTCGGTTACGCCGTCAGCCCATTTAACGCTCGAACTGTATTCGGGGTTAATCATAACGTTGAAGGTGTATTCGCCGACGTCCTTACCCTTGGTATCGTAGCCTACCGCAACGATAACGTAATCGCCGTAAATTTCGGTAAGCTGCTCTATAACGTCGATTTCGAAGCCGGTATAGAATATCTCGCCTAAATCAGACGTAACGGTAAGCGTCATAGGTGAAACCTTGACTATAATTTCAACCGCGTGTCTGTCGTTGGGAATATCCGTATCCCAGCAATATTTAGTGCCGTCCTTGAAGCAGATTCTCAAATGGAACTCGCCCGCGCCGTTCTGAATAAGAGCGTCACTCTCGCTTGCAACGAACATAAGATAGGTATCTCTGTCCTTTAACAAACCGTCGAGAACAAGCTTCTGCAAATCGATTTCGGTTCCGTCGAAAGCAAATTCAAAAACCGTCTGAGTGATTTCGGGAACCTTGGTAAGCTTTTCCGTGCTGGGGAAATCGGTAGTATACGCGTAGCTGTTGGGCACGCCGTCCTTATAAATAAGGTCTACCGAGCCTGCGTAATTTTCATTGACGTTTGCGTGAATGAAAAGCGTAGTACCTGCGGGAAGATTGCTCGTATCGGTAACTTCGTTGCCGTTGATGTCCTTTATCGTATAATGGATAAAGTCCGTATCTTTTAGCATATTTTCGACTTTTTCAACCAAATCGGGACGGGAATCGTAAATTCCGTCGGGGTTCGCATTGAACTGCGGTTTAGTTGAAAGTCCGCTTTCAATCCATTGGTCTACACGGATAATCAGTCTGCCGAACTCTAAAGTTATCTGCTGAATTGTCGTAGTCCACTCCGGCTCGTCGGGGTCGGGGTCGGGAGGTATCGGGTCGACTATATTGTCGTCACCGGGTGCATTGGGCTTCGGCTCAGCATCGCCGTCGGCGTATGCGGATAAGCCGTCGGGGCTTATCTCGGCATACGTGCTACGGTTTAATAACAGAGTTGCAAAAAACGATGCGGATAACGCTATGACCAGCGAAAAACAAATTATTAATAATTTTTTTGTAACTGAGATTTTCATAACGTACCTCTCAAATTATATTTTCTAAAAGATTTTATCTGAACTTCCGCGCCGCAAACAAGCTTTTCCAACCTGTCGCAGACCTGCTGAATTGCGGTAACCTCGGGCTTCTCCGCCTTCTTCTCGCTTACTTCCTGCTTTTCGCAAGGCGTTTCTGCGATTACTTCTTCCACAACCTCGACTTCGACCTCTTCCTCTGCCGTTATCGTCTTGTAAGACGAGGTAACGGGTGCTTCGGGAGCGGGATTTTCGGGTGCGGGAGGAGTTTCAGGCTCGTCTGCGCCCTCGTCGGGAGGAGTGACTTCGGTTTTCTTTAACCAAACGACGTTGGGATTTGTAGCCGAAGTGTTTATATCGGACTTGATAGTAAACGTGAACATGTAATCGCCGGAATTATATGCGATATAAGGGTTGCCGTCGGTACCCTCGAACGGCAGGTATTCGCCGCCGTCTGAGTACTTGATGTCAATGTCGTAATACTCGTTCCAATCTTCGGGAACACCCAGAAGTTCAAGCAAGTCGTGAGGCATACTGTCGAACACCAGCGAAACGGAAACGTCGGGAATCGTCAACATTCTGCGTCCGATGCTCCATTCTACTCTGTCGGAGAAGGTTTCGGGAATTACGATGTCTTCGAAGTTCTCGTCCGTATCGAACTTGACGGTCGTTACGTATTTACCTGCGCTGACGCCTGCATAAGCGCCCGTCTTGTTATTGGTTTTGAATACTACCTTGCTTCTCAGTACTTCGGGAAGGTTTGCAATGTCTACCCAGTAAACAACGGGTTTTCCGTCTTTACGCGTATAGACGAAGCTGCTGCTGTCCTCGTACGTGTTAGTACCGTCGTTGAACTCCCACTTGATATTGCTGAGGTCAACTTTTGCAGTGTCGATACGCCAGGTAACAAGAACGTAATTCTCGGTCGTAATTTCGGGGTCCCACTTAGAGTTGGGAGACGTTATTACGATTTTAGCCGTGTATTCGCCGGCATTGACGCCTTCACCGCCCTCGACTATTTCCATAAGGTCGGGCAGGAAGCCTTTAAGCACGTCTTTAGCATACAGTTTGCCGCCCGTATACTGTTGCATAAGAGCTTCGTCGAATTCGGGCATTGCAAGCACCGAACTGTCGATACGCCATTCAACTTTGTACTCAACGTCGGTAGCGGTTTCGTATACTTCGACTTTGAGAGCGCTGTTCTTCTGGTCGATAACGTAGTTGCCGTTAGCATCCTTAGCGTACTTAATCTGCTGTTCTCTCGAACCGTCCGCCTTGAGAACGTATCTGTTCATGTACGCGCCGCTTGCGTCTGCGACGAACTTGCCGTTGACCAACGAATAGCGGTCGCTGTTGACCATCTGACAATTCGCCTCTATAACGGTGCTTACGGGATTCAGCAACGAGTCTATTTCAAGCTTTCCGTCAACGTCGAGCACGTACTGGCGAAGTTCGTAATCGGAACCGGTCCAGAACAAATACTTCGTTATGGGGTTGCCGTCCGCATCTCTTGCGGGAATAGGCTTGCCGTCGGTATCGATTGTAAGTCCACTGAAAAGATACGTGTACTCGGTTTTATCTTCCATAATAGGAATTTTATAACCGTATTCTTTAAGTCCCGTCGTTACAGATAACTCGGTTCTGAGAATGTGCGTACCGGCAGGGTCGATAATAAACACGCCCGAGCCCGCAGCAGTTTCGGAGAATCTTACGATAGCCCCCGAAGAGTCGGTCTTATACTCGTATACGACGTTTTCGCCGTCGATAACAACGTGGTCGCCGTTATGGAAGAAATAGTTTTTCTCGATATTCAGCGTGCCGTCGTCGTTAAGCAAAGAATTTTCTCCGCTTCCGATAGCAACGTAGCTTGTTTCGAATTCGGGCAGATACTTAACGTCAATCGTGTAATCTCCGTCCTTGTCGATATATTCTACGTAATTGCCGCTTGAATCTTTTACGGCGTTGCCGTCGGCGTCAACCTTTACAAATACCACCTTCCAGCTATCGCCGTCCTGTACGTATTTGAGGGTATAGCCTTCGACCGTAACCGATTTCTCAACTATCTCTAACGTATCGGGCTTGTAGAACGTGCAGCTGTCGTTGTCTGCAAGCGTAATTATAAGCTCGTAGACGTCTGCCGCCGTTCCCTTATTGCCTGCATAGTCGAATATCTTGCCGTATTTGGCTTCAAGCTCGTCAAAGACAGCCTTTGCTTCGACCGTGACGTCCTTTTCCGTTCCGTCGTAGCTGACGAGTATGCCTGCAAGCTTTTCAAGGTCTTCGTCGGAAAGAAGAGGAACTCTCTTGGGCGTAACCTTAAAGTTAAGAACGAACGATTTATTGTTATATAGGTCGTTCGGGTTCGAAACAGGGGTCGTCGTGCCCTTGTGGTAGAGCGTTCTTCCGTCCTCGCTCGATTCGTAAAGTTCGGGGTCGTACCAGCTGAGGTATACCTTGCTGAGCAGCCTTACAACCGCGGTGTATTCGCCTGCCGCAGTTACGGTAAGCGACGAAACGTCCTGTAAGTAAGCATAGCTCTTTACGGAAGCGTCAAGTCCGAGATTGTAGTTGCTGTTGAGAAGTATTCTCTGCTCGTCGGTAAGTTTGTAAAGGGTATTGAAGTCTTTAATTGCGAAAGTCTGCTTAGCGCCGTTGTATTCGAGCGTTGCCGTTTCGAGAACGGGGTTAGGCATCCAGATAATATTCTGACCCGCAAAGTTATAGCTTCCGAATTCATAGGGGTTAACCACGCCTTCGGCAAACGTAAGGTTGATACCGTACGAATAAAGCACGCCGACCGCGTTGGAACCCTTCTTAATTGCGAATTCCATATAGTAGGTCTTTCCGCCGACTACGTCCTCGGGGGATACGGGCGTTTTATTCAAATCGCCGTCCTCGTAAATGACGTATTCGAACTTTTCGGAAATGCCGTCGGGCAGAGTTTCTCCGTCTTTGAATATCACGTGCGAATAAGCGTTATCCTCAAACCAGCCCGTAACGATTACGTCGCGCATTGCGACCTCGATAACGAACGCATCGGGCGCAACGCCGTCTTTCCAGAGAACGTTAGTTCCCGGTATCCAGACAGGGTCGCTCGCTTTGAGCGTTACGATTATCTTATAGAAACCGAAATTGTAAGCCTTGTAGTTCGAGAAGCCAACGACGAGGTCGTTGTCGCCGTCGTAATCTTCCCAGCTGTCGCCCTCGTTTACCTTGTACTGAACGGATACGTTGAAGTAGTCCGCCCAGTCGTCGCCGAGGCCGAGCATGGAAATCAAATCGTGAACTTCGCCGTCATAGACCTTCCAGCTATCGTCGTAAACGGGAAGCTCGAATTCGCGGGGAACAATTTCCCACTCTATTTCGGAAAGTTCGGGCGAAAGCTGATTGCCTATCGTGTAGTTCCGCATATCAAGTTTGCTTAAATCAAATTCGACGCGCGTCACGTAGACGTCGACCGCGCTTGCGGAATTGCCCGCTACGCCGTTGGTAGTATATTTCGCATAGAGCTTGAGTATTTCGGGCATACCCAGCATTTCAATGGTGAAAGGCTGCGCCGCACCGTTGCTTATGGTATATACGAAAGGCTTAGTACTGTCGTATGCGACGGGATTATCGCCGTCCATATAACCCCAGTAAGCGTTGTTAAAGTCAATAAGCTTTTGGTTGATAGTCCACGTATACTCGACAGAGCTTCTGTCGGTAAGCAAGTTACCGGAAGCGTCGCACCAAGCGTAATTGTCGCCGGGCAGCGAAAGCACCGCGTTGAACGAGCCTGCGTTTATGCTGCGTCCGTTCGTCTCGTTTACGTGTTTCATCAAATCCTTGATACTTTGAGGAACGTCGTCCACATCGTAGCCCTTGATAAATTCGTAAACGCTATGCTCTTTTCCGTCGTATTCGAGTGTCTTATCCGAGTCGAATTCGGGACGGACGAGAAGTATCGGGGTAATTTTCCAAAGTATCGAATAGGTACCTAAAAGCCCCTGCTCCGTTCCGTTATCCCATCTAATCGCGTTGCCGTATTCGTCCTTTATGGCGAGGTAAAGCATCTGTTCGCCGACGTTGGTAGCCTTGTTGCCTACGATAGTTACGTAATCGCCGTACTGAGCCATAAGCTGAGCAAGCGTGGCGTTGGTAGCCTTGTCGAGAATGTTGATTTCCGTGCCGTCATAAACGATTTCTTCGGGAATTTCGGGAATAGTAAGCGTTCTGTAACGGATTTCGAATTTAAGAGTTACGGACGAGCGGTCAATCTTGTTGTCCGCGTCTACACCCCAGTAAAGAGGATACTCCAAATCTTTTCTGAGAATAAGCGTTATGCTGTACTCTCCCGCTTCGCTCTGAATAAGGTCGTCGAGACTGCCGTTCCAGACGGTTAAATACTGGCTGTAATAGCTGTCCCAGTTGAAGATTTTGAATTCGACTGTCTGACCCGTATAGATTACGAATGTTTCGCCGGAAGCAAGCTCGTCGTTGCTGAAACGCTTGAACACGCCGTCCACCATATATCCGTAGATATAGGGCTTGTCGTTTACCTTGACCGCATCCTGCTCGTCAATGCTCTGCGTAACGAACGTAGTGAAGTCCGTACCCGCTTCGAATGCGAGGGTTATGTTGCCCTGATAAGCTTCCTTGACTACGGGAACCATCGAGAACGTGTCGCCGCCGCCGGACTCTAAAATAGTGTCGAGGTCGACTTCCGTACCGAGCGAGCCGAGCGAACCCTCGTAGAACTTATATTCGAGGAATTTGGTCGGGTCGATACCGTTTGCAAGAATTACGGTAGAGGATTCGTAGTTATCGTTCCATCCGGTAACTTTAAGGCTCTTTCTGCCGACGGTATAGGATACGTTCTGGTCGTTATCCGTCCTGAATATCGAGCCGTCGTTGACAAGCCAAACGATATTCTTAGCGTCGTCGGTATTGAAATCCTTATTAATCTTGAACGTGAACATGTAAATGCCCGCGTCGTAAGCGTAGTACTTGCCGCCGTACTTGGACGTACCGTCATAGTTGACGGAATCGCCCTTGAAGTCGGTATAGACGACGTCTACGTCGAAGTATTCCGCGTAATCGACGTCAAGCTTGAACGGCTTTAACAAATTGTGCTGTACGCCGTCGAACTCCGACCAACTCAAATCGTTTTGGGGAACTTCGATTTCCTTGCGCTTGATTTCCCACGTGAGAGACGTAGGTATTGCCGCAGGCCAGCTTCCCAGCTCGTAATTGTCGGCGTCGATGGCGTCGGTCTTTATGGACGCCGCCGTGACGTATTCGCCTGCGAAAGTAACGTCGCCCGTTACGGGGTCTGCTCCGCAGGTTACGGAATATTCGATTTTATCAAGAAGATAATCGGGTAAATCTTTGAGAATTGCCTTGAACGCCTTCGGCGTGCCGTTAACAAGCGTAAACTCGAAAGGCTCGGTATAATCCCAACTGATTTTCGAAAGGTCTAAGAAATGCTTTTCGATAGTCCATTCGAAGGTCATGTCAATGGGGTCGGAAGGATTGAACTCGTAATGAGCCGTGTCAATCGTAGCGGTTGCCGTAGCTTCGTAGCTGTCCGCGCCGATTTTGTTGTTTTCCGTAAAGATAAAACTTATTACCGTATCCGCATGACCCGTTACGAGCTTAACCTCGTAAGCGTGGCCGTCGTAAGAAATTTTAACTTCTTCCTTCGTAGCGACGTTTATCCACTTGCCGTCTTCCCACTTTGCTTCGAAAGACGTTTCGCCGTCGTCGTGGGTGACGTGCCATTCGAAGTCTTCCGACTTGAACTTCGCCTTAATAATCTCAAACGCGTACTCGTCCTCGGAAAGAGTGTAATCCTCATTCGTATTTGTGTACGAAAGCTTAAGCTTAACTATATAGCTGCCGACCTCGGTAGGCGCTCCGCTGAGGGGCACCGTGGGCGCGCTCGCCGCATAGTAAAGTATGCTTATGGACATATCGGGAGTACCGAGCAAGCCGTTGGTTATATCGAAGTCGATTACGTTGGTAGCGTTGAAAGGATTTCCCGTATATTCGTACCGGGTCAGCCTTTCGCCTTCGATTTCGATGTGGTTGATAATTTCAAGGTCGTTGCCGCCGACGTCGAATTCAAGGGGATTTTCGCCGAGAACCTTGAACGTATAGCTACGCGCATAGTCGCTTGCGGGAGTACCGGGCGCGGATTTAAGGCGCGCGGTAGCCCTGTAACGCAGCGTCTCGCCGGGCTTACGCTTGATTGAAGTGACGGGTACCCACTGAGGATTAGTAGGGTTGGTCACGTCGTCCCAAAGCTCGTAATCGTAATCGAATTTACCTGCGTGTACGCCGTCTATAACGGGGCTGGTCTTGGTTACGACCGCGCCGTCAGAGCTTGACGAAGACGATGTTACCCAAGATACTTCTATTCCCGTACGCGTAATTTCCCATTCTCTCGTCCAGCTGAACGTGCCCGTGTAAGTATCGGGGTTACCGATAACGGGAAGCTCGTAGTTGGAGTTTGCGGGGACCTTGAACACTACCGTAGTGGAATACTTGCCCGCGTAAGTCATGGAATTAGACGTAACGGCGGGAACCGCAGTCGATACGTGAGGAGGAACGCCGTAAGAGATGAACGAGCCGTCCGTGATATAGCGGTCAACGGTAAGTCCGGCGTACATAGTGCCAGAAAGGCCGAGTATGCTTACCGATTTCGACGTACCGTCAAATTCGAACGCAAGGCTACCGTCGTAGTCCCAGCTTAAATCGCTGAGGTCGTACTTAGCCTTCTGAATAGTGTAGTAAAGCGTAAACGTGTAATTGGGGAACGAATACTCGTTGGGGTCAAGCGCGGTTATCGTAACCGATACGGTGTTATTGCCCGCATTTGAAACGGTACGCGTGCCGCCGTAGCTTCCGTTCCAGTCTACCTTCCAGGAATTAAGCGCGTCGATTATATCGGTATAAGCGGGACCTAAGTTTTCAAAGCCCTGCATACCCTTCTCGTTGAGTCTGACGTGGAACGTGTACGTCACTGGCGTGCCGTCAGATTGCAGCTCGTAAGACAGGGTATTGAACCTGTTGTTTGCGTCGCCGCCTATTCCCTTTATGGGTATTTTAATTCCGGGAGCGTCGCTGCGCGTAAAGTACCATTCGAGCATGTCGGTCTTGAAGGGCGCGGGGTCCGCGTCGACCGTAAATACCGTGTTCGGGTCTGGCAATATATAGTTGCTGATGTGCGCCGTATCCTGCACGATGTGCAGCTTATACGTGCCCTTCGCAATGTTGCCCTTACCGCTTCTTATTTTGTTGTAAGTGATTACGAGGTTATAAGTGCCGTCGGTCTGTTTTATCGCAAACCAGCCGCCCGTCGTCTCGTCGAGTAAGAGAGGTTCGATTTCCGTTCCGATAGCGGAAGAATTTTCATAGAAAATCTTGAAGCCGAGAACGCTGTCGACGCCCGTCGCGGGAGCGGGAAGCTCCCTCAGTCCCTTTATGGTTATCTGCGCGTAAACCTGAGCGCTGAGCGGCCAACTGGTCGCGCCTGCTTGAAGGATAGCGTTTAACTCAAGGTCGTCGGAACCGAACTTCACGTCGGCAGTAAGCGTACGCTCGGTTACCGTAAAGGTGAAATCCCTGTAAGTATCGTTAGTATTATCCCAACTGATATTGTCGGTATCGGTAATGCTGACGCGTACCGTATAGACGCCTATATGGGTAAATTTGAGGGTAAGAATGCCGTTAAACCAACTCTCTTCAAAATATTTGGGCGTATTCAGGTTTGCAAGAACGTCTGCATTGCCGCCGACGTAACCGGTAACCTCATACTTTTCACTGACGGTGTTGGTAGCAACCGTATCGGTTGAATTTACAAAACCGTTAAATGCGTTGACGATTTTGAAGGTAACGTCTTTGCCCGTATATTCCTTAGACGTAGGGTCGCCTGCCGCAACCGTAGGAGCAGCGTGTTTAACCTTGTTGATAATCACCTTGAACTTAACGTCGTTTGCCGTGGGCGTGCCGCTATTATACCATACCATATTGTCGGTATCGGTAAGCTTAAACGTCATATAGTATTCGCCGGGCTTATACGCCGTAAGCGCAAACAGGTTGATAAATGAAGTGCTTTCGCCAAGATGTTCGCCGTCGTAATTATAACCTGTACCGAGAATTTCGAACAAATCTTCGACTTTAAGCGCAGAGGTACTGTCGTACGAATTAAGCGCGCTTACGTGAACGGAAGAATTATACGAAGGATAGTCGGTGCTCGTGGTATCCTCAACGGTGAAATACTTGTTACCTACGCCGGAATACACGCCGTCCCCCTGTTCTTCGAACAGAGATTTGACGAGAATGGTATGCTCGCGGAGGTCGTAGTCGACGGTGAGCGTACGCAAGCCGTCATCAACGGTCTCGTTCACAAGCTTGAATTCGCCGTCGATAACAGGGTCCTTCATTACAAGCTTTTCAACGATAAGCTTGAAATAAGCCATGTCGGTATCGGCATATTCCCAACGGTAGTTAGCGCCGTCGGTAAGCTTGAACGAAACTTCATAGGTGCCCGAATTTACGGCAGTAAACGCGTAAACAGAGCCGCTGCCGGTACCTGCCACCTCAACGATATTGCCGTCTGCGCCGCCGTCTATTGAACCGTTACCGGCGGTAAGTCCGTCGTATCCCATCAAGTCTGCGTCGAAACCGTTAAGCGTAAGCAAATGAGTTACGGGGGTTCCGCCTACCAGCTTGTATCTGACGGTCTTTTCCGTACCGGAATCAACGCCGTCGATTGTCAGGTCTTTAACTTCCTGCTTTTTGATAATGAGCGTAATATCAATATCGTTGCTCGAACCGTCCATCCAAACCGCATTGTCAGTCAGCTTGAACCTTATAACGTATTTACCGGCTTCGGTCGCCATAATTTCAAGCAAGCCGTTGTTGAACGCATTATATTCCATTGCCCCGTACTTATCGCCGATAGTGAAATCGTCGAAAGTATAATACGGGTAGCCGGTAACAAGCGTACCGTTTGCAACCGAATAATGCATTACGTCGGGAATAGTAGGCAACGGATTTGTTGCGGGCGTATTGCCCAAAGTAAGCGTATCGGTAGTATTGTACCAGTAATTGCCTATTTTAAGGCCCTGTTCTTTGTGCGTATCGTCGGGATTAAGCTCGAACGTGACGGTCTTGGTAAGGCCGACGACCGAAGTATCGCCGTTAGCACCGTGAATGTAGGGCTTGGCGACCTTTATGGGGTCTATAACAAACTTGAATACGATGTCGTCCGAATTGCCGTTTGCACCCCATTCCATATTGTCGGAGTCGGCAACCTGCACGTTAAGCGTGTACGTATCCGCGCCCGCAGGAGCGTTCACCGTTACCGTCTTTCCGTATCTGTCTACGGGAGGAGCGTCGGTATCGGTAACCGTCACGTCGGGGTCGGTTGCTCCGCTGGGTATAAGATTAGTAGAAGCCTGGTACTTCATAAACTTGGAATCGTACAGAGTGAGAACCAAAGCGCTGTTAAACACTTCGCCCGTATACGTAACGTGTCTTTCAAGTACGTTGTTGATGTCGTGAACGGAAAGCTTGGGATTTTCGTACTTTGTGCCGTTCTTGACGCCAACCTTCATTTTGTTGACTTTGATAAAGTACTTCTTGTTCGCGCTCTTGCTGCCCTTATCCCATTCGGAGTTATCGGGGTTGATTTCAAGCTCGATACAATAAGTGTTAGGCACGATACCGCCGTCTATATCGGTACCGTTCGTCGACGTGACGAAGGTTATATCGCCTTTGCCCGTTGCGTCAACGCTCGGCCTCGGCAAAATAAGCGCGTTCGTCGTAGTAAGCGAACTAATCTTTACTTTGATGTTTGAGAATAAATACTCGGTCGTGCTGGTACTTGTTCCGTTAATATCCATACCAAGCAACACGCCTTTAAGCTCTGCAAGGAAAGGGATAGCGCCGTTATCGGTGTTTTGGTCACCCGCCAAATCCAGCTGATAATCGTATTCTATCGTGTAGGAATCATTTTCAAGGGGCAGATTGGAATCCGTACCTTCGATTCTGGGAACGGGAATTTGATTTTTTCTGATAATGAACTGGAATTCTCTCGGTTCGGACTTGGCGTCCGCAGTTTCGGTCGACCAGTAGAAGTCCTTGGTCGTAAACTGAAGCTTAACCGTGTACGCATTAACGGACGTAGCCGCCAGCATGAAGTAACCTGCTTCCTGAGTATTATCGACGGTGTTGTCAACGAGCACGTCGGTAGGGTTAATCGTCTGAACGAGGTTTACGCCGTTGGTCGTGGAAGTGCTTACGGTGAAATTGAAGTCGCCGCCCTTTACGTCCGTACCGTAGAAGTAAACGGTATGATATTTACCGTTGTATTCCGTGCTTACGGTATACAGCTCCTGCGCGGTGAACCTGTGCGCTTCACCGACCGTTTTGGTAGAAACTTCGTTTTCGGTGAGTACCTTCTTACCCGCCTCTTCCGCAGTCAGATTTTGACCCGAAAGATAAGCTTCGGGAAGCTCGACCTTTAATTTCTTGATTAAGTAGCGGTACTGAAGGTCGTCCTTGCCGTCCGCAAACTCATAATTGTTTTCATTGGATACGACTACGAACAGCGTATATTCGCCCGCACTCTTTGCCTGAACGGACATAGCCTTGGTATCTACGTCAACGCCGAGATTGAGGCTGCCCGTATCGGTATCTACGGCGCCGCTAATCTTAACGGGGGCAAAGTCGTTTCCTATTCTGTCCTCTTTGTCGTAATAAACGAAGTCGCCGACCTTATATCCCTGAGGATATTTTTCCATAAACAGAGCAAACGTCTGATATTTGCGGTTGAACTCGGTTTCCTTATTGCCGACCGAGGGGTCCGCATGCGTGCCGTCGTCGTTAATGATTACGGGCTTATCAAGTACGCGCTTGTTAATTACTATCGTAAACATTACCGAGCCGGTCGTCTTGCCGTTATCGTTCCAGCAATAGTTATCCGTCGGGGTTATAGTAATTTCGTAAGTGCCCGCATCGTAAGCGAACAAACGCAGCTCGTCTTCATTGAAAACGCCGTGCTCGTCAAGCGGACGCATAAGCGAAGTATCGTAACCGTCCGTGCTTGCGATATTTTTGATTGAGTATTCGAACTGGGTAGAAAAGCCCGTTTTTACAAGGTTGGCTATATTCGTACGCTTGATGAAAATTTCTTTCTCTTTGTCGCTGAACGTAGTTTTGTCGTAAATGATGGTAGTTGCGTCGGGGTCGCTGCCTCTTACGTTGTCGTGGCCTACGAGAATACCGTTTGCGCCGTTTATAGCAGCCTCGTCGTCGTCGCCGACAAAGTGCAATTCCACACCCGAAACAGGCGAGCGCGCGATTACTATCGTAAATGTCAATTCAAGCGAATTGGTCCCTGCCCATTTATAGTTGGAATTTGTAATTTTAATTTTCCAGCTATACTCTCCCTGGTCCTTTGCGAAGAAGCTTAAATATCCGTTTCTTAAATCGGTATATACGCCGCCCTTATTCGAAAGAGCCTCGTTCATTTCCGCGGTTATTTCGCTGTCATGCTTGTTGGGGTCGTGAACGTATACGTTGCCGTCAGGGTCGGTAATCTCGACGTAGCCTGCAAACTTAGAATCGTCGAGAGACGCCATAAGCTTGAAATTAACGTCGAAGTAAACGCCGGACATCCTATAGACGCCGTTTACGGTATCTTTTTCAAAATGTCCTATTATGTCGCGTCCTTCGCATCCGCTTTCATTGATTACGGGCTGAGGAATTCCCTGCGACTCGATAACCAGCGTGTAAACTATGAGAGTTGCCGAAGTTTCGGTCCACCAGAAGTTGGTATTTCTGATATACACGCCTATTCTGTACGTTCCCGCATCGATAGCGGTAATCGTAAGGAAGCCGCCTTCCTCGTTCGCCGTCATGTTGTCGAGAAGCTTAGCTTCGATACCCGTGAATCCTTCGGATTCGCGGTTTATCATGTTTCCGTCTTCGTCAAGCAGGAAGAAATATTTTTCGAAATCGCCGCTTGTGACGTATCTCTCCGAATCGTCAACGGGCGAGACGTTACCTATACGAACAGTCTTTTCAGTACCGTCGAAGTTCAGTCTCTGCTGATAGCCCGTATCGTTTGCGTACATTACGCGGTCAAGACCTCCGCCGAGGGGGCTGGTCGCGTACATGTGGAGCGCGTTGACGTTAACGGGTACGATTTTAAACGTGAATATTTTATCCGAACTGCTGCCGTCCGACCAACAATAGTTGTTGGTAGGGGTAATGGTAAACGTGTAAGTGGAAGCTTCCTTGCCTACAAAGGTTACAAAGTCGCCGGTGTCGTCCCAGTTTTCGGTGAATGTGCCCGTATGTATAATGAACACCGAGCTCTTCTTGGTATACGGCGTATCTTTGGTTTCCGCAAGCGTCGGGAATTCGAGCGTAAAAGGATGCTCGTTTCCGTCAAAGCCTATCTGCTTGGTAGTCGAATTGAATGTAGCGCCGTTTTCGCCGTCGTTGACAAGCTTAGGCACCGCCACTTTCAGTTTTTCGATTACCAGAGTATATTCGGGCGGGTTTACGCCCGGTTTCCATTTATAGTTTTTCTGAGGCTCGAACCTGACCGTATAAGTATTCGCGGACCTTGCCGAAAGTACGAGTCTGCTATCGCCCCACGTTTGCTGACCCAGCTCGTTGCTGCTCGTAGGTATCCACTTGATACGCGCTTCGTCCGCATTTCTGAACGCAAGCGTAGCAACCCAGTCCTGCGTCGTTCCGTCGTCCCCGACGGTAACCTTTTCGCCGCCGTACGTTACGGTTTTTACGTTGTTGACCGCCGTAGTCTCGTCCAATATAGGCGCGTCGATTTCGGCCTCGTAAATAATAAGCTCGTAAATCAGCTCTTTGGATAGCTCTTCGAAAATGTATTCGGGCTTAACGGAAATTTTAATTTCGTACCTGCCCGCGTCCAGCGCACGCACCGTCAACGTATTATCGGTTACGGTGTAGTCGATACCTTCCGTCAGATAATGTCCTTCCGTCGTGTTTTGAACGGTAATATTCAGCTGGTACGGGTTTATGGGCATAAAGCTCATCGTCTGATAAGCGCCGTTGAAGGTTACCTCCTTCTTAAACGCGCCTATCTGGCCCGTGTCCTGTATAATATCAGGTACCGTTACCTTTTCCGGTCCTATCTCGAACGTAAATTCGAGGGGGTCTGTCGAGCCGTTATCCGTCCCGTCGTCCCACGATACGTTATTCGGGTCCTTGAGTGTTACAGTTATGGTATAAACGCCCTGATTTCTTTCGCTGAGCGTAAGAACGCCGTTTGCCGAATAGTTGAATACGGACAGTCCGCCCGTCGTATAATCCGCCCATTGACTGGGTATGGGATACAAGCTGATGTACAAGTCCTTCCGCGTGGCATAGAGGAATTTCTTGTTGGCTGCCTGGTCAACACCCTCCTCCTGCACAATCTTCGTAGGACTGAGCTTCATAGATTTGATTTCGAAATTGTAAACTATGGGGTCTCTTGACCCGTCGGTCCAGTTTCTGAAAGGCGTGTAGGTAATTCTGTACTTGCCCGCATTGGTAGCGGTAAAGTCAGTATTCCCTTGGACGCCAGCACCCGCAGCCGAGCGGGAACCTATCGTCAGGTTTGTTGCAGGAACCCAACTGGAGGTTGCTTTGTCCCACTCTTCCATAACAACGGTAGTCATACCGGGGCCCCAGTCGCCCTTCAACGTGAATGTCTGTGGCTCGCCTGTATAGTTGACGGTCTTGCTCTTTAAATCGCTGGAAACGCCCTCGCCGTACTCGGCTTGCGGTTTGCTTACGCCTTTGCGGCAGACCATTACCGCATAGTTATAGTAATAGCTCCAATTTATCCAGCCGTGTCCACCCAATGAATAGAAACCTGTTGTGCCAACCGTAGACGGTTTG
>CAJTJC010000016.1 GCA_910576655.1 uncultured Christensenella sp.
AAGCAGCTTACCGACGGACAGTCCATTCAGGTCAAGGCACTCGGCAACGGCACCGAATACGTAGACGGCGACTATTCCGCAGCTAAGACGTACGAACAGGGCACGGTTACACCTCAGCCCGAAAAACTGGGTACACCCGTAGTAGTGATAGACACCAACGGACTTGCAAGCTGGCAGGCGATTACAAATGCAAGCGGTTATATGGTTAAAATCGGCGATACCGAGACCAGACAGACCGAGCTTTCAAAGCAGCTTACCGACGGACAGTCCATTCAGGTAAAAGCGCTCGGCAACGGCACCGAATACGTTGACGGCGACTATTCCGTAGCTAAGACGTACGAACAGGGCACGGTTACGCCTCAGCCCGAAAAGCTTATGGCTCCCACCGTCGAGGTGGACGATAGCGGACTTGCAAGCTGGCGCGCGATAGAACACGCAACCAAGTACGTTTATAAAATCAACGACGGCAAAGAAACCGAAACTACCGCTACTTCCGTTCAGCTTAGTAAAGGACAGAAAATTATCGTTAAGGCGATAGGCGACGGTGAAAATTATCTCGACAGTAATTTCTCGGCAGCCCGTGCATACATAGATTCGAAGCTCGCAGCTTCCCTCTCGTTTGCAGACGTAGCAAACCGTACCTCACAGAATTCGGACTTGCAAATTTGGACGCAGAACGGAATAACTTTTACCAACGAAAAGGCTAAGAGCTCGACGGCCGTTTCCGACAACTTTAACCCCGTAAGACTATATAAGGATTCTACCATTAAAGTAGAATTTGAAGGTATGGTTAAAATCGTATTCCACTGCAATACGACGGGTTACGCAACCGCGCTTAACAGTTCGTTTACAAGAACGAGCATTACGCACTCCGTAGACGGCAAAGACGTTACCGTTAAGTTTAACGTACAAGTTGATTTATTCGACGTGGAAGAACTTTCGGCTCAGGTGCGCATCGATTCTATCGACGTTTACGTTGAAAGAATAGCCGTTCCCCTTGACGCCCCCGTCGTCACCATTGACGCGGACGGTAACGCAAGTTGGGCAGCAATCGAACACGCAACGGGATACAAGTATGCAATAAACGGCGGCGAGCCTGTCTCTACCGACAACACCTCCGTTCCCCTTCTCGACAACAACGCGACCATTAAGGTTTACGCCGTCGGCGACGGAATAGACTGGGCAAACAGCGCGTATTCGGAAGAAAAGATTTACGTTTGGCAAACCGTTCAGCTTGACCCTCCCGCAATTACCATAAACAAAGCGGGCGTCGTCAGTTGGGAAGCCGTTGAGCACGCAGTTAAATACGTTTACGTAATAACGACTAACGGCGTCGACGGGGAAGAGCAGGAAACCACCGAATGTAAATTAGAGGAAGCTCTTCAAGACGGACAGTCGATAAAAATTAAAACTATCGGTGAACGCAGATATTTAAGCAGCGATTTCGGTGACGCGGAAACCTACACCGCACCTACGGAAGCGAGCCAGCTTAACAAAGATTTGATAGAGATTACCATTGCACGCGACGGTACCGTTACCGTAACCCACCCCAACGCATCCTCGTTTAAGTATAAGATAGACGGCGACGAAGAGAAGTCTCTCGCTTTGGACGGAAGCTTTGAGCTTACCTCGGGACAGTCGGTAACCGTTAAGGCTGTCGGCGACGGTACTATTTATACGGACAGCGAATATACCGATTCAGTAACTTATACCGCACCTCAACAGCTCGACGTCCCCGAAGAAGTTACAATCGCCTTTGAGGGCACCGAAGCAGGAAAAGTTGTAGTAAGCTGGAATGCGGTTGAAGGCGCAAGCGGTTACGCTTATTCGATTAACGACGGCGAACCCGTTGAAACGCAGGATAATTCCGTAACAATCGCCCTTGCGGAAGCGGACAGCTTCAAGGTAAAGGCTATCGGCGACGATAATACGGCAACGGACGGCAATTTCGGCGCGTTCTATAACGACAGCGAGTATTGCACCGCGGTAGAATTCGTCATAGATAACGAAAAAACCTACACCGTTTCAGAAATTATGCCTGTAGTTAAATATTACGGCACGTCCGCCTCAACTAAAGAATTTACAGTCAAAGGCATAGTATCAACGAATAAAGCTTATAGCGAAAACTATAAAAATATTGATATCACTTTGAAAGAAGGTGAATTGTTATTTGACATATACCGGGCAGCATTTGCACAGGGTGTCGGAAGCGCAACAACGGCAGCAGATGAGCTTGTTAACTGGACGGTTACCGCAACTGGTAAATTATTGTTCTATAACTCGACCAAGGCACAGCTTACAAGCGGCAAAGTTACTGCAATCGAAATGAGCGCGGCAGACAGAGTGTCTTACGCAAAAGAAGCATTGAAATTAAAAGAAACTTATGCAGACAATTTCGAGCTTCCCCTGGAAGGTAAATACGGCGCGGCTATTTCGTGGGCAATAGCAAACGAAGACGACGTTTCAATGAGCATTGAAATCGATACCGACGGCAAGAGCGTAACTATATTACAGGGCGAAAACGACGTTCAAATTACGCTTACCGCAACGATTACCTACGGCGAGGGCGACAATATGGCTACGGACACGAAGGATATTACCTTTACTATCCCCGCCGAAGGCAACGAGCCTCCTGAAGCAACAGCGCTTGCAACTCTTGATTTCGCTTATATGACCACTATTACAAACACAAAAGTTGGTAGTTATACAACAACGTGGAAAGCGTCAGCCGACAATATAGAATGGACTATTGCCAACTTTAACAACAACAATCTGGGCTGGAAATATATTAAGGCAGGCAGAAAAGGAAATGCTTCAGTTGCTTCAATTTCGGCAACAATTACCGGCACGGTTTCATCTGTAGAAATTACTGTAGACGCTGCTGTTACATCCATAATCAACACTGCGAAATTAATAATTACCAACAGCTCTGAAGAAGTTACAGCTATTGATATAAAACAAATATTCAATAGTGGCTTAGTTGCAATAGATATTCCAACTGAATATCAAGGAAAAGGTTATACATATAAATTAGAACTGGATATGGCATCTCATACTGGTAACGGACCTATTCAGATTTCAAAGGTTGTGTGTAACGGTTACTCAGCATAAAATTAAATACCCAAACGATTTTACAGCCCGAGGCAGTCGCCTCGGGCTGTATTTTTTGTTATTAATTAATTTTTAAAACCGGCAAAGTTTTTTTTGCAGTGCAGACAGTTCTTTGCCGTAGCTGTTACATATATCGGTGGCAATGTCTGTTGCCTCATCTTCGTCGTAGATGTGGCTTGTGCTGTTGCGCGCGTCTAAAATTTCAATCCAGTCGGTTTCGTTTTCTATAAAGCCTGCCGAATATGCGGACTTGAAAACCGCTTTGGGCGAATGTGTTTCGACAACAATTCCCTGCTCACGCAGTGCCGCGTCAAGCGTATGCCAAGCCAGCTCAAACGTGAATTCAAACCTTTGTATAACCGCATCGCGGTACAGCGTATTTTCCTTATGCTCTTTATATGCGGTAATAGCTTCGCGCAGCCGTTTATTAGCGTTGGTGAAATTTATCAGCTTTGTCTCAATTTTTTTCATATATGCTTTTTCCCTCTTTCTCTATACTTGCCGTAAAATCGCTTTCTGCCTGCACGCACATAAATATCAAATCAACTTTATGAAGCGTGGGCAAATCCTCGTCGAACGCCGTACGCAAAACAGCCATTTCACGTCGGGATAAATCGCCGTAAACGGCAATATCATAATCGCTGCGCTCGGTATTGTCCCCGCGCGCCCGCGAACCGAATAAAACGGCTTTTTCCACGTTTTCGTACTTGACAAAATATTTAATCATTTCGTCAATCAGCTTTTTATCTGCGTTCACTACAGCTTCCCCCTTTTAATACCATTATAACCCACATTCACGCAAAAATCAAATTTTACACCTTTTGTACGGACATTTTGTACGGACATTTTTGCAAATTGCCGAAAGTTTGTTTGCAAATTATCCGCAAACGCGATATAATGTTTGTGCTTGCATCCGTAGCTCAGTTGGATAGAGCAATAGCCTCCGACGCTATGTGCCGCTTGTTCGAATCAAGTCGGGTGCACCAAAAAAACGCAGCCTTACAGGGCTGCGTTTTTATTTGCGTCTTTTAACGGCGTATGGTATAATCGAGCTATGAAAACCGCAGTAGTTGGTATGAGCGGCGGGGTGGACTCTTCCGTCGCCGCGCTGCTTTTAAAACAGCAGGGCTACAACGTAATAGGGCTGTATATGCTGAACTGGGAAGAGGAAAGCGTGCAGGGCGCCTGCTCTGCCGAGGCGGACTTTGCCGACGTTCAGCGCGTTTGCGCGACGCTTAATATTCCGTATTACAGCGTCAATTTTTCCAAGCAGTATTACGAGCGGGTTTTCGAATACTTCCTTGCCGAATACAGGGCGGGCAGAACGCCCAACCCCGACGTGCTTTGCAACCGCGAAATTAAATTCGGTCCGTTCCGCGATTACGCGCTGTCTATGGGCGCGGACTACGTTGCCACGGGGCATTACTGCGGCATAGCTCACGGCGAAAGAACCCGACTTTTAAAGGCTGCGGACGCGGGCAAGGACCAGACTTATTTTTTAAATCAGGTACGCGAGGAACAGCTTTCAAACGTGCTTTTCCCCCTTGCAGAGTTAAACAAAAGCGAGGTTCGCGCGCTTGCCGAAAAACACGGGCTTACAACCGCCGAAAAGAAGGATTCCACGGGAATATGCTTTATCGGCGAACGCAATTTCAGAAAGTTTTTACAAAACTATCTGCCCGCGCAATCGGGAAAAATAGTTACGCTTGACGGCGAGACAGTCGGCGAGCATATAGGACTTATGTACTACACCATAGGTCAGCGCAGGGGGCTTGACCTCGGCGGCAGGCGCGGCGAGGACGGCAGGTGGTTCGTCGTCCGCAAGGACCTTGAAAACAATATACTGTACGTTTCCCACGGGGACGAGGCTCCTCTGTATTCCAAGTCCTGTTTAGTTACAAACCTCAACTGGATAGGCTATACCCCGCCGCGAAGCTTTGAATGTACGGCGAAATTCAGATACCGTCAAGGCGAACAAAAGGTGCACGTAACGCTCAATGGCGACTGCGCCGAGGTGCAGTTCGACTGCCCCCAACGCGCCGTAACAGAAGGACAGTACGCCGTGTTTTACGACGAGTCAGCCTGTTTCGGCGGCGGCGTTATAGAGCAGGTAAATTATTAAAACCCCGCGGGCTATCGCCCGCGGGGTTATTGGTCTTTATAATGATTTTTGCACCGTCTCTTCGCGGAACTGGCGCAAATACAAATCGAAGTACTCGCCGCGCTTACGCATAAGCTCGTCGTGGCTTCCGCGCTCGATAATCTTTCCGTCGTTGACCACGAGGATTATATCGGCGTTGCGTATCGTCGAAAGTCGGTGCGCTATTACGAAGTTGGTCCTGCCCTCCATAAGCGTGTCTATGGCGCGCTGAATAAGGTTTTCCGTGATAGTATCCACCGACGAAGTCGCCTCGTCCAAAACGAAAATAGCGGGGTTTGCAAGTATTGCGCGGGCGAACGACAGCAGCTGCTTTTCGCCCATTGAAAGGGTGTTGCCGCCCTCGCCTATCTGCGAGTCGTACCCGCCCAACCGCTCGATTATGCGCTCGGCGTTGACGCTTTTTACAGCCGCCTGCATTTCCGCGTCGGTCGCGTCTGGCTTGCCGTACAAAAGGTTTTCGCGCACCGTACCGGAAAACAGGTGCGGCACCTGCAAAACGTAGCCTATGTTGGAATGAAGCCATTGTACGCTGCGCTCGCGCGCGTCTCTGCCGTCAATCAGCACGGCGCCGTCGGTCGGGTCGAAAAACCTGCACACGAGGTTTACAAGCGTAGATTTGCCCGCGCCAGTTTCGCCGACGATTGCAACCGTAGTGCCCTGCTTTACCTTCAAATTAAAATGCTCTAAAACGTACTCGTCGCCGTCGGGATACTTAAACGAAACGTCCTTAAACTCGACGTCGCCGATAAGCGGCTCCCAGTTTTCGCGCTTTTCGTTGAAGCTGTCGCCGTACTTTTCAACAACCTCGGAGCTGTCCTTGACGTCGGTTCGCGTTTCCATAAGCGCGGTATACCGCTCGATATTTACCTTAATAGTTACCAAATCGGAAACTGCGTCGGCGACGAACTGCACCGACTCGACTATGCCCTGCGCGTAGGTCATAAACACCGAAAGCGTGCCTATTACTATTACGCCCTTTACGGTGATAATTCCGCCGTACCAAAGCACTATCGCGACCGCCGCGGAAACTATGAACGAGGTTATCGCCGTGAACAGCGAGCGGTGATGCCCAAGCCGCACGGATTGCTTTTTCATTTCGCCCGTATGACCGAAGAAACGCTCGTCAAGTTTTTCCTCGACGATAAGCGTTTTCGTCGTTTCGACGCCCGTTATCCCCTCGTTAAATCCGCCCGTTATAAGCGAGTTGGTTTCCCTTACCTTGCGGTTGTATTTGGTCTGTTTTTTATGAAAGTAAATTACCACGGGAATACTCAGCGGCACCAGCGCGAGCACGCAGAGCGTGAGTATCGCGTCAAGCGTGAACATTATCGCAAGCGCGGTCACAACGTAAATAAAGTTACTCGTCGCCTGATAGCTGTCCCACGCGATAACCGAACCGATACTGCTTGTATCGCTCATTACTCTTGCGTGTATTTTCCCGACGCCCGTCACGTTGAAATAGGAAACCGACAGCGTCTGCAAATGGTTGAACGCGCTGCGGCGCATATCCCTTAAAAGACAAAGCTCAAGCTTGGAACAGCTGTACGAGCTGACGAAATCCAACGCGCACGAGAACACTATCATTGCCGCATACAGCACCGCGAACGGCACGAACCCGTCAAGCGTGTTGTTTGCGATAAAGTTATCTATCGCGTACTTTTGGAACAGCGGCAGAACGGTGCTGCAACCCATTACGGGAATGACGCTTAAAATTATTGTAAAATACAGCTTTTTATGTGCCGCAAGAAAAGGCAAAACCTTGCCGAGCCCGAAAAACCTCAACTTGGGCGCGGAGTTGGTTTGGGTATTTTCCGTCATACCGCACCTCCTTTAAGCTCGTCGGGCAGTTGGAACTGCAAATCGTAAATGCTTTTGTAAATGCCACCCTTTTCCAAAAGCTCGGCGTTGGTGCCGCTTTCGGCAATCTTGCCGCCGTCGAGCACGATTATATTGTCGGCGTGCATAACGGTGTTGATTCTGTGCGAAATGATAATAACCGTCGCGCCCTCGAACTTTTCGTTGAGATTAGCGCGGATAGCCGCGTCCGTCTCGCTGTCGACAGCCGAAAGCGAATCGTCGAAAATGAGATATGGCGTTTTTCTCAGCAAGGTACGCGCTATGCCTACGCGCTGCTTCTGCCCGCCCGAAAGCGTAACGCCGCGCTCGCCCACGACCGTATCGTACCCGTTTGCAAAGCCCTCGATATTGCCGTCTATGCAAGCCTCCTTTGCAGCCTGCCTTATATCGGCGTCGGTCGCGCCGTCTACCGCAAGCGCGATATTCTCGCCGATAGTGCCCGAATAGATGTGACCCTCTTGCAGCATAAGCCCGATATTGCTTCTAAGCGTTGCGGGCGGAATTTCGGAAACGGGCTTGCCGCCGATAAAAATTTCACCCTTCGTCGGGGCATATAGTCCGTCCAACAGATAAGTAAGCGTGGATTTGCCGCTGCCCGTACCGCCCAGAATTCCGAGTACGCTGCCTTCG
Organism: uncultured Christensenella sp.; assembly: GCA_910576655.1. Classification (GTDB taxonomy): domain Bacteria; phylum Bacillota; class Clostridia; order Christensenellales; family Borkfalkiaceae; genus Coproplasma. The sequence continues at coordinate 7,760 of CAJTJC010000016.1, forward strand.
GGAACGGTGAAGCTTATATCGCTTAAAACGGGCTTGTCCTGTTCGTATTCGAAGCCGACGCCCTTAAACTCTATATCGCCGGAAAGCGGCTGCTTTTCGCCGTAGTCCTCTTCGGTGCCGTTGAGTATTTCGCCTATACGACCGAGCGAAACGCCCGCCTTACTCATATTCGATATAATTCTGCCGAGCTGCCTAACGGGCCAGACGAGCATGGTATTATAGAAAATAAACGCGATAAGCTCGCCCGTGGTAAGGCTGCCGTTAACGCAGAAAACCGTACCCGCGACGACTATGCTCAGACCCTGCACCGAGGCGAGGCAGTCCGCAGTGGTCCAGAACGTAGCAAGCAGGCGCATCGTCTTCGTCCAAAGCCCGGTGTAATATGTATTTTGCGTTTCGAACCTGTCGCGCTCGTAACGCTCTCTTCCGAACGCGCGCACGACGCGCACGCCCGTAAAATTTTCCTGCGCGATTGTCGAAAGCACGCCCTCCTCCTCGTCGCACTTTTTAAAGCGCTTTCTCACACGCAGGTGAAATATAAACGAGTACCCGACGATAAGGGGAATAAACGCCGAAGCTATCGCCGCAAGGCGAGCGTTTTTCATAAACATAAACACGAGCGAAAACAGCATTAAAAGCAGTATTCTGAAAAGGCTGATAAGCTGATTTGCCACGAAGTTGGAAATGGTGTCCGCGTCCGAGGTGCAGCGTTGAATAATATCGCCCGTGCGGTGTTCAACGTGCCAGCTTAAAGGCAAGCGCTGCAAATGCGAAAACAGTGTATCGCGCGTTCTGCGCATGAAAATCTGGTTCGCGTAAGTGGTTAAAAACATTCTTGCGTAGGTAAACGCCGCCGTAAGAAGTGCGCAGCCGAGCAGCGCGACGGCGATTATCCACAAATTTTCCTTTAAATAGCCGACGCCGCCTATCGCGGTTATTAAGCCCGCGTAGCTGTCGGAAACGGGTTCGTCGCCGAGAACGCTGTCGACCGTGAAATTAATTATTTCGGGCACGAGCAGCGACAGCACGGTAACCAGCGCGCCCGCGATAATGCTCGCGATAAACACGCCGGTGCTTCCCCGCAAAAGGTAGAACAGCGTTCCGCCCTTCGACAGCTTGCGCCTTGGATAAACTTCCTTCATTAAAACCTCTCTATTATCTCTTTGTTAAGACTTGCGCATACGCCGACGCCGAGGCTTACGCAGCTTTCCACGTCCTCGATTGCGGCTATGCAGTTAAAAGTATGAATGTACCTTACCGGTATGCTTGCGACTATTACGGGCGTTCCGCCGTTTGACGAAACAATATACGCGCCGTTGTTGCCGCCGCCCGAGCGGACGGCAAGCTGATGCTTTATGCCCCTGCTCTGCGCGACCGATTTTGCCAGCTCGTTAAACCGCGGCGTACAGATAACAGTCCTGTCCATATAGCGAAGCATAACTCCGCGGCGCAGTCCGTCCTGTATCATATACGCGGGCGCGGACGTGTCGTCCGCAGGTCCGCCCTCGAAGCAGATTGCCGCGTCGGGCTTGATATTGTGCATTGCGGCGGTTATTCCACGCTCGCCGACCTCCTCCTGCGAAGAGATTATCCCAATAATATCCACGCTCAAACGCTCGTCCTTCAACTTCTTTAAGCACTGTAACAGCGCGGCTACGCCCAGCCTGTCGTCGAACGCCTTGCCGTGCAGCACTCCGTGCTTAGCGTCGTATTCGAACGGCGAAAGCGGCACTACGGGCGCGCCCACCTCAACGCCGAATTCCGCGACTTCTTTATCGCTCGTCGCACCTATATCGATTACGATATTTTCGTAACTTACGGGCGCGTTGCGCTGCTCGGCAGTCATTAAATGGGGCGAGCCTGCGGCAATTACCCCGCTGATATATCCTGCCGTGGTAAAAATCTGCACCTTTGACGAGGGCAGGCTTTTTTCGTTCCAGCCGCCTATGGGCACTATGCGAAGGGTGCCGTCGGGCTTAATCGCCTGAACCATAAAGCCGACCTCGTCCGAGTGCGCGTCAAGCATTACGAGAGGGCGTCCGCCCTTGTTGTAATCGGGATATATATATAGGTTGCGCATACTGTCCTCTTTAAAGGTTGCGAAATCCTTGCAGTATTCGCGGGCGATTGCGACAACCTCGTCCTCGAAGCCCGAAGCCCCGCGCGCGTTACATAATTTTTCGATAAGCTCTAAATCTTTCATTTCAATCACCTCAAACCGCCTGCGGCAGCTTCTTTCCTTTTTTCAATTCTTTTTCAAGCTCTTCGCAGGCTTCCTTGAACTCTTCCTCGCTTTCGAGAATTTCTATTCCGTCCAAAAGCTCCTGCAACTTATATTCGTTGTTCAAGTACTTTATAGTCTGATAGCCGATAACCGTAGTCAGCACGCCGTTTGTAAGCCCCTGCACCGACGAGTCCACGAGCGTGGAAATCGCCGAGCCCAGAAGGGGGATACCCTTTACCGCGTTGCCCATCGTCTGCACGACCGAATTGCCTATTTTCGCACCGCCCAGTCCGTAGGCGATAAGCGAGTTCTGCAAAATGCGTGCGAAAATTCTTACCAGCTTGGGGTCGGACGGACGGAAACCGTAAAGAAATATCAAGTCCTTTACAAGCTGCAAATTGATAACCGCAACCAGCATACCGTCCACCTTATTGGTCTGCGAAAGCGCCGAATACATACCCGACTTCAACGAGGATTTGAAAATCAAATCCTTCGCGCTCTTTTTGACCGAGCCCGAGTACAGCTCTGAAAGGCAGCTCATTATGCCCTTGTCGTTGTCGGTTTTGACGGCTATGGCAAGTTTGCCGACCGTCTCGGAATCGTACCAGCCGACACCTTCCACCTTTGCCGTAAGCTCGATAATTTTGTCTGCAATATTGCGGCGAACCTTTTTGTTGTGCGCCTTTGCCGCCGCTGCGGTGCGGGCGTTGACGTTGACTATGAAGTATTCCATTTTCATTATCTTGACGAGCGGAACGATAAACAGCAATACGTATACGAGCACGCTTGCCGCCGCAACCCCTATGCCCGCGTACGTATTGATTTCGTAAACGCGCATGGTTATCGAGAACAGACAGAAGAAAAGGAAAACCCCTGTCGCCGCAGCTAACATTATCAGCAACAGGCGCGCGCCCCGCGCGTTTTCGCGCTTTGCGTATTTCTGTTCGTATTCGTATATCGTCAGCTTGCCTTCTTCGTCTTTTTTCTTTTTAGACATCTTTATCACCTATATCAACAGAGTATTTATATATTTCGGATTTGGGAACGCCTCTGTCCCTTGCAACCCGCTTTATCGCATCCTTTTTGTCCATTCCCCCGCGCATATAGCTTAGCAAATGCGCTTCGACGGACAACGAGTTAAGCGGGTTTTCCGCCTCGCCCGCGCCCTCGATTATCAGCACGTATTCGCCGCGCTTCTCGCCTGCAAGCCCCTCGGAAAGCTTGAACGCCACCGCTTCCTCGTGGATTTTGGTTATCTCGCGCACCGCGCACGCGCGCCTGTCGCCAAGCGCCGAATAGGCGGCGGATATCGTGCGGTCAACATCCTGCGGGGCGCAGTGCAGGCATAGCGTCATATCCAGGTTTTTATATTTTTCAAGCTGCGCCCTGCACTCGCTTGACCTGTCGGACAGAAAGCCCAGAAAGGCGAACCTGTCCGCGGGAAAAGCCGACAGTATCAGCGCGGACAAAAACGCGTTCGCGCCCGGGACTACGGTATACTCCGCGCCCGACTCCTTCAAAGCCGCGCATACCGCGTTGCCGGGGTCGGATATAACGGGCATGCCCGCGTCCGAAATTATCGCTATTTCCTTGCCCGACTGCGCCTCGGCGATAATTTTTTCCGCCGCCTCTCGCTCGTTGAACTTATGGCAGCTTTTAAGCGGTTTTTTAATATCGTACGCGTTCAAAAGCTTTATCGAATGGCGGGTATCTTCGCAGAAGATAACGTCCGCCGAGCGCAGAACCTCTAACGCGCGCAGAGAAATATCCTTTAAATTGCCTATGGGCGTTGCTACAAAATAAATCATATCTGTCTGAACTGATAATCGTAATACTTTTTATACAGCCCGTCCTCCTTCAAAAGCTGAGAGTGCGTGCCGCGTTCGATTATTTTTCCGCCGTCGACCACGATTATTTCGTCGGCGTTTTTCACCGTTGAAAGTCTGTGCGCGACCACTATCGTGGTGCGCCCCTCGGACAGCCGCGAAAGCGCTTCCTGTATCTGCATTTCCGTCGCGTTGTCAAGCGCGCTGGTCGCCTCGTCCAAAATAAGTACGGGCGGATTCTTCAAAAACGCCCTCGCTATCGCAACGCGCTGCTTCTGCCCGCCCGAAAGCTTTACGCCCCTCTCGCCGACGCAGGTATCGTAACCGTCGGGAAGAGTGCGGATATATTCGTCGATATTGGCAAGCCTCGCCGCCTCGATAATGCGTTCGTCGTCGGCTTCGAAATCGCCGTAAGCGATATTTTCCTTAATCGTACCGTTGAATAAAAAGACGTCCTGCTGAACTATTCCTATATTCCTGCGCAGCGCGTTAAGGCTTATATTGCCGACGTCTATGCCGTCGACGGTCAGCCTGCCGCCGCTTATCTCGTAAAACCTCGGTATTAAATGGCAGACCGTAGTCTTGCCGCCTCCCGACGGACCGACAAGCGCAACCGTCTTGCCCGCGCGAACGGTCATTGAAAAATCTTCGAGCACGGGCTTGTCGCCGTAAGAAAAGCTTACGCGGTCGAAAACTATTTCGCCCGTTAATTTTTCGGGCGCAACGGCATTTTCGGACTCGTGCTCGCACGGCTCGTCCATAATTTCGCAGAACCGCGCAAAGCCCGTCGCGCCGTCCTGAATTTTATCGTAAATGTCTTTAAGCGTGCGCACGGGATTTATAAGTACGCTTATATACAGCACGAACGCGGTGAACTCGCCCACGTCGATTGCGCCGTAATAAAAGAACAACCCGCCCGCAAGCAGCACGGCGAAATAGAGTATATCGAGGAAAAAGGTCATAACGGAATGGAATTCGCCCATTACCTTATACTGCTTTCCCTTTGCCTCGGCAAGTGCGGAATTGTAGCCCTCGAAGCGGCGTTTTTCGTGTTCCTCGGCGGCGTATGCGCGCGATACCCTTATACCCGAAAGCGAGCTTTCTATATCCGCTGTAAATTCGCCCGTAGCGACGCGCACGTCCTTGTAAACGCGCTTTTGCCGCCTGCGCATAAGCAGAATGAACAGCGCCGAAAAGGGCACGAAGGCAAACACTATAAGCGCGAGATACACGTTGATAAACGCCAGCAACACGAATGCTCCTATAATGGTTACGAACGAGAGAAAAACGTCCTCGGGTCCGTGGTGAGCAAGCTCTGAAATTTCGAACAGGTCGCTCGTCATACGGCTCATTATAACGCCCGTCTTGTTGTCGTCGAAATACCCGAACGGCATTTTCTGCAAATGCGCGAACAGCTGCGTGCGCATATCCTTCTGTATACGCGTTCCGACCAAGTGCCCCCAATACTGCAAAACGTAATTGAGCGCGGCCTTTACCGCGTATAGGCATAGCAACGCGCCCGCCCCCGCAAGCAGATAATACAGCAGCCTGTTGGGAACGTAATTATTTATAATTTCTTTGGTAAGGTAGGGATATGCAAGGTTGAATACGGAAATTGCGAACGCGCAGCACATATCGGCGGCGAACAGCCGCGAGTGCGGCTTGTAATACGCTACGAACCTTGCAAGCCTTCCCTTATTGCGTTTGACCATTGACTACCTCGGGTAAAATTTCTATTCCCTCTCTGCCGCCCTTCACCGCTTCGACCATTACGAGGTAGGGCTTTGCGCCCGCCGTGCCCGTAACGAATTGCAATCTTTTCGGCTCTAACCCGCGCGACTTCAAAAGGAATATAAGCTCCGCCGTGCGGTCCGCGCGGTTGATTACGGCAAACCTTCCGCCGTATTTCAACGCGCGGTACGCGGAGTTTACTATTTCGGCAAGAGTCACGGTCAATTCCTTGCGGCAGACCGCGCGCTCGTAAACCTCGTTCTCGAAGCCCGACCGCTCGTAAGGCGGGTTACACAATATAAGCGAAAACTTATCGTCGTATTCGCGACCGATTTCCTGAATTTTGCAGCAGTGAACGCTGCACGCAAAGCCGTTAAGCTTTGCGGTGCGCCCGCTCATTTCGGCAAGCGCGGGCTGCATTTCAAACAAATCGAGCGAGGATATGCCCGCGTTAAGGCAGAGAAAGTGAAAGCCGACCACCCCGCTGCCCGAGCAAAAATCGGCGACCTTGTCACCCTTTTTCGCGCGTGCAAAGCGGGACAGCAATATGCTGTCCGATGTAAAACGGTATAAATTCACGTTCTGAATTATTTGTTTGTCCCCGTAAAAGCTTTCGAGGACCTCGCCGTCTTTAAGCAACTTATAACCGCCTTGCGTATAGAAAAAAGCGGGGGCTGAATATCCCCCGCCTTTCCGTCCCTAAATTAGTCGGCGTGTATAGCGCCGGTAGGGCAAACGTCTTCGCAAGCTCCGCAGTCGATACAAACGTCAGGGTCGACCACGTACTTATCCGCGCCCTCGGAAATAGCCTCAACGGGGCATGTGCCTGCGCACGCGCCGCAGCTTACGCATTCATCCGTAATAGAATGTGCCATTGAAAATTCCTCCAAATAGATTTAAAATAGCTTACGCTATCGTGTTAAAGTATATCACAACTTTTTAATGCTGTAAAGGCTACGCCGCAGAAATTTTTATTTTTCTTTTATTTTTTCTTTGGTTTTGTTTTTTTCTTTGCCTTTTTCCTTGCTCTCCGCCTCGGCTTCGTTTTCCTCTGCGCGGGGGCATCTGAATTTTATTTTATCCACGGGATAGTCGTGGTAAGCCACTATATCCTTTTTCTTGTCCTCGATTTTTACGCGCGCTTCCATTTTAAGCATATTCACGTTGACTACCGTGCCTCTGCCGTCGGGCGTTCCCACCTCGGTTCCCACCTTGGGAATATGCTTGCCCGCCTCGGTATAATAGTCGTTCTCGTAGGCGAGGCAGCACATCAGCCTGCCGCAAAGCCCAGAAATTTTAGAGGGATTCAACGAAAGGTTCTGCGTTTTCGCCATTTTAATCGTTACCTTTTTAAGGTCGGGCAGACAAGCCGAGCAGCAGCACTCTCTGCCGCACGCGCCTATGCCGCCTATCATTTTAATTTCGTCGCGTATGCCTATCTGCCTGAGCTCTATCCTCATTTTGAACAGCGCGGACAGGTCTTTGACCAGCTCTCTGAAATCGACGCGGGCGGGCGAGGAATAGTAAAACACAACCTTTGCTCCGTCGAAAGCGAAATCGCAGTCAATCAGCTTCATATCCAGCTTGTGCTTTTCTATTTTTTCCTGCGCCTGACGCATGGCGTCGGGCTTGCGCTCGGCGTTTCTTTTGACCGTTTCGAGGTCGCGCTGAGACGCTATGCGCACCACGGGACGCAGCGGCGGTACTATTCTTTCCTCCGCAACCTCGCCGTGCGGCAGAACGATTTTCGCAAATTCCAGACCGCGTGCGGTTTCGACGATTACGCCCATGCCCTTTTCGTACTTCTCACTGTTTTTACCAGGTGAAAAATAATAAATTTTTCCGTTCTCGGTAAAGCTTACCCCCGTAATTTTAACCATTTATCGTTCTCCTCTATAACGCGTAGCATAAGGTCGTACAGCAGCCCCTGAAAAAACGCGTTGAATTTCAAGTCTCTGTTCGCCCTGTCCGCGCACCTGACCGCGTACGCAAGCGCTGCGGGTTGAAGCTTTCCGCCGTTAACAAGCGCGTTGCGGTAGTTGAGCGCAATAGCGTTCAAAAGCTCGGTTTTGTATTTAATATCGCCGTACTTTGCGGCGACCTCGCCGACTTTGCCTATATCCACGGTCGAGCAAATCTCCCGCGCGGCCTCCTCGACCTCGGCAAACCAGCCGCCCTCTACCATGCCCTCGGCAACGCCGAACACGCCGCCGCAGCTGCGCGCCGCCTTTGCGTTGAGCGGATTACCGCCCTTTCTTTCGAGCGCCGCCAGAATATCGCCCTCCGAAAACGGCGGTATCGTCAGCGTTTTAACCCTCGACTTGACCGTGTCCAGCACCGAGGCTGGCGCGGTTGCGCCGAGCAAAAAATGCACGCCGTCCGCGGGCTCTTCCAGCGTCTTTAACAGCTTGTTCTGAATAATAGCCGCCGCGTCGTTGAAGCTGCAAATAACGAAAAGCTTTTTGTCCCTTTCAAGCGGCTTTAACACGCTGTCGGCAAGCAGACGCGCAGCCGCGTCCGCATTGAATTTTTTCCCCTCTTCGGGCAAAATTATAAGGTCGGGTAAGGTTTCGTTTAAAATTCTTTTGCCGTCGGGGTCGTTTTCTGTAACGCCGAAAAATGCAAGCGCAAAAGCTTTCAGTGCGGCGCGCTCGTTCTTTGCGTCCGCAAAATTAAGCATATACGCGTGCGATATTCTGTTTGCCGCAACGTCGCCCGCAAACGCGGCGAACGCCGCCGTCCCCTCAATCAGCTTTTTCAATCGATTATACCCTTTTCTTTAAGCAGCGCGACGATATTGCCGCACGTATCTTGCTCCGTTCCGTTACATTCGACGGCGCATATCCGCGGGTATTCGTCCAAAAGCTTTAAATATCCGCCGTACACCCGACGGTGAAAGTCGAGCCCCTGCTTTTCCATTCTGTCGTTCAAATCCGCGCCGTTCTTGCGTACGAACGCCTTATCGGGCGCAATGTCGAGAAATACGGTCAAATCGGGTGTGCAAAGCTCGAACGCCTTTTTATTTATATCCGCAACGTATTCAAGCCCCAACCCACGCGCAACGCCCTGATAGGCGAGCGACGAATCGACGTACCTGTCGCAGATTACCAGCTTCCCGCTCTCTAACGCGGGTATTACCTTTTCCCTTAAATGCTGTATTCTCGCGGCGGCGTAAAGCATAGCCTCGCACTCGTCGCACATGGCCGTGTTCGAGCCGTCGAGAATAATGCCCCTTATCTGCTCCGCAATCGGGCTGCCGCCCGGCTCGCGCGTCATAACGAAGGTAACGCCCTCGCGTTCGAGATACGCCGCAAGCAGTTTAAGCTGGGTGCTTTTGCCCGACCCCTCGCAGCCCTCGAAGGTGACGAACTTGCCCCTTACCACTTTTTCACCACGCAAATCTGACCGTTTTTGATACCGAAGGTCGATTTGGTCTGCGAAAGCGCCTTGACCGTCGCCGCCGTTATCATTTCGCCGATAACCGCAAGCGGGATACAGGGGGGCGCAAGCCCCGCGTTTTTGGCGCACATTCTGCCGACCGCCTTGTCGAGGTCGACCCATTCGCACTGTCTTTTAAGCGCGTACTGGAAAGAGTACGAGCGTTCGCTTTCGGGAATTTCGGGCTTTTCGCGGTAGGTGCCCTGCAATTTTTTGTTGGCGATTACCGCTTCGAGCTGCTTTTTGAGATTAGCAAGGTCCTTTTCCCTCGTCATGGGCGAGAGGTAGAAAAGTATATATCTTCCGTCGGCAAACTCGGCGTAAACGCCGCGTTTTTCAAGCCGCGCCAGCGCAAGCTGCGGGGAAATACCGAGGGGCTTGAAGTCGATAAGCAGCTTCGTCCAGTCGTCGTTTTGATAAAACGAGAACTGTCCCTCCGCCTCCGCCTTGAACGCCGCGACAGCCGCCTTTGCGTCGTTTAATATCTTGATTTTGTTGGCAATGCTCTTGACGCCGAATTCTACCGACGCCATTATCGGAAAGCTGGGCGAGGTCGTGCGGAACATCGAAAGCGCGTCCTCTACGGGCGCAATCAGGTCCTCGTTGTTGACCGAAACTATCGCGCCCTGCGTCAGCGTAGGCAAGGTCTTGTGCGCGCCGTCTACCCACGCGTCGGCGTACTGTCCCGCATAGCCCTTGTCGCCGAATGCGAGATGCGCGCCGTGCGCCTCGTCGACGAGCAGCAGCCTGTTGTATTTTTTGAGCACTTCGCGGTAGCCCGCAAGCGGGGCTATATTGCCGTAGTAATCGGGCGAGGTCGCAAGCACGCCCGCGATATTCTGGTCGTTGGAAACCAGCCGTTCGATAGCTTCGCTGTCGGGCGGCTGCAAAACGCCGTCGCGCTCCGCGCCCTGTACAATTAGTGGCTCGACGCCGAAAAGCCTGCACGCATTCCACACGCTCTGGTGCGAATTGCGGAAAACTATCAGCTTGTTTCCGCGCTTGGACGCGCAATATACCAGCGCGAGCACCCCGCTCGACGAGCCGTCGGTCGTGATATAGCTGCACGCCGCGCCGAGTATCTTTGCAATATCGCGCTGCGCTTTGGCTATCGCGCCGTCGGGCGAAAGCAGGTTGTCGGTATAGGGCAGCTCGGTCACGTCGATAGCGGCGTCCTTGAATTTCGATTTGAATTCGCCTGTCGCCTTATGTCCGGGAACGTGAAAGCCCTTGCATGCTCTCGAATGTTTTTTAAGCTGCGTATATATGCAATATTCGTACATTGATTGCTCCTGTTTAAGTGTTTAAAATCACATTAAGTCGGTTGGATAACGCGTTCACTTTTTAGGTTTCATTGTGGGGAACAACAGCACGTCGCGTATCGTCGGGCTGTCGGTCAGCAGCATTACCAATCTGTCGACGCCGAAGCCCAGTCCGCCCGTGGGGGGCAAGCCGTATTCCAGCGCTGTTATAAAGTCCTCGTCAACCTGCGCGTTGCAGCCGGGCTCCTGCGCCCTCTTCGCCTCTACCTGTTTTACAAACCTCTGCTTCTGGTCGATAGGGTCGTTAAGTTCGGTAAAGGAATTGCCGAACTCGTGCGCGCAGATAAAGTATTCGAACCTCTGCGTGAACGCGGGGTCGTCCTCCTTCCTCTTTGCAAGCGGGGAGTTTTCGACGGGATAATCGTAAATAAAGGTGGGTTGAATAAGCTTGTCCTCGCAGAACGCGTCGAACAGCGCAATGAGTACGTGACCCTTAGTAGCCGCGTCGCCCTCGGGAACGGGTGCGCCTAACTTCTTCGCGCAGGCGCGCGCGTCCGCGTCGGTTGCCCACTCGTCGTAGTCCGCGCCGCAGTACTTCTTGACTGCCTGCTTCATAGTCAGCCTTTCCCACTTGCCGCCGAGGTGCAGCTCGGTGCCCTGATAGGTTATATCGGTAGTACCGAGTACGTTTTGGGCGATTGACTTATACATATCCTCGACCAAATTCATCATATCGAAGTAGTCGCAATAGGCCTGATACAGCTCTACCGTGGTAAATTCGGGATTGTGGAACGCGTCCATACCCTCGTTTCTGAAAATTCTGCCGACCTCGTATACGCGCTCCAAACCACCGACTATAAGCCGCTTTAAGTACAGCTCGGTCTCTATTCTCAGATACATTTCTATGTCGAGCGCGTTGTGCCTCGTCTTGAAGGGACGCGCCGACGCGCCTATTTCGAAGGTGGTTAAAACGGGCGTGTCTACCTCTAAGAAGCCGCGTCCGTCCAGAAACGAGCGGATTTCCCTGAATATTTTCGAGCGGGTTATAAACGCCTTCTTTACGTCGGGATTGACTATCAAATCCAAATCCCTCTGTCTGTAACGGATGTCGGGGTTCGTCAGACCGTGCTGCTTTTCGGGCAGGGGGCGAAGGCACTTGGTAAGCATTTCAACGTGCTGGCAGTGAACGGAAATTTCGCCCGTCTGGGTCTTGAAAACGAAGCCCTTTACGCCGATTATATCGCCGATGTCGTAGTCCTTTTTAAACGAGGCGTACGCCTCCTCGCCCACGTCGTCGCGGCGGATATAAAGCTGTATCTGTCCCTCTCTGTCTGAAATATGGGAAAAGGACGCCTTGCCCATTATGCGGCGCGACATAAGTCTGCCCGCAAGGGAAACGGTCTTGCCTTCGAGCTTTTCAAAGCTCTCCTTGACAGACAGCGAGTTTTCGGTTACGTCGTAAGCGACCTTTGCAAAGGGGTTGCTGCCCTCTTCGACAAGCTTCTGCAATTTTTCGCGGCGGATTCTCGCCTGTTCGGCAAGCTCTTCCTCCGTAGGCTCGGTTGTCAATATTTCGTCCATGGTATACTCCTACGCGATTTTTATAATTTTAAGTGTGTAGCTTGTTCCGTCGGGACAGGAAACGGTGACCTTATCGCCGACGTGCTTTCTCATAAGCGCGGCTCCGACGGGCGAGTCGATAGAAATTTTACCCGCCATTACGTCGACCTCGGTTACCGAGGTAATCGTATAGACCGCCTCTTCCTCCATATCGTCGTCGTAAACCGTTACCACGCTGTTCAAATGAACGTAGCTGTTGTCGGAAACCTCTTCGCGAACGTCGGCGTTTTTGATTTTGTATTCGAGCTCGGCAATCTTGCCCTCGTTCGAACGCTGCTCCTCGCGCGCCGCGTCGTATTCTGCATTTTCCGAAAGGTCGCCGTGACTGCGCGCCTCGGCAATACGCTCGATAATTTCAAAGCGCTTTACCTTGACGAGATAGTCAAGCTCCTTTTTAAGGTCGTCCAGATTCTTTTGCGTCATAACAAACTTTTCAGCCATTATTTACCTCTTTTAATACAAATATATTCCGATTGACTTTATTCAACCGGAACGAAATTTCTTTTTTTCTCTATTATATACTCAACCGACGGTTTTGTCAAACGATTTAATTCGCCGATACGCTTTACATTTTTCACGCGTTCGGGTATAATTACGGTATGTTTAAAATTTGGGCGAAAATAATCAAAGACGGGAAAATAGTAAAACAGACCGTTTACGAAAGCGTGGATAAGTTTGCTTACTCGCAATTTTTTAATTACCTGGCGGATATATGCGAGGTAATGGACGTTGCTACCCCCGTTCTGTTAAAAACTCATATCTTCAATTACGCGAAATTTTCGACCGTGCGGTTTATCCCGCGCGACTTTGCCGAGCCCGTCGATTTCGATAAATTGGTGCTTGATAACATAACCGCATAGAAACTGCGCATAATTGTAATATGAAACACACCTGTTATTTATGCGTCGCAATGCTTATTACCCTCGCCATATTCGGGGGGATATACGCATTTTCGGGCTTCAACGCCCTGTATTTTATTTGTATGAGCAACGATACGGTTTACCGCAGTTTCCTTGCGGTGCACGCCGTCGCCGCCCTGTTTACGGTATATTCCCTTATCGTTTTCAAGCCCTTCAAGGGACTTAAATAATTGCGTTCAACGATTAAAGCCGTGCTTTATGCACGGCTTTTTATTGTCTTTATACGTTGTTTATTTTAATGCTTGCGCCTGTTTTTGCGTCCTGATACATTACCCAGTAGCCCGAAACGGCGTCCTCGGACGCGGGTATGAACGAGGAATTTTCTAAACTTGCGGGCGGTGTAAGCGGGTTTTGCGACGGCACGCCGTAGCAGATATACTGGGCTTTTCCCCCGCCGTATATCACGCCGAATACGTAAAACTTTCCGTCGCCGTAGCTTATCCTTGCCCAGCGCGAGTTTTCCACCATTTTTTCAAGAGCGTCCTCGCAAGGGTAGGACGACAGCACCTTTTCTATTTCCTCTTTCATTCGGTCGTAGAAGCTTCCGCCGGTGAACAGTCCTCCCGCGGCGTCGGTCTGGTGAGATACAGCCGCCTCATTTTCTGATACGCCACGCCCGACTTCTTCCTCTTTTTTATCTTCGCATACAGACCCACCGTCTTTATCAGCTTGCCCGAATTCATAATAGTTCTCCTGCGCCAACGCCTCGTCCTCGTACTTGGTCGCGGGCGGGTCGTACTTTCTTATATTTTCCTGCCTTTCTATTTCCTCGCGTATGCCTATAGCCGCGGTATGAAACGCGCCGCAAACCGCGCTTGCGACGGGCGCCACCTCGTCGTTGACGAAGCATATCAACGCGGCAAAGCCGCTGCCCGTATCGACGGGGCTTACTCCGTCGAACATCAGACCATCCAGCACGCAAACCGACTTACCGTCCGAAACCGCGCAAACGTACCTGCCCTGATTAAGCGGAGCAAAGTTTATCAAAGAAACCTCTACGCGCAAATTCGTACCGTATTTTTCCGCCTTGACAAGCCCGGAAAGAGGCCCGCCGTCCACGGAAAACCCGCTTTTCAGTCCGCGTATCACCGCAATATTTTTAGTATAACCGCCCATAAATAACTCCGTATTTATACTTTAATATATTATATTGCTGAATAAGCATAGAAAAAACGCAAAAAATGTATTTATTCGTATATTTTTGCACTATATTTACTTTATTTTAACCCCCCGTTTCGGTATAATTATATTATGACTATAACGAAAAACAAAGCCGCGCTTGAATTTGTAGAGCGCTGCGCCGCTCTTGCCCTTCCCGACAGCATCGTGTGGATAGACGGCAGCGCCGCTCAGATTGAACAGCTTAAAGCACAAGCCGTGCAAAGCGGCGAGCTTATCGCCCTGAAAAACGACTGCTACCTGCACCGCAGCAACCCCAACGACGTTGCGCGCGTAGAGGACAGAACCTTTATATGCACCCGAAAACGCGAGGACGCGGGTCCGACCAATTACTGGCTTGCACCCGATAAGGCGTACCGTATTGCGGGCGAAATCGCACGCGGGGCCATGAAGGGCAGGACTATGTACGTAATACCCTATTCTATGGGCGTTGTCGGCAGCAGCTTTGCCAAAATCGGCATAGAGGTGACCGATTCCGTATACGTAGTGCTTAATATGTGCATTATGACCCGAGTCGGAAAGCGTTGCCTCGACGCGCTGGGAAACGGCGATTTTATTAAGGGCTTTCACGCAACGTGCGAGGTGGACGCCGAAAAGCGTTACGTTATGCACTTCCCCGAGGATAATACGATAATATCGCTTAACTCGGCTTACGGCGGGAACGTGCTTTTGGGCAAAAAATGCTTTGCGCTGAGGATAGCTTCGTTCCTCGGAAAAAACGAGGGCTGGCTTGCCGAGCACATGCTGATTTTAGGCGTGACCTTCCCCGACGGCGCGAAAAAATACGTTGCGGCGGCTTTCCCCTCGGCGTGCGGTAAAACCAATCTTGCCATGCTGATACCGCCCAAGCATTACCTTGAAAAGGGCTATAAAATAGAGTGCGTGGGAGACGATATTGCCTGGATACGCGTCGGTGACGACGGCAGGCTTTGGGCGGTCAATCCCGAAAACGGCTTTTTCGGCGTAGCCCCCGGCACCAACGAACGCAGCAATTACAACGCCCTGCAATCGACCCTGCACGGAACGATTTTTACAAACGTCGCGCTCAATCCCGACGATATGACAGTCTGGTGGGAGGGACTGACAAAACAGCCGCCCGCGCGCCTTATCGACTGGACGGGCAAGCCGTGGGACGGCAAGGGCTGCGCGGCTCACCCCAACTCGCGCTTTACCGCGCCCGCGGAAAACTGCCCCTGCATTTCTCCCGAGTTTAATTCCGTAACGGGCGTACCGCTTTCCGCGATAATCTTCGGCGGCAGACGCGCTTCGACTACGCCGCTCGTCTATCAGTCGCGCGACTGGGACCACGGCGTGTTCGTCGGCTCGGCAATGTCCTCGGAAACGACCGCTGCCGCCGCGGGTGCGACCGGCGTTCTCCGCCACGACCCCATGGCTATGAAGCCGTTTGCGGGCTATCATATAGGCGACTACTTCGCGCACTGGATTGATATGGGGAAAAAGGTTGCAAACCCTCCCGCTATCTTTAACGTAAACTGGTTCAGACAGGCAAAGGACGGCAGCTTTTTGTGGCCGGGCTTCGGCGACAATATGCGAGTGCTGGAATGGATTTTGCGCCGCTGCGACGGCTCGGTGGGCGCGGTTGAAACGGCGATAGGCTACGTACCACGCCCCGAGGATATAGATACCGAGGGTATAACCGTAGACCTTGACGGGCTGCTTGCCGTGGACAAGCAAAGCTGGCTTGACGAGGCGAATGAAATTGAAAGGTATTACAATGAAATAGGCCCTCGCATACCCGACGAGCTTTGGCAATGCCTTAAAACCTTGAAGAAAAATTGCAAATAAATTAAGTCCGCTGCGTTTAGTGGCGGACTTTTTAATTTTTGCATTAATAATCCTTGAAATTTTCTTGCGTCCGTGCTATAATAACAATGCGACTTCAATTTAATAAACCTATTTCCGAAATACAACGGTAGTATTATTTTCTTTTTTTTGGAAACAACCAGAGTATAGGTAGTTATACCGTTCGCTACTGGGTTGTTTCCTCTGCTTGTTGGTTATGGAAATAGGTAAATTGAAGTCGCATTCAAAGGGACGGTATGCTATGATGTCGTTCCTTAGGGGGCGGCATCTTTTTTTATGACGGCAGCTATTAAAACCTGCTCGTGTTTCGGGCACTCCGTCGTTGATATAACGGACGAGCTGATTGAAAGAACGAGAACGGAAATAGACAGGGCAATACAGGACGGCGTAAGAATTTTTCTGTTTGGCGGCAGAAGCGATTTTGACGATTTGTGCTATGACCTTGTAACCGAAAAGAAAAACGCCGACCCGAAGCTTAATATCGAAAGAGTATTTTGTTTTGCGCTTGAAAAGCAGCTTGCAAAGCCGCCGAGATGGTTCGTACGAAAAGAGTACGAGGCGTTGGAGTGCCCGACAAAGCATTTCGATTATTGGTATACGGCAATATATTTTCGTAACCTTGCAATGCTTGACCGAAGCGATTTGGCTTTGTTTTACGCAGAGCAGAGAAAAAACAGCGGCGCATACAAAACGTATCTGTATGCGGTAAAAAAGCATAAACGCATCGTTAATTTATTTACATAATTTGGTATCGAGGCGCACCATTATAAAAACTTATAATTATTTTTTTCGTGAGCAACGCATAATTGACCGAATGTCTCTGACACGTTCCCTGACAAAGTAGGCGTATGAGTTTCAGCCACTCCTTTATCGATTTTAAATCGAATTTTTTGGTGCAGACCTGATATAGTAACGCAGCGGATTTCCGCTGCGTTATTTTTTTTCTTAAAAAAAATAACGCACCTGACGTGCGCTATTATTCTACAACGGAAACAATAAATTAACCCTCGCTTTCGGGCGGTTTTTTCGATGCGTCGCAAAAGGCGGTAACCCCCTTTTTGCGCAGTCCGTAAATTGCTATGTACAGAGGTATTCCCAGTCCGTAGACCCAAAGCGCTTCGGTTGCGCAAAGCGAGCCGAAATAGCTCCAGTAAGCTATATTCGCCGAGGCATATCCCTCGTCTCCGCCGCAAAGAAAGACTATTACCACGGGTATAACAAAGGCGTTGACAAGCACGGGAAACAGTCCGCCGAGGGGGACGTCGAACGCGATAAAAGGCGATGCAAGGTTCGCAAGCATGCACCCTATCCAAAGCGCTGGCGCCGCTTCGGGAAAGAACAGCGGCAGTATCGTCAACGCTTCGGCTGGGCGGATTTGCAACACGCCCTGATAGGCAATCGCGCCGAACGCGTAGGTCAGCGCAACGTACAGCGCGGCAATAATTCCCGCACGGCACAGTCTTTTGGTTGTAAAAAAGTTTTTCATTTCTTTCGCACGAAAAGTCGGCTGAAAAAAGGGACGGCATATAACCGTCCCTGATACTTTTCGTATTCTCCTTCGGTTTTTTTAACGATGTGTTTAGCCGAAAACCATCTCAAGCCTTACGCTTGCCGTTGTATCTTTATTGAGTCGCCGCCACACCGACCTGCAACTAATCAAACGCAAGCCTTACGCTTGGCGACCTTACGTCGACGATGTATCTTTATTGCGTTACCGTGACACCGGCAACTCACAAGTCAAGCAAGCCTCGAACTTTAATTTTTTATTCTTCGCCCTTAGCGCCGCTGTTGCCGAGAAATGTTCCGAAATAAATTTCACGCTTGCCGCGTTTTGCTCCGCCGCCGGACGAGGGTCTTCTCTCTCTTCTGTCGCCTCCGCGACGGTCGAATTTGCCGCCCCTGTGCTCGCGGCGGTCATCTGTACGCCTTTCGCCGTAGTGCAGTCCCTTATCATAGGGCTTCGCGTTGTTGGGGATAACCGCGATATATCTCACGGGCTCCTTGCCCTCGGAAACCGTCTTTACCTCGGTATTGTTTGCAAGCGCGGAGTGGATAATTCTTCTTTCGTAAGGGCTCATAGGCTCTAAGTTGAGCTTTCTGCCCTTTTCGACAGCCTTTGCCGCAAGCTTTTCCGCAAGCTTTACAAGCGTTTCCTCACGCTGTTTTCTGTAATTTTCGCAGTCAACGAGCACCTTTTTGTATTCGTCCCTGCCCGTGTTCGCAACCGCGCCAGCAAGGCACTGTATAGCGTCCAACACGTCACCGTGCTTTCCGATTACCTTTGCCGAATTCGTAGCCTTTATATCGATTGAAATTTCGCTGTCGTCTGATATTATTTCACTGACCGCGGTAATTTTGAGTATATTTAAAAGCCCGTCTATAAAATCAGCCGCTCGCCGCGCGTCGGACTGCTTTTTCTTTATCATTACCTGCGCCTTTACCGCGCCGAAAAGCTTTTTCTTGCCCTCTTCGATAATTACGATTTCGGCTTCGTCAAGCGTGATATTAAGGGCTTTCAAACCCTCTTCGATAGCTTCGTCAACCGTCTTTGCGCTAAATACGTTCTCATCTTGCATTACTTTAACCTCTTTCTGTTAGTCTGTTTTTTATTTTTAAACAGCTCGCCGCTCGCCATTTTCTTAGCAAACTTAACGTCCATTATTTTGTTCATTACTACCGTCATAATCAGACTGTAAATAGTATTCGTAATCATATACGTCGAAAACGCCGCACTGTAAAAGAATGAGAACATACCGTATATAAGCGGCATCATTATCAGCATTATCTTGTTGGTTCTCGCGCCCGAGCCGTCTACGGTAGAAAGCTCGCTCGCGTCCTTTTGCGAACGCATGGATATAAACTGTTGCAGGAACATAAGTCCTATTGCAAGTATAATCAATATGAAATATCCGTTTACCGTCTTGCCCTCGAGCTTGCCGTCGCTGTAACCGTCGTTTCTCAAATAATAGGTAACCTCGTTATAGCTCTCTTCGTAAGCCGAGCCCAGTCCCGCGCCCGATGCGCGCGAAATTGACGAGCTGAAATTTGCGAAGTCGGGAACCTCTTTGTTTAAAGGCGAGTCGGGATACCAGATGTTTTTAACCCAGAGGAAACCGTTGTCGTGGCTTCTGTAATAGTCAGCCGAGGCTCTTCTTGCGCCCTCGCGCACGTAGTCGCGCACGATTGCCATTTTTTCGGACTCTTTAAGCGTGTCGAAATTTTCGCCCGTCACGTTCTTGTCTGCAATTTTTTTGAACGCCTCGAAATCGACGTAGTACGCTTCGGTACCGAGAGACTTGTCCGTCGTTCTTATTAAAAAACCGTCGCCGTGAATAATATCGTCCTTGCCGTCCTCGCGCAGAACGTACTGCTCTACGCTGGCGTTATAGCACTCCTCCATACCCTTGTAGGATTGCAGGTTGGCGTACTGCGAATAGGTCGAAAACGCGCTGAATACTACCATGAATATTACCAGCGAAACTATCATCGGAAGGCACGCGCCGAACATCGATATTCCGTTTGCCTTCTGCAATTCCATAACCTTCTGGTTATACATCTGCTTGTCGTTGGCGTACTGCTTTTGCAGCTTTTCCATCTGCGGGCGCATCGCCTTCATCATCAGCGACTGCTTTTTCATTTTAAAGCGCGAATATATATCGAGCGGAAGCACCACCGTTTTGAGTATAAGCGTAAACAGCACTATACCCAGTCCGACGATGCCTACGCCCTCTATAAGCCACTGAATGATTTTGCCTATCCAGTTGAGGTCAACCGAGGATATTTTTTCGACGGCAAAATCAATGTAGTTTGTCGATAAGTTCAATAGATTTATATTTCCCATTTCGTTCCGTGGGTTAAACCACCCACCTAAGTTTAAAATAATTTTCGGGCACGGGGTCATACCCGCCCTTCGACAGAGGATTACAGCGGAGCAGCCGCCAGCCGCCCATAAGCAGACCTATTATTACGCCGTGATTGTTTAGCGCGCGCAGCACGTATTCCGAGCAGGTCGGACTGTACAGGCAGGTGTGCCTTGACAGCGTGCGCTGATAAAGTATTATAAGGCGCATAAGCAGCATTTTAATAAACGGCTTAAACACCTTTTTCCGCAAAAGCTTGCAGCATTTTTTCAGCTTTTTGCACATTCGTTTACCTTTTTAAAGCACGACGAAAGGCTTTTTTCAAAGCTCTTCAAGCTGTAAGCTTCGGATATTTTAGGAAGAATAATCACGCTGTAACAGCCGTCAAGCTCGCCGCAGGTATTGCGGAACGCCTCGCGCAGCAGCCGCTTTATACGGTTGCGCGTATGCGCCTTGCCGTGCTTTTTAGAAATTGCAATGCCCATCGACAGGGTTTTTGCGGGAAAATACAGCAAAGTAACGCAAGGGGAAAATACTCGTTTACCCTTGTTAAATAATTTCTGAAAGTCTGTATTTTTCTTTATTCTCGAATATTTCACTGTATTTCGGATTGATTAGCGCAAAGGCAGTGTAACGCAAAGCTTAATCGCGTTTGAATTACGCGGAAAGCTTCTTTCTGCCCTTGTCTCTTCTTCTCTTCAATACCTTTCTGCCTGCTTTGGAAGCCATTCTTTTTCTGAAACCGTGTACCTTGCTTCTCTGTCTCTTTTTCGGTTGATAGGTTCTTTTCATCGATATACTCCTTTTTTGTAATTATAACCTAAATAAAAATACATTATTAACTGCGCTTTTGTCAAGCGTTATTCATTGTCCTGACGGGTAAAATGAGATACAGCCTGTCCTTATTGACTTCGTTTTCGCAGATAAACGGCTGTATCTGGCTGTTGAACGCCAGCACTATTTTATCCTCGTTAAGCGCGTTGACCGCCTCGATTATGAATTTCGAATTCATTGCAATCTTAACGTCCTTGCCCTCGGTCTCCGCCTTGACGGGCTCCTGCACGCTTCCTATTTCCGAATTCGAAGAAATTTCTATCTTATCCGAGGAAATATCGAAGATAATAAGGCTGTTTTTGTCGCTTCGTACGAGAATTGCCGCGCGCTCGATACTGTCCTTCAACGCCTTTTTATCCACCTTGACCTTAGTCGTGAAATCCTTGGGGATAATGTTTTCCTTTTTTATAAAGTCGCCGTTGTACAGGCGCGAGGTCAGCACCGTGTCGTCAACCTCGACGAGAATTCTGCCCTTCTGCACGAAAATTTCCGTTTCGCCGTCGCCGTCAATCATTTTTTCGATTTCGGACAGCGTCCTCGCGGGGCAGACAATATCCATATCGCCCGTAGAGGAAATAAGCGTACCGTGCGCCGTGGCAAGACGGAAGCCGTCAAGCGCGGTAACGCAAAGCTCTTTATCCTTTATAAGAAACTGGCAGCCCTTTAAAATGGGGCGCGAATCGTCGCCGGCGCAGCAGAAAGAGGTCGAGTTTATAAACCTTTTGAGGTCCGCCGTTTTAATGCGGAAGCTGCTTTCGTTGATGTCGGTGTCTATTTTGGGGAAATCCGCTGCCGAAAGGACCTGCATTTCGGTCTGCGAGTCGGCGTAGACGATAGTCATTTTCTTCTCGTCGGAGGAAAGAGTAAGCTGCGCCCCCTCGAGCTTTTTGATAAAGTCGGAAAAATACCTGCCGGGAACGCATACGTCGCCTTCCTCGTAAATATCGGCTTTTATGGTTTTCTGGATAGAAATTTCGCTGTCAGTCGCAAGAACGGTAAGCCTGTCGTTCCTTGCCGTAATTTTGATACATTCGAGTACGGGAGTTACGGTTTTTGTTGCGCACGCTTTTACTACTTTGAGCACCGCGTCGGATAAATCGATACCTTCACAAACAACTTTCATAAAATTTCTTCCTTGATGTTTTTATTTATTATATTAAAATATTAATTAAGTATAAGTACTTAGTAGGGACGGTGGAAATGTTGACAAGTACCCGCAACACGCCCGCCTTTCCTATAACATAATTATATAATAACAAAAACCCCCCGAAAAAGCAACAAAATCGCCCCTCGTTGGTGTGGAAAAATAATAAAATTTGTGTTAATGCATTTGTTGACAGTTTGAGGAAGAGTGGATAAAAAATAAGCAGTGTGCCCCCGTTCCTGCGCGGCGGCAACGCGAAAAATTCGGATATGCACAAATTAACAGCGTTGTGGAAAAAATCCGGCCGCCGCTTGTGATTTTGAAAATTATCTGCTATAATATAAATATGGATAAGGAAAAGTATCTCGACGTTATAAAAAACACGCACCGCGAAAGATATGAAAAATTTGCGGAGCTTTTGCTCGATTACAATAATATTTGTAATTTAACGTCGGTTACCGACGAAAAAGGCGTTACTTATAAACATTTTTACGACAGTATTGCGGGCGAGGGGCTAATTCCCGTCGGAGCGTCGGTCGTGGAAATAGGCTCGGGCGGGGGCTTCCCGTCTATACCGCTTGCAATTCTGAGGGAGGATTTGCGGTTCACCCTTATCGAAAGCACCGCCAAAAAATGCAGATTTCTACAGACCGCTGTTGATAGCTTGTCCTTAAAATGTGTACAAGTGGAAAATATCCGCGCCGAAGAGGGGGCGCATAGCATTTCGATGCGCGAAAAGTACGATTGCGCGGTGGCGCGTGCGGTTGCGCAGCTCAATACTCTCTGCGAGTACTGCCTGCCGTTCGTAAGGGTAGGCGGCAGATTTATCGCTTACAAGGGCGACGCCGCGGAAGAAATAGAAGGGGCGCGCAACGCTATCCGACTGCTCGGCGGGGAAATCGAAAAAACCGTCGGATACGAGCTGCCAGAGGGTTTTGGTAGGCGGACTCTCGTAGTAATCAAAAAAGTCAAGCCCACGCCGCCGAATTATCCCCGCGGTCAGGGAAAAGAGAGGAAGCAGCCGCTATGAAGACCTGCGCGTTTACGGGGCATCGCGTGCTTGCGGGAACGGACTACGACGCGCACTTGCTTGAAAGAGTGGTTGCCGACCTTGCCGCAGCAGGCGTTACCCGTTTTCTTTGCGGAATGGCTATCGGCTTCGACATGGAAGCGGCGAAGGCTGTTGTCGCCCTCAAAGATAAACGGAGCGTCGAGCTCGTCGCTTGCCTGCCGTGTGCAAACCAGTCGGAAAGGTTTTCTCAA
This sequence comes from uncultured Christensenella sp., assembly GCA_910576655.1. GTDB lineage: Bacteria > Bacillota > Clostridia > Christensenellales > Borkfalkiaceae > Coproplasma. The sequence goes on from CAJTJC010000016.1 coordinate 30,885, forward strand.
AAGAACAAGCTGCTCTACGAAAAGCTTTTAAATCTCTGCGACGAGAGAGTGCTTTTGCAGGAAAACTACACCGACGGGTGTATGCAGCGGCGTGACCGCTACCTCGTGGACAACTGCGACGTGCTGGTCTGCTTTCTTAGAAGAAGCAGAGGCGGAACTTATTACACCGTAAAGTACGCCGAGAGGTCGGGCAAAAAAATAATATCATTATAAAAAGCGCAAACCCAAACGGTTTGCGCTTATTTTAAAGCACGTTTTTAAAAGCGTTGACGTTCTGAATGTAGTCGAGTACGAAGGAGGTAACTCCTTCCGCTATTATTTCCGACATTTTATAGACGACGTTCAGCCTCGTCGCGGAAAACAGCGAGTAGTTGAAAACCGACTGCTCGGCGATAATTCCCATTATCGAGACGTCGCCGACCTTGTTCAGCCGCTTGTTCGCACCGCTACCCGGCCGCAACGCCCGTCTTGCAACCTTTATCAGTCCTATGTCGCCCGCGTTGCCTACGGCGGCGTCGATTGCGATAATCGGACTGTCGGGGTGGGTGAACTTCAAAAAGTCGTTCATGTACTTGACCTCGTGCGCGGTGATGGGCTTTGCAAGCGTGCCGTAAACGTAGCAGTTAAGTCCCGCAAGGGCTTGCTTCAATTTCGTTCCCGTGACGGGACCCAGACTGTCGCCGACGGAAAGGTCGCTGCCCACGCATAAAATTACGGGGGCGGCACCCGCGGGCGTAGTCTTTTTCAATGCAAGGCAAACGCCGCTTGCAGCAAGGGAATTATATAAGTTAAACGAGTAATCCATTCGTCACCTCGAAGCCGTTATGATAATTTGATTATTGACCTGTACTTAATAAAATATAATAGTATTTGAAAAAATGTGATTTAAAAAGCGAAAAACTTACACAAAATATATTTAAAAAAGCAAGGAAAAAGTATTCCCCGAATTAACCCGCGGAACCGTTATCCACTTTTTTATTAACATATCAACATTTATTTGTCCACAAACTCACAAAACAACGCGCTTTACGTTTCACGTGAAACATATTAAAGGCAAAAAAATTTGGTTGAAAGTTTCACATGAAACATTTTCAATACAAAATCTACGGTAGCGCAATGCCTGTTTTTGCTGAAAAACGCGAAAAGGCACGTCGGGAATAAGTGAAAAAACGATAAAATTTGCGTGATATATATAATAAAGGTATTGCAAACGCTTGAAAAGGCGTTTAAATTATGTTAAAATTACCATTGTTAAAATAATTTTAAGGAGATTGCTTTGAACAAGAAAGGAAAAATCATAACCTGGTCAATCGTCCTTCTGCTGATTGCGGCGGTAACGGTAATCGTGGCTACGCAGCTTATGAACGGCGGGGCGAAGAAGCTTGACCGAACGCAGTTCCAACAGTACGTTGAGAACACGCAGTACTTTAAAGAGGACGGCACGCCCAACGAAAAGGACGGCAAAATCGTCAGTATAGAAGACGGCGAAGTCCTCGACGGCTATAAGGTAAAGGACGGCAAAATCGTTACCGACGACGAGCACGAGTTAGTGCTTTCCGTTATCTGGAAGGTTCAGACCGACGGCTACGAGTATTCGGGCTTCGTCAAAAATTCCAAGGGCAGCCTCGTACGGGCTTACTTCTGCTACGGACCCTCGCCCTACGGAATGGAAAGCTGGGACTCGCCCACCTTCGAGCGGTGGCAGAGCTGGGGCGTTTCTATCGAACAGGGCAACCCCAACTCGGGCAGCTGGGTTTCGACTGCGTTCTCGGTATTAATGATAGTAATAATGTGCGTGGTGTTCTTCCTCATTCTCCGCTCGTCTATGGGCGGTGCGGGCAAGGTAATGAGCTTTGCAAAGACGAAAGCACGCGTATCCACTAATATAAAGGTCCGCTTTTCCGACGTCGCAGGTGCGGAGGAAGAAAAGGTTGAGCTTGCGGAAATAGTCGAATTTCTCAAACAGCCAAAGAAGTTCTCCGACCTCGGAGCGAAAATTCCCAAGGGCGTTCTTTTAATCGGTCCTCCCGGAACGGGTAAAACGCTTTTCGCCAAAGCCGTTGCGGGCGAAGCGGGAGTTCCGTTCTTCTCGGTTTCGGGCTCCGACTTCGTAGAAATGTACGTCGGCGTGGGTGCCTCGCGTGTGCGCGATTTATTTGAAATGGCCAAAAAGAACCAGCCCTGCATCATTTTCATTGACGAAATCGACGCGGTGGGCAGGCATAGAGGCGCGGGCCTTGGCGGCGGAAACGACGAACGCGAGCAGACCCTCAACCAGATACTCGTCCAGATGGACGGCTTCGAGGCGAATGAGGGCGTTATCGTAGTAGCGGCGACCAACCGTGCCGACATTCTCGACCCCGCACTTACCCGTCCCGGCAGATTCGACAGGCAGGTTTACGTAAACCTTCCCGACGTCAAGGGCAGGGAGCAGATTTTAAAGGTACACGCACGCAACAAACCTCTTTCCCCCGAGGTAAACTTCAAGACGGTTGCAAGGCTGACGGCGGGCTTCTCGGGTGCCGACCTTGAAAACCTTATGAACGAGGCGGCTATCCTCGCCGCGCGTGCGGACAAAAAGTTTATAACGAATACCGAGCTGTTCGAAAGCATAGACAAGGTTTCCATGGGCCCCGCGAAAAAGAGCAAGGTCGTAACCGAATCGGAAAAACGCCTTACAGCTTTCCACGAATCGGGTCACTGCATACTTGCAAGGCTTTGCCCCAACTGCGACCCCGTTCACGAAGTTACGATAATTCCCCGCGGCAATGCCGGCGGCTTCACCATGACGAGGCCCGAAAAAGACCGTTCGTACTATTCCAAAAACTTTATGCTTGACGACATCTGCATGGCACTCGGCGGCCGCGTTGCGGAAGAGCTGGTAATCAAGGATATTTCCTCGGGTGCGAGCGGCGACATCAAGCAGGTAACCAAATTCGCCCGTGCAATGGTAACGGAGTTCGGTATGAGCGACAAGCTCGGACTTATTTCCTACGGCGACGATTCGCAGCCCATGTTTATAGGCAGAGATATGGCGACCCAACGCGCGTATTCCGAAGAAACCGCAAAAATGATTGACGACGAGGTTCGCAATATCGTAAACGAGCAGCTTGACCGCGCAAGAAAGCTTTTGAAGGAAAACCGCTCGATACTCGACAATATGGCGAGAGTGCTTATCGAACGCGAAACGATATACACCGAAGAGGTCGATTTGCTTATCGAAGGCAAGAGCTACGACGAAGTAATCAAGTATATGGACGAACACGACAACGAGCGTGCAGAGAACCCCTTTAAGAGGTACGAGCCGTAGTTTCACGTGAAACTTGCCCCCGACAGCAACCGTCGGGAGCAAGTTTTGCCGTAAATTGACGAGGTAAACACTATGGGAAAAATAATAGCATTTACAAATAAAAAGGGCGGCGTCGGCAAGACGACGACCGCCGTCAACATGGCGGCTTACTGTGCCGAATACGGAAAGCGAACCCTGCTTGTCGACATAGACTCGCAGGGAAACGCGACTACCGCCCTCGGCTTTTCGAAAAGCCAGCTTAAAAAATCGGTACATAACGTGCTTATAGAGGACGATGCGGCGGCGAACAACATTATACCCACCCACGTCAAGCTTTTGGACATACTTCCCGCAAACGTGGATTTGTCGGGGGCGGAGGTCGACCTCGTATATAAGCGTAACCGTGAAAGAATTTTAAAAGAGGCACTTGAAAAGGTACGGTCGAGCTACGACTACATTTTTATCGACTGCCCGCCCTCCCTCGGGCTGCTGACCATCAACGCCTGGGTTGCAGCGGATTCGGTAATAATTCCGCTTCAGGGCGAGTATTTCGCCCTCGAAGGCGTAAGCCAGCTTATGAACACTATCGCTCTCGTCAAGCAGAGGCTAAACCCCAACCTCAGTATAGAGGGCGTAGTTATTACCATGTACGACGGCAGGGCTCTCATTTCAAGACAGATAGCCGCCGAAATAAAGAAGTTCTTTAAAAACAAGCTTTACGAAATAATCATACCCAGAAACGTGCGCCTTGCCGAAGCTCCCAGCCACGGCAAGCCGATAATGATATACGACCCCAAATGCGTAGGCGCAAGGGCATATAAAGCATTAACAGAGGAGTTTTTATCAAAACAATGAAAGAACAACAGTTTATAGCCGCACTCAATTCGGCTTTGCAAATAAATCTGGATAACGGAATAACCGTCAACCCCGTGATGGGAATTAAGCTCTTTTCCGCAAAAGCGGAGTTTGCCCGCCTTTACAGTCTGCTGTCGGTAGGCGGCAAGAGTAAAAAAGTAAAAAAAGATAAAAAGCTTTTCAAGCTGCTTGAAAAGGCGGGAGTTTACCGCGACGGCGAGGTTTCAGTCGTTTCGGTCGGCGAGGAGGAAATAACCGTCGCCGAATACGAGGCAAAGCTCGCTTTCGATTGCCTCGACATGGCGGGGATACTCGAAAAGTACCTGCCTCTTGCGGACAGCTTTTCCCTCACCTGTCCTTACGGCAAAAACCGCATATCCGAACAGCTTGCGGCGGAGGCTCTCAAAAAAGTCAAGGAAAGCGCTTACAGACAAGCCGAAACCGAATTTATGGGGGCTGCGGATGAAGAGCGGGCAAAGCTTCCGTCCTTTAAAAAGATTTACGCGGACATCGAAAACGAGTACAAAGCGTATTGCAGGCAAAATTCCGCTTTAATCGAGGCGAACGACGGCTACGGCTGCTTTACCGACGTTTTCAGCGGTGAGCGTGAAAAATACAATTCTTTGGACGAGCTCTGGCACGCGTACAGTGCGGTAGACTTTACGGGCACTTGCGAATACATACTCGAAAAATTAAAGAAAGAGCAAACCGAACGTCCGCTTACCGAAGAACTTGAAAGCGACGAAAACAAGGCGTTGAAGGATAACCTTATAAAGACGGAGGTTACGTTCGTCTGGCATTGCACGAGCTCGAGCGAGCTGTCAAAGGTATTTTATTTCAAGCTGAACGACGACACCGTGGAATGGCTTAAACGGTTTAAATCCGATTACGACCTCGAACTTCTCGAGGATTTGGCATTCTACAAAAAAGGCAAGCTGCTGTTCTCTTCGTGCACGCACGAAAGATTTCATAGCGACTGCACCGAAGAAAATTAACGGAGGTAATTTATGGCAAAGGGATTAGGAAAAGGACTGGACGAGCTGTTCAGCGACACCAACGACGCATACGAACAAATGTTTGACGGAAAAAGCGCGTTCGGCTATACCGAGGAAGAGAGAAAGAACGCGGAGGATTTGCGCATAGACTTAATCACGGCAAACCCCAACCAGCCGCGTAAAAACTTTGACGAGCAGGCTTTGAGAGAGCTTGCCGACTCTATTAAAAAGCACGGCGTTATAATGCCCATCGTCGTCAACGACAACGGCGACGGCACGTATATGATTATCGCGGGCGAGCGCCGTTTCCGCGCAAGCAAGCTTGCGGGAATGCAAACGATACCCGTAGTTATCCGTAAGTATACCGACCGCGAAATAAAGGAAATTTCGCTGATAGAGAACTTGCAGCGCGAGGATTTGAACCCTATCGAAGCAGCAATGGCAATGAAGCAGCTTATGACCGATTACAAGCTGACGCAGGACGAGCTTGCCGAGCGCATAGGAAAATCGCGCCCCGCGATAGCAAACACGCTCAGGCTATTAAACCTCTGCCCCGAGGTTATAGGCGTAGTTGCCGAGGGCAAGCTGAGCGCGGGCCACGCGCGTACGCTTATCGTGCTTCCCGCCGAAAAACAGGTTGAATTCGCGAACGAGGCGATAAGAAACCAGACCTCCGTAAGAGAGCTTGAAAAGAAGGTGCGCGCGCACAACGTGCCTCCCGAAATACTGGAAAAGCGCAAAAGCAAGAAACGCGCCCTCGCTTCAATCGAGCTGAAAAATTTAGTAGACCGCATGCGCTTCACCTTCCGCACGAAGGTAAGCCTTATCGGAACCGACAAAAAGGGCAGAATTTACATCGATTATTATTCGCGCGACGACCTTGACAGAATTTCCGAAATTCTCGATATAATAGACAAACAGTAATTAAAGGCGGCAGCCGTATCGTACGGCTGCCGCCTTTCATATTGTTGACAAAAACCCGAAAATAAAGTACAATATCGTTTAGCGCGTTAAATAGCCGCGCGGTACGGTAAAAAATGGCAAAAATAAGTAAAAAGACCCGCCGACTGCTTTTGAACCTCGCGTTCGTAATAATTCTCGTTACGGTTACGCTGGTGGTGCTTTTCGTCAGTCAGAAGGAAGAACTTAATTTTCACGACATAGTGGAATATTTCAAAAACAGCAATCCCGTGTGGATTGTTGCCGCTTTCGTGTGTATGCTGTTTTTCGAATTTTTCGAAGGCTTCAGCCTTTACGTCATTGCAAGGTTTTTCGGGCATAAGACGCGGCTTGTTTCCGCAATGTCCTACTCGTTTGCGGATACCTTCTATTCCGATATAACCCCGTCGGCTTCGGGCGGACAGCCCGCCATAGTCTTTTATATGGCGCGCGACGGTATCAGCGCGGGCAAGGCAAGCTTTGCGGTGCTGTTCAACGTAATCTGTTACACGGCGTCTATATTCGTAATCGGCATTGCCGCGCTATGTATAAACCCGACAATGTTCGGCGGGATAAACACGGTGTTTGCCAAGGTGCTGGTAATACTCGGCGCGGTGATACAGGCTCTGCTGCTCGGCTTTTTTATCGGCTGTATGTTTTTCGGCAAGGCGATTATAAAGGTCGGCAACGGACTCGTAACCCTGCTCAACAAAATGCGCATAGTCAAAAATCCCGACAAATGGCGCCGCAGAATCAGCGAAGAGGTCGAAAAGTACAGCGCGTGCCGCCATATCATAAAGGACAAGCCAGCAGTAATTTTCACTACCTTTATTTTCAACGTATTACAGCGCGTGTCGCAGACGCTTATACCCTGCTTCGTTTGTCTTGCAATAGACCCCAACGCTCCCTTTTTGGAAATTTTCGTTTTACAGGCGCTCGTGCTTTTCGGATATAATTCCATACCTATCCCCGGCGGCGTCGGCGCGTACGAATATCTGTTTATCCATATTTACGTGCAGCTTTACGACAACGCGTTCATACTGCTTGCGCTTATGATTTCGCGCTTGATTTCATATTACGTCTGTATGATGCTCAGCGGCGTAGTCACGCTCACCTATCACATGGCTACGGTCAGGAACGCAGCGCCTGCCGTCCCCGCCGACGGTGCGGAAACCCCGCCCGCCGAGGCCGCGGAGGAGCTGCCCGAAGAAAAACAGGAAATATCGACCGAAGATAAAGATAACGAATTATGACGCATATAATACTACCCCCTTCCCACGAAAAAACGGAACGACGCGAAATTAACGACGTTGCCTTAATGGAACGGTCGCGCGCAGTCGGATTTTTATACGGCAACCGCGCCGGCGCTATTGCGCTACGCGTATGCTCGACGCGTTGGATTGCCAACGCCTACGCGTGCTACCTCAATTCCCGCTTTTCACGGCACCGCATTAAAAAATTCGTAAGGCGAAACGCCATAGATATGTCTGAATACGTAAAGACAAAATACCGCTCGTTCAATCATTTCTTTTCACGCAGTATACGCCCCGAGCGTCGCCCCGTCGATATGGACGCGGGCTCGCTGGTCAGCCCGTGCGACGGAAAGCTGCTCGCCTTCGAGATAGACGAAAACAGCGTTTTCCGCGTGAAGGGCTTCGACTATTCTCTGGCCAAGCTTACGGGCAGCGAAGAAATAGCCAAAACCTTTTACGGCGGTACCTGCCTTATATTCAGGTTGACCGTCACCGACTATCACAGATATATTTTCTTTGACGGAGGAACTGCGGAAAAGCCCGTGTTTATAAAGGGCAGGCTGCACACCGTCAAGCCGCAGGCGTTTGAAAAGAGCAGGGTGTTCACCGAAAATTGCCGCGAATATACGCTGCTGCACACCGATAACTTCGGCGACGCGCTTCAGGTAGAGGTCGGCGCAATGTTCGTCGGGCGCATAGCCAACAACGGCAAAACGCAGTTCGGACGCGGCGAAGAAAAAGGCTGTTTCGAATTCGGCGGGTCTACTATAATACTCGTTCTCAAAAAAGACGCCGCAGTGATTGACGAGGAAATCTTGGAAAACACGCGCAGAAATTGCGAAACGGTTGTAAAATGCGGCGAAAAAATAGGACTGGGCTGCATCAACCGTTGACAAGCCGCATAAAAATGATATAATAAAACCAGCAAAAAGGGTGTACACCCTTTTTGCGTTTGCTTTGCAAACGCAAAAACCATTAAGAGAAAAAATATGAAAAGATTTGTAGGTTTTTACCATTACGGAGTAATATTAACCTATCTGTCGGTAGTATCGGCGGTTATAGGCATTGCGCTTTCGGTTTACGGCTATCCCTTTTTCGGCGGCATAATCTGTCTATGGATTTCGGGCGTGTGCGACGCGTTCGACGGAGTGGTGGCGCGGACCCGCAAAAACAGAACCGTTGAGGATAAGATGTTCGGCGCCAAAATCGACTCTTTAAGCGACGCAATCGCGTTCGGCGTCGCGCCCGTTATGATTGGCTACGGCATGGGCATGACGGAATGGTATTTTATGATACCCTTCGTAATTTACGTGCTTTGCGCGGTCTGCCGCCTTGCGTACTACGACGTCGAGGAGGACTTGCGCGTTCAGCGCGGAGAAACGGGCAGAAGAACCCACTGCGAGGGCTTACCGGTAACAAACTCGGCGATAGGCGTTCCCGTCTTTTACCTCGTTGCCATAATGTTCAGGGGCTTCGACGGGCTGGTGGGCACGCTTGTTCCCAAGCTGATACTTTGTTTAAGCTATCTTATATTATCGTTTTTAATGGTATTCAAATTCAAAATGGTCAAACTCGGCGCAAAGGGAGTCAGCATAACCATAGCAATCGTTGTGGTGATTTGCGTGGGACTTATACTCGTCAACACGCTTGCCCTCGACGGCAGCATAAATCAGATATTCCCCAAGTTATATTGACTATAAAAATCACGGCGAGCGGAAATTTCCGCCCGCCGTATTATTTTTTTAAAGAAGTGCGCGTCCCTGCGCGGTACCAATTACCGTAAGAACCTGAACTTCTTCGCCCGTCTTTGCGTCGATATAGATATAATAATCGTTTTCGCCGTAGGTTCCGAAGAATTCGTAAGCGAGTATTTCGTCGCCGTCCACGGGGATAACCGTCAGACGCGAGCCCTCTACTTCGAAGTTCGAATTGAGCTTGGCTTTCGCGTCGGATTTGGAAACGGTAGCTTCGCCGGCCGTACGCTCGGTATGGTTAAGGCAGTAAGCAAGACCTTCTATGCCCGTTACTATACCTCTTTCCTCACACACCTTTACCTTAATCATGTCGGGGTAGAATACTACGCCGTCGTTCTCGTAAACGAAGTTAAGATTGCAGGTGGTGCCGTTTTCACTCGTCCAGACGGCTTTCATATCGTCTATTCCGAGGTCGGAAAGGAAGTCCTCGGCAATGTCTATGCAGCGCTCAACCGAGAAGTTGTTCTGCGAACATTCCTTGTAGCTGTCGAACATTACTACTCTGCCGCCCTTTTTGGTAAGCTGAGCGAACATAACGCCGTCGTTGGTGTTAATTTCTACGTTGAAGCATTCAAGCTGGCTTGCAACGGTTTCGCCCGTGCAGCGAACGCCCGTGGGATTGTAGCTTGCAAAGTACTTGCCTGCAAGCTCTTCCGCCTTAGCGCAGCTTATCTCTTCGAGGTTTTCTATCGCCTTTGCACCCGACTTTTTGATGTTTTCGGCAAAGGGACCGTCGTTAATCTCTTTGGGTGTTTCGATAGTGTTGTTTTCAAGGGTCGTGAACGACTGAGCCATGAAGTTGCCTTCTTTGCCCTTCCATGCGTTCATTATTTCCTTGGGATTTGCGGATGCGGTCAGCTCGTTGATAACCGACTTCATCTGCTGGTTGGTTTCGTACATATACGCAAGCGTTGCAATCTGGCTTTTGGAAAGCTTACCGCCGCGCGCAAGCGTGTTCAGCATAGACTGAGCGCTGTCGCCCATCTTGTTTACGAACGAGGTCATGTTCTGAGTAAGCTGCGTATCTACGGGCAGTCTTTCAAGGATAACCTCAGCCATTTCGCTGTCTATCGCAATTTCGTTAAGCAGTTTAATCTGCTCTGCGGACGAGTTGGAAACTCTCGCCTTGGAAAGCCCTGCGTCGAGGTTGTCGACGATAGAGTTCAGCTCGTACACCGACTGGGTGTGAATGGTAGCCATTTCCGCTTCCATGCCGTTCATACTCATCCAGCCGAACGTCATCATGGTGCCGAGGGCAAGGGTGGTTACGCCCAGCGCGATAACCGCTGCAAGCCAACCGCCGAAGCCGGGTGCGTGCTGTCTTTCCTTTCTGTCCGCTCTCTTCTCTGCGCGCACCTTTAAGCGATGTTCGCGGCGGGCCTGCCTTTCGGCAGCGGCAGCCTTGCGCTTTGCGTTGCGCGCTTCTATTTTAGCCTTCTTTTCGGAAGCGATGCGCTTTTGTCTTGCTTCCTTGCTTTCGTGCTTCAACATATCGCGTCTTTCGCGGCGCTTTTCCTTTCTTTCCGCCATTTTTTCCTTGATAGCGGCAACGCGTTCAAGGCGCTTCTGCTTTGCTTCCAGCTTCTTTTCAAGGCGTTTCTGTTTTTTCTCCGCCTTTATTTTTGCTGCGGCAAGCTTCTTTTCCTCGCGCATTTTCTTCTTTGCAAGCTGTTTTTCGGTCAGCTTCTTCTCGGGTTTTTTAGCCGTCTTTTTTACGGCTTTTTTTGTTTCGGGCTTTTTGCTTTCGGTCTTTTTCTTGCCGTTGCCCGCGGCAGACTTTTTCGTCGTTTTTACAGTAGATTTTTTGCGCGTCAGCTCTTCAGCTTTTTCTGCGCCGCTTGAAACTTTCTTCACTTACATTTCCTCCTATATTGCGAAAACGTGTTTACCGATTGTGGTAACCGTCTGTCTGCCGAAAATCCACGAGCTTGTGGCAACCGCAGGGTTGTAGTAGTAAAGACAGCCGTACGTGGGGTCCCAGCCGTTCATTGCGTCGGCTGCGGCGTTCATTGCCGTCTTGTTGGGCTCTAAATTGATTTGTCCGTCAGAAACCGCGGTAAAAGCGTGTCTCTGATAGATTACCCCCGATATAGTGTTGGGGAAACTGGACGAAGCGACACGGTTGAGTATAACCGCGCCGACGGCAACCTGACCGGTATAGCTTTCGCCCCTCGCCTCGGCGTATATACATTTCGCCAGAAGATACAAATCCGAATTGGTATAGCTTGAATTGCCCTTTTTGTCGTTTTCGAGAACCTTGACGGAATCGTTCATTCCGAGTGCTTTATAGGTTTCTATACCCGCAACGCCGTCGGGGGTCAGGCCGTTCTTTTTCTGGAACGCCTTTACGGCCTCTACGGTACCCTTACCGTAAATGCCGTCCACAGCGCCGTTGTAGTAGCCCCATTCCTTCAGCCTCCTTTGTAATTCCTTGACTTCGCCGCCGTTTGCGCCCTGCTTTAAAACCGCAGTCTGTACGTAGGGCGGGGTAAGCTCGTCATTCGTGTATGCCGTATTAATTACGGCCGTTGCCCCGCCTACGGCGGCAACAGCTAATGCAACGGCACCGATTCTAAGTGCTTTTTTCATTTTTCCTCCTTGCTCCCCTGACGGCGAGCGTAATATGTTTGTGCAATTATTATGAATAATCTTAAAAAAGTTATTCCGCGCCTTTGGTAATTTTTATATTACCCTTGAAAAATCCTCGTGCCCGTGTTATAATTTGGTCATGAAAAAATTATTGGTCCTGCTTACGGCTTTTGCGCTGGCAGTGTTGCCCGCGTGCAGCTGTAACGGCGACCCTCCCGCGGAACACACCCACGCATATTCACCCGTCGTTACCGCCCCGACCTGCGGTTTGGGCGGATATACTACCTTCGCGTGCATTTGCGGAAAAACCTACGTCGACGACTATACCGAGCGGCTGGGTCACGAGTATGAAGACGGAATATGTATCCGTTGCGGCAGTGCTCAGCCCGTTCCGCACGTGCACGACTACGAAAAGACCGTAGTCGCCGCGGACTGTTTAAACGGCGGCACCGTCAACGGCGTCTGTAAAATTTGCGGCGCAAGGTATATCGAAAACCTCGCCCCGCTCGGTCATAGCTACGACAACGGCGTATGCACCCGCTGCGGTCATTTCAATCCCGAGCTTCACGCTCACGAATACACGACGACCGTAACCGAGCCAGACTGCATAAATCAAGGCTATACCACCTATACCTGCGCCTGCGGGCATAGCTATAACGAAAATATCGCTCCGCTCGGGCATAGCTACGACAACGGCGTATGCATACGTTGCGGAGCGTTATTCGAAAAGTTGGCATTTACTCTTTCCGACGACGGTTCGTCATATATATGCAGAGGGATAGGAAACGTAACGGATACAGATATTACCGTTCCGTCAACATATAAAGGCAAACCCGTAACGGCGATAGGCAACAATGCTTTCTTTAATACCGATGTGACGAGCATAATAATCCCCGACAGCGTGACTTCAATCGGTATGTATGCGTTTTTGTCTTGTTATAGCTTAGCCGAAATATATTTAGGTTCGAATGTAAGTGAAATCGAAGAAAGTGCGTTTTCGTTTTGCTCTAATTTGACAAACATAAGTGTTTCGGCAGAAAACACCCGTTATCACAGTCAGGGAAATTGTCTGATAGAAACGCAAAGCAAAGCCTTGATACTCGGGTGTAAAAACAGCGTCATTCCCGACGACGGCAGCGTAACCTCAATCAACAACTATGCGTTTTTAGCAATTGTTGATTTAACGGGCATAAGTATTCCTTACTGCGTAACTTTTATCGGCTCATATGCAATTTATTTGTGCGTTGATTTGGCAAGTATACAAGTTGACGCGCGCAATCCCAGATATTACGGTATAGGCAACTGTTTGATTGACAGGGAAAGCAACACCCTTATACTCGGGTGCAAAAACAGCGTTATTCCCGACGACGGCAGCATAAAGGCAATAGGGGAAAACGCATTCAAAAACTGCCGCGGCTTGACGACTATAATCATTCCCGACGGAGTTACGTCTATAAGTGATTTTGCATTCGAGGAGTGCACAGGGTTAAGCAGTATAGTCATACCCGACAGCGGAAACAGTATTGGCAGAAACGCTTTTTTAGGTTGTTTTAATCTTACCGATATACATATTCCTAACGGCTTAACAGTGCTTAGATTTTTCGTCTTTACAGATTGCAAGTCAATAAAAACCGTAACCATTCCCAAAAGTGTGTCGCATATCGAAATGTTTGCGTTTAGTAACAGCGGGATAACGACAATAATTTTCGACGGAACCGTCGAAGAGTGGGACGGCATTTTAAAGGAAGAAAATTGGGATGCTAATATGGAGAATTATACCGTTCGCTGCAAAAACGGTGAAATTAAAGTAACTTAATAAAAAAAGGACGGTTATACGCCGTCCTATTTTTTAAACTTGTTTATTATATCCATTATAATCGAGCGGTATTTTACGTCCGCCGTGCCCGAGGTGAAGCAAAGCGGCGGGTATATAACGCACCACCAGTTGTCGCCCGAGCCCGAGCCGAGCTCGATAATAAGCGCATCGTAAATGCCGTTTTCAAGGGTCAAATCACCGTATACTCTGGTGGGAAACTCTTCCGCGCGCACGCTCGCCTTGGACTTGTAGTTAAATCCGCGGGATTTAAGAACGCGGTCGCATACCCCTTCAATTTCGGGAAGTATGTCGCCTATTATATCAATGGCTTTGTCCTTGTCGGTGCACTGCGCGGCGTAGGGCGTTATAAACCTGACGACCTCGTCCTTGACTACGTACTTTACGCTTTGGTCGGTCTGCGAATTCGAGTTCGCGCGGACGTGAATTCTCAGATAGTCGGTGTTCGCCTGCGTGCTTTCCATATTTTTTACTAATGCAACCGTACCTATTACGGCAAATACGGCGATAATAACAGCAATCAATTTTTTCATTTTTCTAACCTCACAGTCAATTTGTTGACCGAATTAAAGAAAAATATACACTACAAATTAATTTTTTCATAAAATTTAATCAAATTATTCGGGCTGCGCATACTATATACGGTGAGTTAAAAACATATTTTAAAAATTGAAAAATATCGTTAAAAACGCTTGCATTTTATTCTGTTATTTGTTATATTAATAAAGCGTTCGGGAGCTTAGCTCAGTTGGGAGAGCAACTGCCCTACAAGCAGTGGGTCACAGGTTCGAGCCCTGTAGCTCCCACCAGAACAGTGCGGAAGAATAATTATGCGGGAGTGGCTCAGTGGTAGAG
>CAJTJC010000017.1 GCA_910576655.1 uncultured Christensenella sp.
AGCCTTGACAGTTTTTTTGCTTGCTCTTTGTCGGGCGGTAATTCAAAAATATATATACGGAATTACCGCCCGACAAAGAGCAAGCAAAAAAACTGTCAAGGCTCGTTTATCGCGAGGCAATGACAGTCATAAGCACCGAAAAGACAACCGTCAAGCCGCAAGATTAACTTGCGGCTATTTGCTTGCCGTAAAGCGGGTAATCCGATAGCGGCAATTCTACTTGACAAAACAATTCCGTGTTATTTACCTGGAATATTACTATGTTCTTATTTGCAATAATCCGCTTCACCAAGCGGTAACTATCCGAACACTTTTGTTTCAGACAAATCTGTTTGGATAGTTTTTTTTGTAAAACGAAAAGCTACTTAAAATCAAAAGAAAACCTAACGGTGCAAAATTTGCCTGTAAAGATTAATTGTTAAATTTGTTGCAATTTTGGTTTTATAGTGTTAAGATTGTGAAAGTAAAAACAAACAGAGAGGCTATTGATTATGAGAATGAAGAAATCTGGACTTATCGCTACTATAATTATTACAGTATTATTTCTTGCGTTGGGCGTTGGAACTATAATTTTAAGAACAACGTCACCGTTGCAAGTCAGTGAGGATTTGGTTTTGACGCAGTCCGGTAATGAGCTGACGATAAGAGGTAAGGTAAAAAACGAAAGCGAAAACGCAATAGAAATTTCGATGTTTTATTTTACGGTGACCAGCAGCGTAGGTACTTACGAGGAATATTTTAATCCGGAAGTTACTTTGCAACCCGGCGAAGAATACGTTATTAATTTAACCGACAATTCTTTTTACGGTACCGCGAGAAGGATGACGGAGTTTTCGGCAGTTATCGACGGTACGAGGCAAACGGTATATGAATCGGGCGTCTCTTCGATAGTATTGTCGGGGATTATGTTCGTGTTTGCGGGTGCATTTGCAATAATATCGGTAATTTCGATAATCGCTTTAATTAAGCTGAAAAAGCGCTACGACGAAGCAACTGCAAGCCTTGCAAATATGGAATGTCACGCAGAGTATTTCGAGGGCGTTTACGGGGGGATTGGTTCTAAAGGAAAGGCAGCGGCGCAAACGGCAGCCTCTGCGTTAGGCGGAGCAATCTCGGCATTTTTGTTCGGTTTCGGTTCCTATAAGGTTTACGGCGCCAACAGTAATGCGTTTGAATTCGTAATCACTGATGACGGAATGTATTTCGGCAAACTTAATAAAGGCAAAGTAGAGCTTGCAAATATGAACTTTGTTGAAAAGTCCGAATTTAAAGATGCAATCATTGCCGTAAAGAAAAAAATCGTCATTATTCGTAATGAAAATAAATGTGATTATTACGAGTTGTTCACTAAAAAGAACGGAACTTCCGCAGAACAGCTTGCCGAAAGGCTTAACGGCTTTAAAACTGCGGCAAACGAAGTTCCAAACATGTTAGGCGAAAGCGCGGTCGCGGGGGGTGGCTCGGTTGAAGAAGCTGCCGTACCGGAAGACCCGTTTGCCGATTAAAAATAATTCGGAGTTAAAATTGTCAATTATAAAGGTTGAAAATCTTACGTTTTCGTATCCGTCAAGCTACGATAATATTTTCGAGAACGTAAATTTTCAGATAGATACCGACTGGAAGCTCGGTTTTGTGGGTAGAAACGGTAGAGGTAAAACTACGTTTTTAAACCTTTTACTGGGAAAATACGAATATAAAGGTAAAATAATTTCGTCGGTAAAATTTGAATATTTCCCATACGCAGTATCGGATAAAAGCAATTTGACCGAGGACGTTTTGCGCGAAGTCTGCGCCGACTACGAAGAATGGAAGATACTGCGCGAGTTTTCGTACCTCGAAATTACGGCCGACGTTCTGTACAGACCTTTTGAAACGCTTTCCAACGGTGAACAGACGAAGGCTTTGCTTGCCGCGCTGTTTTTGAACGAGGGGAGGTTTCTTCTTATAGACGAGCCGACAAATCATCTCGATACCCACGCGAGAGAGGTGGTTTCGGCATATCTGCAAAAGAAAAAAGGGTTTATTTTGGTTTCGCACGATAGACATTTTATCGACGGTTGCGTTGACCATATTCTTTCTTTGAATAAAGCTGATATAGAGGTTCAACACTGTAATTTTTCAGCATTTATGGAAAATTTCGAGCGGCAGCAGGAGTTCGAACGACGTCAGAACGACCGTTTGCAGACTGATATCAAACGATTGCAGGAAACTGCAAGGCAAACGGCAAAATGGGCGGACGCAGTGGAAGCGACGAAGTACGGAACCCGCAATTCTGGGCTCAGACCGGACAGAGGGTTTATCGGGCACAAAGCCGCAAAAATGATGAGTCGTGCTAAATCGGTAGAGGCACGCCGCGAAAAAGAAATAGAAGAAAAGTCAAAGCTTTTGAAAAATACCGAAGTTACGTCAAGCCTTAAAATTTCACCGCTTGAGTACCGTGTGGAAAGACTTGCCGCTTTTTGCAGTGTTGCACCGCGTTACGGCGAAAAACAGGTTTGTAATCCCGTGTCGTTCGAGGTTAAGCGTGGTGAGCGTATTGCGCTTACGGGCAAAAATGGGTGCGGTAAAAGTACGCTTTTGAAGTTGCTTTGCGGACAAATAATAGAACATTCGGGCGAGGTGCGCACTGGCTCGGGACTGGTAATATCTTACGTTCCGCAGGACACTTCGTTCTTACGCGGAAGTATAGGCGATTTTGTTGCAGAAAACGGAATAGACGGAAGTTTATTTATGGCCATTTTGCATAAAATGGGACTCAATAAAGACCAGTTCGAAAAGGACGTATCGGCTTTTTCGGAAGGTCAGAAGAAAAAAATTCTTATTGCCAAAAGCCTTTGCGAACAGGCGCATCTGTACGTCTGGGACGAGCCGCTCAATTTCATAGATATTTATTCGCGTATTCAAATTGAAAATTTGCTTACGGAATTTCGGCCGACTATGATATTCGTCGAACACGATAAGGCGTTTCAGGAAAAAATTGCAACCGAAACAATAATAATATGAATGCCGCCCCTGTTTTTAAGGGGCGGTTTTTGTCAATAATAAGGCGATATGAAAAATTGTTCCGTTTGGAAGGGAAGTATAGAAAATTATCCCGAACTTACCGAAGATTTACAGAGAGAAACCCTTGTCGTCGGCGGCGGACTTGCGGGATTTCTTACCGCGTTTGCATTAAGGGAAGAGGGCGCTTCGGTCACTCTTATTGAGGCGGACAGACTTTTTTCTGGTACTACCGGTAAAACGACGGGTAAAATTTCCTGCAATCAGGAAACGGTATATTACCGCCTGTTTAAAAAGTACGGCAGAGCCGTTGCAAAAAAATATTATCTGTCCCAAAAAACGGCGCAGGACGGTTATTTGAAATTAATAGAGAAGTATTCGATAAACTGCAATCTGGCGCAAGCCGACAGCTATGTTTTTACCGACGGCGACGGCGCGACGTTAAGGGCAAATTATAAGCTTTTAGTCGGGTTCGGCGCAGACTGCGAATGGATTGAAAATTTACCGGCAGTCAACGCGACTTATGCGCTAAAAATGAAAGGCGAATATATGTTTGACGTATTAAAGTTTGTATCGGGTTTACCGAGAAATTTTGAAATATACGAGAAAACTCGCGCCGTCGAAATAAATTGCGATACGAATACCGTTATTACAGACAAAGCTAAAATAAAGGCGCAGAATATAATTGTCGCAACGCATTATCCGATAATCAATACTCACGGCGGATATATTTTTAAGCTAAGGCAGTTGCAGTCGTATCTTGCGGCGTTAAGTACTCGGCTTGTGGACGATATGTACCTTGATGGGCGAAGCGACGGATTGACGTTGCGCCCTTATTTCGGCGGTACGATTATAGGCGGCGGAGACCATAGAACGGGCAGATGTGCCGCTACCGACAAGTTCGGTAATTTAAAAGAGCACGCAGAAAAGCTGTTCGGTACTGATAATTTTACGCACGGATGGTGCGCGGAGGACGTAATGACCGCAGACGGAATGCCTATGGCGGGCAGGTACTGGAAGAACAGCAGTGGGATTTACGTTATAACAGGATTTAATAAATGGGGAATGACTAACGCGCTTGCGTGCGCGGAATTAATCCGCGATATGATACTTGGCCACGAAAATGAAAACACGTCTTTGTTCGCACCCGACAGAAAAATAAGCGGGGCTTTTGCCGATTATTTGAAAAATTCTCTCGTAACGGCAAAAGACGTTTTAAAAAGTTATTTGGGAATAAATTTTAAAACGCGTAAGAGGATACCTGCGGACAGCGGAAAGGTAGTGCGGTATTGCGGCAAAAAGCGTGCCGTTTTCAAGGATGCAAACGGTAAGCTTTACGTAATAGGAAGCAGGTGTCCGCACTTGCGCGGCGAGCTGCAATGGAATTCGAACAGTAAATGCTGGGAATGTCCATGTCACGGTTCGCGTTTCGATATTTACGGAAATATAGTTTCCGAGCCTGCGACGAAAGCCTGCAAATGCAATTGCGAAGACGCTGATTAAGAAATCCGAGCAGTCAGAATGTCCGACGCTTATAACTGAGTCGGCATAGCTGTTATTTTTCAGCAAAATTTTGTTTTATGCAATCATTTCCATAAGCTTCATAAAAATTATTTGACAAAAAAATATAATTCAATTAAAATTATTTCGATTTCAAACTATTTGAGGTCGAAATAATTTTTTTGGGCGTAAAAATGGAAAACAAAAGACTTTACGGGCTGCTGTCCTGTCTGCATAGGAAGATGAGCAGGGAAAATATTAAGCTTTTTTCTGAATACGGTATCACGCCTGTTCAGATGCACGCGATGGTGTTTATTCACTGCCAGACGCGCGACGGTAAAAGCGTATGCCAAAAGGATATCGAAAAGCAGACTAATCTGCGCCCTTCCGCAATTTCGACTATGATTACTAATCTTGAAAAAAACGGCTTGATAACGCGTATAGTTTGTGAAAGCGACGCTCGCACTAAAAACGTTTTGCTAACGGAAAAAGGGCTGGATGCTTGCTTGAAAAACAAAGAACTTATAGAAAAATGCGACGGCGTGGTGCAGTCCGCGCTGACAGAGGAAGAACAGGAAACGTTTAAAGCTCTTTTGCTTAAAATTATGGCAGAATCGGAAAAAGAGGTTAAAAATGATTAAAACTTTATTAAAAAGCGTACGCGAATATAGGCGCGCGTCTATTCTTTGTCCGTTCGTAATGGTTGGCGAAGCGGTAATGGAAATTATAATTCCTTTTTTAATGACGTTTATCGTAAAGGAACTGGAAGACCTTGCTACGGGTAAAACCCAGGCAGCGGACGGCGGGAGGATAGCTCTGTTTGCTTCGCTTATGATTGTTTGCGCCTTTCTTGCGCTGTTGTGCGGCGCTTGGGGCGGAAAGCTTGCGGCGAAAGCGAGCTGCGGCTTCGCGCACAATTTAAGGGAAGATATGTACAACAATCTGCAAACCTATTCGTTTGCGAATATCGATAATTTTTCGACTGCAAGTCTGATTACCCGTATTACTACCGACGTGAATAACGTACAGAACGCTTATCAGATGAGTATAAGAATGTTGGTGCGCGCGCCCGTAATGTTTATTACCGCTATCATAATGGGCGCAATTATCGAGCCCGTTATTGCCGCGGTATTCGGCGGCGCCGCAATATTTCTCGGAATAGTTGTTTCTATATGTATATTTAAGGTTTTGCCGTATTTCAGAACGATGTTCAGAAAATACGACGATTTGAACGCGGTCGTGCAGGAGGATTTGACGGCTATCCGCGTGGTTAAGTCGTACGTAAGGGAAGACAGGGAAATTTCAAAAATGAAACAGGCGAGCGGCGAGGTTTATAAATACTCGGTAAAAGCCGAAAGAATAATGACGGCTATGATGCCTTGCGTCACCATGACAATGTTTATCGTAAATATAATCATACTGACAATGGGCGCTAATATGACGGTAGGCAATATCGCGGGAAACGTAAGCCCTTCCAAATTGCAAACTTTGATTCAGTACTCCGCGCAGATTTTATCGGGAGTAATGATGGTGGCAATGTGTCTGAACTTTATCTCTCTATCAAAGGGAAGCGCGGACAGAATCTGCGAGGTGCTCAACGAAAAAACTACGCTTCCCAAACCCGAAAATCCCGTGTTCGAGGTTAAGAACGGAGCGGTAGATTTTAACGGCGTAAGCTTTGCGTATATGCAGAAAGCCGACGAAAAGGTTTTAACGAATATCGACATACATATTGCCGAGGGGGAAACGGTCGGTATAATAGGCGCGACGGGTTCGGGTAAAACCTCTCTCGTTTCGCTGATACCGCGCCTGTACGACGTTTCGGAAGGGAGCGTGACCGTCGGCGGCGTAGACGTTCGCGACTATAATATTGATACACTCAGAAACAACGTGGCAATGGTATTGCAGAAAAACGTGCTTTTTTCGGGTTCGGTTGCGGAAAATCTGCGCTGGGGCGACGAGAGCGCCACGGAAGAGGATTTGCGCTTTGCCGTTAAGCAGGCTTGTGCAGAAGAGTTTATCGACGCGTTGCCTGGCGGATTCGATTACGATTTGGGGCAGGGCGGCGTGAATGTTTCCGGCGGGCAGAAGCAGAGGCTGTGCATTGCCAGAGCTATGCTTAAAAAGCCTAAAATTATAATTTTCGACGACTCGACTTCGGCGGTCGATACCAAGACGGACGCTTCTATCCGCGCCGCGTTAAGGCGGTACGCGCCGCAGACGACGAAAATAATTATTGCCCAGCGCGTTGCTTCCGTGCAGGACGCAGACAAAATCATCGTGCTTGACGAGGGCGCGGTGTCCGGCATAGGTACGCATAGCGAGCTTTTGGAAAACAACGCCATTTATCGCGACGTATATTCGTCGCAGGTAAAAAGCGGCCGCGAAAAGGAGGCGGTATAATGAACGGTACAAAAAGCAGACGCGCTCAGACGCCGTTAAAAACCTTAGGCAGACTTTTGAAGTATGCTTTTTCGAGAAATAAAGTCGCAACCGCTTTCATGGTGCTGTTCGTGCTTTTGTCTTCGGTTGCTAGCGTTACGGCGGCTTCGAGAATTTCCGAAATAATTACTAAGCTGTTGGTTTACAGACCCGAAAATCATTCCGAGTTTATGCATACGGAAATGCCCTTAATCTATTTGAATATAATCATAATGGGCGGCATTTATTTCGTGGGAGCGGCTTCGTCGTTTGCGTATAACATTATCATGATGTATATTGCTCAGGGTACGCTTAAAAAAATGCGTAACGAAATGTTTGAAAAGATGCAGTATCTGCCCCTGAAATATTTTGACGGGCACACCCATGGCGATTTAATGAGCCTGTATACCAACGACGTGGACACTATGCGTCAGCTTTTAACGCAGACGATTCCGCAGATTATTTCCTCTGCGATAACTATAATAGCGGTGTTTGCGTTTATGGTTACATATAGCGTTACCCTGCTTTTCGTCGTGCTGCTGGTCCTTACGGCGGTAATCCTGTTTACAAAATTTATCGGCGGGCGTTCTGCAAAAAATTACGTAATCAATCAAAAGGCCCTCGGCGCGTTAAACGGTTATATCGAAGAAATGACGGAAGGGCAGAAGGTTATTAAGGTTTTCTGTCACGAGCAGAAGGCGCGCGAGGGGTTCAAGACGCTTAACGACAGGCTCAACGAGGCGGGCAGCAAGGCAAATACTTACGCGTTTATTCTCGGACCCGTCAATAACAATCTCGGTTATATACAGTACGTTTTGGTCGCGTTCGTAGGCGTTATGATAATGGCCTTCGGCAATGAAATCGGGTTGCTGTCTGTTTATTGCAGCGTTCGCAATGCGGAGGAAGCAAACAGGGTAGCGGTCATGGCCGGCATGCTTGTATCGTTTTTAATGTATTCGAGGCAGTTTAATATGCCAGTTATGCAGGTATCGCAGCAGTTCAATGCCATAGTTATGGCACTTGCCGGTGCCGAGCGTATATTCGATATGGTCGACACCGTACCCGAGGATAAGGGCGGCGAAATTACCTTATCTTACGGAGAATACGAACGTGATAATTGGGCGTGGAAAAAGCCCGTTCGCATAGGATACGAGTATATCCCTCTTATGGGCGACATTCGTTTTAATAACGTAGTATTCGGATATACCGACGAAAAAGTAATATTAAAAAATATTTCTCTATATGCAAAGCCCGGGCATAAAATCGCTTTCGTAGGCTCTACGGGCGCTGGTAAAACCACGATAACCAATCTTATCAACCGCTTTTACGATATTCAGTCGGGGAGCATAACTTACGACGGTATAGATATTAAAAGTATTAAAAAAGACGATTTGAGAAGAAGTCTGGGAATAGTATTGCAGGATACCCATTTGTTTACAGGCACCGTAATGGACAATATAAGGTACGGTCGGCTTGACGCTACCGACGAGGAATGTATCGAGGCGGCGCGGCTTGCCAACGCATATTTCTTTATTAAGCATCTTCCCGATGGCTTCGATACGGTGATAAAGGGCGACGGGTCAAATCTTTCGCAGGGACAGAAACAGCTGCTTGCCATTGCCCGCGCGATGGTTTCTAAGTGTCCGGTTCTTATTCTTGACGAGGCGACTTCGTCAATCGACACGCGCACGGAAAAACTTATCGAGCAGGGCATGGATAAGCTTATGGAGGGTAGAACGGTATTTATAATCGCTCACCGACTTTCTACCGTAAGAAACAGTAACGCAATAATGGTGCTGGAACACGGAGAGATAATCGAGCGCGGCGACCACGAGCAGTTAATTTCACAAAAAGGGAAATATTATCAGCTGTACACGGGAGCATTCGAGCTTGATTAATTTGAATTTATTATCATAGTACAAACTGTCGAAAACATACATTACTTTTAAGGGGTTTTGTATGTTTTTTGATTTTTTGGGTTTATTGTTCGGCAAAATTTTCTTTTTTACCGGCGTCGTAAAGGACGAGGGTAATTTTCCTAAGCCGCTTTCATCCGAGGACGAAAAAAAATATCTTCGTCTTGCACGGGAAGGGGATACCGAGGCCAAGGATATTTTAATAAAACACAATATGCGTCTTGTAGCGCATATTGTAAAAAAATATACGGGGGCTGCCGAAACGGACGACCTGCTGTCGGTCGGCTCTATCGGACTGATTAAAGCGATAAACACCTTTCAGGACGGCAAGGGCACGCAGCTTGCAACCTATACGGCGCGGTGCATAGAAAACGAAATTCTGATGCTGCTGCGCGCGGGCAAAAAACATAAAAACAGCGTGTCGCTTTCAGAGCCCGTCGGGGTGGATAAGGACGGTAACGAGCTGACGCTTATAGACCTGCTTGCGGAAAAAGAGGAAAACGTATTCGCTCAGGTCGAAAAAAGCATACAGCGCGAAAAATTCGTCGCCTGCCTTAAAAGGTTTTTAAGCGAGAGAGAATTCGTTATTCTGTCGCTCAGGTACGGACTCGAGGACGGCGTTGCAATGCCACAGAGGGAGGTAGCGAAAAAGCTGGGTATTTCCCGTTCGTACATATCCCGCATAGAAAAACGGGCGATAGAAAAGGCGCGCGAGCGGCTTAATAAAGAAGATTTCTTCAACGATTGAATTAAAAAACGGTTTATCGCGGCATAAACCGTTTTTTACTTGCAAAATCGCGTTACAAATGCTAAAATTTATTTAATATATTTACGGAGATTTTGATATGGCAAATGTCATGGATACCCTCAGGGCAAGAGGGTTTGTAAAACAGACGGTATACGAAGAAGATTTGTACAAGCTTTTGGGCGAAGAGAGCGTAACGTTTTATACCGGTTACGACCCTACGGCGGACAGTCTGCACGTGGGACATTTTATGCAGCTTATTGCCATGAAGCACATGCAGGACGCGGGACACCGCCCCATAATATTGATAGGCGGCGGTACTGCTATGGTCGGCGACCCTACGGGTAAAACCGATATGCGCAAGATGATGACGCGCGAAACCATAGACTATCACGTAAGCTGTTTTAAAAAACAGATGTCTAAGTTTATCAGCTTCGAGGGACCGAACGCCGCGATTATCGTCAACAACGCAGACTGGCTTACCAAGCTTAATTATATGGATTTTATGCGCGATATAGGCGTACATTTTTCCGTCAACGAAATGCTTAGGGCAAAGTGCTTTGAAACGCGCCTTGAAAAGGGACTGTCTTTTCTTGAATTCAATTATATGCTGATGCAGGGCTACGACTTTTTAAGGCTGTTCAACGATTATAACTGTAAGCTCGAGCTCGGTGGAGACGACCAGTGGTCGAACATTCTTGCGGGCGCAAATCTTATTCGCGTAAAGGAAAAGAAACCCGCTTACGCTATGACCTTCACGCTTCTGACTACGAGCGAGGGCAAGAAAATGGGCAAGACAGAAAAGGGCGCGGTGTGGCTTGACGAAAGCAAGACAAGCCCCTACGAGTTCTATCAGTACTGGCGTAATATAGCCGACGCAGATACCGAAAAATGTCTGAAGCTTTTGACCTTTTTGCCTCTTGACGAAATTGCGGAGCTTGTTAAATATAACGACGAGAGAATGAACAGAGCTAAGGAGGCGCTTGCTTACGAGTTGACAAAGCTCGTTCACGGCAAGGAAAAGGCGGACGAGGCGCAGTCGCAGGCTCGCGCTGCCTTCGGCGGTAGCGGCGATATGCCCGAAAAACACGTTAAGCCCGAAAGTAATTCTATAATTTCCGTGCTTGTTGCTGCGGGGATTTGCACTTCGAACGGAGAAGCACGCAGACTCATTCAGCAGGGCGGAGTATCCTTGAACGATAAAAAAATCACTGATATCAACGAAGCCGTTAACTATGGAGACGTCGTACACAAGGGCAAAAAAATTCACGTCAAAATTATTTTCGATTAATGAAAATTTGCATTTTGGGTCACAGCGGGTCGGGTAAATCCACGCTTGCCGAAATTCTCGGTAAAAAGTATTCTCTTCCCGTGCTGCATTTGGACACGACGTATTGGTACGGCGATTGGCAAAACCGCACGCGAGAGGAGCAGAGCGCCATCGTAAAAGCATTTATGAACGATAATTGCGACGGTTGGGTTATCGAGGGCAATTACGGCAAAATTTGCCTTGAAAGATTTTCTGAATGCGATTGCCTGTATTTTTTAAATTACAATCGGTTTTTTTGTTTAAGACAGGCGTTGGCAAGATATAAAAAATACAATGGTAAGGTCAGACCAGACTGTCCGTGTCCCGAAAAGTTCGACGCGGAATTTTTGTTTTGGATTTTATTCAATGGCAGAACGGCAAGTAAGCGCAAGTTATTTAAACGGCTTGTTTCGTTGTCGTCGGGCGAAAAGTATATTCTAAAAAGCCGTAGGCAGCTTAATAAACATTTGGACAAGCTATGTATTTATCAGTAAACGGCGAGTGCGAAACTCAGAAAATTATAGAAAAATCGCGTTTCATAACGGTGTCTAAGCACGTAGACGGCGAGGAAGAGGCGAAGAAATTTATCGCTGATATAAAGCGAAGATTTCCCGACGCCACTCATAACTGTTACGCTTATGTTGCCGACAGCTTAGGGAACTTTCCGCGCTTTTCCGACGACGGCGAGCCGTCCGGTACTGCGGGTATGCCTATTTTAGAAGTAATCAAAAATAAAAAACTTTACGAAACCGCTGTGGTCGTGACCCGTTATTTCGGGGGGATAAAGCTCGGCGCAGGCGGATTGGTGCGGGCGTATTCGGGTTGCGCGGCGGAAAATCTCGACGCGGCGGAAAAGGCATTATTCGAACAGTGCTGCGAGTCGGAGTATGCTGTCGACTATTCGTGCGTAGACGCGGTTATGCGCTACTGCGCCGAAAGCTCGGCAACGGTTATAAACACGGAATACGGCGATACAGTTACGTTCTTGATTGCTGTTAAACAATCAGAAGAAGCAAAATTCAATTTGGGATTGACGGACAGACTTAACGGAAAGGTTGCGATTATAAAGCGCAAAGAATACTTTTTTCCGTTTAAAATATAATTCACGGTCGCATTATGGCAGAAATAACTTCGATAGAACCTCAGGTCAAAGATAAAAACCGCTGTAGCGTCTACGTTGACGGCAGATTTTATTGCGGAATTAAGCTTGAAGTGGCTATTAAATATCATTTAAAAGCTGGTATGCATGTAGAAAAATCGCAGCTTGACGAAATTCAGTTGGAAACCGAAAAAAGTCAAGCGGTAGACAAGGCAATGACGCATCTATCCGCAACCATGAAAACCGAACGCCAGATGCGTGATTTTCTCGTAAAGAAGGGATATACCGAGGCTGTCTGCGATTATGTTATAGAAAAACTGCAATATTATAAATTTATAGACGATTACGCTTATTGCAGGGCGTACGTAAACAGCGTTAGCGGCAAAGGAAAACGCGCGATAGAGGCGGACTTATTTAAAAGGAAAGCGAGCCGCGACGCGATTGACGAAGCGTTGAGCGACTTTACCGAAAATGAGGACGACGCATATTCTTTGCTTCAAAAATATATGCGCGGAAAAGAAGTAAATAAAATTAACCTGTTAAAGGGATATAAGTACTTACTGTCAAAGGGTTACGGATACGACGTCGCCCAGTCTGCGGTTGAAAAATTCGACGTTGAGGAATAATATTAGCAGAAAAATCGCCGGAGGAATATAATATCAGTACCGAAGTATTCGGGATTAAAACGGACGGCGCCCGCATAATCGAAGGGCGGGAAGTCGCGGCGTTTTATCCCGATAGAAAGCGAAATACTCATAAGGGTGATTACGGAAGCACAAACGTAGTTGCAGGTAACGACAGATTTATCGGCGCAGCGGCGCTTGCCGTGGAAGCTGCGTTAAAATCGGGCTGCGGATACGTTAAGCTTACGACGGCGGAAAAGGTAAAGCTTGCGCTTGCGGCAAAGTATCCGCAGGCGATTTATCTTGACGAGTGCGATTTGAACAGCCGGTCTATTGCGATAGGCATGGGTTGCGGCGTAAGCGAGCGGCTTTATGAAAGAATAGCATTTCTTACGCATAACTACGACGGCACGCTGATAATAGACGCCGACGGACTAAACAGTTTATCCGAGTACGGTGTCGGGGTTATTAAAAGCAGCAGGTGCAAAATTGTTCTTACGCCCCACGCGAAGGAATTTTCAAGACTGACGGGGAAACCGACTGAGGAAATTCTGCAAGACCAGATAAAGCATGCAACGGACTTTGCGAAAAATTTCGGAGTGGTTTTACTGCTTAAAGGCGCGGCAACCGTGATTACCGACGGTGAGCGCACTGCGTTGAACCTCAGCGGAACCACCGCGCTTGCAAAGGCGGGTAGCGGGGATATGCTTTCGGGTTATATGGCGGGAAGCGCGGCGCGCGGACTGTCACCGTTCGACGCTGCCGTGTGCGCGGCTTATACTTTGGGTGTTTCGGCGGAAATAAGCTCTCAACAAAAGACGGATTATTGCGCTACTGCGCGCGATATTCTGAATAATTTACATTTAGCCGTCAAACGTTTGACAGGCAAATTTTAAATTGTTATAATACCCGTGTTGAAAGGGAGTAGTTGAAGGCAAACTTCGTCATCACAGCTTAACGGCTCGGAGTTTGACACCTCTTAATTTAGGTAACAAGACTTTTGACTTAAAGAAATTTAAGTCGGAAGTCTTATTTTTTTGACTTTCGGCAAATATAATAGAGAGGTTCAGATTTATGGCAGGCATGGCAATTTTAAAGGTGTTTTTACTGTTGGTTGGGTTCGTTTTGCTTGTGAAGGGCGCCGACTTCTTTGTGGACGGCGCGTCCGGAATAGCAAAAAAGCTTAAAGTATCCACGTTTATCATAGGTGTTACGGTCGTTGCGCTTGGAACGAGCGCACCCGAAGCTGCGGTAACCATAATGGATGCCGCGACGGGCTCAGGCGACCTGATAGTCGGAAATATTTTAGGCAGCAATATAATAAATATTTTTCTTATTCTCGGCGTTTCGGCGGTTATTTGCAGTCTGCCCGTAGAAAAGACAACGCGTATGATTGATTTGCCGTTTTTGCTCGTTTCAAGCGTGTTGTTCGTGGTTTTGGGCTTTTTTGGCAACTCTTTCAGCTGGTGGGAAGGGCTGATATTAATTGCTTTATATGTTGCCTATATGGTATATAACGTGATTTTTGCCGTCAGACAGTCGAAGCTTCAACTTGAGGAAGCTCATGCGGTTTGTTCTTTGGGTGAGGAAACTGTTCAGCACGTAGAGATAAACGGATGGTATTCTAAGCTTAAATATAAATATTCCGAATTGAAGGAAAAGGTTTGGTTTTTAATTGTAATTACGGTTGCGGGGCTTGCAATGGTTGTGGGTGGTGCTCAGCTGGTAGTAAGTTCGGCGCAGTACATCGCGGAAGATTTGATAGGAATTTCGCCTGAATTGGTTGCGCTTACCGTCGTGGCGTTCGGTACTTCTTTGCCCGAGCTTGTAACTTCGGTTTCCGCTGCAAGAAAGGGCGACGTGGGTATAGCTACGGGCAACATAATCGGCAGCAACATCGCCAATATTCTTCTTATAGGCGGCTTGGGCGCACTATGTAAGGGCGGCGCGGGGCTTGTGTTCTCGACGGAAGGACTGATAAGCGGCGTCGTGGCGCTATTTGCCGCGGTTATCATTTTTGTAAGCTCTTTCGGCAAAAAGAAGAGTATAGGCAGAGCCGCCGGTATAGTAATGCTTTCGTGTCTCGTTGCGTATTACGTGTTTATTTTCCTTAATTTATACGTATTTAATATTTATTGAATTGTTTAAAAACTGCGTTTGAAGTCAACAATAATTGTACGGCAGTACATATAATGAAATATATACTGCCGAAAAAAGAGGTTGATATGACAATTAAGCGCGGAGAATTATATTATGCCGACCTGTCGCCCGTTGTCGGTAGTGAGCAGGGGGGCGTTCGCCCCGTTCTCGTCGTTCAGAACGATGTTGGGAATAAGTATTCACCGACCGTTATAGCGGCGGCAGTGACAAGTAAAATAAATAAAGCAAAACTGCCTACCCATATCGAATTGCCGTCCAATACATACGGACTGCAGAAGGATTCCGTCATTCTGTTAGAGCAGATACGCACTCTCGATAAAAGGCGGCTTAAAGAGAGGATAGGCGAACTGAACGAAACTACCATGAGCCGCGTAGATAACGCGATTTTGATTAGTCTCGGTTTCGTCAAATAAATTTGCGGCACACTGTTAAACGTGCGCCGCATTAATTTTGTTTGACAATTCCGCATTGTTATTATATCATATAAATATGTTGGAAAAATTAAAAAAACTCAGGGTCAACATAGGCTGGAAAAGCTTAGTATTAATAGGCGTTTGTATAATTCTTATTCTTATCGACCTGCTGACAAAAATTTTCGAAGAGCGTTACAGTGAAAGCTGGACCTTTAAAGTCATACCAAAATTTATAGAGTTCGAGGCCGGACACAGAAACCCCGGTTGCGCGTTCAGCTTCCTCGCCAACGCCTCGTGGGGGCAGGGTTTTTTGATAGGAATGACGTTTGTACTTTTAGCCTTACTTATTGCTGTTTACGTCTTTTTGCCCGAGCGTTTTATTATTTTAAAGGTTGCGCTGTCTATGATAGTTGCGGGTGCAATCGGTAACCTTATCGACAGAATAGCGTACCGTGAGGTGCGCGACTTTGTGGGCGTAAATATGTTCGGCAATATGGTTTACTGCAATTTCGCTGATTTCTGGATAACCTTCGGCACTGCGCTTGCAATACTCGATATAATGTTTTTGAATGAGTGGGCTTTAATTCCGCTGACAAAAAAGGCTAAGGAAGCTCAGAAAAAGCAAAAAGAGGAAGAGCAGCCTGCCGATACGGATAACGACGTTAATGAATAAGTCTGTCGTTGCGGAAAAGAACTATTCCCGCGCTGACGTGCTCGTTTGCGAGGTGTCGGACGGTAAAACGCGTTCGTACGTAAAAAAGCTGTTTGACAGCGGGCATGTGCTTGTTGACGGCAAGGCGGCAAAAGCCGCCCAAACGGTAAGAGTGGGTCAAACCGTTGAAATTACTTTTCCCGAAGCGGTGCAGTATGCAGTAAGACCCGAGGATATACCTGTCGACGTAATTTACGAGGACGGCGATTTGGCGGTGGTAAACAAGCCGCAGGGAATGACGGTGCATATCGGAAACGGCAACGTCGATGGTACGCTTGTGAACGCGCTGCTTTTCAGACTTGAAAGCCTTAGCGGAATAAATGGGGTTATTCGCCCCGGGATAGTTCACCGTATAGATAAAGACACTTCGGGGCTCTTGGTTGTTGCAAAGAACGACAAAGCCCATTTAAACCTTTCAAAGCAGATTGAGGAAAAGACCTGTAAAAGAACTTATCTGGCGCTTTTAGAGGGGAATCTCAAAACTGACAGTGGTACGGTGACGACCTATATTGGAAGAAGTCCGCAGGACAGGGTAAAAATGGCTGTAGTTTCACCCGATAAGGGGAAGCTTGCCGTTACTAAATACAGCGTAGAAAAGAGATTTGAAGGTTACACTCTCTGCCGTTTCGATTTGCAGACGGGCAGAACACACCAGATACGCGTACACGCAAAGCATCTCGGACATCCCGTGGTCGGAGATAAAGTTTACGGAATAAAAAAACAGAAATTCAAATTGAACGGGCAGCTTTTGCATGCTTTCAGACTTACGTTCGTACATCCCCGTACTTTGCAAACTATGACTTTTGAAGCGCCGTTGCCCGATTATTTTAAAGAAATATTGGATAAACTTAAATGAAGCTTTAAATTAGGTTGCAAAATCGTATTTTGGCTGATATAATTATTTAAAATTAATAGTTTAGGAGATTTTTAAATGTCAAGACGTTATTCTTCAAGTACGTGGACCGAAGTATGCGCATTTTGGGGCATGGTCGTTGCAGGATTTTCTCATTTCTTCGGCGGTCTTTTCAAAGGACTTGTCAGGTGGGCTTTTTCGGACGGTGAGGTGGGTAGAATTTTAACAAGAATTGCAGACGTTTGTACGTTGCTTGGCAATATTGCTTTGCTCGTTGCGATTGCCGTACCTGCATGGCAGTTTGTTAAATACAAGACGAAGGGTTGGAGAGTATTTTACTGGATTTCGCTTGTTCTGTTCATTATAGGCGTTGTGTTCGGCGTTGCAATAACCTTCTGAATTTGAAAACTTCCCCGACTTGTTCGGGGTTTTTTCTTTACAAATGAGCTTTATTATTTTATAATTTAATTATGCTTGAAATTATTTCCGCCAAAAGCAGGCTTGCGAAAAAATTTAATTTAAAAAAGGGCGATGTTATACTTGCCTTTGACGGCATTCCCGCCGAGGACGTGCTCGACTATATATTTTACGACAGTAAGCCGAATTTTGTATTGCGTGTAAAATCGCGCGGCGGTAACGAACGCGATATAGTTATCGACAAGGACGAGCCAGAAAGCCTTAATCTGACCTTTAAGGAAGACACGAAAATCAAAACGTGTCACAATCATTGTATGTTCTGTTTCGTTGACCAGATGGGCGAAGGTATGCGCGAAAGTCTTTATGTTAAAGACGATGATTACACAATGAGCTTTATGTGCGGAAATTTCGTAACTTTGACAAACGTCAGCGATAGTGAGCTGGATAGAATTATCCGTTTGCATCTGTCGCCGCTGTACGTTTCGGTACACGCAATGGGCGAAAAGCTGCGCTGCGAATTGCTTGGAAATCGTTTTGCGGGGAAAATATGCGAACAGCTTAAAAAGCTTACCGACGCGAAAATAACCGTTCACTGTCAGGCGGTAATAGTTCCCGACAAAAACGACGGCAAACAGCTTGAATATACTGCGCGCAAACTTTTTGAAATGTATCCTTACGTCAAAGATTTGGCGGTGGTGCCGACCGGTATAACCAAATTTCGCGAGGGGCTTGCTAAGATACCAGATTTTACTAAGCAACAGGCGGAAGCTTTGCTTGACCTTTGCGACGGGTTGAACGCCAAATTCGGTGTTAACTTTATTCTTCCCGCGGACGAATATTTCGTCAGAAGCGGACGGGAATTCAAGCCCGCATCGTTTTACGGCGATTTTTCACAGATAGAAAACGGAATAGGGATGACGAGTAAGTTTATTTCCGAGTTCGAAGAAAGCTTATACGAAACGAGTCTTAAATCCGCGCGCAGAGTGGCTGTTATTACAGGCGTGAGCGCTTACCCTACCATAGAAAAGCTTTGCTCTGAGGCAAACTCCGCCGTAAAAAATTTGCACGCATTTGCGCTGCCAGTTGAAAACAAATTTTTCGGCAGTTCGGTAACGTGCACGGGACTGTTGACGGGCGGAGATATTGCCGAAGAGCTTGAAAGAAACAGGGACAGGTACGATTGCGCTATAGTGCCAGCAAATACTCTGAAAGAATTCGAGGACGTGTTTTTAGACGATATGACTGTAAGGCAGTTGAAGCGGCGCGTCGGCAAGAAAATAATAATAAACAGAAGCACGCAGGACTTTTTTAAAAATCTTATAAAGGGATAAATTATATGGCAAATCCTTTAATTGCAATAGTCGGCAGACCGAACGTCGGTAAAAGTACTTTTTTCAATAAAGTCGCCGGCAGAAAAATATCTATAACGGAAGATAGACCGGGCGTTACGCGCGACAGGCTTTATGCCGACAGCGAGTGGCGCGGAAAGGCGTTTACGATGGTTGACACGGGCGGAATAGAGCTGCGTTCGGAAGACACCATGTGGACGGAAATTAAAAAGCAGGCGGAGGTTGCAATAGATACCGCGCAGGTAATAATGCTGATAGTCGACGGAAGAGAGGGGCTGACCACTTCCGATTACGACGTCGCGGATATGCTTCGCCGTTCGAAAAAGCCTGTAATTTTAATCGTAAATAAAATCGACGAATATTCGGAGGACAAGGTATTCGAATTCTATTCTTTGGGGCTCGGCGAGCCTTATCCCGTTTCGGCGGAACACGGAACGGGTATCGGCGACGTGTTGGACGAGGCTGTAAGTTGGTTTGAAAAGAGCGAAACCGAAGAGGACGACAGCGTTAAAATTGCTGTTGTCGGTCGGCCGAACGCGGGTAAAAGCAGCCTTGTTAACAAGCTTCTCGGCTTCGAGAGGTCTATCGTTACTAATATAGCGGGAACCACGCGTGACGCTATCGATACAAAGTTTACGGTAAACGGAAAGAATTACACATTAATAGATACTGCGGGCATCAGAAAGAAAAGCAAGGTAGAGGACGACGTGGAATACTATTCCGTTATGCGTGCGTTCGACGCGGTGCGCCGTGCCGACGTGTGTCTTTTGGTGGTTGACAGTACGACAAACCTTACCGAGCAGGATACGAAAATTATCGGCTACGTTCACGAGCAGGGCAAGCCCTCTGTAGTGGTTATGAACAAATGGGACCTTATAGAAAAGGATACCAACACGATAAACAAATTCGAGAGTAAGCTGAAAGAAGATTTGAAGTTTATGGACTACTTCAAGTCGGTTTATATTTCGGCGAAAACGGGACAGCGTACCGATAAAATTCTTACTATTATTGACGAGGTTTATGCTCATTCTCATACAAGAATTACTACGGGCATGCTGAACGACGTTATCGCAGACGCCGTCCGCGCAAACGAACCGCCTTCGTATAACGGCAGGCGGCTTAAAGTTTACTATTCGTCGCAGGTGGCGGTGGCGCCGCCTACGTTCGTCCTGTTTGTAAACAGCGGCGACCTTATGCATTTTTCATACGAGAGATTTCTTGAAAACACGTTAAGAAAATCGTTCGATTTTTCGGGTACGCCGATAAAAATACTTACCAGAGAGAAAAAAGACTGATGAAAATATTAGAGATTAATGACCTTTGGTATTTTGCCGTTGCGGCAGTCGTCTGTTATTTTATAGGTTGCTTCAATTTTGCGGTGTTAATCGCGCATTTCAAGAAAAAAAATATAAGAGAAATGGGTAGCGGGAACCCCGGCACCATGAATATGACGCGCTCGCTCGGGTTCAAATTCGGGCTGATTAACTTTTTTTGCGACGCACTAAAAGGCGGCTTGCCCGTGCTTGCCGCGTACCTGCTTTTCAAAAATTACGTGTTTGAAGGAACGGAATATTCGGTTGCGGATTTTGCGCGTTACTTCTTCGGACTGTTTGTTATAATAGGTCATATTTTCCCCGTAACCATGGCGTTTAAGGGCGGCAAAGGTATTGCTTCGACTATGGGCGTATTCATTTTTGCATTGCCCTGCGAAAGCTGGTGGTATATTTTTATAGTGGTTGCATTTTTGGTTTGCATACTACTATACATTGTCTTAACGGAATGGGGGTCTATGGGGTCGCTTATCGGCGTTACGCTTCTGTCTGTTTTTCAGGCGGTTCTGTTTGTTGATAGGTATGCGGCGGATATGTTTAATCTTTGGAGTATTTTGACTTTTTCATTATTGCTTTTGATTAATTTGCTGACCTGGACGGCTCATCGTAAAAATATTTTCAGGTTGCTCGCAGGTGAGGAACACCGCACCGCAGTGAGAAAACGCAAATAAAAAAGACAACTCTTATCGTAGTTGCCATAGGGAAATTAATAATACGCAAATAAAAAATTTAGGCATAGCGTTAAGCTGTGCCTTTTCTGTGCTTTTTTTCTTGGACAAACCATACTACTTGTAGTATAGTAAGATATAGATATGTTTTATATAGCATGCAAAATGTTGCGTGCTTTCATTTTTCGTGATATAATGATTGTACGACAAACAGAAATTTAACGGAGAACTTTTAAAATGCTAATAGAGAAACCACTTGTTTCTTCAAGAATAACTGTACGGAATTATCAAAAGTCAGACCTGCCATATCTTACCGCAATGTGGTTTGATAAGGAAAACGGCAAATATATGAGCGACCCGACGGTGGAATATGTTGATAGTGATTTTCAAAAAGCACTTGACAGTCTTGAAGATAGCCCAAACGGATATTATTTGACAGTTGTTTTAAACAGTTCTGATGAGATAATGGGCTCTGCTTGCATTTTCCCTGACGAAAAAAAGGAAATATTTGATATAGGATATTGTGTTCATAAGGACTATTGGGGAAAAGGATTTGGTTCTGAACTATTGGCTTTAATTGTTACTTTGATACGCAATAATGGTGGCATTGAGATAACTGCGGAAGTTGCGCAAGATAATATTGCATCGAATAGATTGCTTGCAAATAACGGCTTTAAGATAAAAAAGAAATCGCAATTTAAAAAATATAAAATGAACATCTGTTTTAATAGTTACATTTATACTTTTAGTTGCGCTAATCAAAATTGAATTAAGGCTTCAATTTATCGTTCTGAAAATGTATAATTAAAAGCTCTCAAACAAATTTGTTTGAGAGCTTTTTATAATCGTACGTCTGAATCCTATGGAAAGTGCGCTTTTGAAGGTGTCTATTTCTTTTTATCGTCTTTATCGTTTCCGTCGCTTTCCTTTGAATTAATCGAGTACTCGATAAGAGGATTTGACCGACAAAGCGCGTCTATAAATTCTTGATACCATTCTTCGTTTACGACAATAATGAATACCGTGCCGTTGCTCATGCCGACCGACAGCTTGTTTGTTGCGCGGTCAAGAAGGATAGTCTGAATATCTTTCACGTCGTATTTGCTTTTAATAATACCGAAGCTTGTTTTTAAAGTGTTGCCGTCTATTGAATAGTACGAGGCGAGCAACAGACTGAAAAGCAGAATAAGCAGAATTATAGGTATCAGAAAGAAAAGCGTATATTGAATAATGGGATAGACGATATTCGCAGCTTCATCTATATTGTCGTTTATAATTCTGAAGACGTTAATTCCAAGCCCTGCAAAACAGAGAGCAATTCCTGCGTAAATAAGCGAAAGCGTAAGCTTCGTAAATTTATATTTGAATTTTTTCATTAAACAGATTATACAATAACGCGACCTAAAAAGCAACAAATACTATTGATTTTTTGAAAATAGGTGGTATAATTTAATTGCAATAAATATCAGGGCAGGAGTTTTTATGAATAAAATAATTACCGTAAGCAGACAGTTCGGCAGCGGCGGAAGAACTATCGCACGCGAGGTTGCAAAGCGGCTGTCCATTCCGTGCTACGACCACGAGCTTATCGACAAAGTCAGGGAAGACTGCGGTTTTACTAAAGAGTTTATTGATGAAAACGGTGAAAATTCGTCCACGAGTTTGCTGACAAGTATGTTCGGCTCGTCGTTCGGAAGGGATATAATCTGGACATCGCAGTGTAAGGTTATATGCCGCCTTGCCGAAGAGGGACCCTGCGTAATCGTGGGGCGCTGCGCTGACTATATATTAAGAGCGAAGGCTGAGTTGTTCAAGGTTTTTATTCACGCCGATGCTGCGAAACGCGCCGAGAGGATAGTTTCGCTTTACGGCGAGAGAAGCGACGCGCCCGAAAAGCGCATAAAAGAAAAGGACAAACGCCGTGCTTCGTATTACCGCTATTATACCGACGGCGAGTGGGGAATAGCAAAAAATTACGACATTGCTTTGGACAGCGGTAAAATAGGTATTGAAAAATGCGTTGATATAATAGTTGACTTATATTAATAAAGACCGCCGTGTTCGGCAGTCTTTAATTAATTTTTAAAGTAGGCGGGGCGGGGTCTCGGAAGCTTTTTATGTGGTCTTCGAGGCGTCGGTAAAGGACTTTCCTGTTCTTGGATAACTTCTACGTTTCCGCCGTCGTAAGCCTGAGGCTCCGTACAGCCGAACATAGTTACGGTAAAAAGTGTAAACAGAGCAAGTATAGATAAAATTAATGCTGAAAGTCGTTTCATAAAGGTAGTATGCGGTATTTTGCCAAAACAATGCAAACGCTTGCGTTTTTAAAATTAGCGTGTTAAAATAAAGGTACCTGAATTTAAAGAATTTCTGAGAGTAAAGGGCTTAATACAAGGCACACGTTTTCGTGTGCGGTTTTGTCTTTCTCTCTTTATTGCAGGAGGGATTTTTTTATGTCCGATAAGCGACTTGCGGTAATTAGCATTATAGTCGAAGACCGACAAAAAAGCGCCGAAATAAATATGCTTTTGTCAAGCTTTGGTGATTTTGTGGTTGGAAGAATGGGTATTCCGTATAAGGAAAAGGGCGTTTCCGTTCTCTGCGTCGTCGTAGACGCGCCTGCCGAAATTATTAATACCCTTACGGGAAAGCTGGGAATGTTAGGCGGCGTTACGGCAAAAACTTTAATGTCAAAAATATAGGTGTGATATGAAGAAATTATTTACTTGTTTAATTTGTGTTTGCGTTATGCTATGTTCGGTAGGTTTTATCGCCTGCGGCAGGACTTACGACGAAGACGCGGTAAATCTTGTTGCTGTCGACGCCAACGTGGTGGGACTTGCACAGGATATAGATTATTACGTGGTTGCCGAACCTGCCGCAAGCGCCAAGGTAAAGGTTATACCGAATTTGAATTTTGCGGGAAGCCTTCAACAGCTTTACGGTGGCAACGGATATCCGCAGGCGGTTGTGGTAGCAAAAAACGGTTTGTTGGGTAGTGATGCTTTGACTGATTTTATTGACGCGCTTTTAACAAGCCGCGAATGGCTTTTAAGCGAAGACGTTTCGATAGAGCATATAACCGACACAATAAATTCGCACTTGACGCAAGGAATGGAACCTGCAATTAAGCCGCAAAATCTTACCAAGCAGGTTATTGAAAACTGCGGTATTAATTTTGTGCAGGCAACGGCGGGGAAAGCTGATATAATTTCGTTTATGGAAAAGCTCAATTCCGTTGGGGGCGGTTCTTTCGGAATGCCTGCTGAAGACTTTTTCTGGGACGGAGGCGACAGTGGAGAGTATACCGAAAAAATATCGGTTTACGCGCCCGACGGCGCGCCTGCGCTCGGTATAGCAAAGGCTATGTCCGAAAATAATGTTCTAAATGCCGAGTATTTTATAGTCAACCCTAATACGGTTCAGGCGCTTGTCGGAGGGGCTGAGCCCAAGGCTGATATTTGCGTTTTGCCCGTTAACGTAGCGGTAAAGCTTTTGGGTAATGCAAAAAATTATAAGCTTGTCGGAACGCTTACGCACGGTAATTTGTATCTGCTTTCAAAGAACGGCGAGCAAATTAGCGCGGATAATATTGAAAAACTTAAAGGCAGTACGGTTGGGGTAGTCAATCTTGCCGCCGTACCCGGATTGACTTTTAAGGTTATTTTGCAAAGTCACGGTATCGGGTTTAAGGAGCAATGATTAAAGCTTATTTTTCAAAACGAAAATTTAATATTGTTTTATCGGCATTCGCGTTTTTTACGATGTGGTTAATTTGGCTTATCGCCTATTACGGAGTAAAAAACGATTACGTTATACCTTCTTTTATCGAAACGGTTAAAAGCTTTGGAGGGTGTTTGATTTCTGCGGATTTCTGGACGGCATTCGCATTAACGGTATTGCGTACTGCGGTTTCGTTCATAATTTCATTCTCGCTTGCTGCCGTGCTTGTCGCGTTGGGTGCGGTGTTCGATAAAATAAATGCGTTTATAAAGCCGTTTATCGACGTTATGCGTACTTTGCCTACGCTTGCGGTAATACTTATTTTATTGTTTTGGACCACGCCTGCGGTTGCGCCAATCGTCGTAACCGTACTGGTGCTTTTCCCTATGATTTATGCGCAGCTTTACACCGCGGTGAGTGGCATAGACGGGGGCGTTATCGAAATGGCGGAGGTATACGACATAACAAAACGCGAAAGGCTGACTAAAATATATCTTCCTATGATTTCGCCGAGCGTTTTGTCTCAGACGGGGGCTAACATATCGCTCGGTATAAAGGTTATGATTTCCGCAGAGGTACTGGCGGGAACGTATAAAAGTATGGGCGGTCTTATGCAGAACGCGCGCGTTTACGTCGATATGCCGCGGCTTGCGGCGCTAACTTTAATTGCCGTTCTTGCAGGCTTGTTTATAGATTTGTGCTTTTCGTTTGCGGAAAGGTTCACGTTCAAATGGAGTAAAAAAGAGAGCGATGCTTGAAATCAACTTATCAAAAAAATACGGCGCTTTGACTGTTTACGACGGCTTTAATCTTTCCGTAGAAGAGGGGAAAATACTCGGCGTTCTCGGTGAAAGCGGCAGCGGTAAAACAACGCTTTTGAACTGTATCGCGGGGCTCACGCCATACAAAGGAAAAATTCGTAAGCTGAAATGTTCGTACGTATTTCAGTCGCCGCGGCTTGTGCCTAATCTCACTGTCAGGGAAAATTTACTCTTGATTTGTAAAAATGAAAATGCCGTAAACGATATGCTTGAAAGGGTTTGCCTTTCGGATAAAGCGGATTGCTATCCCATCGGGCTTTCGGGCGGTCAGGCTCAGCGCGTTTCGCTTGCGCGCGCTTTTCTGTTCGACAGTGAAATCATTTTGATGGACGAACCGCTTTCTTCGCTTGATTTAAGATTGAAAAAACAGATAACAGACTTGTTTTTATCTATTTGGCAAAGCGATAGGAGGACTGCGGTTTTCGTCACGCACGATATAGACGAAGCGCTTTCGCTTTCTCATAGAATAATAGTTTTACGAAAAGGTGAAATCAAGTACGATATATCGCCCGAAGGACAACTGCCTCGCGACATAAGAATGTGTGCGCAATATCGCGCCGAACTTATTTCTCGGTTGCTTTGAAATTTGCTTGACAACGGTTGCGTACGAATTTATACTTTAATCAAATAATATATTGGAGACGTAAATGAAAAAGTTTTTCTCGGAATTCAAAAAATTCATTACGCGCGGAAACGTAATCGACCTTGCCGTAGGTATGATTATCGGCGCGGCGTTTACGGCAATAGTAAACGCGCTTGTCAACGGCATCTTTAAGCCGCTTATAAACGCTATACCTATGGGAAATATTCAGGGACTTATCACGATGCTTGTCCCCAAAAATTCGGAGGGCGTACAGGTTCCTGCGAACTCGGCCGATATAGATTTGGCAAAGTCCGTCTATATAAACTGGGGCGACTTTATAATGGCCGTCATATCGTTCTTTATCACTGCGCTCGTTTTGTTCCTCATTATCAAGGCGATTAATACCGTGCGCGAAAAGGGAAAAAGTCTTGCGGACAAACAGAAAGAAAATATACAGAAGAAGCTTAAAAAGGGCAAGATAACCGCGGAAGAGGCAGAGCAGGAGGTTGCGGCTATCGAAGCTGCTCCCGCAGCGCCCGTCGAGACCACCGACGATTTGCTTCGCGAAATAAGAGACCTTTTAAAAGCGGCAAACAAAACGGAATAATAAAAGCAGCGGATTAATTCCGCTGCTTTTTATAAA
Organism: uncultured Christensenella sp.; assembly: GCA_910576655.1. Classification (GTDB taxonomy): domain Bacteria; phylum Bacillota; class Clostridia; order Christensenellales; family Borkfalkiaceae; genus Coproplasma. Next base: position 26,287 of record CAJTJC010000017.1, read on the forward strand.
TTAATTAAAAAATTGTGTTCAAAAACTTTCTTTTATCAATATATTGTGGTATAATACAGTCAAGATACGAAGATGTTGTGTTTTATACTATAAAAAACGTAAATCCGGAGCGGAAAGCCGTTATTATTAAGTAAATATTGAGTACGCCTATAACGGGCATCAGCACCATCAGAAGAAGATTTTTTAATCTGTATCTCAATATAAACATAGTGACGTAAATGCCGATGGCTCCGCCTAGTATTGCGGTTAAAATCAGCTTTCCGTCGCCGCTGTTCATTTTGCCTTCGTCGCCGCACGATTCGTCGCGTTGGGTTTTAAGCAGAATTACAGCGTAAAAATTTACGGCGACAATATACACGATAAAAATAATGTATAACAAAAGCATATAAAAAGTATGCCTAAAAATTGACGTTTAATACAGAGAGGTAATCAATGAGATGTATTTACTGCGGATATGAGGACAGTAAGGTCATAGACAGCCGTTCTGCCGACGAAGGCAGGACCATAAGGCGTCGTCGCGAATGTTTCAGCTGCAATAAAAGATTTACGACTTACGAAACTATCGAGGATACGCCCGTACTCGTCGTAAAAGCAAACGGAACGCGGCAGACTTTTGACGCGCAAAAAATTAAGAACGGTATAATTAAATCGTGCGAAAAACGTCCTGTTTCGATGAGTGTAATCGACGAAATTGTCGGCGCGGTAGTCAAGCAGGTTTACAACACGATGGAGCAGGAAATTTCCTCTAAATCAATTGGTGAGCTTGTTATGGGCGAGCTTAAAAAGCACGACGAGGTTGCATACGTGAGATACGCGAGCGTGTATCGCTCTTTTAAAGATATTTCAAGCTTTTTGGAAGAGCTTCAAAAAATGATGGAAAGCAAAAAATAAAGGTTATTCAGACAGTGGCGACACTGTCTGCGTTTTTGTGAATTATGAAAATTACTAAAAAAATCTATGCAGGTAACGTGGCTATAGGCGGGGGCGAGCGTGTCAAAATACAGTCGATGTGTACGCATAAAACCTCGTCGACCGATGAAGTTATAAACCAGATTCATGGTCTTGAAAAAGCGGGATGCGATATTATCCGCGTTTCCGTTCTTGACGAAGAGGATGCCGCCGCCATAAAAATTATTAAAGACGCTATAAATATTCCTATCGTTGCGGATATTCACTTTTCGCATAAGCTTGCCGTTTCCGCTATCGAAAACGGCTGCGATAAAGTGCGTATAAATCCCGGCAATATCGGAAACGAGGATGCCGTCAAAACGGTTGCGGACTGTATAAAGGCTCATAAAATTTCCGTGCGCGTCGGTTCAAATACCGGCAGTATCGAGAAAGAGTTTCTGCAAAAATACGGCAGAGGAGCAACCGCTTTGGTTGAAAGCGCTTTGAAAAGCGTCTGTGTGCTTGAAAAATACGGCGTCGGAGATATAGTTATTTCGGTCAAGGCTTCGGACGTGCCTACGACGGTAAAAGCTTATACTTTGCTTTCGGAAAAGACCGATTATCCTCTGCATATAGGTGTGACTGAGGCGGGGGCGGAGCAAATGGCCGTCGTAAAGTCTTCGGCGGCGCTGGGCGCGTTGCTTTTGAACGGTATAGGCGATACGCTCCGTGTTTCGATTACCGACGAGCCTATAAAAGAAATATACGCCGCGAAGCGCATTTTGCGTGCCGTTGGACTTGATAAAAATTACGTAGACGTCGTTGCCTGCCCGACGTGCGGCCGTTGCCGCTGGAATTCGATGCGGTTTGCGCGTAGGGTTACCGATTACGTCGAAGGGTTTTCAAAGCCGCTGAAAATTGCGGTTATGGGCTGCGTGGTTAACGGCCCCGGCGAGGCTAAGGATTGTGATTTGGGAATTGCGGGTGCGGAGGATTACTGCGTCATATTCAAAAACGGTGAGATAATACGGCGCGTTAACCGCGACGAAGCGGAGGAAGAGTTTATGAAGGAGATTGACGGAATTATAAATGATAGATAAGTGCTTACGTGAAATCCGCTTGCTCGATAATTTTCGCGACGCGATAATTAAATCGGTCGTGCTTGACAGCCGGTCGGAAATTGTCGAGGTCAAAATTATTACGGATAAAGCTTTTCAAAGCGGGGAGAGGGAAAAAATTTTTAACATTATACGAAAGATTGTGCCGTCAAAATTCGGTTGTAAGGTGGAAGTGAATAAGCTGTCGCCCGACGAAGAAATGGTAAAACAAAAAATTGCGGAAACCGTAAAAGAAAATTTCAAAGCGCTTTCCGTTACGTTGACGGAAGAAGATATAGAAGTTCGTAAAACCGATAAGGGTTTTGAATTTAAGTTAAGCGTTATGCGCGGCATGGCAAACGTCGAAATGTGCGACGCGATAATAAAAAATCTCAAACGAAATTTTTGCGGTGAATTTTTCGGCGAATGCGTTGAGAACAAGCGTGACGCTCTTGATATAGAAGTGGACGAGGAACAAGAAAACGTCGACTTCGAAATGCCTGCCCGCTATTTCGATATTGCTAATTTCACGCTGCTGGAAGGTAACGAAAAACAGAAAAAGGCAGTATATATCAGCGATTTGAATTTCGAGGGCGAAAACGTGGTTGTGTGCGGAACAATAGACGATATACGCGAAAGAAATTACACAAACGCAAAAAATCAAGAAAAAACTTACTTTAGCTATACGCTCAATGACGGAACCGCCGCGCTCAGGGTTACATATTTTCCGCGGTTGAAAAGCATAGAAAAAATCCGTCCTCTTAAAATAGGCGACAGTATCGTTTGTACGGGTAAATCAGAGCTGTATAACGGTATCATTCGGTACACCGCAAACCTGGTAGACCTCGGTACCGTACCCGAAAACTTCGTTCCCGAAAAACGCCCTTCAAAACCTGTCCCGAAGTTTTATTCGGTAGTAAAGCCGCAGCCGTTCTCTGATATCGAGCAGACTGATATGTTTACGGCGGTCACAATTCCCGATTGCCTTAAAGATAAAACCTTTGTAGTTTTCGACCTTGAAACCACGGGACTTAACTGCGCCCCGACCTCGGGTAATATGGATGCGATAATTGAAATCGGGGCTTTTAAAATCGTGAACGGGGTAATAAGCGAAAGCTTTTCTACGTTCGTAAATCCGCAGCGCAAGCTTTCGGATGAAATAATCAATCTTACGGGGATTACCGAAGATATGGTAAAGGATGCGCCGGTAATCGGTGAGGTTGTACCGGACTTTTTCAAGTTTTGTCAGGGCAATATTCTCGTCGGTCACAATGCGGCAAATTTTGACTTCAAGTTCGTGGATTACTATTGCTCGCGGCTCGGATATATGCTTGACAGAAAAGTTATGGACACTATCCCTCTTGCGCAGGAGCTGTTGTTTTTATCCAATTACAAGCTGAACACCATTGCAGACCATTTTAAAATTACGTTCAATCACCATAGGGCGATAGACGACGCATACGTAACGGCGAAAATATTTTTAGAACTTATAAAAATAAAAAAATCTTTGCCAAAACTGCAATAAAGCTTGCTTTTTCGATACGGATATGATAATATTATGGTAACCTTAATCGATACAAGAGATTGAGTGCCTTTCAAGGCACTCAATAATCATATAAAGGGGAGTTATGCAGTTTAAACCTGTTGAAGAGATACGCGCGGTCATAGAAGGAACGGCCGCAGGTATGAATATCGAAATCGTCGATATAGTGTTCGACGGCAAGTCGAATGCGCTTACCGTGTACGCCGATACGGAAAACGGACTTGACCTCGATACGTGCGAGAAGTTCCATAGGGCGATTGACGCGTTAATCGACGAGCTTGACCCGTCCTACGGTCAGCCGTATACCTTTAACGTTTCAAGTCCGGGTCTTGACAGACCGTTTAAAACACGCCGCGATTTCGAAAGGAATCTGCAGCGCGAGGTGGAGTTGAAGCTATATGCTCCGTTAAAGGGCAAAAAATTTATAGAGGGAATTTTAACTGACTTTGACGAGCATTCGGTAACCGTAAAGACGGAAAAGGAAGAGCTTAAAATAACCCTCAATAAAATTGCAAAAATAAACAAAGCAATAAAATTCGAATAAAAACGAGCAGGATTTATCAGGAGAAATGATATGACCAACAAAGATTTTTTTGCGGCACTTGCCGATTTGGAAAAGGAAAAAGGAATACCCCAGCAGGTGTTTTTGGACGCGCTTGAAAACGCGCTTGTATCTGCATGTAAAAAACAATATACCGGCGGAACGGGTACGGTTGAAATCAGAACTAATCCCGAAAGAGGCACGATTGACTTTTTTACCGTAAAAATTGCAGTAAATGAAATTATCGACCCCGAAAACGAAATTTTGCTCGAAGACGCGCAAAAAATTAAAAAGAGCTATAAGCTCGGCGACAAGGTGCTTGAAAAATTCGTGCCCAAAGATTTTTCGCGAATTGCCGCGCAGACTGCTAAACAGGTCATACTGCAAAAGCTTAACGAAACGGAAAGAGATGCCGCCGTCAACGAATTTTCCGATAAAGAGGGTGAGCTGCTCGTAGGTATTATCCGTAAGATTGACGTTAAAAACGTGTATATCGAGCTTGGCAAAGGTCAGGTTGAAGGGCTTATGCTGCCCGCCGACCAGGTTGCAGGTGAAAAATACAACGTCAACGATAAGATAAAGGTTTTTGTTAAACGCGTTAAAAACGGGTTCAGGGGCGCGCAGGTGCTTGTCAGCAGGTCGTCGCCCGGACTTGTCAGAAAGCTTTTCGAGGAAGAGGTGCCCGAAATTAAACAGGGTACCGTAATTATCAAGGAAATCAGCCGCGAAGCGGGCGCGAGAACTAAAATCGCAATTTATTCCGAGGACCCGAGAGTCGATGCAATAGGCGCGTGCGTAGGTAATAAAGGCGCAAGAGTCAACGCGATAGTAGAAGAGTTGAAGGGCGAAAAGATAGATATTATTCCTTGGTCGGACAATCCTTTGGAATTTATTGCAAAATCGCTGTCGCCTGCTAAGGTTATTTCCGTTACGCAGCTTAGCGACGAAAAAACTGCGCTTGCAGTCGTTCCCGACGATAAGCTTTCGCTTGCCATAGGTAAAGACGGACAGAACGCGCGGCTTGCAGTCAGGCTGACGGGTTGGAAGATAGACGTAAAAAGCGAGTCCGTCGCGGCAAAGCTTGGTTTAACTACTCAGAATTCCGAGGATACGGAGAATTAAAAATTAAATGGCTAACAATAAAGCGCCGCTAAGAATGTGTATAGCGTGCAGACAGCTGCTCGAAAAAAGAGAAATGCTGCGCGTCGTAAGAAGTGAAAACAAAATTTTTCTGGATTTTACTTCCAAGGCTTCGGGGCGCGGCGCGTACATTTGCGATAATCCCGACTGCATTAAAAAACTTAAAAAGCATCGGCTTTTGAATAAGGTTTTTTCTTGTCAGGTCGAAGAAGAAATATATAACGCTATCGAGGAGGCGTACTTTGGCGCAAAGTAAAGTACAATCCTATATTGGCTTTTGTAAGCGGGCGCGTAAAATTACGCTCGGTTCAAGTGCTATTGGTACTCTTAAAGGCGGAGTTTATTTGTTGCTGCTCGATAAGAAAGCGGCAAAAAATTCTTTGAGATACGCTTTGAAATATAAAAGAAAGTTTGGATGTCCTCTGCTTGTGTGCGGAGAAGATTTTGAGGAGCTCGTCGGCAAATCCTCTTGTAGGCTTGCGGCCATACAAGAGAAAAATCTTGCTGAAGCAATTTTAAATAGCGGAGAATCGGGATACGAATTGTATACCGAAGGCGGTGAATAGTATATGGCAAAAAAATTTGAGAACATAGAAAACATAGGAAAATTGATAACTGACGGACTTGTTCCCGAGCTGATTAAAAAAGTCGGCGCGGCAGAAAAGTCTGCTTCCGAAATTTTAAAGAAGCTTGCCGAGCTTGAGAATGCACGGCTTGCAAAGAAAATAGAAGCGGAAAGGCTTGCTGCCGAAAAGCTGGCGGAAGAGAGAGCCGCGGCAATAGCCGAAGCCGAAAAGCAAAAAGCTTTGGAAGCGCAAAAGGAAGCAGAGGAAAAGTCGGTTAAAGAAACGCAGAAGCCTCAGCCGCCAGAGAAGCCCGTTGCAAAGCCCGAAAATAAAACGTTCGTCAACCGCGATACGCGTCCTCAGCGCGGACCGGTAAAGCCTGCGGCACCGAATTATAATAACGCAAACCGACCGGCCAGACCCTTAGGTCCGCAGAAATTCGGTACGGCGCCCGCAGCTCAGACTGCTACGGCAGCTTCGCAGGTTAACAAGCCTAAGAATTTCGGTCCCGATAAGAAGAAGCAGACTTACGACAAAACGTATGTCGAAAAAGAGAGGCACGCAGTATCAAAGCGCGCCTTGCAAAAGCAACAGGGCGCAACGGTTGCCGATTTCGACGAAAACAAGAGCGGATACAGAAAACTCCGCGTAAAAAAAGACAAAAAGCAGCTTAATTCTCAAACAATAAAAATAGAACATGCGGTGGTTACTACGGACGAAATAGCAATTAAAACTTTATCGGAGAAGCTTGGCATTTCTGCCGTTGAAATAACCAAACGCCTGTTTAAAGAAGGCGTAATGAAGACCGTAAACGAGTCTGTCGATTACGATACTGCCGCGCTTTTAGCTGCTGGATTGGGAATAGAGCTTGAATATAAGCCCGAAAAAACTGCGGAAGAAGTGCTTATAGAAAAACAGGCGGACACCGTTGAAGAGATTGAAAGCCTTGTTCCCCGCGCTCCCGTAGTTACTGTTATGGGTCACGTAGACCATGGTAAAACTTCGCTTCTCGACCATATCCGCAAAAGTAACGCGGTTGCAGGCGAGGCGGGCGGAATTACGCAGCATATAGGCGCGTATACCGTCAGCGTGAACGGAAAGGGCATTACGTTTATAGATACCCCCGGACACGAGGCGTTTACCGCCATGCGTGCACGCGGCGCTCAGGTGACGGATTTCGTTATACTCGTGGTTGCTGCCGACGACGGCGTTATGCCTCAGACGGTTGAAGCAATCAATCATGCAAAAGCTGCGGGTGTAGGCATTATCGTTGCCGTAAATAAAATGGATAAGGTCGGCGCTAACCTCGATAAGGTCAAGCAGGATTTGACTAATTACGGACTCGTACCCGAAGAGTGGGGCGGCGATACGCTTATTTGCCCTATATCTTGTAAAACGGGCGAGGGAATTGATTCCTTACTTGAAAGCTTGCTGCTTTTGGCGGAAATGAAAGAGCTGCTTGCCAATCCCGCACGCGAGGCAAGGGGCGTTATAATAGAAGCCCGTCTCGATAAAGGCAAGGGCCCCGTTGCAACCGTACTCGTTCAAAACGGTACTTTGCGCACGGGAGACAATATAATTACGGGAACCGTAATGGGCAGAGTGCGCGCAATGATAGACGATTGCGGCAAGACCGTCAAAGAGGCGGGTCCGTCAATGGCGGTCAACGTCCTCGGACTCGAAGAAGTACCCAACTCCGGCGATTCGATTTTTGCCGTTTCTCAGGGACTTATGAAAGAGGTTATGGGCGAAAGAATGAGAAAGAGAAGCGACGCAATGATTAAGTCCGCTTCCAAGGTTTCGCTTGAAGAAATGTTCGGCATGATTGCCGAGGGCAATCTTAAAACTCTCAATCTTATTATTAAGGGCGACGTTCAGGGCTCCGTCGAAGCAGTTAAACAGTCGGTTGTCAAGCTTTCGAACGAAGAAGTACAGGTCAAGGTTATTCATAGCGGCGCAGGTGCGATTACCGAAACCGACGTAATGCTTGCCGACTCGTCCAACGCGATTATACTCGGCTTTAACGTACGCCCCGACGCCAAGGCAAAAACTCTTGCCGAAAGAAGTAAGGTTGACGTAAGAAGCTACCGCATAATATACGATTTACTTGACGATATGGAAGCTGCCTTAAAGGGTATGCTTGCACCCAAGTATCATGAGGTGTACCTCGGTAAATGCGAGGTTCGTCAGACCTTCAAAATTACCGGCGTGGGCAATATTGCGGGTTGCTACGTGCTTGACGGAAAGATTGTCAGGGGCGGCAAGCTGCGCATTTACCGTGAAGACGTACTCGTCGTAGAGGGCAACGTGCAACAGCTTAAACGCTTCAAGGACGACGTTAAAGAAGTTTCGTTCGGCTTTGAATGCGGTTGCGCTATTGAAGGCTTTAACGATATTAAAATCGGCGATATAATAGAATGTTATATGATTGAGCAAGTTGTCGGTTAAGGTGGTTTTATGAAAAATAACAGAGGGAAACGCTTGTCGGGCGAATTTCAGAAGGAAATATCTTCGGTTATTTCGCAGAAGCTTAAAAATAAATATCCCGAGTTAAGCGCAATAATCAGCGTAACCGAATCAGACGTTGCGCCTGATTTGAAAAGCGCTAAAATATATATTAGCATTTTTGACGTCAACGAAGAAAAAAGGCAGTCGAGCTTTGAAATAATAAAACAGAATGCAGGGTATATCCGTCACGAGCTTGCAATGGTAATGCGCTTGCGTACCGTTCCGGAATTGCGGTTTATACTTGACGAAAGTATGGAGCACGGCTCTAAGATAGACAGAATACTCGAAGATTTAAGTAATGACGAATAGCAGTATATCGGAAGCTTTAAAACAACTCGATAACGCAAAAAAAATTGCCGTGTTCTGCCATGCAAAACCCGATGGGGATACTCTCGGCTCGGGACTTGCGCTTGCGGCGGCGCTAAATAATGCAGGAAAGGTTGCGGTAGCGTGTTGCGACGATACCATACCTGAAAAATACGGGTTTATAGAAGGAATATCGTCGATTAAAAGAAGTATACCGAAAATCGAGTTCGATACTTTTATCTGTGTCGACTGTTCAGACGTAAGCCGTATCGGGGTTTTTGCAAATGCGTTTACGTCGTTTAAAGGAAAGACCATTAATATCGACCATCACGTATCAAACAAAAAATTCGCTTCGTGTAACTGCGTTGTTCAGTGTCCGGCTACGTGTCAAATAGTCACGGAATTACTGACAGGAGGCGGGTACGAAATCGATAAGGAAATTGCAAATTTTCTTATGCTCGGACTTATTACCGACAGTGGAAATTTTTCACACATTGACGTTACGGGTAAAACCTTTGAAACAGCGGCGCTACTGAGTAAGTGCGGTGCAAATTCAAGTAATATCAATTACGAAATGTTTTTGCGTAAAACGAAGTTTAAGGCGATGCTTTTCGGTAAGGTTATTAACGAAATGCGTTTCGCTCTCGACGACAGGCTTGCGCTTATAACGGTTAAGCTTGAATATTTCGGAGGGAATTCCGTTGACGGAAGCATTACCGAAGGATTTGTCGATTTTCCGCTTACTATCGACGGCGTGGAGGTTTCCGTTTCCATGCTTGAAGTAAAGAAGAGGCAGTATAAAATTTCATTCAGAAGCAATGGCAAAGTAAACGTTAACGCTGTTGCCGCAACGTTTGGCGGCGGTGGACACATATTTGCTAGCGGATGTATGATTACGGGTGAGCTTGAAGAAGTAATAGAAAAAATCACCTACGCCGTATATCAGAATATATGACCGGTTTCATTACAGTAAATAAGACAGAGGGCGTAAGCTCTGCAAGAGAAGTCAATATTATAAAAAAGTTGACGGGTACGCCGTGCGGTCATTTGGGAACGCTTGACCCTATGGCAAGCGGAGTTCTTCCCGTTGCGATTGGCAACGCAGCACGCTTGTTTGACTATTTTCTAAGTAAAAAGAAGAGATACGTAGCGACTTTTGTTTTCGGTTGTGACAGCGACACTCTCGATACTACGGGTACCGTTATAGAAACCGGGGGAAAAATCCCGTCAGTAGGCGAAATAGAAGGAGTAATTCCATATCTTACGGGTGAAGTGTTGCAGATACCGCCGAAATACAGCGCGAAAAGTATTTGCGGAAAGCGCGGTTATCAGCTTGCGCGCGAGGGAATAGATTTCACGCTTCCCCCCAAAAAAGTAAATATATATTCCATCAAAGTATTAAATAAGATAACCGATAATTCGTATTCTTTCGAAATTGAGTGCGGCGGAGGAACTTATATCCGTTCTATTGCGCGCGATTTGGGTGCGAGGTTGGGCACGGCTGCAATTATGAGCGCGCTTGTAAGAACTAAAAGCGGCGTATTCGATATATCTTCCGCGGTGCCGACCGACATGCTCAACAAAGAAAACGTAAGTCGCTATATAATGGAAACGGACAGCGTTTTGCCGTTTGAAAGCTTTTATCCGAGTGCGACAGAGGCAAAACGGTTATTTAACGGATTGTCCGCAGAATGCGGCTTATCCGACGGAACTTATAAAATTTATTATACGGACGGCTCTTTTTACGGGCTTGCCGAATCAAAAGATAATTTTTTAAAGGTAAGGACAAAACTATGTTAGAAGTAATCAAGTACAACGAAGACGAGTACGCATTTCCAAGCTTATTAGTGCTTGGCTGTTTCGACGCGATACATATCGGTCATGCGGAACTGTTAAAAAAGGCTAAGCTTCAAGCCAAAATAAACGGACTTGATTTGGGCATAATGATGTTTGTCGGCGGCAAAGGCGGCAGACAGGTCTGCAATTTTGAAGAAAGGCAGAGACTTTTAGAGCAGTTCGGCGTAAAATTTATTCTTGCAATAGATTACACGGACGATTTCAAAGCAACCTCGTCCGGAAAGTTTCTTGAAAATATAGAGAGCAAAATTAATATCAAGGCTTATATGAGCGGCAGGGATTTCCGTTTCGGCTACGGCGCGAAGGCTAAATCTTCTACGCTTAAAACCTATTCCGAGGATGAGGAAAACGGTGTATGGTATATGTCAGTAAAGGACGTTACATACGTCGGCGAAAAGGTAAGCACGACCTTGATAAAAAACTGTATCGAGAACGGAAATCTCGTTAAAGCAGGTGCGCTTCTCGGTAGACCTTATTCTGTAACGGGTTTCGTAATCGAAGGCGCTAACCGCGGCAAAGGGTTAGGCTTCCCTACAATAAATATGAAATATCCCGTTGAGAAGGTGGAAGTCAAAAAGGGTGTTTATAAGGTTCAGTGTATCGTCGGAGAAGAGGTGTTCATTGGTATAGCAAACTACGGCGGACGCCCTACGTTTAACGAGTCCATAGCGCTTTTAGAGGTCTTCCTCGACGGCTTCGTCGGGACGCTTTACGGAAGGGGCGTGACCGTGGAATTTATTGAGTTTTTACGCGATACGCAGAAATTCGAATCTGTTGACGAGCTTAAAAAACAGCTTGCAATCGATTTACAGCGCGCAAAATTAAAAGTTTAATTTTCGGGAGTAATTATAGGTGATAAAATTCGGTCCTGCAGGGAACAGTCAATCCTTTTACGCCGCAGGCTATAAAAATACGGTGCAGGCGGCAAAATTCTGTAAGGATTTAGGGCTTGACTGCTTCGAATATCCTTTCGGCAGGGGAATTCTTATGTCGGAGGATAAGGCGATTGAGATAGGGCAAGCGTTTGCCGACGAAGAAGTCGAGCTGAGCGTACACGCCCCGTATTTTATCAACTTCGCAAATCCCGACGACGAGGCGGCGCAGAAATCTTACGGGTACGTGCTGAACAGCGCAAAATTCGTAAAGCTTTTCGGCAGTAAAAGAGTGGTGTTTCACCCCGCCGCGCAGGGTAAGGTAAGCCGAGAAGAAGCCGTTGTGAAAACGGAGGAAAGGTTAAAAATTCTCGCGGAATATATTTATCTGAACGGCTACGAGGACCTTTATTTCTGTCCCGAAACTATGGGAAAAATCGCACAAATCGGTACGCTTGAAGAAGTGGTGCGGTTTTGCAAAATCGATAAGGTGTTTGTACCTGCGGTCGATTTCGGACATCTAAACGCTCGCGAGGGCGGCAGCTTAAAAACGGTTGACGATTATCTTTGCCGCCTTGAATATATGATTTCGGAGCTTGGCTTCGAGCGGGTGAAGAATTTTCATGTTCATTTTTCTAAGATAATGTACGGCGGTAAGGGCGAAATAAAGCATCTTACCTTTGAGGACAATCAATACGGACCCGAATTTCAACCGCTTGCAATAGCTTTAAAGAAATTGCAGCTTGAACCGTACATCATTTGCGAGTCGTCCGGAACGCAGGCGGAAGATGCGCTTGAAATGAAACAAATCTACGGAAGCGTTGACATATAACGCGAAATTTGATAAAATAACAGTCGGAGGGGCTATGGCTCATACTAATGCGTCAAAAATATACAATCTTGTAGGCGCCGAAGCGGTTTTGACCGAGGCTGAAGATTTACGCAAGTATCTTACAGGTTTTTCGTCGTCTTTCGGTTACGTCTTGTCCGATAAAGACGGGTCTGTTTTTTATACCGACCCGAGATATTTGGAAGCTGCCGAGCGTGCTCTTGACGGGACTGAAATTGCAGTAAAAAAATTTGTTTCTCCGCTTGAGGATTTACTTAAAACCTATAAGCAGGTTGCGGTTCCTTTGGAAAAAATCGGTTATCTCGAACATAAAAAACTGCTTGATTGCGGACTTTCCGTTGTGGACAGTTCTGACGCGTTTACGCAGGCAATGGCAGTTAAAGAAGATTACGAGATAAACAGCATTAAAAAAGCCTGTAATATAACTGATAAGGCCTTTGTACGGCTTTTGGGCGAGATTAAAGAGGGAATGACCGAAAACGACGTAGCAGCTCTTTTGGAGTATTTGATGCGTCAAGGCGGGGCAAGCGGAGCAAGCTTCGATACTATTGTCGGCTTCGGTGAAAATTCAAGCGTTCCGCATCACGAAACGGGTTTGAGAAAATTGCGTTTCGGAGATATAATTTTGATAGATTTCGGATGTAAAACAGACGGATATTGCTCCGATTGCACCCGTACGGTTCTGTTCGGTGACGACAATAAACATAGCGACTTTAAAAAAGCTTATGCTCACGTTTTGGAAGCGCATAATCTTGTCAAGGAAAAGGTTGTAAGCGGCATGACGGGCAGCGAAGCTGACGCTATTGCAAGGAATTGTCTTAAAAAATACGGTCTTGACAATCTGTTTACTCATTCGCTCGGGCACGGAATAGGCTTAAACATTCACGAATTTCCTCGTCTGTCCCCTAAAAGCGAGGACAAGCTTATTAACGGAATGGTGTTTTCCGACGAGCCCGGCGTCTATTTGGCGGGCGAATACGGTATAAGAATAGAAGATACGGTAATGCTTTGTAATAACGAAGTTATAAGTCTTACCGATTCGGATAAAAAACTGATAATTTTATAATTGTTTAATAACAAGGAGATATATTATGGCATCAATTTTAGCAGGCGATATCAGAAAGGGCTCAACTTTTGAGTATAACGGTAAAGGCGTTTATACCGTTACCGAGTTTCAGCACGTTAAACCCGGTAAAGGCGCGGCGTTCGTAAGAGCAACGCTAAAAAACGTAGTTACGGGGCAGGTGCTTTCAGATATTACGTTCAACCCCACGGCAAAGCTTGAGACGGCTCAGGTTGAAACCAAAAAAATGAGCTATTCTTATACCGACGGCGAGTTCTATTATTTTATGGACCCCGATTCGTTTGATATGATTACGCTCAATCTCGGACAGGTTGAAGATGCGCTCAAATACATTAAAGAGAACGATACGGTAACAATCAAATTCCTTAAAGGAACGGCTTTCTCGGTTGAACCCGAAAACTTTGTTGAACTGAAAATTACAGAGTGCGAGCCCGGAGTGAAGGGTAATACCGCAACAAATGCATTGAAGAATGCAGTCGTTGAAACGGGCGCTACCATTCAGGTGCCTATGTTTGTCGAAGAGGGTGAAATTATCCGTATCGATACCCGCACGGGCGAATATATGTCGAGGGTCGGCAAATAATTAAATGTATGCAGTTGTGCAGCGCGTCGGTCGTACCGTACTAAAGGTCGACGGCAAATTAATTTCCGAAATATCGGGTGGGCTTACGGTTTATCTCGGTATAAAGGTCGGGGACAGCGAAGAGAAGTGCGAGGTCTTAGCGAATAAGCTTTCGCGGCTGCGCATTTTTGAAGATACGCAGGGAAAAATGAATTTGTCCGTCAAAGACGTTGGCGGAGAGATTTTGCTTGTGTCTCAGTTTACTCTTTGTGCCGATTGCTCGCGCGGGAACAGACCGAATTTTTCGGGGGCAGAGCGGCCTGAACGCGCCGAAATGCTGTATAAGCTTACCGCGCAAAAGCTGCGTGAAACAGGCGTCCCGGTCAAATTGGGCGTATTCGGCGCCGATATGAAAATAGAGCAGTTCAATGACGGACCTGTTTCTATCATATACGAAATTTAAAAAAATAAAAATACTCTTGAACAAACAGTTCAAGAGTATTTTTATATCGTGCATTTTTTAAATTATTTTTTCGTTCTTGCAACCTTTACGTTATCTACCTTGCGAGAACGCAATTCTTTAATAGGATGCTCGCTGTCCTCGTAACGGAAATCTTTTCCAAGCCTGTCTATAGCTTTTTGTATAACGAGGTGGGAGGGGTTCTTTTCGGGATTACCTGACATATATTTTTGGTAATCGAAGTATCGGTGATTGTCTGGGATTTTCTTTATCTCTTTAAAATCGCGTATTACTTTAGTATTGTCCGCGGTATACTGAACGGTATCGGCTAAAACTTTTCTTATATATTCTTTATTGCCGCCAAGCTTTAAAAGCTTGGGGAATTCCCCGTTTCCGCAAAGCGATTCAAATGTTCTGTTTTCATATTTTTTCAGCAGTCTTGCGGCAGCTTTTAAGTGTGAAACTTCCATTTTGTAATGGTCTTTCCAAATTTTTTTAATATACTCGTCGCTTTCGTCCTGCATTGCGGAATAGTAGAGCCAACATTCGCAGTATTCGTGCATAACCCACTGTTCAAGCCACGTCATATTAGGGTCTTTAAGACTTTCGTACTGCGTAACGTGAGCTTCTTCAATCATAGCGATTTCTGCATAAAGTTTTCTGCCTAAATCATTTTTATACCACTGCGCGATATTCATATAATAGTTCATTGTCTGCTGTTCGGCAGCGGTTATCGTGCTTGCAACAAGCTTGCTGTATAAATCTGCCTTTTCGGCGTCCATGTGTGGCGAAACGTCGTCGGAAGGATAGCGGTGTTCGGCAACGGTAGGGCGGCCGGGCATAATTTCAGTGTATTTTCCGACCAGCTTTGCCGCGTCGATATTTTTGTCGGTTTTCAGCAGATTGGCAAAGCGGTATAAGTGGTCGAAATCCTCTAAAAGCGCGAAATTCAGCGCCTGTATATTTGCTTTGTCATTATCATGGCGTGCAAGAACTGCGGTAAGGTCGATTGCAAGCTGCTCATAAGCAATAGTAGTTTCCAAAATGCTTTCGTTTATGGGTTTTAAACAGCTTATGCGTTTTTGCTGCTGTTGCTCTTGCCTGCGCACGATTGCCAGCGTGCTAAGAATTTCGGGAACGTCGCAATGACGGGCAAAATTGTGCATAAACCATTGCGATTCAAATTCCGTGCCGTTCATAAGAATTACTCTGGTTTTTGTATAGGGCGACGTTTTTTCCTTATTGTAGCTTTTCGGATACATTTTTTTCAGCGGTAAAAAGCATTTTTCCAAACTTTTTGATTTCTCTTTTATAGGATTCATTTTATGCCTCCGACTAAGTTGTACCCAAATAAAAAAATTTTTAAACTAATTTGAAAAATAATTCTCTAATGCTTTTCTTTTTTTACTAGTTGTGTTATATTATATACGTAATGCAGGTGTCGCCTATCGGTATGGCGTCAGCTTCCCAAGCTGATTTCGGCGGGTTCGACTCCCGTCACCTGCTCCAGACGGTCGGCTTGTCCGACTTTTTTCTTACACCGCAAATTGTGTTAAAAGGGAGGGTTAGCACCTATGAAGAATAGAATGAAAGAAATTTTGCACAATATGCAAAAATATAATTCAACTGATATGGCGTTTCAAACTTTTGGGTTAGATTCTTCAGTTTTGTATGACGCTTTAATTGTTGCGCCGGGTTGGAAACCGACGAAATTATTAGATGATAAAGCATTTAAAGTTACGGTGTTAACAGCTCATTCTTACATTTCGGGATATTTAGTAGAACGCGACGACCTGAAAATTGCGTGGATACAGATTTCTTCGTCTGCAAGCAATTTGATTGACCATTTAGCAATATGTGCCGAACTTAAATTTAAAAAGCTGATTTTTATAGGTGCCGTAGGGGCGCTTAAAGAAGGTATCGAAATAGGGGATTTGTATACTCCGTCGTACAGCGTTTCAGGTGTATTTGCTAATACGTATTTAAAAGATAAATTGTCGGACTTTGTACTTTTTGAAAAAGTGTACCCTCAAATGAGTTTTGTAGATAACGTTATCGCCTTGGCAGACGATTGCGGAATTAAACTGAAAAAGGCAGCTGTTTTTTGTACGGATTCAATAGCTTTGGAATATTCGCATTTAGACAAAATTAAAAGCTTTGATACAGATTTAATCGAAATGGAAACAAGTTCGTTTTATCTGATGGCTGATTTACTTGAAATTCCCGCAATCGCGTTGCTTGTTGTTTCAGATAACTCTGCCGTAAGCAATCCGTTGATAGGTAGAAATGAGGAACTCAATTTAAAATATAACAACGGAAGAAAAAAACTAATTCCCGAGCTTATTTTCAATATTTGCAAGCAATTATAGCGATTTAAGGCAAGTAAATGCTTTCTATTCAATTTATAAATAAAATTGTAAAAATAAAAATTGACAGACCTTTGGGCTCTAAACACCCTGAACATAAAAACATAACATACGAGGTTAATTACGGCTTTATTCCAGATACAATCGGCGGGGATAATGAGGAAATCGATTGCTATTTGTTGGGCGTTGAATATCCTGTTGAAGAATTTGAAGGCAAATGTATTGCCGTTATTAAGCGGTTGTCTGAAAATGACGATAAATTGATAGTTGTTCCGGAAAATCAAAATTGCACCGACGATGAAATAGAGGCGAAAGTCAGATTTCAAGAACGATATTTTGAACACGCAATAATAAGATAAATTTTATTTATAAATTGAAT
>CAJTJC010000018.1 GCA_910576655.1 uncultured Christensenella sp.
AGCGATAATCGCGTGTGTCGAGGACGATATCTTTCGTTCCGCCGAAATAATCGTTTTTCTTTTGCGCGGGCGTCGATCAGATTATGGGTTTCTCCTGCAAATCGGATATTGATGCCGCTTCTACGCTTTTCAATGCAAGCGGAGATAATACAAACTTCGAATATGAATTGATTGGCGATATGAACGACGGAATTATGATTCGATTCAATTCTCTTTATAAGGAAGTCGTTCGCAAAGGCATTGTTTGTCGTGATGTTGCGACGAGCGAGCGTATGAATTATTTGAAATCTTGCGGAATCGATGTGAAATTCGTTCAAACCGCAAAGCAAGCCGCAGGACAAAATTTAGTGCGATGCGGCGGTTTGGAAACACCTTTAATCGTTGCCGAAATGTTGAAATACTATTATTATAACAAATCGGGAACGGACACTTCCGTGGACGAATCTATTCGCTATCTTGCCGATAAAGACGTTATAGGTTACGGATTCGGCGATTTGTACGATACATACCATTTGAAAGTTGCAAATCTGCTTTATGCTATGTTCACGGGATTGCGTTTTTCCAAACCTTGGAATGGTAAATCCGATGTGAGCGGCGGCTATATCGTAGTCAAACGCGACGGAGATGTCGTAGCTTTCCACTCTTGCATTGCCGATGAATTTAAGGACTTCTTGGTCGATAAGTTAAGATTTGAAGCCCCTTCTTGCAGTAGACACGATTATATGTCGATTTACAAAAAAGCCGACGGCAAGTATTATATGAAGTTTGCTTTACAATTCCGCTTTAAGTTGAAAAAATAATATGCGCGTATGTAGTCTCTTTTGCGGAATAGGCGGTATAGATCTTGCTTTCGAACTAGCCGGACACGAAATCGTTTGGGCGAACGATAACGACAAATTCGCCTGTATGACTTATCGGCATAATTTTCCGAATGTCGATTTAGTCGAAGCCGATATTCGCTCCGTTGATAAATCGTCTATTCCCGATTGCGATATCGTTACGGCGGGATTTCCGTGTCAACCGTTTTCGGTTTGCGGCAAGCAAAAAGGTTTTAACGACGAGCGCGGCAATCTATTCTTTGAAGTGGGAAAAGTTATAGATGCCAAACAGCCGCAAATTGTGTTCTTGGAAAATGTGGCGAACTTAACAGAACACGACAACGGCAAAACCTTTAATGTAATCCACAACGAGTTTGCGGGACGCAGCTACTATATTCGCTATATCATAGCCGATGCTTGCGATTACAGTATCCCGCAGCATAGAACGAGAACATACATAGTGGCTTTCAAAGACAAAGCGGCTTGCGATAGTTTTCGTTTCCCCGAGAAAGTGCCACTCGAAAAGAGGATTACCAATATTATCGATACTTCGGTTAAAGTCGAGGATCGTTACTACTATTCGCCCGAAGAGCCTAAATATGCAAGACTACAAAAAGCAATAACTGATATCAAACAATTATACCGTTTCTCCGATTGGGGTATTCAATCAAGTAAAGACGGCATTGCCTTTACTCTCAAAGCCAATATGGGAACATATCCTAATCGCGTGCCGATTATAAAAGACAACTTCGGGATACGCAATATAACACCTGCCGAATGCTTGGCATTGCAAGGATTTCCGATAACGTTTACATTCCCCGATGCCGTTCCCGAACGAGAACGATACAAACAAGCCGGGAATACGGTGTGTGAAAAAGTAATTCAAAACATTCTACACTTAAACGAGCAAATTTTAATGCTATAAACGGAGCATCAATAATGTTAATAGATGAGTTTATCTCACAATTCAAAACATATTGTCAACAACGATTTCCTTCGGAAACAGGCACAGCCACCTCTTACACGAATGCGGTTAAATACCTGCTTGAATTTATGGGCTCCGCCGAAGTTACAAAATCATTGATTTTAGAAATCAGAAGTTTGGAACCGGATATAAGAGATGCTGATAGTATTCTATATGTAGAATTGGAAGAGTTCTATACTTCAACAGGTAGAAGCTCTTATTTGAAGAAAGGTTTTTTAAAAGCAGCTTTACCTGTTCTGTTTGAGTTCAGTAATTCAATTATTTTGCAAGATGACGATAATTTAATTTTATTGAATGAAGTTAAAGATAATCAGGTAATTGCCGATTTTTCTGCAGAACATTTAAGACATGAATTGCCGACAGCAGAAAATATTGCACACAGTTACAATGTTAGACGGATATCGGGAACGGCTAATGAATCGGCTAGAAAAATCCGCAGTGGAAGGAAAGCCGAAAAATATTTCATTTCGTTTTTAACAAGTTTGGGCTTTGTAAAAAACGCCGATTTTTTTGACGTTGCTAACAACAAGACTTATGGATATGATATTCGGTTTTTAGATGTCGGGCTGGAAATAAAAAACATTAAAAGCGGCACATTTTTTCTGTCTGATAATGAAATTGCACGTTTGGAAAATACCGAAACTCATTTGATTTTGGTTGATATTGATAATGGTATCTGGTTTCTCCATAATGAATCACCTTGGTTGAAAGAAATTATAAGTGAAATCAAAAAGCTAAGGGCTTATTGCAACACGTATTACCCTAAGCTTGATCCGTGCGATATAAAAATCATTCTAAATGATGCCATTAGTAATAATATAGTTGATATTTCTATTTTAACAAAAGTACAGGTTGTATCATTATTGTCAGGAGGAAACTAATATGCCATTTGAAGTAGTAGACTTGTTTTGCGGTGTCGGTGGACTGACGTGTGGGTTGAAACAAGCTGGACTTAATGTCGTTGCCGGTTTTGACAATGATAAAACTTGTGAATTTACATATGTAACCAATAATAAAACTGCGTTTCATTGTCGCAATATCAGAGAAGTGAATGGCGAAGAAATTAACGCTTGTTATGCTGACGGAACTGAAAAAATTTTGGTCGGTTGTGCCCCGTGTCAGCCATTTTCAACAATGAGTTATAAAAGATTCAAGGATTCATCGCGCGAGTTGGATGAAAAGTATGATCTATTATCGGAGTTTGAAAGACTTGTAAAAGAAGTTAATCCGGTTATAGTATCTATGGAGAATGTTCCCGAAATTCGGAATTCCAATGTTTTTAAGTCATTTGTAGCTGCTCTACATGAACAAGGGTATTATACGGATGGTGGTCAAGTTGTATATTGTCCTGATTATGGAATCCCCCAAAATCGACATCGATTTGTTTTATTGGCGTCTCGTCTTGGCGAAATTCATTTGCTTCCACCAACGCATGATAGGAAAAAAGTTACTATAAGGTCCGCTATAGAAAACTTACCAAAGGTTGCGGCAGGGAAAACTTGTCCAACAGATCATTTACATCGAGCGGCAAGTCTTTCTCCATTAAACTTACAGAGAATACAAGCGTCTGTTCCGGGAGGGACTTGGAAGGATTGGCCGGAGGAACTTAGGTGTAAATGCCATAGGCAGGATTCGGGACAAACATACACATCAGTTTACGGACGAATGACTTGGGATAAGATTGGCCCAACAATGACCACTCAGTTCTTTTGTTACGGGACGGGTCGATATGGGCATCCAGAACAAGATAGAGCGTTAACTCTTCGAGAGGGTGCGCTATTACAAACTTTCCCTAAAGAATACCAATTCTTTCCATCCGATATTAAAGATTATTGTATGAGGGATGTTGCAAGACACATTGGGAATGCTGTTCCTGTCCGTTTAGGTGAAATTATTGGAACGTCAATTTTGCAGCATCTTACCGTGCATAATATTCAACTATAAGATAAGGAGAAATAGTGATGACAGAAGAAAAGTTGCAATTAAAATTTGATCCTCGCACTATAGAGCATTTAGGAATCAAAATGTATTCTCAACTGCCGTATGCGTTAGCGGAACTTGTCGCAAATGCTTATGATGCAGATGCTACAGAAGTTACGGTAATGCTATATGATAACGTGTCAAACGATAAACGCATAATAATTAGAGATAATGGCGACGGAATGTCTTACGAAGAGGTAAAAGAGAATTTCTTAGTAATAGGACGCAAAAGAAGAGATACGGATTCAAGTCGTACCAACTCAAGTGGAAGGAAAATAACCGGAAAAAAGGGCTTGGGGAAACTTGCATTGTTCGGTATTGGCAAAACAATAACCATTGAAACAACTAAATCCGGAGAAGAACTGAAAACTCAATTTACAATGGACTGGGATAGTATCTTAGGCGAATCATCTGGTACATATTATCCGACATATAAGCGTATCAGAAAAGATAATATAGAAGAAAAAGGAACAACTATTACGTTATATAATTTATCCAGAAAGACTTCTTTTGATTTAAATGCAACAGCCGTCTCTTTGTCAAAATTATTTAATTGTTTTGATGAAAAAAGTTTTATTGTTAAAATTAAAAGAAACGATACTGAAGAGATCAATTTAACAAAGGAATTACAATATAGTGGTATTAGTAAAGAATTTGAATGGGATATTGAGTCAATCGTAAAAGAAATTGACGATGAGTATCAGTATAAAAATTGTTTGAAAGGGAAAATTTTATCAACAAAAAAACCAATGGATCAGTCTTTAAGAGGAATTACATTATATGTAAACGGAAGATTAGCCAATGTTGCAGGTTTTTTTGGAGTTCCAGAGGCAGGATACGTTTTCTCATATATTTCCGGATGGATTGAAGCCGATTTCTTAGATGAATTTGATAAAGACCTTATAGCAACAGATAGGCAATCCATTAGTTGGGATTTATTGGAAGCTGAGCAGTTAAAAGATTATTTATATAAAATTATACGTTACGTTGCGCGTGATTGGAGTAAAAAAAGAAAAGAAGCCAAAACCACGAAAACGACTACGAGATCTGGTGTTAATATCCGCGATTGGTTTGAACATGTTCCACAAGAAGTCAAACCTAAATTACAAGATTTAGTGGATAGAATTTCCGACAAGCCTGAATTGAGCGATGAAGATTTTACAAGTGTAGTAAAAAACGTTTACGATCTTATACCGCCTTATACATATTATCATTATCGCCTATTACATGAGCAAATCAGAGATGCGGCAGAGAAATATTATAAAGACAAGAATTATTATCAAGCTTTTTATGAAGCAATGAAACGCTATAAAAATGCAGTTAAAGAAAAAGCTAATATATCGGAATCAGAAGATCGGGCAATTGTATCCAAGGCATTTGGTAAAGATGCAGTATTAGAAACCACGGCTAATCACAAATATCGTCCAAACGGACAGTTGTTTGATATACAGACCATTGAAAACATAGAAGAAGGACAAAAGTTTTTATCAATGGGTGCCGTTTGTGGAGGACGAAATGTAGTAAGCCATGAGGAGATATCGGACTTAAAAGAAGCGGGCTTATTCTCTGAAAAGGATTGTCTTGATTTGTTAAGTTTATTGTCTCATCTTTTTAAACGATTAGACGAGTCTAAAAAAAGAACATAAAACAAAGAGCATAGCTTATGCTAAAGCTATGCTCTTTGTTTTGACTCGCTCTTATAAGGTGTATTCCGATTAAAATTTAGTTTTTTGTAAATTCCCTATGGAACACACCCTAAAGTCGGGTTGTTTTTTATTTTAAGACTGAGCCTCAGTCGGGGTTTCCTCCGCAACGACCTTGCGGCTTATTATAATTTTTCTGGGGCACTTTTCAACGCAGGTAAGGCAACCAGTACACTTGGTATAATCGATTTGGGGCAGATTGTCCTTCATGGTAATCGCGCTGTGGGGACAAACCTTTGCGCATATTCCGCAGGCTATGCAGCCCACCTTGCAAACGCCCGTAACCTCTTTGCCCTTGCACTTGGACGAGCAAGCCACGTAAACGGGGGCGGAAGCGGGGATACGGTCGATTATGTCTTTGGGGCACGCCTCTATGCAAGCGCCGCAGGAAATGCACCTGTCGGGGTCCACCTGGGAAATTCTGCCCTCGACCGAGATTGCGTTTTCGGGGCAGACCGCCTTGCAGTCGCCGCAGCCGAGGCAAGCGTACGAGCACGCCTTGTTACCGCCGTAAAGCGCCGCGTTTGCCGCGCAGGTGGGGTTGCCCTTGTACTCGAATTTGTCTACCGCATTTGCCGCGCCGCCCATGCAGTGAACCACTGCTACGGTCGGTTCTTCGTCTTTAAGCTCTATCCCGAGCAGAGCGGCGATTTCCGCCTTCTTTTCGGGCGAGGTAACGTGGCAGTCGGTAAGCTGAGCGCCGCCGTGCGCAAGCTTCTGCGCAAATCCGCTGCAACCCGAACAGCCGCAGCCGCCGCAGTTAGCTCCCGCAAGGTTATTCAATATTTTGGTAATTTTCTCGTCCACGTCAACCTTGAAAAATTTGCCTATCAAAAGAATTAACGCGCCGATAATGAGTGCCGAGCCTGCAAATATACCCGCAACTATTCCTATAGTTATCCAGGTCTGAGAAGTAATATTCAGTAAATTCATTGCTCTGCCTCCTTAAATGCTGATTTGCGTAAATACCGTAAACGCCATACATATAAAGCCTGCGGTAATCATTGCAATGGGGAAGCCCGCAACGGCTTTGGGCAGTTTATAGTAGTTAAGTCTTTCGCGCATACCGCTCATTATAATCATAACGAGAGTGAAGCCGAGTCCCGCGAACAGCGCGTACAGAAGCGCCCAGCCCATATTCATTGCAACGCCCTCGCCGAGTATTTTCGACATATCGCCGATAACCGTTTCGGTTACGCCGAGAACGGCGCAGTTGGTGGTAATGAGGGGGAGATATACGCCCATTGCATTGTAAAGCGTGGGGGAAATTTTCTTTAATATTACTTCGAGCATTTGCACGAGCGAAGCTATTATAAATATGAAGAAGATAATTTCCAAAAAGTCAAAGTGCAGCGGGACCATTACGTAAGTGTAAATGGGATAGGTCACAAGCGTTGCAAGAATCATTACAAGCGTTACCGCAATTCCCATTCCCGTCGCCGACGAAGTCTTTTTCGATACGCCGAGGAAGGGGCATATACCGTAGGTTTTGTTGGTAATAAAGTTATCCGTCAGTACCGCCGAAAGTACTATGGCAATAAACGTACCCATAAATTAAACTCCCTCCTTCAACATATTTTCACGCGCAAGCTTGTTTGCTTTTACTCTCTTGGCGCGAACCGCGCCGTCTACGATATAAGTGAATACCGCAATGCAAAGACCGTAAATCATAAACGAGCCTGCCGGGCTTGTAAGCATACTGATTTTGAAATTCATTATCTGTAAGCCGAACAGCGAGCCTTTTCCGAAGAATTCGCATATAACGCCCATTATCGTAAGAGCTGCCGTAAAACCAAGTCCGTTTGCAACGCCGTCTACGGTCGATTCCAAAACGGTATGCTTGTTTGCAAACGCTTCCGCTCTGCCTAAGATTATGCAGTTAACGACTATCAAAGCAAGGAAAGTGCCTAAACTGTCGTACAGCGACGGAATGAATTTTTCAAGGAACATTCTTATGAACGTAACCAGCGTCGCTATTATTACGATATAGCAGGGAATACGCACTTCGTTGGGTATAACCTTTCTCAGTGACGAAATAATAACGTTTGAAAGCGTAAGCACTATCAAAACGGTAAGACCCATACCCATAGCCGAAAACGCCGAGTTGATAAGTCCGAGGGTGGGGCAGGTACCCAAAACGAGTATAAACGTGGGGTTCTGGAAGATAAGTCCGTCTAAGGTGTAATTTTTGTACTTATTCATTTGCACTGCCTCCCATAGATAATGCTACGTCGTAGTTCGCCGTAGCGTAAGCGCCCGCGTACATACAAAGATAGGTCGAGTTAGAAGCGACGTTTGCGTTAGAAGCGCCGGTTGTTATAGTCGTACCGTCGAAGCTTGCAACGCCCTTGTATTCCATATCTTCGCCGTACAGACCGGTGAAGTAGGATAGGTCTTTGCCCTTGAAGATGTTTTCAACGTCGGGCATCATGCTTTCGTAACCGTTGTTTGCGCCGGTGGCGTCAACGGTAAAGCTTTCAATCTTTTTCTCGCTGTTGACGACGACGGTAATAGTGAACGGGTCGGAGGCTCCGTAGCCCTTCGTTTTGATTGTATACGTCACTTTGCCGTCTGCAACTGCCGTAATCGTTGTTGCGTCGGTATTGATAAGCTCGGTATATTTTACGTTGAGTTTGAGCGAGTTTTCGTAGTTAGCCGTGGCGAACGCGCCCGCGTACATACAAAGATAGGTCGAGTTAGAAGCGACGTTTGCGTTAGAAGCGCCGGTTGTTATAGTCGTATCGTCGAAGCTTGCAACGCCCTTGTATTCCATATCTTCGCCGTACAGACCGGTGAAGTAGGATAGGTCTTTGCCCTTGAAGATGTTTTCAACGTCGGGCATCATGCTTTCGTAACCGTTGTTTGCGCCGGTGGCGTCAACGGTAAAGCTTTCAATCTTTTTCTCGCTGTTGACGACGACGGTAATAGTGAACGGGTCGGAGGCTCCGTAGCCCTTCGTTTTGATTGTGTACGTCACTTTGCCGTCTTCAAGCGTGGGTATTTCCATTGAATTAATATCGATATTCTCGGTATAAAGGAAATCTTCCAGGGGCGATTTTTCAATGCTGCCGCCGCTCGCATAAGCCTTGACAAAGGTTATTGCGTCGTTTACGCTGTTGCTGATTGTGGTAAACGAGATTGACGCGCCCGTATTGATATACATGGGGTCGCCCTTAGTGCCGTAAGCATATACTATGCCGTCTTTATAGTCCTTCGAGAAGTTTTCGATGTTGGTGTTCCAGCCGGGGATTTTGTCGGCGTATTCGGAAGCGACCTTGTCGTAAACGAGTACCGTGCCCACGCCTTCGACCTTTTTATTCGTCGAGTCCATTTCGACTATAACCCAGGTTACTATCGCGCCGTCTCTGCCCTTTGACGAAACCTGAACGAGGTAATCGTTCTTTTCGGGAATAAACCAAAGCTTTTCCATGGTCGAAGAGCCTACCTTTGTCGACTCTATATTGCGGTCTTCGGTTGTTACGGACGCGCCGTCGGAATAAAGATTGCCGACCTTTCTGTTAAACTTTTCTTCGTCGGTAACCTCTAAAAAGCCGTATGCAAGAGTAAGGAATACCCCGCTTATTAAAAGCACGCAAAGAAGAGTAATTATGCACTTAAACGCAGTGCTTTTGAAAAACTGTTTACAAGTCACTTATTTGCCCTCCTTTTTTGCTTTTTTATAGCCGAAAGGCTTTCTGATAAAGTATTTGTCGATAAGGGGAACGACGAGGTTCATAAGAAGAATTACGAACGAGGTTATTTCCGCCTTTGTGAAGTATCTCAGTATCGCTACGAGAAGAGCCGCTACTACATAGTAGAAAAGCTGTCCGTAGACGCCCTTGGGCGAGGTCGAGTAATCGGTGAACATGAATATCGCGCCGAACAGCACGCCGCCGGAGAGAACGTGGGGCAGGAAAAGCTCTATATCGAATTTGTATCCGCTTTCGTAGCTGAAGCCTGACATCAATACCGCGGTAAATCCGAATACCGCTATGAAGAGCAGGGGCTGCCACCATTTGATTACCTGTCTTGCCGAAAGGTAAACGTAGCCGATAAGCAGTGCAAGCGCGCTGGTTTCGCCTATGCAGCCTTTAATGCCGGTGCCGAGGAACAGGTCGAGCAGACCTTCCGTGCTTGACGCGTTCGCGCCGAGCAGAGTGGACAGGTTCGTCGCGCCCGTTTCGAGAACGCCGCTATCGCCGACGTAGTCTATATTGCAGGTTACGTACGTCACTACAGAAAAGCTGATAAACATAAACACGCGTCCTGCCGCCGCGGGATTGACGAGGTTTTTGCCCGTGCCGCCGAAAAGCATTTTCGTAATGGCAATCGCGAATATCGCGCCTATTATAACCTCGTAGAAAACCTCGTACCATTTATCGGTGGTCGGAAGTATGAGTGCGAGTATAAGACCCGTTACGACTGAGGTAAAATCAAACTGCTTTATAAAGCGTATGCATACCGCCTTAGCGTCTGCACATTTATGAGCAAAGCCCTTGTTCAGTATAAAGTAATAAACGAATTCCGTCGCCGCGCACGCAAATACCGACATAAGTATTATTAAAAGCGCCTGCCAGCCGAAGAATACGCAGCCCGCGATAGCCGCAGGGGCGAGGGCGATGCACACGTCAATCATTATGCCGCGCGTGGTGCGCTTCGATTTAACGTGGGGAGGTGTGGAAACCACTATCGAATTATCCATTGTTTTCCTCCTTGTTTTTAAGGTTGTCGGGCGCAGCCTCTTCAACGGGCTTGCCGTCTATCTCTTCAAGCGGCTTGCCCGCAACGTCGCGCACTACCTCTTTTGCAGGGGCTTGCTTCAACGCCGACTTGGTCTTTCTTATCGCCTGAATAAGGGGACGCTTTGCGGGGCAGATATATTCGCACGCTCCGCATTCGATGCACGCCTGCGCGTTTCCGTACTTTTCAGCCGACTCGAAGTCGCCCGCCGCCGAATAGAACGCCGTATTCATGGGCATAAGGTGCATGGGGCAAACGTCCGCGCACTTACCGCAGTTGATGCAGGGCGTAGGCTCGTCCGCAGCAGCCTCGTCCTTGGAAAGAAGTAAAATTCCCGCGGTCGTCTTGTGCGTGTATGCGTCGTAGCTTGCAAGCGCCGTTCCCGTCATGGGTCCGCCGAGCACCGCCTTCTTGGGCGCCTGACTTTCGCCGCCGCAGAAGTCTATAATGCTCTGCACGGGGGTGCCGACCTTTACCCAAAGGTTTTTGGGGTTGGCAACCGACTTGCCCGAAACCGTCAGCGCTCTTTCATAGAGGGGCTTGCCCAGCTCTATCGCCTCGCATACCGCAAAGCAGGTGCCTACGTTCTGGACTATTACGCCGACGTCGGCGGGCAGCTTTTTAAGGGGAACCCTCCTGCCTGTCGCCACGTAGATAAGCTGTTTTTCGCCGCCCATGGGATACTGCTTTTTAAGGATAACGGGCAGAATATCGTCGAAGCTCTCGAAAGCCTTTATCGCGTCGGGCTTGTTCGCCTCGATGCCGATAATTATTTTCTTAACGCCGAGCGCCTTGGCAAGGTATCTTGCGCCTCGCGCTATTTCCTCCGTCTTTTCGAGCATGAGACGGTGGTCGCACGTGAGATACGGCTCGCACTCCGCGCCGTTGACGATAAGCGTGTCTACGGGCGATTTAGGCGTCGCTTTGACCGCCGTGGGGAAGCCCGCGCCGCCCAGTCCGACGATACCCGCATCGCGCAATCTCGTCACGATTGCCTCCGCATCGGGTTCGGTCAGAGGGGGAAGATAGCTTTTTTCCTTGCGTCCGTCGGACTCGATTACGATGTGCGTTTCGTTGCCTTTGTCGCCCGAAATATCCTTAATTTCTTTTACCGTACCGCTTATGCTTGCGAATACGTCTGAAGAAATCGGCCCGTCGGCTTTTGCAATTACTTCGCCTTCCTTGACCGCCTGCCCGACCTTGACGGCGGGAATTGCAGGCTTGCCGAACGACTGCAAGGTTGAAATTGCAACCGTTTCAGGGTCGGGGAATACTTCGAGGGCGGCTGCCGCGTTTAATTTCATACCGCGCGGGTGAATACCGCCGAAGTAGTATTTTCCTTTTACTGCTTTCAACTGTATATACTCCTTTAAAATTTTTTTGAATTTATGAAAACGCCTATTCGGGCAGTTTTTCCGCTTTTTTGCCGAGCATTCTTTCAAACACGCTCTGCGGCACTTTTTTGAACACCAGCATGGTAACTCCGCCGACAATCGCGCCGGAAACCACGCCGATAAGCATGAGGTAGGGCATATATCCGAAGGTCAGCGTCGTGCCCGAAAGCAGTACGAATACCGCGTTCTGGGTGATATTGTGCGCCACTGCCGCGAGTACGGATACGGACATAACCGATATGCGCGGATATACGGCGTACATGAGAACCGAGGATATAGTCATCGAAACGACGCCGCCTGTAAAGCTGTACAAAAGCGCGGATACGTTGCCTGCGTACACCGCGCCGAGACCGGTGCGGATTGCAACTATTGCGAACGCTTCCACGGGCGAATACATAATCAGCGCGGCGAACGAAAAGATATTCGCAAGCCCCATTCGCGCCCCGGGAATAAACATGGGCGGGAACTGATTTTCTATTATGAATGCGATAAGGCTCAGCGCCGTGAAAATCGCAAGCACCGCAATTTTTTTCGCTGCGTTTTTTCCGCTTTTCATACTTTTTTATTATACACTATTATTTATAATTAGTAAATTGTTTAAAGCCTTAAAATGCAAAATAAGTAATAAAATATTTATTGCTTGTAGGGGTGCAGCGTGCGTTCTTACGATTGACTTTTTCGTTAAGTGATATTATAATATATAAAAAATATTTGCAGGGAGTAAAATGCCATGGAACTTAAATACGAGCGTAAAAACGTATACAAGCAAGCCGACGGGACCGAGCTTAAAAAGATATACGATTTTGCCGAAGGATATAAAAAATTTCTCGATAATTCCAAAACCGAGCGCGACGCGGCAGCGGAAGCCAAGCGCGAAGCGGAGGCTCACGGCTTCAAGCCGTTCAGCTTTTCCGAAAAGCTTAAAGCGGGCGACAAGCGTTATTTTATCAACCGCGAAAAGAACGTCTTTTTAATCAGCGTCGGCACCGAGGACGTTTCAAAGGACGGCGTACGGATTATGGTCGCGCACGTCGATTCGCCCAGACTCGACTTAAAGCCCAACCCCATGTACGAGGAGGCGGGGCTTTGCTATCTTAAAACACACTATTACGGCGGCATCAAAAAATATCAGTGGACGGCGCTTCCGCTTGCGCTGCACGGCGTGGTCATGCTGCGCGGCGGCGAGAAAAAGAGCATCGTCGTAGGCGAGGACGAAAACGACCCGATTTTTTATATCACCGACATTCTGCCCCACCTCGGCGCGGAGCAGGCGGCAAAGACTCTCGGCAAGGCAATCGACGCGGAGAGCCTTAACGCGGTAATCGGCGGTCTTCCCGCGGTCGGCGACGAAGAGGAAAAGGAATGCGTCAAGGCTGCGGTTTTAAAGCTGCTCAATAAAAAATACGGTATAACGGAAATCGATTTCCAGTGCTCCGAGCTTTGCTTCGTTCCCGCGGGCAAGGCGAGGGACGTCGGTTTCGACGGCGCGCTTATCGCAGCGTACGGACACGACGACAAGGTCTGCGCTTATCCCGAAATGAAGGCTATTTTCGATATAGATTCGCCCCATACGGTGCTTTCTGTTTTCGCCGACAAGGAAGAGGTTGGAAGCAGCGGTAACACGGGCATGCAGAGCAAGGTTATCTGCGACGTTATCGATACGATAGCGCACTCGTTCGGCGCAAACCCCATAGAGGTCAGGTATAATTCGAAGTGCATTTCCGCGGACGTAACCGCCGCGTTTGACCCCGCTTACAGCTCGGTTTTCGAAAAGCGCAATACCACGGTCGCATCGTGCGGCGCGGCTATTTCGAAATATACGGGCTCTCGCGGCAAGTCGTCCTCTAACGACGCTTCCGCGGAATATATGGGCTTTATCCGCGATATTTTAGAGGATAACGGCGTGTTCTGGCAGACGGGCGAGCTCGGCGCGGTAGACGCGGGCGGTGGCGGCACGGTGGCAATGTATATCGCTAACCTCGGCATAGAGACGGTGGACGTCGGCGTTCCCGTGCTCTCTATGCACGCTCCTTACGAGCTTATTTCGAAGGCTGACGTTTACGCGCTGTACAAGGCGTGCTGCGCATTCATAAAATAAAACCAAAAGACAACGGAAGTCCGTTGTCTTTTTAATTTGTGTTTTTTCTCATTTTAACGGCTTGTAGCAGCGAGACCGTCGACAGCGCTATCAACAGCGACCATATTCCGAACGAGCTTACGGCGCAAAGCGCGAACGTGTCCGAATCCATTCCTCCGCCGAAGGTAATAATCAGAGTGTATTGAAGGGTGAGCACCGAAACGAGCGCGTCGACGAAGTTTACCGTTTTGAGTATTCTGACGCTTAAATGTCGTCCCTTGCGCGTTTTTATGATATTTTTCGTGGAAATTATTATTTTATAGGTTGTGTAAGCCGCGGTTGCAATGGCGGGAATAGTCGTATACTGTATTACTTTCTTCTGCTGCACCATCAGCGTAATGGGCGCAATCAGAGCTAAATCTATTGCGAACAGAAATGCGCTTTGAACCAAAAACAGCCTTTTTCTCGCGGCTTCCTTTTGGTCGTACGGCAATTTCTTTTTGTAAAAAGCCCTTTCCGAGAATATGACGTATGCCCTTATACAAAGCAGCAATGCATAGTAGACGGCTATTCCGATATTCCATATCGATTTGTACGCAATACCTAAAAATGCGTTGTAAAAAGTGAATACCGCCGTGGCGAAAAAAGAAAGTGCCGAAAAGACAAACGCACGGAAAACGTAGTCGTTTTTAATTTTATTTATTAATTTTCCGGCTCTTTCTTCGTCTTTCATTTTTACCCTGTTAAATGACGTCTGCCGTCAGTAATTCGTTGCCCTTTTCAAGCAGATTTGCCAGCTTTTCTTCGGTTTCGTCTATTACGGGCAACAGGGCTTTCGTCTTTTTTCCAACCAGCTTTTTGTAGATAATGTAGTTTATACCGCAAAGCGCAATTCCCGCAATGCCGAGAATTATTCCGCCGACGAATGCGGGAATATTGTTTTGCGTAAGCATCGTAAGGCACATTCCTCCGCCCAGAACGAGGGTCGCAATACATCCGAAGATATAAGCAAAAACGCTTGCGCCCGCAGTTTTTGCGCGATTCAGTCCGTTGACGGTTTCAAACGTGCCTTCAGCCTGCCGTTCCAGCTTGGTAAGCTCTTGCTTGTGCTTTTGCCGTCTGTCGCGTTTAAGCGACAGCGTTACTCCGTCAGTTAGCGTAGGCGAGGTGGAGGTTACCTCCCAGCCGAACGCCTCGTACATGTCTATTGCCTTGGTTTGGTCCTTTGCTTTTACCGTTTTGGTTTTGTATTCGTAAGAAATGAAGTCTTTTTCCTGCATTTTGCACCTTCTTAATTTTAATTCTGTCCCGTGCAATGTCCGCCGCCGCGCGTTCGGTTGACTTTTCCGCGAGACAAGTGTATCATACAATACAAACCGAAATAAATCAACGCAATGAATACTGCGTGAGACACGTTCGGTCGAAGTGTAAGAGAAAATAAGACGAAAGCGAGGTTTTTGTATCATGGATTACGCCCCCGAAGAATATACCAGACACTATATAGTTCAGGCTCTTTTCAAGTTGATGAGCGAATACCGTTACGATAAAATAAGCGTAACGGATATAGCGCGAAAAGCGGGCGTGGGCAGGGCGACCTTTTACCGTTATTTCAAGAGTAAAGAGGACGTAATTCTCTTTTACTTCGCGCACAATACCAGACTGTTCGTGCGCGGACAACATTATATGCCGCGGTGTAAGGAGGATTACGTTAAGGTAGTGACCGACGTTCTCACGCTTTTCGAGAAAAATAAAGAGCCCTTCAAGCTTTTGCGAAAGGCTCGTTTGGAATATATTTATCTCGATTATCTGAACGGTGCGTTTGCCGAAGCCTTTGAAAACGAGCACCCCGCCGAGCATCCGTACGCTCCGTATCTTTACGCGGGTATGCTGTTCAACGTATCAATGGCGTGGCTCGACGGTGATTGCCGTTCGGAAATAGGCGATATTGCCGCCATGATTGTAAATGCAATCTACTCCGCGCAATAAAAAAGCAGTTTCTTTTGAGAAACTGCTTTTTTTATTTATCTTGCGCTGGGAATAAAGCTGTAAACGTGCTTGATGCTTTCGCGCGTAAACAGGTTATATTTTTTGCACCCCGATTCAAACAGTACGTAGACCCTTGTGCTGGCTACGTTATTCGAGCCGTAGGGAGTAACCACGCACATTCCTTCCGACATTGACGGGACGGAATAATCTTTTACAAGCATATCCTTGCTGCGTTTGTCTACGTAGTAGACGTAAAGGCTGTTGTCGGAATAGGGGCTCTGTTTGTCGCCGACCTTTATATAAACGTCCTTGTAAGTAAAGCTGTAATCGAACAGTTTGGTGTACTGAGTTCTGTTTGACGACTGGTTTATCTTTCCCCAGTCGAAGCAAAGCAGGTGCGAGTTTGAAAGCCCGTAGCTCTGCGACAGTACGAGCAGACCGTCGTTGGTGCTGTAACCCGTTCTTCCCGAGAACGCTATGCCTTGTATTTTTTCGGGCAAAGAAAATATTTTCTGAATTTTAGGTACGTTGTTTTCTTCGGTAATAGTCTTGTCGTCTTCGCTGTTGCTGACAAGCCGCGTCAGCCCGTAAGGGTTCTGCGAGTTGTTTCCGTCGACGTTGTATTCGTACATAAAGGCGTAATTTTTGTATTCGGAAGGCGTTTTAACGTGATGTCCTTCTTCGGTTTCGTAATTACCCTTGCGGTAAAACTCGCCTACGTAAAGCCTGTCGTAAGTAGTACCGGTATATCTCGAATCGTCGTAGTAGTAAAGGAATGCGGCGTTGCAGTTCGCTTTGAAAGATGTTGTAACCTGTATAGTCAGCTTTTCGCTATCCTCAAGGTCGTTGTTTTTGGACGCCTTGTCGATTATCTCGCGCAATATATTTTCGTTTTTATATTCTTCGCTTGCCTTGACGACGAGTACGTTGTCGTCGTAGCCTACCCAAAGCCTTGCGCCGTTGGTGGCTATTCCGCCTACGTGCCCGACGTGAGGGGTTCCGTCAAGATTGACCATAGTTACGTATCCGACGTAACCCGTTACCGACGCGGTGACGTAAATGCGGGAGGGGGAATCGTCCGTCATATACGCGCTCTGTAAAAAGTATTGCTGCCTTTTCGTTATTGGTCTGCCGTTCGCGTCAACGCCGTCCACGTAGTCTGCGTAGTGCGTTGCAAGCCCCTGCGGGACTGCGCCGTCGTCAAGTCCCTCGATTGCGAATTCCTGTTTAAATCTTCTGAAATCGTTGTAGTGGTCGCCGACGTACCATATCAGCAGGAATATGCCGAAAAATACAAACGCCGCGGCTACTGCGGTAAGCGATATAAATAATTTCTTGTGCTTCATAGCTTTCCTCTGAAACTGAATAGTAAAACAAGTCTATCAAATTTCAAACCAAAAAGCAAGTAAATAAAGAGGTTATCCGAAAATGCTTTTGATAATGAGTCCGAATATAAACGTGGAAACCGCGCCGACGAGCGCAAGCGTAATGCGGAACGCAACGTCGCGTCTGCGCTGTTTAATGGTGCGTTTGTACGAAAAACCGCCCTCTTTTAAATTAATTACGTACATTTTTTCGCCCTTTCTTTCGGACGAGATAAGGTCGAAATAGCCGTCGTGCATAAGGTCTCTCAGCACGG
Organism: uncultured Christensenella sp.; assembly: GCA_910576655.1. GTDB lineage: Bacteria > Bacillota > Clostridia > Christensenellales > Borkfalkiaceae > Coproplasma. The sequence continues at coordinate 17,323 of CAJTJC010000018.1, forward strand.
CGTCTATTTTCTCGAAATTATATTTGCGTTTTGCGGGCAGCAGCGACATAATTTCCGCGGGCGATATAAGGCAGCCTTCCGTTCCGTCGCAAAGGTCGTAGACCGCTTTCATTATTTCGTCTTCGTTTCTCGTAAGCATATCAGATAAACGCAAAAATCAGCGAAATAATCAGGCTTCCCAGCGCTCCGCCGACGAACGCCGAAAGAAAGACGGGGTCCAATCTGAATCGCGTCGTTTGCTCGGGCTCCTCCTCGGGTATCTCCTCGACGTATTTTTTGAGAGGCGCAACGCAGTACATTTCGCCGCGCGAATATTTCACGTCGATATAGCCCTCCTTGCAAAGGTGGGTAAGCGAGCGTTTAAGCGCCTCGAAGCTTCTGTCGCTGCCCTGCGGGAACGCGTCCAAAAACTCGTCCTCGTCGATTATTACGTATCGCCCCGCGGGTGAAAGGGCGTGAATTTTATTTAAAACCGCACCGCAAATTCTGTCCATATTACTAATATTGACATCTGCGGTGCGGTTTTATACTCAAAAACGCTATTTTCTATCTGTTAATCGCGCCGACCGCGAACAGTGCGAGCGCGGCGGCAAAAATCACGTAAGCGGCTATTTTGAAGTATAGCAGCTGCTTGAAATTCTTTTTTTTCTGCTGCAAATTTATCAGCGTTACCGCCGCTACTCCGAGTATCATGGCGGCGACCAGCGCGTAATTGCCGAGCGAGGTAAACGAAAGTCCGAGCGCGACCGCGCCGACGGACATACAGCCTACGGCGATTAAAACGTAAATGCTATCCTTCATCGGAGTCCTCCGCAATTTCCGTATGTTTGTTCGGGTCTGAAAGCATAGTCGAATAGTCGGTATAAACGACGAACCCTGCGTTTGCGGCGGACGGTTTTTTTACGTGCTTTTTAAGAGTGTAGTCGACGGGAATTTTGCTTCCGCCGCGCCCGTCGGAATAGTAGGCGCATATTTCCGCCGCTGTCTTTATGACACTGTCGGGCACGGTGCGTCCGCGCGCAATTACCGCAACGTGGGCGGAGTGGTATTTCTGCGTATGCAGCCACAAATCGTCGGGTGCAAGCGATTTGGTCAGCCTGTCGTTCTGTATATTGTTTCTTCCCGCAAGAATTTTAAATCCGTCGCAGATATACGAACGGTAGGGCGGGGCGGCGGGCTTTTTCTTTTTCTCGGCACGCTTTATTATTTGAAGCGCGGCAAGCTCGTCCTCGGTCTCTTCCAAATCCTCAACGGTTTCGGCGTTGCATATATGCGCATTTATGCAGGACAGGTAATCGCGTTGCTTTTCCGCCTCGGACAGCTGCCCCTCGACGCTTTGCTTCGTCCGTTTCAGCTTGGCGTATCTTTTGTAATATTTCTGCATATTCTGCGACGGGGTAAGCGTTTTATCCAGCTCGATTGTTACGGTGCCGCCGTTTTCGTCGTAGTAGTTTACCGCCTCCAACTTCGAATCGCCGCGCCGCACGGCGTAGACGTTTGCCGTAAGCAGCTCGCCCTTTAATTTTACCATTTCCATGTCGCGACATTCGTCAAGCTTCTGCCGCATCTGCGCAAGTCTCTTATCCGACTTTTTAATCGCCGAATTGAGCGCTGACGACAGCCGCGTCCGTTTTTCCGTAAAGTTTCTTTTGGCGGTAACGAAGGAATAATACGCGCTCTGCGCGGACAGTACGTCGGGGTAAAGTCTTTGTTCTTCCGCCTTAGAGCGTACTTTGAAATCGCACGGCTCGCCGTCGGCGTAAATAACGCAGGGGGCGGCGGGGTCGGAAAAGATAAAGCTTTTCACCTGCTCGGCTGTCGGGTTTTCGCCGTAGTAGGCGACTATTTCAAGCGCGGTTGCGTAGCAAATACCCTTTACGTTATCGCTTAAAAAGCGGACCTTATCGCCACCGAAGCTGCATAGCGCGGCTGCAAGCGCTTCCGTATCCTCGGGAGAAATCTTGTCCTGCGGTTCGGGCGGGCAGTACTTCACGCCGCCGAAAAGCACGCGCTTTGTGCTTTCGCTTATAGCGGTGGTTTTCAGCGCGCCGACTATCACGCCGTTTTCGCAAAGCATGGCATTGGAATATTTACCCATAATCTCGAAATACAGGCGCATAGTCGTTTCAGTAAATTCGGAGGTGCACTTGAAATCGAAGTAGATTATCCTTTCGAAGTCGGGTTGAACTACGTCGAGAATTTGGGCGTTCTGCAAATGCTTTCTCAAAAGCATACAGAAATTCGGCGCTGCGGCGGGCGCGTTCGTCTCTCCGCAAGTGATGCTTAGCCTCGGTGACTGCGCGGACAGGCAGGCTTCGAGTTTAATGTTGCCCCTTCCGGTGTATATAATAAAGGTAAGGCTGTCGCGCGACGGCTGTATGATGCGCGATATTTTTCCGCCGACAAGCTGCGATTTAAGCCCGTCTGCAATGTATCTTATCGTAAAAGCGTCCTGCGGCAAAGTTTCACCTCGTTTTAAAATTTCCGTATCTTATTATATAGTAAAATTTAGCAAATGTAAATGTAAAATGCTTTTCAAAAGAAATATTATGTGTTAAAATGTAGCGTAAGGAAAACGTACGCTGTTTTCCTTTTGATTATCTGTAAAAAATTTTAATTTAACTTATTTAGGAGATTTTTATGAAGTATACTCAGTCTGTCGGCGAAAAAAGTACGGTAAAGCTTACTATTACCTTTACCGAACAGGAGTGGCGTGACGCCATAAACGCGTCGTATATCAAGGTAAGGGGTAAGTATTCGGTGCCCGGTTTCAGAAAGGGCAAGGCGCCCAAGCCCGTGCTTGAAAATTATTACGGCAAGGGCGTGTTCTACGAAGAGGCGTTCAATTCCCTTTACAACAAATATTATCCCGAAATTTTAAGCAACGAAAAGGATAACTTTACCGCCGTGGGCGAGCCCGAGCTGGACGTCGAGGAAATGAAGGAGGGCGAGGGCGTAGTGCTTTCCGCAATAGTTCCCGTCAAGCCCGAGGTTACAATCGATGCGTACAAGGGTTTAAAAATCAAAAAATTTGAATATAATGTTACCGATGCGGACGTAGACAGGGAAGCAAACAAAATTGCCGAAAGTCAGGCTACCGACTCGGAGGTTACCGACAGGGCCTGCAAAAACGGCGATACCGTCAATCTTGACTTCTCGGGCAGCGTCGACGGCGAAAAATTCCCCGGCGGCACCGCCGAGGATTACGACCTCGTTTTAGGCAGCGGCGCGTTTATCCCCGGCTTCGAGGACGCGGTCGTCGGAATGAAGAAGGGCGAAAACAAGGACATCAACGTCAGGTTCCCCGACGATTATCAGTCCGATAACCTTCGCGGCAAGGACGCGGTGTTCAATATCACTCTCAATAAAATTACGGAAAAAATCTATCCCGAGCTTACCGACGAATTCGTAAAGGGACACGCGGGCGTGGAAACCGTTGCCGATTACAAGGCGAAAACGCGCGAGCGTCTTGAAAAGAACGCTGCAATGCGCGGCAGGGACGAAACCGAAAACAGCATACTTACCGAGATAAGCAAGCACGCGACGACGGTAATTCCCGACGCTATGATTGAAAGCGAAATAGACAAAATGGTACAGGATTTCAGCTACCGTCTTATGTATCAGGGCTTGAAGCTGGACGATTACCTCAAATACATGCAGCTTACCATGGAGCAGTTCCGCTCGCAGTTCCGCTCTCAGGCGGAGCCGAGAGTGCTCAACCAGCTCGTAATCGACAAGATTATAAGGACGGAGGGCTTCAAGGCGGAGAAGAGCGAGATAGACGCGAAAATCGAAGAGCAGGCTAAGTCCGTCGAAAAGACCGTCGAGGAATACAAAAAGAGTATGAATCAAAGACAGCTCGATTATATCGCAAACGATATAGTAATAACCAAGCTGTTCGATTTCCTCACCGCGAATAACGAGCTTTATACCGAGGGCGAGCCTGCGGCAAAGAAAACCGTAGCTAAAAAAACCGCTGCGGCAAAGGCGACAACGGACGAAAAGCCCGCGGTAAAGAAGACGACCGCCGCTAAAAAGCCCGCTGCAAAAAAAGAAGTTAAAACAGAAAATTAAAGGAGCGTATTTATGGAAAGAAACGCATTGGTTCCTTACATCGTAGAGCAGACCTCCCGCGGCGAGCGTTCGTACGACATTTACAGCCGTCTTTTAGAGGACAGAATTATATTTTTGAGCGGAGAAATTGACGACGCGGTCGCAAACACCGTCGTAGCGCAGCTTATTTATCTCGAAGCGAAGGACCCGCAGAAGGATATTTCGCTGTACATCAACAGCCCCGGCGGCTCGGTTTCGGCGGGACTTGCGATTTACGACACAATGAATTACATCAGATGCGACGTTTCCACTATATGTATAGGTATGGCGGCTTCGATGGGAGCGTTCCTGCTGTCAAGCGGACAGAAGGGCAAGAGATTTGCCTTGCCCAACAGCGAAATTATGATACACCAGCCCTTGGGCGGCGCGCAGGGACAGGCGAGCGACATCAAAATCGCAGCCGAGCATATTTTAAAAACCAAGCGTAAATTAAACGAGATACTTGCAAAAAATTCGGGCAAGCCGCTTGCGCAAATCGAACACGACACCGACAGGGATAACTATCTTTCGGCGGACGAGGCGATGGCGTACGGGCTTATAGACAAGGTATTCGTAAAAAGATAATTAAAGGATTGTATTTTGAAAGAAAAAAGATTTTGTTCATTTTGCGGAAAATCTGAAGATAAAGTCAGCCGTCTTATCAGCGGACAGGACGGCGCGTGCATCTGCGACGAGTGCGTGCTTATATGCAACGACATGATTGACGAGCTCGGCGGAAAGAAAAACGAACAGCCCGTTCCGCTTAAAAAGCCTGCGGAAATCAAGGACGAGCTCGATAAATACATCGTGGGACAGGACGAGGCAAAAAAGGTTCTGTCCGTGGCGGTGTACAATCATTATAAGCGCATAAACAATCTCGGCAGCGCTGCGGGCGACAACGACGTAGAAATCGAAAAAAGCAATATTCTGCTGCTCGGACCTACGGGCTGCGGCAAAACCTTGCTTGCGCGCACGCTTGCGAAAATTCTCAACGTCCCGTTCGCCTCGTCGGACGCAACCACTCTTACGGAGGCGGGCTACGTCGGCGAGGACGTCGAAAACATTTTGCTTAAACTCATTCAGAACGCGGACTACGATATTTCGAAGGCGGAGCACGGCATTATCTATATCGACGAAATCGATAAAATCGCAAGAAAGAGCGAAAACGTATCCATAACCCGCGACGTTTCGGGCGAGGGCGTGCAGCAGGCGCTGCTTAAAATAATCGAAAGCACCGTCGCCAACGTACCCCCTCAGGGCGGACGCAAGCACCCCCAGCAGGAGTGCCTGAGAATAGACACCACGAACATACTGTTCATATGCGGCGGCGCGTTCGTCGGACTAGACAAGATAGTTCAGAAGCGTAAGGACAATACCACGCTCGGCTTCGGCGGCTCGGTCAAAAACGGCGAGGAGAACGTCTACGAAATGCTTTCGGACGTCAAGCCTCACGATTTGACCAACTTCGGTTTAATTCCCGAATTCGTCGGCAGAGTTCCCATAGTGGTAAGCCTGCACCCCTTGAACGAGGACGCACTGGTCAATATTCTTACCCGCCCCAAAAACGCGATAATCAAGCAGTATCAGAAGCTTATCGCAATGGACGGGGTCAAGCTTACCGTGGAAGACGGCGCGGTCAGGGAAATTGCAAATACGGCAATCCGATTAAAGACGGGCGCAAGAGGATTGCGGACGATTATAGAAAGCTTTATGACCTCGGTCATGTATAAGCTTCCGTCCGAAAAGAATATAAAAGAAGTTGTGGTAACCCGCGAATGCGTTACCGCCAACGCCGAGCCGAAGTTAATCTACGGCGAAACGGCATAAATTACCGCGCCAATAGCTATTGGCGCGTTTTTTTGGAGTTAAAATGGCTAAATTTCAAGATTATCCGCTGCTCGCGCTGCGCGGCAGGGTGGTTTTTCCCAACACCGTATCAAGCTTCGACGTCGGCAGGGTAATTTCCCTCGGCGCGGTCAAAAGGGCGGCTGACGGCGATTCCCGCCTTTTCGTCTGCACTCAGAAGCAGTCTGAAAAGGACGACATAGAGGGCGACGACGTATACGCTTCTGGTACGGTGGTCAAGCTCAAACAGATTGCCAGACTTCCCGGCAGCAGCCTTCGGCTTACGGTCGAGGGGCTTTTCCGCGCGACCGCAAGGCAGGTGCGCAAGGAGGACGGCACGTTTATCGCTACCGTAGAGGAAATAGCCCCCGTGCACGGCGACGCTTCTTTGGAAGAGGCGTATTTCCGCACGTCCAAGGAAATTTTGAAGGATATTACCGAAACAGACAGCAGGCTTACCAAGGAGGGCGCGGCAAATTTAGACAAGTGTACCGACCCCGACGAGCTGGTCAATCTTGCGGGGCATTATCTGCAAATCCGCGTCGAGCAGAAGCAGGAGCTTTTGGAGTGCGCGCGCACCGTCGAAAGGCTTAAAAAGCTGGACAAAATTCTCAACGACGAGCTGGAAATTATGCGTCTCGAACGCAAGATTAACAGCGTGGTGCGTCAGAATATCGAAAAAAATCAAAAGGAATACTACCTGAGAGAGCAGTTAAAGGCAATTCATACCGAGCTCGGCGACGACGAGAACGAGCGGTTCGAGCTCGAAGAGCGTATCAAAGCCAAGGGAATGCCCGAGGAAGCGGAAAAGAAAGCGCTTAAAGAGCTGTCGCGCATGTCGGGTATGCAGACCTCGTCGCCCGACTATAACGTGCTTCGCGTGTATGTCGACTGGATGCTCGATATTCCCTGGCACGAGTGCACCGAGGATACCGAAAAGCTTGCGGACGCGGTCAAGGTTTTGAACGAGGACCACTACGGGCTTGAAAAAATAAAGGAAAGAATAACAGAATATCTCGCCGTAATGAAGCGTACGGGCGGACTTAACGCGCCCATACTCTGCTTCGTCGGGCCTCCGGGCGTGGGCAAAACGTCCATTGCAAGCTCGGTTGCGAGAAGTCTGGGCAGAAAATTCGTCAGAATGAGCCTCGGCGGAGTCAAGGACGAGGCGGAGGTGCGCGGACACCGCAAGACCTACGTCGGCGCAATGCCCGGCAGAATTATAAGCGGAATGAAAAAGGCGGGCTCGGTCAATCCCGTATTCCTGCTCGACGAAATAGATAAAATTTCGTCAGACCTGCGCGGCGACCCCGCTGACGCGCTTTTGGAGGTTCTTGACCCTGCGCAGAATTCCACGTTTGTGGACAGGTATATCGAGGTGCCTTACGACCTCAGCAAGGTGCTGTTCATTACCACTGCAAACAGTCTCGACACCATACCCGTCCCCCTTCTCGACAGAATGGAAATAATAGAGCTTACGGGCTACACGCCCGAGGAAAAGCGCGAAATCGCAAAGAGGTACCTCGTGCCCAAAAAGCGTGAGGCGAACGGGCTCAAAGAGGAAGAATTTTCAATTACCGACGGCGCTATCGACGCGCTTATCGACGGTTATACGATGGAAGCGGGCGTGCGCAGTTTAGAGAGGAAAATCGACGCGGTTTGCCGAAAGGCGGCGGTGCGGCTGTCGGACGGCGGCGCGGAAACGGTTGCGGTGGACGAGCGCGACGTTTCCGATTTTCTCGGTGCAAAGCGTTACGAGCGCGACGGCAAGGCGTTAAAGGCGGACGAGGTCGGCGCGGCTACGGGGCTTGCCTGGACGGCTGTCGGCGGAACGACGCTTACTATTGAGGTTTCCGCAATGCGCGGCAAGGGCGACATTTTGCTTACGGGTAAGCTCGGCGACGTAATGAAAGAGAGCGCGCGCACGGCGATAAGCTATATCCGCTCGAACAGCGCAAGCTACGGCATAGACGGCGCCGCGTTCGAAACAACCGATATTCACATTCACGTGCCCGAGGGCGCAACGCCCAAGGACGGACCCAGCGCGGGCATAACCATGGCGACCGCCATACTTTCGGCGTTTACGCAAAAGCCCGTTAAAAAGAGCATTGCAATGACGGGCGAAATAACTTTGCGCGGCAAGGTGTTGCCTATCGGCGGGCTCAAAGAAAAGGCGCTGGCGGCTTACAGAACGGGCATACGTGACGTGATTATTCCCGCCGACAACAGTAAAGATTTGGAGGAAATTCCCGAATCCGTCAAGCAAAGCATAAACTTTATTCCCGTAACCGACGTTGATACCGTTTTCAAGAACGCGATAAAAGGAATATGATATGTTGAAGATTACAAATGCGGACTTTATAACCAGCGCGGCAAGTAAGGAGCAGTTTATCGAAACGGAAAAACCCGTTATAGCCGTCGTCGGCAAATCCAACGTCGGCAAATCGAGCTTTATAAATATGCTTACCAACCGCAAAAAGCTTGCCAAGGTCTCAAAGGACCCGGGCAGAACGCGGCTCGTCAATTACTTCGACTGCGGAAAGTTTATTCTCGCAGACCTTCCGGGCTACGGCTACGCCAGCGTTTCCAAGGCGGAAAAGCTTAAATGGGCGCAGCTTATAGAGATTTTTTTTACAGAGAAGCGTGCAAGTCACGTCTTTGCGCTTTGCGACGTTCGCCACGGCCCCAACGTGGACGATTTGCAAATGGTCGAATATCTCTATTACAATATAATACCCTTTACCATAATCGCAACAAAGGCTGACAAGCTTTCGAAGGCGGCGGTAGGGCGAAGCATTCAGGGCATAGCCGCTAAATATAAATGCGGCGCGGGCGATATAATCGCAACCTCTGCGGAAACGAGACAGGGACTTGACAGAGTGCTTGAAAAACTCGAAGCTATACTTAATTGATACGGCACGGGCGTTTGCCCGTGTCAATTTTTTTGCCTTTTGCATAGCAATGTATGTATGGGCAAATATTTCGGAACGGACGGCTTCCGCGGGGAAGCAAACGTAAATCTGACAGCCGACCACGCTTATAAGGTCGGCAGGTTTCTCGGTTGGTATTTCGGCAGCTTTAAGGTCGGCGAAAGGCCGAAAATAGTAATAGGCAAGGATACGCGCCGTTCAAGCTATATGCTTGAATACAGTCTCGTCGCGGGTTTAACCGCGTCGGGCGCGGACGCGTATATGCTGCACGTCACCACTACGCCGTCGGTCGCGTACATAACCCGCGTCGACCGCTTCGACTGCGGTATTATGATTTCGGCAAGTCACAATCCGTACTTCGACAACGGCATAAAGCTGATAAATTCGCAGGGCGAAAAAATGGACGATAAGGTTTGCGGATTAATCGAGGACTATCTCGACGGCAAGTCGCCGCCCATTCCCTTCGCCGAGCGCGACGCAATAGGTAAAACGGTGGACTTCGCTTCTGGCAGGAACAGATATATCGGGCATCTGATTTCGCTCGGTATCTATTCTTTCAGCGGAAAAAGGGTAGGGCTTGACTGCGCTAACGGAAGCGGTTGGGATATTGCAAAAGCCGTTTTCGACGCACTCGGCGCAACGACCTACGTAATCAACGCCGAGCCCAACGGGCTCAATATCAACGAAAACGCAGGTTCGACTCATATAGAGGGGCTGCAAAAGTTAGTAAGGGAAAACAAGCTTGATATAGGCTTTGCGTACGACGGCGACGCGGACAGATGTCTCTGCGTGGACGAAAACGGCGACGTCGTCACGGGCGACCACATTTTATATATGTGCGCAAAATATATGAAGGACTGCGGCGAGCTTATCACGAATACGGTTGTTACGACGGTTATGTCTAATTACGGGCTGTACAAGGCATTCGACAGCGAGGGGATAGGTTACGCGGTTACGCCGGTCGGCGATAAGTACGTGCACGAGTATATGGTTAAAAATAATTGCAGACTGGGCGGCGAGCAGTCGGGGCATATTATTTTTTCCAAGTATTCGACAACCGGCGACGGCATACTTACCAGCCTTAAAATAATGGAGGCGGTTATTGCTAAAAAAAGCACGCTGTCAAAGCTGTGCAAGCCGCTACGCCTGTATCCACAGACGCTCGTCAACCTTGCAGTAAATGATAAATCTGCGGCAATCGCCGACACCGAAGTGCAACGCACCGTAGCCGACGCGCAGAATAAGCTTGTCGGAGGAAGGGTGCTTTTACGCGCGTCGGGTACCGAACCGCTCGTGCGGCTCATGGTCGAGTCGCCGTCGGAAGAGTTGAACGAACTCTGCTCAAACGAAATTATCGCCACCCTGCGTAAAAGGGGATACCTGTCGCAATAAAGCTTAATTTTTATCCAAACAGCTGCGGGCAAATTTAACTTGCCCGCAGCTGTTTATAATTTTATTATTTTAAACCAGAATAAATATAACTGTCATATTAGAAATTTATGTAATTTTATTGCATTAAATATTATTGTGTAGTATAATAAAAGCAATGATTATGGCTAATTCTGTCAATTTATTAGTTTTTGGTGCTGGTGGTTACGGACAGGTAGTAAAAGAACTCGCCGAGGACCTTGGCAGATTTAATAGAATTGAATTCCTTGACGACAATAGTCGAATGGCTATCGGTAAGTTTTCCGACAGTGAAAAATTCTTAAAAGATTTTTCTTGTGCGTTTATTGCTGTTGGCAACCCTGATATCAGAGAAAAGCTATTTAATGAAGCAGAAGAGCTCGGCTTTAAACTCGTAAACATAATATCCGATAAAAGTAATATTTCTTTATCTGCGAAAATAGGCAGAGGTTGTGTGATAGAGCCGTTTGTTTCCGTCAGCGCAAACAGTGTTATTGGTGACGGAGTCTTTCTATGTTCTGGCAGTGTTATCGGACATAATAGTGAAGTAAATGATTTCTGTCAAATTGATTATAATGGCGTTGTATCTGTCGGCGCAGAAGTTCCTTCTAAAATTAAAGTAAAGGCAGGTTCGGTTTACCGTTAAAATTTGGGCTTGATTATGTATAAATATTTTTTCAAAAGATTAATTGATTTATTTTTATCTTTTTTAGGAATAATTATTTTGGCGCTTCCGATGCTTATAATTGCATTGGCTATTAAGTGTGATAGCAAGGGGCCCGTTTTTTTTAAACAGAACCGAGTAGGCAAAAAGAAGAAGATTTTCAAGATTTTGAAATTCAGAACTATGCGTATCGATACTCCGCATGATGCACCTACGCACGAGCTTTCCGACCCTAAAAAATGGATTACGAAAGTTGGCGGTTTTTTAAGAAAAACTTCGCTTGATGAACTGCCGCAGATATTTAATATCTTTGCTGGCCAAATGGCGATAATAGGGCCGCGTCCCGCGCTTTGGAATCAGGACGACTTGATTGCAGAACGAGATAAATATGGTGCAAACGATATTAAGCCGGGACTTACAGGCTGGGCTCAGATAAACGGTAGGGACGAGCTTGAAATTCCCGTTAAAGCAGCACTTGACGGCGAGTATGTCAAGCGTATAGGCTTTTTTATTGATATTCGTTGTTTCTTTGGTACATTCATTTCTGTCTTAAAGCACGACGGCGTAGTCGAAGGCGGCACAGGCGAACTTCATAAACAGGAAGAAGCAACTCAATCAGAAGAATCTTTTGAAGAAGATGCCGATAATGGAACTGAAGAGCAAAAAGAGGAGGAAACGATCGGTTGAAAAAAGTTCTTATAACAGGTAAAAACAGCTATATCGGTGTTTCTGTTGAAAAATATATAACAGAGCAGTATCCTGAAGTGTGCAGTTTCGATACTGTTGATATGCGTGATGGCACTTGGAAAGAAAAAAGTTTTTCAGGTTACGATGTTGTTTTTCATGTTGCAGGGATTGCACATTCGGATAGTGGAAAAATAAGCGAAGAAAAAGCGAAACTGTATTATTCTGTAAATACCGATTTGACAATTGAAACGGCAAAAAAAGCAAAAGCAGACGGAGTAAAACAGTTTATTTTTATGAGTTCTGCAATAGTATACGGCAGTAGCAGTAAAGTCGGTAAAAAGAAAATGATTACTAGGGATACGCCAGTATCTCCCGCAAACTCTTACGGCGACAGTAAAGTTCAAGCAGAAAACGGAATTGTTCTTCTTGCCGATGAGTGTTTTAAAGTGTGTGTGCTTCGCCCTCCAATGATTTACGGTAAAGACTGTAAGGGCAATTATCAAACACTTCGTAAATTTGCACTGAAATTGAATTTTTTTCCTTATGTAAAAAACGAACGCTCAATGTTGTATATAGAAAATTTGTGTGAGTTCGTTCGTTTAATGATTCTTAATGAAGAAAGTGGTACCTTCTTCCCGCAGAATGCAGAATATACAAACACTTCCGAAATGGTTAAAATGATAGCAACCGCAAACGGCAGAAAAATTTATTTGGTTCACGGATTTGGTTGGGCTGTTAAGTTTTTAGGATTATTTACAGGACTCGTTAAAAAAGCTTTCGGCAGTTTAACCTATGATAAAGACATGAATGTGTATGGAGTAGTATATCAAAAATACACATTGCTACAATCGATTGAGGAAATTGAAAGTGAACAGTGGAATAGGAATTCAAAATAGAAAAATTTTATTAATTTGCGGTTCTTCACAAACTGTGATAAATTTCCGTTTTGGATTAAT
>CAJTJC010000019.1:0-27311 GCA_910576655.1 uncultured Christensenella sp.
CTTAGAAGGCCGTTGCTCTATCCTACTGAGCTACAGGCGCGTGACATTGCCTTTGCTTGGAGTGTTGGAGCGGGTGATGGGAATCGGACCCACGCAACCAGCTTGGAAGGCTAGTGTTCTACCATTGAACTACACCCGCATACTCGGAAGTTACGCAAAACTCAATGCTCAAAAATTATATCAAATCAAGTTTATGCTGTCAACTCATTTTTTAAGCATATAGCAGAAATTTACAATAATTTTAAAACAGCTTGCGGAGATTTACTCCGCAAGCTGTTTATTCTTGCTTATCTTTGTCTTTCTTTTTGCTTTTTTTGCGTTTGCCGCTGCTGACGTAGGATATATAGCTTATCGCCGCAAGCACCAAAAGCACCACCGCAAAAATAATGAGTATCGTTTTAGTGTCGCTGCTTTCGCTGAAATCGGGGTCGGGAATTTCCGTGGGCTTTTTGTTGTCGTCTATTATTTTTTCGGACAAAAACCCTTCGGCGACGAAGCCTTTAAGCGTGGCGTCCTCAGTTTTGTATTCGACCTCGTAAAACACGGTGTCGAGCACGTCTTCGCAAACGATTTTGTTGAGTACCTTGACGGTGCGGCTTATCACGCCCGTTGCTGAAACCGTGCCGCTTACGACGTAGGGGGAGGCGTAGATATTGTCGCCGAGCATTTGCGCGTTTTCAAACGGCTTGTCCGCGACGTGTTCCACCTCGGTTTCGGAAGTTTTGGCTTTAAGCACCACGTAGCACTTTCCGCTGAGCGAAACTATCGCGGCGTTGCCCGAGTAGCAGAGTAGCAGGGCGGTTGAAACCTGCTCGGTCTTTATCGTTTTAACGGGTACGAAGTACTCGCCGTCGAGTCTGGACAGGTCGACCTCGGTCATAAACGCGCCTTCGCTTATTTGCACGAAGGTAACCGGCGCGTAGGTCTTTAACGCTGTTGCCGCGCGTCCGACTGTTATTTCGCGCGTTACGGCGTAGTCGGCGTATTCGAGCGTTACCTTTTCGCACTGCGAGCCGTTGATTGCGTAAAGCTCGTTTCCCGAAACCGCGTAGACGGTTTCGCCGTAAAGCTTGAGGTTGGAATAGCTGCCGTCGTACGTAACCGTTTCCGACTTGTCGAATACGTTGAGCTTACCGTCGGCGTCGGTGAAATAATAGTAACCGTTAAAAAGCAGCTCGTCTACCTTTTGGGGGAAGGTGTATTCGCAGGTCTGCTCGTCGAGGGTGTAAACCTTGCCGTTCGAGCAGCCGCAGTAAATCTCGCCGTTTTCCGCCGCCAAATCGGTAACGTCGTTTTCAAACGCGTATTCCTTATAATTTCCGTCGTTGAAAACCTTGACCGTCTTTCCGTCGGCGAACGCGTAAAGCCCGCCCTCGACCGCGTAATCGGTTAAAGACGTCAGCTCGAGAGTTTTGATAAACTCATCGTCCTCGGGGTATATCGTTCCGCCGTCCGCCGCGTGCGCGACGGTGTTTCCCGCCGTGAAAACGACGGTCAGCAGAGAGATTACAGTCATTACAAGTTTTTTCACAATTAAAATTATACCACACTGTTTTTTTATTGTAAAGATAATTTAACCGCGTTACGCTAATTTAACGCACGCGACGAACAGGCAAATTACGGAAATATTTTAATAAAAAATGCAAATTAATTTTTAATTTGTACGTTTTCTGTCATATTTGACGGTTATAATATGAACATAAAACAAACAAATGTTCGGATAATTTGGAGAATAAGTTGAAAACGAAGGGAATTTTGCGCTTTTATTTCGCGGCGGACTGCCTTGAAAGGGCGCTTAGCAACGTAATTTTATACAAGGCGTGCGATTTTTCGGGCGGCGCGCTTGACACGGCTGAGCGGATATGCGAGGCGGTCGGGGACAAAATCTGCCTCGAAAGGCTGTGGGCGTACCTCGACGGCGTGCTGTCCACCATGACCGAAGAGGAAAGGGGCGCGTTGGCAAGCTACGCGGCGGGCGCGGACTTCGAGCGCGGGGCGGTGTGCCGCGCGGCGATAAAGTTTACCCGCAGGGCGCGCAGACTGAATTGCTTTGCGCGGGAAATGCGCGTGCTTGAAAAATATTACTGTCTTTTAAGGCTTGAAATACCGCTTTCTGCCCGTGACGTAAAGCACGATTAGCACCGCGGCGGCAAGCGCGGTAAGCGCAAGCACGGTTATAAGCTTTGCGTTCGAGCCGCCGCCCGAGGGCTGGGGGTCGGGCTGCTCGGGCTCGGGAATTTCGTTTAAGGGGTAGTCGTCGTTTGCGCCGTAGATGTAACCGAATTCGCCGTTGTAAAGCACGTACGAATACGCTGTCGCGCCCGAATAATAGGTGCCGTAGAACGCCACCGTGACGTCGATTTCGCCGAGCACGGGAAGCGAGCCCGACGGCGCGTCGGGGCGGAATTTAACGGTTACGGGCATATTGAGATACACGTTCTGCGGCGGCTCGTCTATCGGGGTGAGGTTGCTTTTAAGACAGTAGCCGTAGAGCGTCTTGTACAGCGCCTCGTCTGCGCCGTATTTGACGTAGTACCATTCGCCGTCGCTTGAAATAATTTCGACGCAGTAGGTGTAAGGTATGGTAAAAAGTGCGTAGTTCAAATCTTTACGCTCGCAAAAATACACGTCCCTTGCGTCCGCGCGGGCGTATCTCGCCGTCGCCGCGCCTGCGGTTTTTGCGGGGTAAAACGCTGCCGTAAATATTAACGCCGTCAAAAGACAGCATATAAGTGGTTTTAACGGTTTCATACCCGAACATTATAAAGCACGCGCAATTAAAAAATAAACATTATTTTGTCATAAAAGGTCTTATGCGGAAAGAATTGATTGTTTCCCGACTTGCGGTTATCGAAAAAGAGCTTGAAAGGCGCAGGGAGGGCGAAAAAAACATAACCGAATACAATAAAAGAAAAAAGCACCGCAAGCAGCTTGCGTTTCACAAGTGCAAAAAGCGCAACCGCTGGGTGTTCGGCGGAAACCGTTCGGGCAAGACCGAGTGCGGCGCGGTAGAGTGCCTTTGGATACTGCGCGGTATTCACCCTTACCGACCCAACAGGCGCGACGCGTTCGGGTGGGCGGTGTCGCTGTCCACGCAGGTTCAGCGCGACGTTGCTCAGGCGAAAATTTTGAAGTACCTGCCCAAGAGCTGGATTTCGGAAATTACAATGCTTGCGGGCAGGCGTGACAGTCCCTCGGGCGGGGTGATAGACCAGATAAAAATTAAAAACGTATTCGGCGGAATATCCACGCTCGGCTTCAAAAGCTGCGACCAGGGGCGGGAAAAATTTCAGGGCTCGTCGCTCGACTTCGTGTGGTTCGACGAGGAGCCGCCGCGCGACGTTTACGAGGAATGTCTGATGCGCGTTATGGACAGGCGCGGGGATATTTTCGGCACAATGACGCCCTTGAAGGGCAAGACGTTCATTTATAACGAAATATATTTAAACCGCAGGAACAATCCGCAGATATGGCACGAATGCATGACCTGGGCGGACAATCCGTATCTGTCTAAAAAGGAAGCGCGGTTGCTTGAAAGCTCGCTTGACGGGGCGGCGCTGGACGCGCGCAAGTACGGCAGGTTTTCCGACGGCGCGGGGCTGGTGTATCCCGAGTTCGACGAGAGCGTGCACGTAATATCGCCGTTTGCCGTTCCGCCCGAATGGCAGGACGCAATTTCGATTGACCCCGGGCTCAACAATCCGCTGTCGGCGCACTGGTACTGCGTGGACTGGGACGGCAATATCTACGTGGTAGCGGAGCATTTCGCGGCGGGCAAGGACGTGGATTTCCATGCGGCTGCAATTAAGGAAATAAGCCGCAGGCTGGGCTGGAAAACCGACTCGCGCGGGCGGGTCAGGGCGCTTATCGACAGCGCGGCGAACCAGCGCACGCTCGCCTCGCAAAAGAGCGTGACCGAGCTTTTCTACGAGCGCGGAATACTCGCCGACCCCAACGTCGACAAGGACGTTTTTTCGGGCGTTTCTCGGGTGAAGAGCTATCTTTGCAGGGGCAACGGCTCGCCCGATATTTTCGTGTTTTCGACGTGCGTGAATATGATAGAGGAATTCCGCGGCTATACGTGGGGCGCGGGCGACGCGCCTGTAAAGCGCGACGACCACTGCATGGACGAGCTGAGGTATTACGTTATGTCGCGCCCAGAAGCGCCCAAGCGGACGGAAAGCGTTTCGCCGATTGCGGCGGATAAGCTAAGGCGCATTAAAAGCAAAAGGAAGAGGTGTATTCAATGATGGAAGACGATATTATGGGCGCGCTGAAAAGGTGCGCGGTGGGGCTTGAAGCCAACGAGACGGTAGAGGAATTCGGCGTGGAGGACGGCGAGCTTAAGCTGCTTAAAAGAAAGGTTACGAGGCGCGACATTCCGCCCGATATAAAGGCGGTAAAGCTGCTTATAGACGGCGGCGGGGTGGACGGGCTTTCCGCCGAGGAGTTGGAGGCGGAAAAACAAAGACTGTTAAAATTATTGAATAAGGAGGAAAACGAATGACAGAAACGAAGAACGGAAAAACGCCCGAGGAGCTGCTTGCCGAGGAGGTGACGCAGGACTTTTTGAAAAGGCAGGAGGAGCGCAGGCTTACGGAGCGGGGCTGGCAGCTGAATATGAATTTCGTAAGCGGCAACCAGTACTGCGACGTCAACGCATCGGGCGAAATTTTCGAGGAGGAAAAGGGCTATTACTGGCAGTCGAGAAGGGTGTTCAACCACGTAGCGTCAATAGTGGATTTGCGCTGCTCGAAGCTGGGGAGGATACGCCCCGCGCTAATCGTGCGGGCGGCGGGCACGGACGAGGCGGACAGACATTCCGCCGCCATTGCCTCGGCAGTGCTTTCCGCCCGCGCCGAGGATATAGACGCGGCCGTATGCGACGCGACGGTGTGGTCGGAAATATGCGGAACTGCGTTTTACAAGGTGACTTGGGACGGCAGCGCGGGCGAGCCCGTGGGCGCGGACGGCGACAAACGGCTCAATCAGGGCGACGTTAAAATTTCCGCGCTTTCGCCTTTTGAAATTTATCCCTATTCGCTTTCGATAGAATCGCTCGAAGCGCAGCCCAGCATAATTCACGCAAAGGCTGCGGCGGTGCAGGATATTTATTCGGCTTACGGGGTGCGGCTCGAAGGAAACGACGACGGGTACGAACTGGTTATCGAGCGGTACGAGCGACCCACCGAGGAGCGCAGGCAGGGCAGGCTGACGATAGTCGCGGGCGGCGTTCTGCTGTACGACGGCGCGCTTCCCTATCTCAACGGCGACGGCGGCGGCAGGATATATCCGTTCGTAAAGCAGCTTGCGCTGCCGCGGGCGGGCGCGTTTTTCGGCACGAGCGTTGTCGACAGACTTATACCGTTGCAGCGCGCGTATAACGCGGTCAAGAACAGAAAGCACGAGTTTTTAAACAGAATTTCCATGGGCACCGTCGCGGTGGAGGACGGCTCGGTCGACACGGACGAGCTTGCCGAGGACGGGCTTACGCCGGGCAAAATAATAGTTTACAGGCAGGGCGGCAGACCGCCCGAAATGCTTACGCTCGGCTCGGTACCGTCGGAATTCGCTGCGGAGGAGGAAAACCTCGTAAAGGAATTTTCCAAGGTTTCCGGCACGGGCGACATTACCGACAACGCCGACGGGTTCGCGGGCGTCACCTCGGCGACGGGCTTACAGCTTATCATGGAGCAGGACGAGGAAAGAATGGAATTTTCCTGCCAGCAGATAAAGCGCGCGTTAAAGTCCGTCGGGCGGCAGACGCTGCGCCTGTACAGACAGTTTGCCTCCGACGTTCGGCTTGTAAAGTTCGTAAATTCCGAGGACGCGCTGAGTCTGTTCTATTTCAAGGGCAGCGACATTGCCTCTGACGACGTAAGTCTTGCCACCGACAGCGAGGCGAATACGTCCCCCGCGCAGCGGCGCACGTTTATTTACGACGTTTTAGACAGGGGACTGCTCAACGACGCGGACGGCAAGCTCGGCGTTTCGGCGAAGAACAAGGTTTTGGAACTGCTCGGCTTCAAGGCGCTTGCAGGCGGGCGGGATTTGGGCGAGCTGCACCGCTCCCGCGCAGGTCGGGAAAATATGCGGCTGCGCGCGCAGGACGTCGAGGTTAAAAGCTACGACGACCACGATACTCACGTCGCCGAGCATACCGCTTTTTTACTCTCGGAGGAAATTTCGCCCGAGACCGAAAAGCGTATATGCGCACATATAGATATGCACAAAAAATTAAAGGAGGCTGCAAATGGATAATCTTACGCAAAACGAAGCAGCGGCGGCAGAAGCTGCGGAGGCAGAGTTGAAGGAGGCTGCGGCGCCGCTCGGAAAGTTTAAGGACGTACAGACCCTGATGAAAGCTTATACGGAGCTGGAAGCCGAATTCACCCGACGTTGTCAACGGCTGAAGGAACTGGAAAGCGGGAACAAGACGGACGGCGAGCCCGACGGGGCGCAAAGCCCGTCCTCCCAAAACGAAAACGAGCGGATAGCCTCCGCACTTGCCGACGGCAAAATACGCGACGCGGTTATCGGCGACTATCTTAAAGGATTGGCCGCCAAAACCGTTCCGCTTGCGGAAGGCGGAGGCGGCGTCGCCGCCCCGCGCAACTCGCCCAAATCCGTAAGGGAAGCGAGCAATCTGGCTAAACGGTTTTTAAACGGTTAAGCCGAAAATTCAATTTTAAGGAGAGAAAGATTTGATTACTATTCAGAACGCCGACGCGGCGTTAAAGGACTACTATCTGGACGCCGTTTCGTCGCAGCTTAACGAAAACGTATCGCCCTTCTTTTCGGCGATAGAAAAGAACACGGACGGCGTGTACGGCAAGGACGTAAAGCTTGCCGTGGTGCGCGGCTATACGGGCTGCGTGGTTGCGGGAGCAGAGGACGCCGACCTGCCCGACCCCTATAAGAACAGGTACGCGAATATAACCGCGCCGCTTAAAAATATTTACGGAACAATAGAGATAAGCGACAAGGCGATGCGCGCTTCGCGCGAAAGCTCTGGCGCGTTCGTCAACCTTATCAACGCGGAAATGGAGGGGCTGGTTTCAAGCGCGAAGCACAACTTCCGCCGTATGCTTTTCGGCGACGGTACGGGTAAGCTCTGCACCGTGAAAAGCAAGGTTTCGGCAAGCGTGTACGAGGTGGATACCGTAAAGGAATATTTCGTGGGTATGCAGGTGGACGTTTACACCGTACTCAATAAACCCGCGCTCAATGCCGAGGGCATTTACGTTACCGCGGTTGACAGGGTTAACGGCACCGTCACCTTCGACGCGGAGATAAGCGACCTTATCGTGGACGGCGGAGTTTACGTTCACGGCTCGAAGGACAGCGAGCTTACGGGCCTCGGCGCGATATTTGATGGCGACACGCTGTACGGCTTCGTCAAGGCGGACGACCCCTACTTCGCGCCCTATATCGCGGACGGAGGCGGGACCCTTTCCGAGGGCGCGCTCAGCGACGTTCTCGATTATATGGAAGAGAACTGCAACAGCAAAATAAACGCCATTCTCTGCTCGTTCAAGACGAGAAAGAAAATCGCCGCGCTTGCAGACGCCAACAGAAGGGTGGTTAACACGATAGACGTGCGCGCGGGCTACGGCGCGGTGTCGGTGAACGACGTACCCGTCTATGCGGACAAGTACTGCCCCGACGACAGAATTATCTTTATCAATTCCGACGATTTTTCGCTGTACCAGCTCTGCGACTGGGAATGGCTCGAAGACGAGGACGGCAAAATTTTAAAGCAAATACCCGGCAAGGCGGCGTATTCCGCAACCCTCGTAAAGTATGCCGAGCTTATCTGCCGCAAGCCCTGCGGTCAGGCGATGCTCGTCAATTTCACGGCAGAAAACGACGGTTAAAGGGGGCTTATGGAAGTTAAAAAAGTAATTGCTTCCGCCCTGAACCTGCTTGGGAGGGCGGACCTCGTGCCCGCCCTCGACAGCGGCGGAGAAGAGGGGCGCGAGCTTATCCAGACGCTGCTATATTGCTTCAACGCCGTCGAGGACGAGCTTGCGCGCAAGTATATTCCGCTTACCGCGCGGGACGAGCTGATTTCGCCGCATACGCGATTTTACTATACGCTTTTCACGCGTACGCCCGTAAGGATAAAGCGCGTAACCGTAGACGGGGTTGCCGTAAAGTACGAGGTGTACGCGCAGTACCTCGTAGTTCAGTCGGAAAAAATTTCCGTGGAATACGAGTACGCGCCGCGTCGCAAGACGCTTGCGGACAATTCCGACTACGGTGACGAGGTGGGCGAATATTTAATCGCGCTTGGCATGGCTTCTGAATATTCGGTAATAAACGGCGAGGCGGAAATGGCGGACAGGTGGGAAAAGGCGTACCGCGCGCGCCTTGACGGAGTGCAGCGCGCGCTGCCCGTCTGCGCCCATATCCCGCCGAGGAGATGGATATGAGCTTCAAAAAAACCGTCTGCGCGCTCGACTTCCCGTCGCGGCTTTCGGGCTGCTTTTTGAGGGGCGGAGCGCTGACGCCCGCGTACGGTACCGAGGCGGTCGGCGCTTGCCCGCAGCGGACGACCTTTGCCGCGTATTCTTATGCTGCGGGGAAGTATTTTTACTGTACCGACGGCGAGCTGTACGTTTCCGACGACGGAACGCGCTATTCGAAATTGGCGGACACGGACGGCTTTGCGCCCTTCGTTACCGAGGACGTCGACGGCGGGTCGGTCCGCGTTGCCGTCGTTGCGGGCGACCGCGCGGCTATTTACGCGGAAGGGGCTTTCACTACGCAAAAGCTGCCGCACGCGCTCGACTGCGGAGCGGTTCACTGCGGCAGGTTGTTCGGCGGAAGACGGTTTACGGTAAGGTGGTCTGGCAGCGGCGGGCTGCTTGACTGGGAAGAGGGCATAAGCGAAAGCGGCAGCGTCACGCTCGACCCCGAGCGCGGCGAAATACTCGGTATTAAGGTTTTTGCGGGCAAGCTCGTCGTCGTGCGGCAATTCGGGCTTACGGTGCTGTCTATGTACGGCTCGCCCGAAAATTTCTCGGTCGATATAACCGACACCTCCTGCGACGCGGTGTTTAGAAATACCGCGCAGGTCGTCGGCTACAGGCTGATTTTCTGCACCCGCTCGGGACTGAAAGCCTTTGACGGCGTGCGGATTACACCGTTTGCAACACGGCACCCGGTGTCCGAGCCGACCTGCTCGGCAACATACGCAGGCAGATATTTCGCGGTTTGCGGCGAGGGTATCGTCTGCGCGGACGCCGACGGCGAGAGCTGTTTGCTGGAAGTGTGCCCCGGCGCGCTGTTTGTAAAGGACGGCGTGTTTGCGTGCAACGGCGGGACGGTGAAACGGCTTACGGAGGGCGAGGGGGTCTATAAGTTCGTTACCTCGGCAATCGACTTCGGCACGGCGCGCGCAAAGACACTTACCGCGATAGAGCTTGACGGCGTTGCGGAATTGCTCGTCGATAACGGCAGAGAGAGCCGAGTGTTCGAAAATGCGGGAGGTATTGTTCGTCCGCGTATGCGCGGGCAAGCGTTTACGGTGACGGTAAAGAGCGGCGGGCGGATAGGCAGGCTCGATATGACCGCGGAGGTGACGCGTGGTATTTGATATAATAGACGTTACGGAGGAGCAGCTTAAAGAGTATACCGCCGTGCAGATGAAAATGCTGCGCACCGCGCAGCAGAAAAAGGACGAGCTTAAATACAAAGCCGACAGGGAAATGCAGATGTTTACCTCGATAGCGCTTACCTCGGGAATGAAAAATTCCACTCTGCTTGCGGACAAACGGGCGGAGCTTGACGCCGCCGTGGCGTACCAGTGCGCGATAATCGCCGATAACCTTATATATAATTTAAGTCTCAACGTCCCGCCCGACGGCGGGGACGGGGACGACGGCGACGAGAGCGCGGGCTATATCGTAGACTATTCTCTTTCCTATAACGAGCGGTATATCATAGTGCGCGACTACTATCTCGCAATAGCGGACCCCGACGAGCGCATGGCGCTTTACGCCGCGGACGAGGTTGCAAAAAAATATCTTGCCAGTTATTACTCGACTCTTTATAACGTGCTTGCAACTTACAGCAGATAACGGTGCCGTAAAATGCGGGGCGCGCGGACGAATTTCGTCCGCGCGCCTTTTTTCACTTTACAAAACACCGCGTTATTGTTATAATTTTTATATGAGGACGGTTGACGATTGGCAGGACTATAAAATTTTAGCTACATCCGAGGGTATGAAGTTAGAGCGTTGGAAGGACGTGATTTTACTTCGCCCCGACCCGCAGGTAATCTGGAAGGGCGGCGACCTTTACGGCAGAAAAGGTATTCACGCCGTATACAGGCGCAGTGAAAAGGGCGGAGGCGGCTGGGACGTGCGCGCGCAGTTTCCCGCCGAGTGGACGGTCTGCTACCGCGACCTTAAATTCAAAATCAAGCCTATGGGCTTCAAGCATACGGGGCTGTTCCCCGAACAGGCGGTCAACTGGAACGCCATGCGCGCCTTAATAGAAAATGCGCGGGCGCAAGGCAGGGAGGTTAAGGTTTTAAACCTGTTTGCCTACACGGGCGGCGCATCGGTGGCGTGTGCCAAATCGGGCGCGACGGTAACTCACGTGGACGCTGCCAAAGGCATGGTGGAGCGCGCGGGGGAAAACGCGCGGCTTTCGGGCGTGGACAGCGGAATACGCTACATAGTGGACGACTGCATGAAGTTCGTCGCGCGTGAAATACGCAGGGGCAACCGCTACGACGCGGTGATAATGGACCCGCCCAGCTACGGCAGAGGTCCCAACGGCGAAACGTGGAAAATAGAAGAAAACTTGTTTTCGTTCGTTTCCGACTGTGCTAAGCTGCTCGTTGACAATCCATTGTTCTTTTTGATAAACAGCTATACCACGGGCTTGCAGCCCGAGGTTCTTAAAAACATATTAACCCTGACCCTCGGGGGCTTCGAGGGCGTGACCGAGGCGTACGAGGTGGGTATTCCCACCGACGAGGGCATCAACCTGCCCTGCGGCGCAAGCGGACTATTTACCGGAAGAAGATTATGAAGGACGAATTGATTATTTTACACGAGGACAATCATATAATAGTGGTTTTAAAGCCGCAGAACGAGCCCTGCTGTCCCGACGAGAGCGGCGACGACAACCTGCTTGACTGCGTTAAAAGGTATTTAAAAACCACTTACAACAAGCCCGGCAACGCTTACGCGGGGCTTATTCACCGACTGGACAGGCCGACGGGCGGGGTAATGGTGTTCGCCAAAACCTCTAAGGCGGCTTCGCGTCTTTCGGAGGCAATGCGCAGCGGCGGCTTCGAAAAACGCTATTTTGCGGTGCTTTGCGGCTCGCCCAACAGAAAAAAGGCTATTTTGGAAAACTACCTGCGCAAAAACTCTATTAATAATACGGTATACGCGTGTACGCAGACCGAGGAGGGCGCGAAATACGCCGCGCTCGACTACGAAATAAAGGAAGAGCGCGACGGGCTTTCCCTTGCCGAGGTCAATCTGCATACGGGCAGAACGCATCAGATACGCGTTCAGTTCGCGTCTATCAACGCGCCCGTTTACGGCGATATGCGCTACGGCGGCGAAAAGGCGCAAAAGGGCAAGCTTGCGCTTTGGGCGTACTCTTTAAGGTTTACGCACCCCGTTTCGGGCGAGGCGATGCGCTTTATAGTAACTCCTCCCGAGGACGGAGTGTGGAAGCTATTTAACCCGAATAATTTTACCGACGGGGTTATTTTGGTTTGACAACCGACTTTTATTATTGTAAAATATATAAGATATTTTGGTTAACTATCGGAGTTCATATATGAAGACGAAATTCAAATTTACGGTGATAGCGCTCGCTCTCGTGCTGATTATGTCGGTTGCGGCGGTTTTTGCTATCAATTTTAAGCCCGCCGAGGCTGCGGGTTCGATTAGCGTAAGCGGTTCGAACGTGTTTACCGCTTCGGAAGAGGCCAACGTGTTGGTCGATAAGCAGACCGACGGCGATAAGGACGTTTTCTATACTATGTTTACGTTCGCCTATAACGACGACAGCATTTCGTACAGAAAAAACCTTGCCTACAACTGGTACGAGCAGGTTACCGAGGGTGAGGGCGAAAGCGCAACCAAAAAGGTCGTAAACGGTAAATTCAATATGGAAATCGGCTTCAAGAACACCGATTTCAAAAAATTCGTAATTACTTTCGAGTCTCAGCAGTATTCCAAGACGGAAGAGGGCAAAACCTCTAATTACGTTATGTTTTTCCCCGCGGGCGCGGACGGCGTAAAGGTTGCCGTTACCGACGATAAGGACAAGACCACGCCCGACAGCGATACGATACTCGATAAAGACCATATCAATATAGTATTCGACCAAAAGCTCGAAGGCTCGTACCACGTTACCGTAAGCAACGACGGAAATCCGTCGGTCGACGGCAATATGGTAAACGTAGGCGGCAATTACGCCAAGTATTCGTCTTCGTCGACCACGCCCGTTTATCCCTTGATTTTCGGCGCGGAATTCGAAGAGAGCGAGGGCGAAACGGAAGCGGGCGTTGCCAAAATGGTTTTATACTCGCTCAACAATCAGGAATTTATAATCAACAGCCCGAGGGAAGAGGGCGACCACTACGTCGGCGGTAACGTCACCGACAACACCCCCGCGGTGCTTTGCCTCAACAAGGCGATTTCCCACCTCGAAATAGGCGGAGAGGTCAAGTTCGATTATCAGTTAATCGACGTGCTTCGTTCCTCGCCTTCGAGCACTCTTTACTACTACGCGCTCAGATACGACGACTATCTCAAATCCGACGTTAACTACGACGACTACGAGGACGACAGGTTCAAGGAAGTGGATTCCGACATACTGCTCGACTCCGACAAGGAATTCTATCTGCCCTCCGCGGCGGAGTGCGCGGGCTTCGGCGGCGCCGAGGACTTCAAGGTCGATATGGCCGTCAAAGCGTACGCAAAGGTAGTCGACACCTCGTCGAACGGCGAAGAAAGCTACGTTTTCTTCGACTGGTATCTGGAAGACGAGCACAAGCTTAAAATCAACAATTACGACTTTATCGCCGTCGGCGACGACCTTAAAGGCGTTACCTACAACTACGAGGCGGAGGGTATGCCTCAGGGTATGACCTGGGAAGAAATCTGCAAGGAATATCAGAAGAAGGTCGACAAGGCTGCAAGCAATCTGTCGGCAGGCTCGCAGAGCTACTTCTATCTGCCCTCGGCGGAATCTCTGTTCGTTGAGAATTCCACGCCGTACACCAACATGAAGCTGAGCATCTACTATTACAGCGATACCCAGTCTTCAAACACCTCGCTTGCGACGAACAACCTTTCCATTAACGTGACCAAACCCGGCAGCTACCGCTTCACGCTGTACGCTACCGACGTTGCGGGCAACGATATGTATTATATGGAGGACGGCAAGCCCGTCAAGTTCTCGTCGGGCGACGTCTGGAACATCTATTCGGACGACGACAGACACGACAAGCTGCCCTGGTTCACCTTCAACGTAGACTATAAGGGCGCGCACTTCAAAGAGAAGCCCGAAAAGCAGAGCACCGCGTACGTCGGCACCAACTACACGTCGGCATCGTTCGAGATAAACGGCGTCGAAAACAGCTACGAGGTCAAGTACAGGCTTTTCCTTTTCGACAGGGCCGGTTACTATGCGGCAACTAAAATTACTTTCAGCTACGAAGAGTTTATCGACGCTATGGACGGACTTTTCGAGGGTGAGGAAACCCGTAAATATTTCAAGGAAATAAAGCAGGTTTCCGAAACAGACGAGGACTACGAGGAATTCAAGGACTACGGTTGGAGCACGTCTTCGACGAGCTTCACTCCGCAGGACGGCAACGCGTTCTACTTTATGAGAGCCGAGGTTACCGACACGCAGTACAACACCGACCCCGTGACGTGCTCGCTTGCGGTAGTATCCTCTGTAGAGGCAAAGGCGTTGAAGGGCGAAAGCGAATGGCTTAAAAACAACGTGGCTTCGGTAATTTTATTATCCGTTGCGGGCGTTTCGTTCGTCGCCATAATACTTCTTCTGGTCATTAAGCCCAAGAATAAGGACGACATAGACGTTCAGTTCGAGAAAGAGAAGAGCAAAAAGAAAAGTAAATAATCAAACGGCGGTCGACAGACCGCCGTTTTGTTTAAATAACAAAATTCTTAGGAAAAAATATGATTGAGATTAAGGAAATCAAAACTAAAAGAGATAAGAAGAAATTTTTTAAATTCGTAATCGACCTGTACAGGGACAGTCCGCACGCGTGCTGTAACCTGTATTCCGACGAATTTGCGGAATTTGACCCCGAAATAAACGACGCGTTCCGTTTTGCCGATTGCAGAATGTTCCTTGCTTACAAGGACGGCAAAATTGCGGGGCGCATTGCGGGAATATGGCACCGCGGCGCGAACGAAAAATTCGGTTACAAGCAGCTGCGCTTTACCCGCTTCGACGTGATAGACGATTTCGAGGTTACGAAAGCGCTGTTTGATAAGCTTTTCGAGTGGGCGAAGGAGCTGGGAATGACCGAAATTATCGGACCCATGAGCTTTTCCGACCTCAACGAAGAGGGGATGCTTATCGAAGGCTTCGACAGGGACAGCAACTACATAGAAATTTATAACTATTCTTACTACGTCGAGCACATGGAAAAGCTGGGAGCGTATAAGGTGGTGGACTGGAATTGCTATACGATTACGCCGCCCAAGACTCCGCCCGAAAAGATTAAAGCGCTAAGCGATTCGGTAATGCAAAAGTACGGCTACGAAATTCTCGACGTGGCGTATTATCTCAAACACGACAAAAAGAAGTTGAAGGAATATATCTGTCAGGCTCTGGACGTTCTCGATAAGGCGTTCGAGCATCTGTACGGCACCAGCCCGATAAACGAAAAGCAGAAAATCCGCGAAACCAAGGTTTTGATGAACGTGCTTATTCCCGAGCTGGCGACCGTAGTTATGAAGGACGGAAAGGTTATAGCCTACGGCTACTGCATACCCTCTATGAAGGAGGTCATGCAAAAGGGCAGGGGCCGCATATTCTTCCGCGGGTTCATTCCGTACCTGCGCGCAATGAAGCACCCTAAAACCGTAGACCTTCTCAGTATAGGCATATTGCCCGAGCATCAGGGTCTCGGCGTGCCCGCTATTATCATAAACCATTGCCTCGAGGGTATCTGCAAGCTTGGCGCAACCAAGTTGGAGGCGGGACCTCAGTTGGAGGACAACACCCGCGTGCAGCGTCTTTGGAAGTTTTTTGACAGCGAATTATCCAAAAAGGCGCGGTGCTGGGGAATCAAGGTCGGCTAAGCCCGGATTAAAAGGTGAATTTTGGAAAGAAAGGACGAAAACAAGGAAAATACCGACGAGTTGACGGACGGCGGCGAAAACGCCGTTTTGTCCGAGACTGACGCGCAGACCGCGGCGGCGCAGCCTGCAAAAAAGCCGCTCAACGTCAAGCGGATTAAAAGCGTGCTTTGGAACGTATTTCTCGTTGCGGTTATCGCGGTGGGAATTATTTCGCTGCTCGGCGTCGTAAAGGAAATCGGGCACGACGGCTCGTCCTTCGGCGAGGTTATGCGCGGCGCAAGTCCGCTGTTTTTCGTCGTGCTTGCGGCGGTGGTCGCTGCGGGTATGGCGCTGGACGTAGCCAAATTCTGTATTATCGGCAAGACCGTTACGGGAAAATACCGTTTGGGCGCGTCGATTAAAACTAATTTCCTAGGAAAATATTACGACGCGGTTACGCCGTTCGCCACGGGCGGTCAGCCCATGCAGATTTACTATCTCAACACCAAGGGCATAAGCGGCGGCAACTCCTCGGCAATAGTTCTTATCAGATACATTTTCAGCATTATGTGCTGGATAATTCTCGGCGCGGCGCTTATGATTGCGGGCGCCGTCAAGGGCGTTCTGGACAACGTGAGCGGCGGCAACCTGTTAAAAATTACGGGCTGGGTGGGAATAGGCGTAAACCTTATAATACCCGTGTTCGTGCTGCTGTTTCTCTTGCTGCCCAAATTCATGCGCAAAATGGCGGTCGGCGTAATCAAGGTCGGCAACAAAATCAAATTGGTCAAGGACGTGGATAAGGCAACCGAACGCGCCGAAAAAATAGTTTACGATTTTAAAAACGCGTTTAAGCAGATGGCTAAAAGCCCCGTCAATTTCGCGCTGCTGCTGTTGGTCTGCTTTTTAGAGTCGGCTATTACGTTCGCCATACCTTACTTCGTAATGCTTGCGTTTTCCTGCCCCGTGGAAGGACTGCTGATTACCGTGACCTCGCTGAACGTGTACGCGATATTCGGCGTTTCGTTTATCCCCACGCCGGGCAATTCGGGCGTTATCGAGGGAATGGGCGCGCTCGCCTTCTCGGTGGCTGCGGGACCCGCTTTGGTATGGTCTGTTATCGCGTGGCGACTGTTTACTTTCTATATTTATATAATAATCGGCATAGTTTTGTCGGTATTCGACATAGTCGTCAAAAACAAAAGAGGTAAGAGGGAGAAAAATGATTAAGGTCGGGCTGTTTCTCGATACGTATTTTCCTATGGTCGACGGCGTTATAAACGTCGTGCACAATTACGCGTTGCGCCTTGCCGCGGACGGCGATTTCGACGTGACCGTTTTCGTGCCTAAGCACGGCAAGAAATACGTGGACGATTTTCCTTACAAGACGGTGCGCTGTAAAAGCGTGCGCTTTCCTATACTCGATTACCGTCTGCCTAAACCCCGTCGGGACGCTGCTTTCAAAAAGGCGTTGAAAGAGAGCAATCTCGATATAGTGCATATTCACTCCCCGTTTATGGTCGGAGAAATGGGCGTAGACTACGCAAAAAAGCACGGCATACCCGCGATAGCTACAATGCATTCTCAGTTTGAAAAGGACTTTTACAAGGCAACGCGCAGCAAGCTTATTACAAAAATTCTTCTTAAAAAGGTTATGCGAGTGTTTAACCGTTGCGACGAGTTTTACGGTGTTTCCGCGGCGGTATCGCAGCTGTTTTTGCGCTACGGCGCAAGGCATTTACCGCTCGTACTGGCAAACGGCACGGACATGACGCCGCTTGATAACCGCAAAGCCGGAATTGCCGCGATAAACGAAAAGTTTTCGCTGCCCGCGGATATGCCCGTGTTCATTTTCGTAGGCAGAATAACCGCGCTTAAAAACGTATTTTTTCTTGCGGACGCGCTTTCGCGGCTGAAAGATAAAAACTACAAAATGCTGTTCGTCGGCGACGGGAAAGAACTGCCCGCGCTTAAAAAGCATGTTTCGCGTCTGGGACTGGACGGCAACGTAATGTTTTTGGGTAAAATCACCGACAGGGAAACTATCAAGGCGCTGTTTTGCAGGTCCAAGCTGTTTCTGTTCCCGTCTATGTACGACGCCAACTCCCTCGTGCAGAACGAGGCTGCGTCGCAGAGTATCCCGACCGTATTTATGGAAGGCGCGGTCACCGCGTCGGCTGTAACCGACGGCGTAAACGGCTTTATCGCGCCCGCTACGGCGGAAGGTTACGCCGCCAAAATAGAGGCTGTTTTGTCCGACGGGGCGCAGTATAAACGCGTTGCGGAGGGCGCAAAGAGCGACCTGTACCGCACCTGGGACGACGCCGTTGAAGAGTTAAAGTGCGAATACCGCAGACTTGTAAGCGAAAATGCGGATAAAAAACGAAAATAGAGTCAATAACTGCTTCGTTAAGCCGAGCGCGGATTACTTCCGCGCTTTTTTAGTAAATTGCTGGCGTTGAAAAATTGAAAAATTTTCCTTTACAAATATATTATAATGTGTTAAAATATTACGAGGCGAATTGAAAATTCGTCCGTTTAAACTTACAATTTGGATTGAAATATGTCAGATAAAGGATATAGAGCAGACGACTTAAAAATATTGGAAGGGCTTGAAGCGGTCCGTATGCGCCCCGGTATGTATATCGGTTCGACGGGCGTAAGGGGACTGCATCACGTTCTTTGGGAAATAGTGGACAACTCCGTCGACGAGGCGGCGAACGGCTACGCGGACGAAATTACCGTAACCCTTCACGCGGACGGCTCCGCTTCGGTCGAGGACAACGGCAGGGGTATGCCCACCGACGTCAACACCAAGGCTAAAATGAGCGGCGTCGAGGTTATATTCACCAAGCTGCACGCGGGCGGCAAATTCGACAACGAGAATTACGCTTTTTCGGGCGGACTTCACGGCGTCGGAGCTTCGGTTACAAACGCGCTGTCCGAGTGGCTGGAGGTAGAGGTTTACCGCGGTACCGTTTACAAAATGCGTTTTAAAAGCTATTACGAGGCCGACCGCAACAAATGGTTTTGCGGCATACCCGAGGCTCCGCTTAAAAACACCGGCGAAATAACCCACAAGCGCGGCACTTTCGTGCGCTTTCTGCCCGACAAAGAGGTTTTCGAAACCGTCGAGTGGAGCTATGAAACGATTGCAAAGCGGCTTAAAGAGCTTGCTTTTCTAAACAAGGGACTTAAAATAAATTTGCGGGACGAACGCGAGCTTTACCGCGAAACCGAGGAGGAGGATATACTCGACGGCTCTGTAAAGACAGTGCGCGAAAAGCTGCCCCCGCGCGAGAGCGTGTCGTTTAAGTTCGACGGCGGACTCGTCGACTTCGTAAAATACCTCAACGGCGACAGGGTTACGCTTTACGCCGAACCGCTGTACTGCACGTCCGTGCAGGACATTACGCTTAAAGGCGCGCCCCCCGCGAAAATCAAAATCGATTTCGCGCTTTGCCACACCAAGGACGATTCGGAAAGCCTTTTTTCGTTCGTAAACAACATATCCACCGTAGAGGGCGGCTATCACGAAACGGGCTTCCACAACGGTCTTTTAAAGGTTATAAACGACTTCGCAAAGAGCAACGGTATTTTAAAATCGCGAGAGGCGCCGTTCATTGCGGACGACATTAAGGAAGGGCTTACCGCCGTTCTCACCGTCAAAATGACGGGCGTCGAATTCGAGGGTCAGACCAAGACCAAGCTCGGCAATCCCGAGGTAAAGGTGCCCGTGGAAAGGGCGGTAATAGACGGGCTCAGCCTCATGCTCACCGACAAGGCTAATCGCCCCGTGTTCGAGCAGATGGCAAAGAAAGCCAAGTTCGCCGCGGACGACAGAATAAAGCACCGCGCCGAGCGCGACGTCGCCAAGGCTGCGAACGACAGCGACGGGCTTACGCTAATCGGCAAGCTTGCGCCCTGCTCGGGCAAGAACGCCGATTTGAACGAGCTGTTTATAGTCGAGGGCGACAGCGCGGGCGGCACCGCAAAGCAGGCGAGGGTGCGGCAGTATCAGTCGATACTGCCGCTCAGGGGCAAGCCTTTGAACGTGCAGAAAAAAACTGCGTTGCAGGCGTTGCAGAACGAGGAAATCAAGACGCTCGTTTCGGCGATAGGCGCGGGCTTCAACCGCTCGTTCGATGTGGAAAAATCAAAATACAAAAAGGTAATAATTCTTTCCGATGCAGACCAGGACGGTATGCATATACGCTGCATACTTCTTACCTTCTTTTTCAAGTATATGCGCGACCTCGTCAACGCGGGCTGCGTATACATCGGTATGCCGCCGCTTTACAAGGTCTACAAAAAGGACAAGGTCGAGTACGCCTACGACGATAAAGAGCTTGACGAAAAGATTAAAAAGGTAGGCAAGGGCTATCAGCTTCAACGCTATAAGGGGCTTGGCGAAATGTCGGCGGAACAGCTTTGGGATACGACCATGAACCCCGCTACACGCAATCTTACGCAGGTGACTATCGAGGACGCTACCGAGGCTGCGGATATGATTGAAATGCTTATGGGCGACAAGGTTGAGGGCAGAAAGGAATTTTTAAACAACAACGCAAACTTCAACAAGGTTGACGGGTTTATCGACCGCGTCAATTTCAAGCCTGAACACAACGCGTCGGGAGAGTACTGATTATGGCAAAGAAAAGCGATAACGGAAATATTCAGACGACGATAATAACGGGCAAAACCTACGTGACGCCTCTCGAAGAGGTTATGCCGCAGTCAATGCTGCCGTACGCGGAGTACGTAATTTTGGACAGGGCGTTGCCCCGCGTCGAGGACGGACTTAAACCCGTACAGCGCAGAATACTCTACACCATGCTCGAAATGGGCTTAACGCCCGACAAGCCGCACAAAAAGTCGGCGCGCATCGTCGGCGACTGTATGGGTAAATACCACCCGCACGGCGACAGCTCGGTTTACGACGCTATGGTAAGAATGGCGCAGGAATTCAATATGCGCATGACGCTAATCAACGGGCACGGTAACTTCGGCTCGGTCGACGGCGACCCCGCCGCGGCAATGCGTTATACCGAGGCGCGTTTAGAGCCGCTCGCGCTCGAGCTTTTAAAGGATTTGGACAAGGAAACCGTTCCGTTTTCCTTCAACTTCGACGACTCGCTGTTGGAGCCGGATATTCTTCCCGGTAGGTTCCCGAACCTGCTCGTCAACGGCGCGAACGGTATAGCGGTAGGACTTGCAACCAATATCCCGACGCACAACCTCGCCGAGGTAATAGACGGCTGCTGCGCGTATATAGACAATCCCAAAATTTCGCTTGCGAATATGATGAGCATTATCCCCGGTCCCGACTTCTCGACGGGCGGGTTTATAATCGCAAAAGAGCTTAAACAGGCGTACGAAACGGGCAGGGGCAAAATTACCCTGCGCGCCCGCTACACGGTAGAGCAGGGCGACTACGGCAAAAAGCATATCGTAATTACCGAGCTTCCCTATCAGACCAACAAGGCGGAGCTTCTTCGAAAGATTATGCTTTTGAAGGAGGAGCGCAAAGAGCAGCTTGCGGGCATTGCCGAAATCGTCGACGAGTCCGACCGTACGGGTATGCGCGCCGTCATTACCGTAAAGAAAGACGGCGACGTAGACGCAATTTTGAAGATACTTTTCAAGTATACCGATTTGGAGTGCACCTTCGGTATAAATATGGTTGCGATAGCGGGCGGCAAGCCGCGCCAGATGGGGCTGCTCGAAATAATAAGATACTACGTTCAGTACCAGCGTCAGGTGGTACTGCGCAGAACGCGGTTCGAGCTTAAAGAGGCGCAGGCGCGTTGTCACATACTCGAAGGACTTATAATCGGCGTCCACAATATCGACGAGGTGGTGAAGATAATCAAGACCGCCGAATCCACGCCCGACGCGCGCCGCAAGCTGATGGAAAGGTTTGCGCTTACCGAGAGGCAGGCGCAGGCAATTCTCGATTTAAGGCTTGCCCGTCTTGCAAAGCTTGAAATCAAGAAGCTTGAAAACGAGTTGGAGGAGCTGAGAAAGCTTATCGCCCGTTTGCAGGAAATTATCGGCGACGTAAGAAAGCAATGGGAGCTTGTCAAGTACGAAATGCGCGAAATCAAGCGCAAGTACAAGAGCGAGCGTAAGACCCGCATAGTAGAGGACGAAAGCAAAATCGCCGTCAAGCGCGCCGACACACGCGGCACGGTTTCCGATTTGGCGGTGTGCGTCACCGCGGCGGGCAACGTCAAGTTTGTCGAGCGGGGCGAATTTACCTTCGTGGCAAAACGCAAGGTGCCCGTTTCCGCAAACGCAAACTATCTGCACAAGCACGTCGTGTTCTGCTCCTCGGACGACACCGTTTATGCGTTTACCAACCTCGGCAACGTCGTAAGAATGAGCGTCAAGTACGTCGACATATCCGAATTCAAATCGTCTGGACAGGCGTTCGAAAAGGTCGTCGAGGGCGTCGAAAAGGGCGAATACCCCGTCAGATTTTTCGCCGTACCCGAGGGCAAGACGCCCGAGGGCGAGCTGCTGTTCTTCACCAAACAGGGCGCGGTAAAGCGCACCGACTGGTCGGAATACTTACAGGGTAAGGTGGTTATGCCCGCAATCAAGCTTAAAGAGGGCGACGAGGTGCTTTCGGTCGAGCGGTACGACTGCGACGAATATTCCACTATGCTGTTCGTAACCCGCAACGGGCTTTGCCTCAACGCCAACAAGGACGAGGTTCCCGTTCAGGGCAGAGTGGCGGGCGGCGTCAAGGGCATTGCGCTCGGCAGCGGCGACGAGGTGATATTCGCGACCCAGCACACTGGCGAGGGCGAAATAATAATAGTTACTACGCTGAACGGCGTCAAGCGCGTCGTGGCTTCAACGATAGAGCCTATCGGCAGAGCCTGCAAGGGCGTAATGATTGCCGACATAAAGGGCAAGGGCGAAATACTGTTCGCGGATTACGTGACGATACCTTATTCGGTCGCGTTCGTGAACGACAACAAGACCGTAATCGAGGTCAACACCGAAAACATACCCATCGAGACGAGGGTGTTCAAGGGCAAGCCTCTCAAAATTGCGGGCATGGCAAATATTTTGGCGGTATACGCGTTGAAGCACCGTTCCGATTTTCCCGACGGACGGCAGCAAATACAGTTTTAAGAGGTGAACTATGGGCGATACGAAAAACGTACTCAAAGATAAAGTAAAGGGCATGGGGCCCTTAAAGCTGATTTTACTTATTTTACTTTTGGCGGGAACGGCCTGTTCGTTCGTATTCCAGCAATACATTTTTGCCGAGGACAGCGTGTTCAACAAGGGCGTAACCGATTACGAGGTGGTAAACGATTTGCTTGCGCTCGTGCCCAAGCTTATTTCTGCAATCCGCTTAATTACCATAGCATTGCTCATACTTACGGTAGTGCTTGCGGTGCTGTCGCGCGCGTTCAGGAGAAGCCGCCGCGAAATAACCGTAATCCGCCTTGTCAATAATATAATCAAGACGGTAACGATAGTCGTAATAATAATAGGCGTTTTGGCAATCTGGGGCATAGACACCACTGCGCTTATAACCGGCGCGGGAGTGCTGACGCTTGTCGTCGGTCTCGGAATGCAGAGCTTAATCGGCGACGTTGTTGCGGGACTTTTCATAGTATTCGAAAACGAGTTCAACGTCGGTGATATAGTCACGATAGGCGACTTCCGCGGCACGGTAGTGGAAATAGGCATCAGAACTACCAAGCTCGAAGCTTTGGGAAATATAAAGATAATCAACAACAGCGATATAAGGGGTGTGCTCAACCAGACGGTAAATCCCTCTACGGCGGTTTCGCTTATCGATATAGAGTACGGCGATTCGCTGCCCCGCGTCGAAAAAATCATCGAGGACAAGCTGCCCGGTTTGCAGGTGGAGGGTGCGCTTAGCGAGGTCGTGTATAACGGCGTGGCGTCGCTCGGTGCGTCGGGTGTAACGCTTCATTTTTCTACCACCTGTCACGAGGGCGATATTTTCGCCGTCCAGCGCAAGTTGAACGGCGCGTTAAAGCAGATGTTTGACGAAAACGGAATAGGTATTCCTTTCCCGCAGCTCGTGCTGCATACGGCGGACGGTAATAAGCCTGCCGTAAAGAAGCCGTCGGCTAAACCCGCAGCGAAAAAGACGGATAAAACCACAAAAAAATAACAAGGAGAAAATAAATGGCAAAGATAACGAAGGATACGTTAATAGCGGACTGTCTTAAAATTAACCCCGACAGTGCGGAAATTTTACAGGCGGTGGGTATGCACTGCCTCGGCTGCGCAATGGCGCACGGCGAGACAATCGAGCAGGCGGTGTTCGTTCACGGCAACGATTTGCAGGCTCTGTTGAACAAGCTTAACGAAGGTATAGAGGATTAATAATATCAACCGCCCGCAGGCATTGCAATGCCTGCGGGCGGTTTGCTTAGGACGCGTTTGCCAAATATGGAAAATTTTTTGCATTGCGTAGCTTTTCTTCTTTTGATATAATTACGTGTAAATAAAAAAAGGAGAAAAAGTATGAAAGGTAAACATTTTGCTGCGGCAGCCGCAGCGTTTGCGGTCGCCGTGACTATGGCGGGCTGCTCGGCGCCGACCGACGCCGATAATAACGATAACAACTACGAATCTTCCGAGGGCTTGCCCGAGGTGCCTCCCGCGGTAGACGTTCCCGAAGAACCCGAGCTTACTACGGTATCCTACATACAGGTAACGACGAACGGCGTTAATATCCGTTCGGGCGCGGGCACGGGCTATTCCGCAGTGGCAACGGCTGAAAAGTCGACGATGTACACTTATCTCGGCGAGGAGGACGGCTGGTACAAGACGCGGTACAGAAACAAAACGGTTTACATATCCAAAAAGTATTGCGTCGTAACCGAAATGAATAAGAGCGATAACGAAAAAATCGAGGCGGTAATCGCCGAAGGCACAAACCACCTCGGTACGCCGTACGTTTACGGCGCGGTGCGTCTGCACGACGGCTCGGGCAGATTTTTGTCGGGCTTCACCACGAACGCGTTCGACTGCTCTTCGCTTATGCAGTATATGTTCTACAAGGGCGCGGACACGCTTTTGCAGGTAAACACCCGTACGCAGGTGTTTCAGGGCACGACGGTTAAAAAGTCGCAAATTCAGCGCGGCGATTTGATGTTCTTCACCAACTCGACCCGTAAAAATA
The DNA here is from genome assembly GCA_910576655.1 of uncultured Christensenella sp. GTDB lineage: Bacteria > Bacillota > Clostridia > Christensenellales > Borkfalkiaceae > Coproplasma. Next base: position 24,487 of record CAJTJC010000019.1, read on the forward strand.
AACCGGGCGTCGAAAAGATAGGGCACGTTGCGCTGTATCTCGGCGATAACTGGATACTGCACACGGCGTCCGATTACGCCAAAATCGAACAGATTAGCGATACCCGTTGGAGCTACTATATCCAGACCCAGCGAATGATTTAAAAAAAATACGAGCGGCGAAGTTAACTTCGCCGCTTTTTTATTCGGTTTGATTTTTTGTGTTTAAAGCTTGGTTTAATTGCGAGTAAGTGCGGGCAGTGGAAATCGATAATGTCATACAGGTAATTGTAAAAACCGCCGCAAATACGATAAGCGCAACGGGTATTACCGTTTGCGGGTTGTCTAATGCAATACCTATTGTAAATAGGTCAATAACAAATACCGAAAGCAACGGTAAAGAGTTTATAAATTGTAAATAGTATAGCCGATTGTAAAAAACCGTTAAGCCGTGTTTTCGTGCCGAAAAAGCCTTATTAATTCCGGAATACAGATAGTACGCACCAGCAACAAATATATAAATCAGAAACAGGCTGTATAATGAACTAAACAACGTTGACTCAACTACGGGGAAATTTGAAAATGCGGCTTTTACCGAATTTATTAATACAGGCAGTCGCAAGTAAATGCCCAAAGCAATAAGCGCCGTGCCAAACGCGATAGTTGATATTATATAAACGATTGCCCACTTTTTCATTATTGATTGCCCTTGTAATTTATATTGGCATTTAAATTATAGGGTATACGATTGTGAGCTGTCAAGTATTTTTGTTACAGTTGTGACAAAAATAAATAGTATGAAAAGCGAGTTTAAAGATAGACTTAAAGAACTAAGGCAAGAGAAGGGTGTTGGTCAAAAAGCTTTGGCAAAGAAATTGGGAATCAGTCATGGAGCCATTAGTCTTTGGGAAAACGGTTTGCGCGAACCTACTATGAGCAGTTTGGTTGCGTTAGCAGATTATTTTGACGTTTCAATAGACTACCTTGCGGGTCGAAAAGACGAATAAAGCGGCGAAGTTAACTTCGCCGCTTTATTCGTAATACGTTTGCTTTGCTAACTCTTGCTGCACTCGTTTCAATGCTGCGTTGTGCGTAATCTTTGCGCTGATAATAAATACCGTCAGCAGTATTATAAATATATTATACAAAATCGAAAATGCGTCCTGCCAATTATTTAAAAAAGAGCCTATGGTCAGTAAGTCGTACGTAATTATCAGTATCAAAACCCACGTATTGAATTTTTTTATTTTAAGCAGATTGATTTGTAATTTAAATAAGTCGTTTCGGCGAAACGCTATCGCGATATTCTTTCCGCGGATAAGATAGGGTATACCGAGCAGTATAAATATAATAGAAACGGGCAACAGCAAAAACATTATCGCGTAATAAAACATTAATATTATAAGCGATTCGTATCCGCTGTCCGATTGCAGCATTCTCACAAACCCGACGCAGCCGCAGACGCCTATCGCTATAAGCATTACCCCAAGCGCAAATGCAAAAACCGTAAACAGAATTATATGCTTTTTCATTGTATTTTTCCGTAGTAGAAAATTTTCCACTCTTTCATTGCTTTAAAATTGAAGATTTGCCATACGGTTCCGAGCGCCGTCAATACGGACAGATATATCAATAAATCGGAGTAACCCAGTACGTCATTGATAAAGAGCGCTAATACAAAGAGTAAAATCGTTCCGACTGCGCAAACCAAGCTAACGCCTAAAAATGCGTTTGCTTTGAGTATGGCGTTTATTTTATAAAGGTTCCTTTTGAAAACAAGCATTAAAGCCGTTGCAATTCCGCAGAGTAAAAGCATGGCGCCCGCAATCAGCATTACGTAGACAAGCGCCTTTATGAATATGTACGGCAACGACAGAAACAGCAGGGAAACAAGCGCGCTTTCCGCTACCTCGCCGAAAATTTCCGTCAGGCTCGAATGTCCCGCATAGTAGACGCCTAAACCCGTCATAAACGCGGCGTATACAATTAGTATCACTATATGCGTAATTAAAAACTTATTCTTTTTCATTGTCCTTTCCGTTGTCTTCGGCTTTGCCGAAAATGAAATCGCCCTGAGGGGGAGGGGGATTTTGCTTGCGTTCCTGTTTTTCCTGTAACTGCTTGAACGTCACCATAAGCGCGCCCGCAACGAACGCGAGTATAACTACCGCAACGCCCCAAATCGTACCCGCGTAAATAAACACGAACACCGCGGCTGCCGCCAGGGCGACGGCAAGCACGCAAAACAAAATTCTTAAAATCTTATACATAATCAATCCTTTTCACAATCTAAACGATTGAGGAGGCGCGTTTGTCCCGCCTTCTTAAAAAATAAAATTTATTTTATATATAATACATTATTCTTAATAAAAAATCAATTAATGAATAAAATTTTCTAAAAATGTCAAAAATTGACTTTGAGGAAAAAAATTTAAATATTTTAATAATTTGTTGACACGAACAATAAGATTATGGTATCCTCGAAAAGGTTCGCGAGTGGAACGGCTTGCAGCACGCAAAATACGACAAAAAAACTTTAAAAATAAATTAAAAATTTATTAAAAAAGTTCTAAAATTTGTTTGACAAATATATTTTTGTGTGTTATTATAGACAAGCTTGTTACCTAACGAGCACCGAAATGATTTTCGGTTAATGCAGTTTAAAAATTGAATAGAAGGAAACGAATTATAAAAATAGTTTCTGTCAATTAACTTTGAAGTACAAATAGTACCACAAAGCAAAGTCAGCAAAGATAAATGACTAAATAGTCGAGATAGAGCCACGAACGGTTCAACCGTTCGGTTTTATACAAATTAAACTTAAGAGTTTGATTCTGGCTCAGGATG
>CAJTJC010000019.1:27321-27631 GCA_910576655.1 uncultured Christensenella sp.
CGGCGTGCTTAACACATGCAAGTCGAATGTAGCAATACATGGCGGACGGGTGAGTAACGCGTGAGCAATCTGCCCTTATCTGGGGGATAACAGTTGGAAACGACTGATAATACCGCATAATATGGTTAGAAGGCATCTTCTTTCCATCAAAGATTTATCGGATAAGGATGAGCTCGCGTCTGATTAGCTTGTTGGCGGGGTAACGGCCCACCAAGGCGACGATCAGTAGCCGGCCTGAGAGGGTGAACGGCCACATTGGGACTGAGACACGGCCCAGACTCCTGCGGGAGGCAGCAGTGGGGAATATTGC
>CAJTJC010000020.1 GCA_910576655.1 uncultured Christensenella sp.
ATTCGCAAATGGTTGTTACATTTTCGCACGCTTGACTATACCAAGACAAAGCACCGCAAAGAACTAATCAATATCTTTATTTACCGCATAGTGCTTTACGACGATAAAATGAAAGTGCTTTTCCACTTGAAAGGCGGGCAGAAAGAGGAACTTTTATTGAACTTGATTTTCCCCGATTACCCCGACGGAAACGAGGGCGAAACCGAAAAAAGCGCAAAAGAAAAAGAAGCCGAAATATCGACTTCTCTCTCGGGGTGTTCGTATACCCCTCGTCTGGTGACCCTGCCGGGAATCGAACCCGGGATTGAGCCTTGAGAGGGCTCCGTCTTAACCGCTTGACCACAAGGCCTTAATTAATTTAGCTTTGTGATTATAACATAAAGCTTTAAGCTTTGCAAGTAAAAACGGCTTAATTTAAAAAATTTTTAGCCCGTTATAAAATTTATTATTATTTGCATAATTGCCTCGTCCTCTTCCGTTGCTCCTTTAAAATCAAATTGCGCTATATCCTCAGTATCTCGCCGTTTGAATTTTGCGGTAAGCTCCGCAAGCAACGCCTCGGCTCTGTGTGTATTGTAAGGATTATGCCCCTTACCCTCTGCAATAAATTTCGTAATATGACTTCCGTGGGCTTTGTCTGCCGGAGACCCCTTCAACGATACAACACAATCGTTATCGCCGTGAATCAAAAGCGTGGGCGTCGAATTTTTACCCGCGCACTTAGCGGCATTTGAATTTCCTTTCGCGCCGTATTTGATAAAATTGACTATACGCCAGAACGGACGTAGCATAACCGCAATAGGACGCGGCAAAATACGCATGTTCACCGCACCGTCGCACATCGTTTTAGACGGCGTAAGCGGCGCGCTGATTGCAACGACCTTGCTCACCTTTCTTTTTGCAGAAGCACAAAGCGCCGAATACGCGCCCCAGCTATGCCCTACGAGATAAATAATCTCATAACCCAGCCCCTTTGCAAAATCAATAGCGCCGATGACGGTCTGCACGCCCGAATACATACCCTTTAAACTTTTTCCATCCGAAAGACCGCAGCCTCGGCTGTCGACAGCAAGAACGGGATAACCGAAACCGCAAAAATATGCGATTTCGGTTGTGTAAGCAATATGACCCGGCCCCATTCCGTGACAAAAAATTATCAACTCTTTTTGGGTGCTCACGCATGCATTTCGATATATGAAGCCTCTTAATCCTTCCTTTAACGAAACGGGTTCGGCAGAAAGAGAGAAATCATCTCCAGTAAAGTATTTCAACAGGGGATTTTTATCTTCACGCTTACCGAAAGCAAATCTGTCGGATAAAAATGCGAGCGTAAAAAACATTATACGATATACCTGTTATCAAGCGCGGGCGCGGAATCCATTTCCTTCTTCTGCTCCTCGTAGCCTTTTTTGCCGAGTAAAGCAAACGTCGCTTTTTTCCCGTTTTCGACGCCGGGTTGATTATAGGTGTCGATATTGAGAAGCGCACCCGCATATGCTGTCTGTAATTCAAGCATATACATAAGCTGACCGAGCGTATGCGCGGTTACTTCGGGCATTTTTATAGTGTAATTCATTCTGCCAGCACGCATCAATGCGTAAGCGGTAGCTTTATTTTCCGCCTGAATAAGCTCTTGCATAGTGTGTCCGCCGAGGAAGCCAACGTCGGGAATATCCTCGCAGCCGTGCGCAATAGGCATCTCGCAGGCGTACTTTTCAACTGAAATAAACGTAATTATTTTATCGTAGGGACCCTCTATATAAAGCTGTACCTGCGAATGTTGGTCGGTTACGCCCAGACTTTTAACGGGCGTAGTTCCTGCGTTAACTGTATTGCCGTCGTAGTCTACCGCCTTGCCGAGCGATTCCGCCCAAAGCTGACAATACCAGTCCGCCATAAGCTTCAAATTATCGGAATACGGCATAAGTACGTTTATGTTCTTGCCCTGCTTCATAGTAATATACTGCAAAACCGCGCAAGCCAACGCGGGATTGTTCTCTATCGATTTACCCGAGCAAAGCTTATCCATATAAGCCGCGCCAGCAAGCATTTCTTTAACGTCGATACCGAGCACCGCAGCAGGCAAAAGACCGACCGGACACATTTCGGAAAATCTTCCGCCAACGCCGTCGGGAAGCACGTACTTCTTTATTTTGCCGCCGAAGCTTTGGTCTATTTTTATAAGATTGCCGCGGCTTGCATCGGTAGTAAATATGACGTTATCGGGCAGGAAAACACCTTTTTTCTTTAAAACGTCCGCAATTATAAGATACTGCGCCATCGTTTCGCTGGTTGCGCCCGACTTTGAAATTACGTTAAAACACGTTTTTTCGGGCTCTATAACGTCAAGCAAAGCCTGCATGCGCACGGGGTCCACGTTATCCTCAACGTAAAATTTGGGACCACCCCTCTTTTCTTCGGGAAGCTCGTTATAATGAAGATGTTTAAGCGCGTTAAATACCATAATTGGACCGAGAGCGCTTCCGCCTATGCCGAGAACTACGAAATACTTGAACTTTTTCCTGATTTTTTCCGCAGTTTCGAGTATATCGGAAATTATCTCATTCTGGTTATAGGGCAACTCCGTCCAGCCCATAAACAAGTCGTCGCGTCCGCGGTTTTTCTTGACGTACTCGAATGCTTCCGCTGCTTTCGGCGCCAAAGCATTCAGCTCGCAATCCTTTATACCCTTGCTGCCGAGCGATTTTTCCATCATATAGTTGAAATCGACTGTTACTCTTGCATTATCCTTCATTGCAAACCTCCGAAATTTGAAATTTCACTGGTATTATATACCATAGTTTTTATTAAGTCAACGGAAACGCCGATTTTACTTGTCAAAACATTTGTTTATGTGTTATAATCACGTTATGGAACTTACAGCTGACCAAATTAGTGCCGATAAAGAAATTGACCGTTGGTTCCGCACCTCCACCTCGCAGGTTTTCGTACTTACGGGATTTGCCGGTACGGGTAAAACGACTCTCTTAAAACATACTGTAACCGAAACGCTTGCGCTTACGGGCGAAAGCGTTGCTTTCGTCACCCCGACAGGAAAAGCTGCTACGGTACTTCTGCGTCAGGGTATTCCGGCAACGACCGTTCACCGACTTATATACCAATCGATAACGACACAGGTCGAAGTCGAAGTCAACGGCAAAAAAGTCAAGGTTGAAAAACTGACATTTAAGCGGCGGGAAAATATCGATAAAAGCATAAAGCTTATCGTTCTTGACGAAGCCTCTATGGTCTCGGACGATTTGCTTTGGGACCTACTCGAATTCGGAGTAAAAATTCTGCTATGCGGCGATAACGCCCAACTTCCGCCTGTCGAGGGATTTAACAACTATCTGAAAAACCCCGACGCGACACTGCGACAAATAGTGCGACAACAGCTTGACAATCCAATAATAATGCTTTCCGAAATGGCGCGAAACGGCAAATATATACCTTACGGCAAATACGGCGATTGCGTGCTCGTGCAAAGCAAAAGAGTATTCACAGGCGAAAAAAGAAAATATTACCTGACTAAAAGCAATCAGATAATTTGCGGTATAAACAAAACGCGAACCGCCGTTAACAACGAGCTGAGGGCAATGCGCGGACTTGGCGCGCTGCCCGAAAACGGCGATAAGGTTATATGCATCGTCAATAACTGGGAACAGTTTATAGATAAGGATTACAGATACAATCTCGTCAACGGCATTATAGGAACGGTTATAGACCCGTTTTACGATTTTTCGTCGGGAATCGGTTTTATGCAGTTTAAGGTTGATTTCCTTAACGAGCTTTGTCCCGAAGCGTTGCCGTTCGATACGGGCATATTCACCGACGGAAGATACCGATACAAACACGGCGACTATTTTGAAAAATTCAACGAGGACGGCGAAGCCGCTGGTGCGTTTACTTTAAACAGGTTCGAATACGGGTACTGTATTTCCTGCCACAAAGCACAGGGTAGTGAATTCGACAACGCAGTAGTATTCGACGAAAGCTACGCCTTTAAAGAGGATAGAAACCGTTGGCTTTATACTGCGATAACACGCGCCAAAAAGAAATTAATACTATTAAGATAACAGCCGCCGTTTTAAACGGCGGCTGTTATCTTATTCGGCTGCTTTCAAAACCAGCCTTGCAAGGTCGGGTGCATTTTTGCTGCTTACCATTCCCGCCCCCATATTCAAGGCGGCTTCCATATCGCCAAGCGTGGAAACGCCGTCGGCTTTGATAGTACATTTATCCTTCACGGAATTTTTTACGGACGATACCTCGTCAGCCTTGAAGCCTAAGCCGTAAAACGGAGACGAAGTTCGCACGGAAGTAATTCCGCAATCGAGCGCGACGGTGCAAAGCTTTGCAAGCTCGGCAGGCGTCAGCAGATTGCACTCGAAATTAATTCTGAGCGCGCTCTTTTTAGTCGCCTTTTTCAGCGCCTTGAATTCGCGTTTAACGTATCCCCAGTCGCCCTCTTTGACGCATGCAATCGGCGCAGTGACCTCAACCTCGTCAACACCGTCCCTTATCGCCTCTTTAACCGCTTTTACCTTAATAGCAGTCACGTCGCCGCCGTGCGGATAAGAAATGCAGGCAATCAGCGAAGTCTGTGGATTTGCGCCGAGCAGGTTTGCGCAAAGCCTTACGGCATTAGGTAAAACGCAAATTGCGCCGAGTTTCAAAGAATTTGCTTCCTGACACGCCTTTTTCAGTCCTGATTTGTTTTCGGTTGCATCCAGTAGGTCGTATTCTATTTTACCAACCTGCGCAGCCGCGGCCTGTAAGTTGAGTTTTCTTTTGTATTCGTTAAACTGTTGCAGTTCGCTTTCCTTCACGTTTTCCATAAAAATACCTCTTTTTTTCCTTATATTTATATTTTTTCTTTCAAAATTTTTATGCTGATTGAACCTATAATTTAGATATGTTTATCGGTATCTTATATTTGTTTTTAACTTTTGCGGTTTGTTTTATCCTCGTACACCTGATAAAACTTGCGTATATCGGACTTCTTAGCGTAAGGAAAAAGCCTGAACCGCCCACACCTGAGCCAAAACCCGAAAAGCCGCAGCCCAAGCCCGAACCCGTTTACTACATAGTCGAAAAAAAACGGGCGAAAAAGTCGACGTACAGCGAACCCAAGGAAATCAAATTCAAAAAATAATCAGTCCTCGTATCTGATTAAGTTTGCGCCGTCTTCCCAAAGTCTTTCAAGACGGTAAAAGTCGCGCTCCTCGTCGCCGAACAGATGAACTATTACGTCCGAGTAATCGAGTACCGCCCACCTTCCGCCCTGCGCGCCTTCCACGCGCTGAGGCACAAGGTCGTATTGCTTTTTCAATATTTCTTCAAGATTTTCCGCAAGGGTCTTTACCTGAGTTTTCGACCTGCCGCCGGCGATTATAAAATAGTCGCAAAGGCTGGTCTTTTTTTCTACGTCCAGATAGACGATATTGAGCGCCTTTTTATCGGAAAGTATCTTGCATATTAAATTTGTTTTTTCTTTACTTGTCATTTTTGTGCTCCTTTGCATATTCGTAAGCTTTTTGCGTCAATCCGTATACGGGAAGTCCGGAAACTTCAAGATGCCTCACATGCCTTTCTATGGCACGGTTAAACGCTTCTTCTTTATTCTGTTTAAATATTTCACGCAGCTCTTCCACGCCGTCGTAATCTCTGCCCTCTTCTACCATATCGGCAAGATATACAAGCTTTTCAAGCGGGGTCATATTTGCTCTTCCGCTGCAATGGTATCGTATTGCGTCTAAAATGTTTTTATCCTTTACGCCGTACACGCGTTCTGCAAGATACGCGCCCGTAAACTGATGAACCACCGGCGACGGTACTCCTTCGGGAACAGCTTGCTCCGCTTCTCCTCCCCGAGGCAATTCCTTTGCGCAATCGTGATACAGCGCTGCTGTAACGGCGTCCCTCTCGGTTACATTATATTTTGTACAATTTTCCGCCGCCTTAACCGCAACGCCGACCGTATGCCTCCAACGGTACTCAGACAGCGATTTCTTTACCTGCTGCGCTCCGTCTAAAAGATATAAAGAATTTCGCTTAATATATTCCGCAACCCCGTTGCCCACGCAGTCCGAAACGCCTTCGCCGAGTGCGGCGAGAACGCGAATTTTCGTAGAGCTTACGTTTTTTCCAATATAATCAAACGAAACGGCGTGAACGCCGAAACGGGTATAAAAATCGTCTTTCGCCTTTTTTAGCTTTGCACCGTCCTCTCTCGCGCAAACCGCAAGATTTACGCACTGCAAAATCTTTTCGGGAAATTTCCAGCTATCGAAGTTTTCAAGCATATCGCCGCCGACGATAAAATACCGCTCGCAATCGGGATATTCCTCCGCAAATCTTTGACAAGTTATATAAGAATAACTTATTCCGCTGCGTGTAATTTCAAAATCGGAAACCTCTGCTTTAGGAACGGATGCAAAAGCAATTTTGCACATATTAAGTCTGTCCGCAGAGTCTGCAAGCATACGCCCGCTTTTTGCGGGCGTGACGTTCGACGGCATTATTATAACCTTGTCGAGCGCAAGGCTGCGTATTGCAGCTTTGACAATATTTATATGTTCGTTATGGACGGGATTGAACGTACCGCCGAAAATTGCAACCTTCATTAAAGTATTTTTTTTATTATTATGTCAATAAACCTTATATGAGAAAAATTAATCTGCCGCTTATACTCGACACCGTCTTTGCGGGGCTTTGCGCCTTTTTACTGTTTTTTACGTCAATCAGATACTATACGCGCAGCGTATACGTCGCTTTGGGTTTTGCAATAGCCGCATGTCTGCTTTTCGGCTGTCTCAGCTTCTTGTACATAAGCAAAAAGCAAAATAGCAATCTGCTTATATCAAGGGACGAAAAACAAAAAAAGTTGCTTTCACTGCACCTTTCGCTATCCTCGGACGAGTACGTTTCCAAGCTGCTTGCACAATGTATAGAGGACGAAAAGCCAGAAATTAAAAACGGAAAAATAGTTGCAGCCGAAAGCACGTACTTTTATAATTTCAAGATGCAACCTATTTCCGAGGACGACGTAGCAATAGTAATCAAAGCAAGTTGCAAAAATAAAAAAGTTATAATTTGCAACTGCATATCCGCAGAGGCGCTACTGCTTTGCGAAAACTTTTTGATAGAAGTCAAGGACATTAATTTCGTCTATAAGCTATTAAAGGACAAAGAGCTTCTTCCCGAAAAATACGTTTACGAGGGGCAGAAAAAAATAAGCCTGAGAAACAGAATTAAAGCTCGCTTTTCACGCAAAATCTGCGCGCCGCTGTTTTGGTCGGGACTTGCGCTGCTTGCACTGAGCTACTTTACCTTTTTTCCTATATATTATATAATCAGCGGCAGCATAATGCTTACGCTGTCCGCAGTGACTCTCGTACTCAATTAAGCTTGATTTTATCTATATCCTTTCGGCTTGACTGCCGGTACAGAACCACTTTGCGTCCTATCACTATTACGCACTCCGCGTTCAGTTTTTCGGCAAGCTCGCGCCCGATATCGCTCGGAACGCCGTCCGCATTTTCAAGGACGTTTATTTTGATAAGCTCGCGCTTTTCAAGACAGTCTGAAAAGCTTGCAAGCATATTTTCACCTATTCCTTCCTTGCCCACCTGCCCTATCGGAGAAAGGTTTGCGGCAAGGCTTTTTAATTTACTGCGCTGTTTAGATGTTAACATAAAAATCTCCCGTATAATACTCAGTTTACAAAATCAAATTCCACGTCCCCGACGATTACCGTATCGTTTTCCTTGATACCCATTTCCCTAAGCTTTGAAATTACGCCCTTTTCCCGCAGAATTTTCTGAAAATACGTCATCGAATCAGGGTCGTCGAGCGAGACGTTGCGGCAAAGCATATCCACGAGTGTGCCGACAACCACGTAAGCCTCTCCGTCCATATAAATTTCAAAGCCGAGATTACCGCTTTTCGTGTAGGTAAAGCTTTCGTCGCTTTCGATTCTCTTGACTGGCGGCAGCTCCGCAAGTGTGTTGAAAAGACATTCTACAAGTTTGTCCGTCCCCTCGCCGCTGACTGCGGTAATAGTAAAAATTTTGTACTTGCGCGAATATTTTTTCTTGAACGCCGCCGCGTTATCCGACGCGCCCGAAACGTCGCATTTATTAAGCGCGATTACCTGCGGAAGCGAGGCAAGAACCTTGCTGTAAGATGAAAGCTCGGCGTTTATTTTTTTGAAATCTTCTATCGGGTCTCGGCCCTCGCAGCCCGAAATATCGACGACGTGCAAAAGCATGCGCGTCCTTTCGATATGTCTCAAAAAGTCGTGTCCGAGCCCTGCGCCCTGCGCGGCGCCCTCGATAAGTCCCGGAATATCTGCCGCAACGAAAGAATTGTCATAATAACGGACAACGCCGAGATTTGGCGAAAGCGTAGTGAAGTGATAATTTGCGATTTTGGGACGCGCCGCCGAAATTTTGGAAAGTAACGTGGACTTGCCGACGTTAGGGAAACCTATAATCCCTACGTCCGCGATAACTTTAAGCTCAAGAATTAAGGTATGAGGTTCTGTCTTTTCGCCCTTTTGCGCAAAATTCGGCGCGTGTCTGCGTGCCGTGGTAAAGCGTACGTTACCCTTGCCGCCCCTGCCCCCCTCTGCAATCAGCTTTTTTTCGTTTTCGCAAAACAAGTCGCATATTACCGTATCGGTTTCGGCGTCCTTAACGACGGTACCGACGGGTACCTTTATAAAAATATCGTCACCGCCTCGTCCAAAACATTTATTCGTTCCTCCGCGCTCGCCGTTACCCGCAAAAAACTTATAGGTGTATCGGAAAAACAGCAGGTCGTTCATACCCGCGTCCGCTATGATATAAACGTCGCCGCCGTTCCCGCCGTCGCCGCCGTCGGGGCCGCAGGCAGGCTTACCCTTAAACGCTTTAAAGGAATTCATCCCGTCGCCGCCGTCGCCAGATTTGATTGTTATTTTAACTTTATCCGTAAATATATTTTTATCAGCCATAATTTACCTTAGCAGCGCTTCCGCAAGCTGCTCGTTATCTTCGGTTCCGTCGAGCAAAGCGAAAATTTCGTCGGCTTGCTTTTCCCTAAGCTTAACCGATGCCTGCATTTCTTTGTCGTTCAGTATCCGCTCGTCTGCGGCAGAATAAGTTTCCGCAAAATCGAATGGGGGATAAATCCTGCTTCTTGCAAGAGCTTGGGAAAGCGCGATTTTGACGTTACAAACATTCTTTAACGCCGAATACGCCGCGTCGTCAATAACGTCGCCAGCTCCAACGCTCAATGCGGATATGACGGTAAGCGACCCACCGCGTTGGGTATTTCTTGCCGCTGCAAGAACACGCTTGACGCTATCGACAGCGGAATAATCCAGCCCCGTCGTCGCCTTTGCCGAAAAATAATTAAACGCTCTGACAAGACGGGTTATATCGTTAATTACGAGTACGACGTCATTACAAAGCTCGGTCTGCCTCTTACAGTATTCCAAAGCAAGTCGCATAGTTTTTAAATGAGCCGACGTCCCCGCGTCGAACGGCGAGGTAAAGACGTCTGCATTTGCAAACGATTGCGTAAAGTCGGCCGCATCCTCGGGACTTACGTCTATCAGAACGATAACGAGCTTCACGCGGTTATTCTTCATGATTCCCGCGGCAATATCCTTTAACAGTCGCGTTTTTCCGCATCCGGGCGGCGATACGACAAAAGCACGCTGCCCCGCTCCTATCGGCGCAAGCAAATCTATTATTCTGCCTACCTTATCCGCTGGACCGCGGGAAACGCGAAGCTTTTTATCTGCGAATATAGGCAAAAGGCTATCGAATTCGGGTCTCGTGCCAATATCGGGCGAAGTACCGTTTACTTTAAGTACGGATGCCAGCCCCGCCATTTCGTCGGTAGAAACGCGCTTGCACCTTCCCTCTACGAAATCGCCCTCGCGCAAGTTATACGTTTTTACGAAACGAGCGTTCACGAACACGTCGGAAGCGAAGTTCTCTCTACACCCCGTAGTGCGTAAAAACCACGCTTCGCCGTCATATTCCAAAATTCCTCCCGCTATAAAGTCTACCGTGCCGCAATCGCCATTTGCCACGAAAATTTCTTTCGGATTGTCGTTCTGATGCGGTAAATTTTTGGTAAGAAAGATTTCGCGGCACATTAAAACGTCTGCAGCAAGCTGTCTGTCGTATTCCTGAGACTTCGGCGGAGCGCCGCGCTTAGTCTGCGGCTCGGCGTCTTTTTGCCCTGAAGCCAGCGCAATAATTTCGTCGAGAAGCTGCTGCTTTTTTCCGTCGGCGGGATGAGGAATACCGAGCGCCCGCCCAAGCTGCCTCAGCTCGTGAATGGTTTTGGCGTCAAGCCTTTTAACCAGCTCGGAAATGAGATTTTCCGACATATCAATTCCTCCTCAGTACGACGACCTTTGTTTCGCCGTCGAAATCGCTGCGCATCAGCTCTATTTCGTTGCCGTCGGACTCCTCTACGAATTCTCCGTCGAATAAATCAGTAAATTCTTCGACCTTGGATATATCAAGCTTACAGTCCTTAGATTTATAGTGCATGGGTATGACTATATCTGGCATAATTCTGTCTACGTACTCCTTTGCCATTTCCGCGTCTATCGTGTAAGTCCCGCCAACGGGAATCAAAAGGACGTTAACAGGCAAAAGCAAATCAATAAGCTCGGACGAGCAATCCTCGCCCAAATCTCCGAGATGGCAAACGTCAATTCCGTCCATACGGAATTTAAATATGAGATTTTCCCCGCGCTGCTTGCCGCGCTGTCCGTCGTGAAAGCTCTTAATAGCGTCTATTTCCACACCGTGCAAGCCGCAACTACATTCCTTATTCAATATTATGGGGTTGCCCTCTACCGCTTTAATATTGTCGTGGTCGAAATGCCCGTGCGATACCGTTACGGCATCGGCGCGGACTGCGTCCATTTCATACCCCACCGAACCGTCGTACGGGTCGCATACTACCGAGGTACCCGTACTTTCGGTAAGTTTAAAGCTTGAGTGTCCGAGATATTCAATCTTCATTTCACTATCCTTGATTTATATTTTCCGCAGAAAACTTTAATTGCATTTTTTGGTCGCCGAGCGTATACGAAATAAACAGCACCGCAACAGGCGCTTGCGTAAATTTCAGCTCTTCGGTAAACACGGTAAAAATGCCGGAAAAGCCGCCGCTTGCCAAATTACACTCGGTCGTCAGTCCTTTACGGAAAATCATTCGTATATTCTGTTCGCCCCGTCTCGACTGTACGGCTTCGTTCTCGTTTACGGTCAGCGAGCAAGCGTCACCGTCCAAAACGTAATCGTATCGTACGCCGTAAGGCGTCTTTTTCATTTTGCCCTTTGCAAAAACCGTGCTTGCGACGCCGTCTATGCACGATTCAATTGCAATATTACATTCGTTATTATAACACATATCGTCAGATTTACTTCAATTTTTTCACGCAAATATCCGTATCGGTTACAAAATTTTTACAGCTTTCAAACCTCTGTCTGCCGCTTTGCAGCAATCTGACCAGTTGTTGCCTGTCACCGTTATCTATCGCTGCTTTTAACTCTGACAGCGCGGTCGTCAACGCTTCGATATTATCGGAAAGATTGCGCGCGTTTTCAAGATACAACTCCGACCATACATCTTCGTCAACGCCGGCAATGCGCGTCATGTCCTGAAAGCTTCCGCCCGTAAAGCCCAAGCAACCGTCTATTTCCCCGTTCTTGACGTAAGCGTTTGAAACTATATGAGCAAGCTGCGAGGTATACGCAATTTTTTTATCGTGCGTTTCAGCGCTGCATTCTACCAAGTATTTAAACCCGATTTCCGCCGTAAGCCTACGCATCAGTTCGAGCGACGGAACGTCTGTTCTGTCGGAATGGGTAATAACCATATTTGCGTCGTCGAATAAATCGACGCAGGCGTTTTCGATACCCGATACTTCTTTTCCCGCCATGGGATGACAGCCTACGTAATTAAACATCCTCGGTTTAGAGTATACCGCATCTTCTATCAATTTTTTTACGCCGCAAATATCTGCAACGACGCAACCATCTTTAAATACCTGCGTATCTATAAACCTGACAGCCGCCGTGGGCGGAAGAGCCACGAAAACGACGCCGTAGTCGAAGTTTTCCGCCCTTTCGTCTATTATGCCGTTTTCAAGCGCGTATTTGACGGCCTTTTCCGAACGGTTCCACCCCGCAACGGTATACCCCGCGCGTTTTAAAGCCATACAAAGCGAACCGCCTATAATTCCCAGACCCGCAACACAAATTTTCATATCAGTCATTATACCATAGTTTTATACTAAGCACAATAGTTTTACCCGATTTTGTCAAATTGTCAACAGTTTATTTGACTTTTTTGTTTTGTTTAATTATAATCAAATGAGTAAAAAATTATTTATTTTAAGGAGCTTACAGCTATGAACAAGATGTCCGTTAAGGATTTAAAAGACCTCAAAGGCAAAAAGGTGCTGGTCCGCTGTGATTTCAACGTACCCATGAAGGATGGCGTTATCACCGACGAAAATAGAATAACCGGCGCCCTTCCTACCATTAAATATCTTTTGGAAAACGGCGCGAAGGTTACGCTTTGCTCGCACATGGGTAAACCCCATTCGATTTTCTCTTCCGAAGTCAAGCTCAACAAAAAAGACAAGAAAAAGGTTGACGCAGGCGAAACCACTGCGGAAGCCATAATTGAAAAGGCGAAAAAAGACGAGCCCAAAAAGCTTACTCTTGCGCCTGTTGCAAAAAGACTTAACGAGCTTCTCGGCGGCAAAGTTACGTTCGCTACCGACGTTATCGGAGCAGACGCCAACGCAAAGCGTTCCGCGCTTAAAAACGGCGAAGCGGTTCTTCTTGAAAACCTCCGTTTCCACTGGGAGGAAGAGAAAAAAGACGAAGGCTTCTGCAAGGCTCTTGCTTACGACGCCGAAATTTTCGTAAACGACGCGTTCGGTACGGCTCACCGCTCGCACGCTTCCACTGCGGCTATCGTAGAATACGGCATTATAAAGACCGCTGTTTGCGGCTTCTTAATCGAAAAAGAGCTTTCGGTCATGGCTGATACCCTTGAAAATCCCAAGCGTCCCTTCGTAGCAATTCTCGGCGGCGCAAAGGTTGCCGACAAGCTTAACGTAATTTCCAACCTTTTGGAAAAGTGCGATACGCTTATTATAGGCGGAGGTATGGCTTACACGTTCCTTAAAGCAAAGGATTACGAGGTGGGCACCTCTCTCCTCGACGAAGAAAAAATCGACTACTGCAAGGAAATGATGGCGAAAGCAGAAAAAGCAGGCAAAGAATTGCTTTTACCCGTAGACACCGTAACCTGCGACCACTTCCCCGAGCCTATTGACGAAGACATCAAGGTAGAAACCGTACCTTCGGATAAGATACCCGCAGATAAAATGGGTATGGATATAGGCGAAAAGACGAGAAAGCTTTACGCTGACAAAGTCGCTTCGGCTAAATCGGTCATCTGGAACGGCCCTATGGGCGTATTCGAGAATCCCACTCTTGCAAAAGGCACTATTGCGGTAGCTCAGGCTCTTGCAGACGTTAACGGCAAATGCACGACGATTATCGGCGGCGGCGACAGCGCGGCGGCTATTCAGCAGCTTGGCTTTGCAGATAAAGTAACCCACATTTCCACGGGCGGCGGAGCTTCGCTTGAACTGTTCGAGGGCAAAGTCCTTCCCGGTATCGCCTGCCTTAACGAGAAAAAATAATTTAGCATAATAAGTTAATCAGACGAGGCTTTAAGCCTCGTCTTTATAATAGAATAAAATAAAAATGGCAAATAACGCTTACTTATTTGCTATTTTTTTTTGCGCGTGATATAATAACGAAGTCAAAAATATCAGGAGTTGAAGTATGTCAAGAAAACCTTTTATTGCAGGCAACTGGAAAATGAATATGACGGTTGCAACCGGCACAAAACTTATCGAAGAGCTTAAACCGCTTGTTAAAGAAGCAAAATGCGATATTGCGCTTTGCGTTCCCGCTATTTTGATTCCCGCAATGGTTAAAGCCGCAAAGGGCTCGAGAATTAAAATCGGCGCGCAGAACGTACATTTTGCCGACCACGGCGCTTTTACGGGCGAAATTTCGGCGGATATGCTTAAAGATTACGGCGTTAAGTTCGTAATTATAGGACATAGCGAAAGAAGACAGTATTTCGGCGAAAACAACGACACCGTTAACCAGCGCACCCTTGCCGCGCTCAAAGCCGAGCTTACCCCTATCGTCTGTATCGGCGAATCGCTTTCCGAACGCGACGGCGGAAAAACCGAAGAAGTACTTACGCGTCAGCTTGAATTCGGCTTGCACGGCATCGAGGACGTTAAAAACGTAGTTATAGCTTACGAGCCCGTTTGGGCTATCGGCACGGGCAAGACTGCCACCGACGAGCAGGCTCAGGAAACGATTAAATTTATAAGAAAGAAGCTTAGCAAAATGTTTACGGTAAAGGACGCAAACAGAGTAAGAATTCTTTACGGCGGAAGCATGAACGCAGGCAACAGCAAGGGACTTATGGCACAGCCCGACATTGACGGCGGACTTATAGGCGGCGCGGCGCTTAAAACCGATTTCGCAAAAATAGTAAATTTCAATAAATAAGCGTTAAGCGGTGCGTACACGCACCGCTTAAATGGTATATGGAGTAAATTATGAAAACACCTTACGCATTGATTATAATGGACGGCTACGGACTTGCTCCTGCAAGCGACGGCAACGCCGTAACTTTAAACGGAAGCAAAAACGTAAACAGACTTTTAAAGGAATACCCCTCTTCCACGCTCGGCGCAAGCGGACTCAGCGTCGGACTTCCCAACGGCCAGATGGGTAACAGCGAGGTCGGGCACCTGAACATGGGCGCAGGCAGAATAGTCTATCAGGACTTGACTAAAATTTCCAAGTCTATCGTGGACGGGGACTTCTTTGAAAACCCCGCGCTTGTAAAAGTCATGGATGCGGCAAAAAGCAGCGGTAAAAAGCTTCACCTTTATGGACTGATGTCCGACGGCGGCGTTCATAGTCACGTTACGCACGTTTACGCGCTTTTGAAAATGGCAAAAATGCGCGGACTCAACGAGTGCTACGTTCACTGCTTTATGGACGGCAGGGACGTTTCCCCTACCTCCGGCGCAGGCTTTATCAAAGCTTTGCAATCTGAAATGAACGACATAGGCATAGGCAAAATCGCCTCGGTATGCGGCAGATACTACGCAATGGACAGAGACAACAACTGGGACAGAACGGAAAAAGCGTACGATATGCTTACTATAGGAAACGGCGCGCAATGCGTCGACCCCGTCGCTGCAGTTGAAAGCAGCTACGCAGACGGCGTTACAGACGAGTTTATCCTGCCCACGAACGTAATCGAAAACGGAAAGCCCGTTGCGCTAATCGAAAAGGGCGACAGCGTTATTTGCTTTAACTTCCGTCCCGACAGGGCACGCCAGATTACGCGCGCCGTTTCGCAAAAAGAATTTATCGCGCCTAAGGGCACGGCGTTCGAAAGAAAGACCGGTTTCCTTGCTCCCGTATACGTCTGCTTTACTGTATACGACGCGCAATTTACGGGACTTGACGTTGCGTTCCCCAAAACGTCAATGGACAATACTCTCGGCGAATACCTTGCAAAGCTCGGCAAAAAGCAGCTGCGCATTGCGGAAACCGAAAAGTACGCGCACGTAACCTTCTTCTTTAACGGCGGCGTTGAAAATCCCAACGAGAACGAAGTGCGCGACCTTATTCCTTCACCCAAGGTTGCAACCTACGACCTGCAACCCGAAATGAGCGCTTACCTCGTTACCGACAAAGTTTTAAAAGAGCTTGACAGCGGCGAATTCGACGTTGTAATTCTTAACTTTGCAAACTGCGATATGGTAGGTCATACGGGCGTAATTCCCGCGGCCGTAGAAGCTGTCGGCACTGTCGACGAATGCGTTAAAAAGGTTCTCGATAAAATTCTTGCAATGGGCGGCAGCGCAATTCTTACCGCCGACCACGGCAATGCGGACAGATTGCTCGCAGACGACGGCTCGCCGTTTACGGCGCATACGACCAACCCCGTCCCCGTAGTTCTCGTTTCTGAAAAGTACAAAAACGCAAAACTGCGTGACGACGGAATACTTGCCGACCTTGCCCCCACACTGCTTACGGTAATGGATTTGCCGGTTCCGAAAGAGATGACGGGCAAAAGCTTGATTAAATAAAAACAGAGCTACGCATTGCGTAGCTCTGTTTTATATTACAAATAAATAATGCTCATAGAGCACAACAAATACAATACCCATTACAAATCCTAAGATAATAGACATTACAAACGAAATCAATGCGCATATTCCGCAGATTTTCGACGTTTGAGGACGCTCTTCCTTCCAAACTAAAAACAGTATCAGTCCGACTATAGGGACGAGAAAGCTAAGAACTCCCCAACCCGCCCTCGAACCGCTGTCCGCATCGGCATTTTTTATACTTGACTTTTCAACCTTTACACCGCAATGCGGACACACGTAAGCTTCATTGCTGATTTCTTTTCCGCAGTTATAACAAAACATTTTAATCCCTCCTTATCTACGCTAAAATTATGCATCATTTTAAGATATTTGTCAATAGTTTATTCTCACCTCGCTGATAACGACAAAAATTATCATACTTCCAATATTATTGCGATTTGTTCGGTTGCTTTTAAAATTGTCGAAATTTATTTGCCTATTTTTTTTATTTTAAATATAATAATAAGGTGGATAAAAATTTGACGGAAGAAAAAAAGAGGTTTGACGCCTCTTCATTTTTTAGTAAGAATTACGTTGTTTGTATATGCGCGATTTTCTGCTGTCTGCTATGGGGCAGCGCGTTTCCGTGCGTTAAAATAGGTTATAAACTTTTTACAGTCGATACCGAAAGCGTCCCCTCTTTAATGCTTTTCGCGGGTACGCGCTTTTCGCTTGCAGGCGTGCTCGTAATAGTTTTCGGCTGTATATCGCAAAGAAAATTATTAACGCCGAAGCCGAAAAATTTATGGCGCGTGGGTTTGCTGTCGGTTTTCCAAACCTCGCTACAATATACCTTTTTCTACATCGGGCTTGCGCACACGTCGGGCGTAAAGTCCGCCGTACTAAACGGCCTTGGAGTTTTTTTCACTATAATAATTGCCTGTTTTATATTCAGAACGGAAAAATTCAATCTGATAAAGCTTGCAGGCTGCGTTCTGGGCTTCGGAGCAGTAATACTCATAAATCTCAACGGCGATTTTTCGTTTGATTTCACAATGCTCGGCGAAGGCTTCGTAATACTTTCGGGTCTGTCAGCAGCAGTATCTGCGGGACTTGTAAAAATATTTTCGAAGCACGAAAACACTGCTGCGCTATGCGGTTACCAGTTTTTATTCGGCGGAATACTGCTCGTGATAATAGGGCTGTCCTTCGGCGGAACATTCCGTCCGACGTCCGCAGGCAGCATATTCATGCTGCTGTATCTTGCGTTTCTGTCCGCATGCGCGTTTACGCTGCAAGGCTTTTTGCTGAAATATAATCCCGTTTCAAAAATAGCCGTATTCAAAAGCACAAACCCGCTTTTCGGCGCGGTATTTTCCGCCGTAATTCTCGGCGAAAGCGACCGCCTTTTATCCTACGCTACTCTTATTGCGATTGTTTTGGTTTGCCTTGGAATATTTATTATAAATAAATTCGGAGAAAAACGCTTAAAAATTGAAAAAAGCGGATAAAATTGATTGTAAATATTTTTAAGTTATGTTATACTTTTAAGGTAAGTTTTATCAGAGGTACCTTATGAGTGTTTTATTAGCTGCAAGCTTTGACAGTACGGAATTTCTTGTTTACAGAATTTTGTCTATTATAGGTCTTGTTTTGGTGTTCCTCACCGCACTTGTTACAATAATTATAGTTCTGTTTCAGAAGAGCAATTCGGACGGTATTCAGGGAATTACCGCATCAAGCGAAACCTTCTTTGGCAAGAACAGAGGGCAATCCATTGAAAGTAAGCTTAAAAAGTGGACGTGGATTTGCTTAGGTGTACTCGCATTCCTTTCGATTGCCATATATATCGTAGGTATTATAGTACAGTAATTGAAACCAAAGGCGGCTGAAATAGCCGCCGATTTTATTTTATTATGAAAAAACAACAAAAAGAAATTAAATCGTTTACGGGAACCGTTCATGCAAACGAACGCGGATTTGCGTTCATAATTCCCGACGACAAAGAAAAATTCAATAAAGATTTCTTCGTTCCCCGCTCTTCACTTAACGGCGCGTACAACGGCGACAAGGTTATCGCCGTGCACGTTCAAGGCACCGAGGACGAAGCGAAGATAATCAAAATAACGGAACGCGGAAACAAACTGATTGTAGGCACGTTCAAAAAGTCGGAAAAAGGTGCAAAGCTTTATCCCGACGATAGCAAGCTGCCCAAAATCAGCATACCTCTCCCCCTTTCCGCCAAAGCAAAAAACGGCGATAAGGTCGCATGTGAAATTACTTCGTATCCGTCTAAGGGTCTTCCCCGCGGCAAGGTGGTCGAAAACCTTGGAAAAGGCGGCGATTTCGACGCGGAGGAATTATCCATTATCCGCTCTTACGGACTGTACGAGCAGTTTCCACAAAACGTATTAGACGAAGCCGAGACCTCCTCGAAAAGGCGCATATCACCCGACGGATTGCTTGATTTAAGAGATAAGCTTATATTTACAATCGACGGCGCGGATACGCGCGATATAGACGATGCCGTTTCTCTCGAAATGCAAAACGACAATTTCGTTCTCGGCGTTCATATAGCCGACGTAAGCAGATACGTCGCACTTAAAACCGAGCTTGATAAAGAAGCCTACGCTCGCGGCACAAGCGTATACTTCCCCGATAAGGTTTTGCCTATGTTGCCTAAGGCGCTTTCTAACGGAGCATGCTCGCTTAACGAAGGCGAAGATAGATACGCACTGTCGTGCATAATGACGTTTGACAAGGACGGCAACAGAGTTCACTGCAAAATTGCCGAAAGCATAATAAACAGCAACCGAAAAATGACGTATAGCGACGTTACAGCAATATGCGACGGCGACGCAAAGCTTTGCAAAAAGTACGAAAATCTGGTAGGCACCGTTTTGAATATGCAAAAGCTTTGTCTTATTCTCGAAGACAGGCGCAAAGCCGCAGGAAATATCGAGCTTGCCGTCAACGAGCCGAAAATTTATATCGACGAGAACGGCGACATAGCGATAAAGAACGGCGCGCGCAGAATATCC
>CAJTJC010000021.1 GCA_910576655.1 uncultured Christensenella sp.
GTAATTGCGCCGCTCGGCAGGCATAACAATCTGCAAGAAGGTGTAGTGCGCAAAGTTATATTCGAAGACGAGTACAATGCGCCCTATCCGCTGCATAGCATAAAATATATAAGAAAAATTAAAAATGTATAAAATTGTTTCAAAGCGAAAATTAAATTCTACAGTAACAATGATGGATATATACGCTCCGCAGGTTGCAAAAAAAGCTCAGGCGGGGCAATTTATTATTTTGCGTGTTGACGATGATGGTGAAAGGATACCTCTTACAGTGGCGGGCTTCGATAGGAATAACGGCACGGTAAAAATAATATTTCAGATTGTCGGCGCAACGACTTCGCTTTTGAATACAAAAAATGCAGGCGACTGTATAGCTGATTTTGTCGGACCGCTTGGCTGCGCTACGCGTACCGACGGGCTTAAAAAAGTTTGTATAGTAGGCGGTGGCGTAGGGTGTGCAATAGCTTTGCCCTTAGCGCAAAAGTTACATAATGCGGGCGCAGAAGTTCATTCTATAATCGGTTTCAGAAATCGTGACCTGATTATTCTTGAAGAAGAATTTAAGTTGTGTTCCGATAAGCTTTCGGTAATGACAGACGATGGGAGTTACGGCCGTAAAGGTTTTGTTACTGCCGAGCTTCAAAAGCTGATAAACGACGGTGAAAAATATGACGAAGTATTTGCGATAGGCCCGCTCGTAATGATGAGGTCAGTCGTGTCGGTAACTAAGCCGCAAGAAGTGCCTACTACGGTTTCAATGAATCCTATAATGATTGACGGAACTGGTATGTGCGGAGGATGTAGGCTTACAGTAGACGGCAAAGTTAAATTTGCGTGTGTAGACGGTCCCGATTTCAACGGTTTTGAAGTTGACTTTGACGAGGCGATTGCGCGTTCGGCAATGTATAAAGAGTTTGAAACCCGCGCGCACAACTGCAATCTTTATAAAGAGGTGAATTGATGGGAATAGAGCCTAAAAAACACCCTATGCCTGTACAACAGCCTTCCGAACGTATACTTAATTTTAAAGAGGTTGCTTTAGGGTACACCGAAGAGCTTGCCGTGGCAGAAGCGCATAGATGCCTTAACTGCAAAAATATGCCGTGCGTTAGCGGTTGTCCCGTTAATGTTTCTATACCGCATTTTATATCCGAAATCAAACAGCGTAATTTTGAAAAGGCTTATTCTATAATTACCGAAGCTTCGTCGCTGCCTGCTATATGCGGACGCGTTTGCCCGCAGGAAACGCAATGCGAGAGTAAATGTACGCTTGGAATAAAGTTTGAACCTATTGCAATAGGCAGACTTGAAAGGTTTGTTGCCGATTATCATAATTCACATAACAATCAAACGGTTGTACAGTGCCCGGATGGAGGAAAAAAAGTTGCAGTCGTAGGCTCGGGTCCGTCAGGCTTGGCTTGCGCAGGCGAGCTTGCTAAATACGGCTATGGCGTTACCGTATTCGAGGCGTTACACCGTTTAGGCGGTGTGCTCGTTTACGGAATACCAGAATTCAGATTACCCAAAAGCATAGTAGACAAAGAAATTCAGTCTCTTGAAAGCTATGGCGTAAAATTCGAGAGTAATACGGTAGTCGGAAAAACCGTAACCGTTGCCGAGCTTATGGAAAACGGCTTTGATGCTGTTTTTATCGGCACAGGGGCGGGATTACCGAAATTCGCGGGAATTCGCGGCGAGGGATTAAACGGAGCATATTCGGCTAACGAATTTTTAACCCGCGTCAACCTTATGAAGGCTTACGAACGCGACGCGAAAACGCCGATTATGCACGCTGAAAAAACAGTCGTAATCGGTGGAGGGAACGTAGCTATGGACGCTGCGCGCACCGCGTTACGTTTGGGCGCAAAAACCGTCTCAATAGTGTATAGGCGCTCAATGGAAGAATTGCCTGCCCGCAGAGAAGAGGTGGAGCATGCCTTGGAAGAAGGTATTGCTTTTGAATTATTACGCGCGCCTGTCGAAATTATCGGACGCAATAATTTCGTAAGTGGATTGAAGGTGCGTAAGTGTAAGCTTGGCGAACCAGACGAGCACGGACGCCGTAAGCCCGTTGAGATAGAAAATAGCGAATACGTTATAGATGCGGATTGCGTCATTATAGCGATAGGAACCAGTCCTAATCCATTAATAAGAAATACAACTCCGCAAATATCGTTTTCCGAGCGCGGCTGCATAATAGTGGACGAGTATGGTAAAACTTCCGAAAACGGCGTGTATGCGGGAGGTGACGCAGTAACCGGGGCGGCAACAGTAATACTTGCAATGGGCGCGGGCAAAACCGCTGCAAAAGCTATAAATAAATTTTTGTCAAATACGAATAATTAATAAAAAAAGCAGGAAAATATTGGTATGTTTATTGCAATGGAATTAAATGAAATTATTGAATCTTCTGACAGCATAAGCGTTTATAATAACGGTGAAACTTCCGTTTACAGACAGCAGGATGCGCCTTATAGTCAAATTATCGATGGGTGGACGACTATGACCGACAGCGTTCACGAAATGCCCGCATTCGGCGTAAGTATAAATAAGCAAACCGTAGAGGCTATGAACGAGGGGCTTTGGGTAGAATTTGTATTCGATAAACAGTATACCCATAGCGGAATGCCATTTGAAAAGCTGCTTGTCAACGTAGAAAAAGAGTGGCAGGGATTTAACATAATCCGCTATAATGCTGACGAGGGATATAGCGGTAGGTGCTACTATTACGACTTAGTAGGTAAAAATATGTCTCAATTTTACGATATTATAGTGAATTTATAGTACTATGTCTGACACAAATAGTAAAATAACCCGTGAATCAACTTCACGGGTTATTTTAATTTGATTCAGAGGGGCTGCTATTTTGCAGGTTCCTCTTTAGATTTTTTATACGCCGCGATTGCCTTTGAAAGCTGGTCGGGGCAAGAGGTGTTGTTTTTGCATTTGATTCCGCAAAGCAGATTTTCGAGTTCGTCGATATTTCTGCCTTCGACTAATTTTCCGACGCCTTGCAGGTTACCGCTGCATCCGCCGATAAATTTTACGCCGTGTATTTTGTTTTCGCTGTCAACGTCAAAAATTATTTGTCTTGAACAGGTTCCCGAGGTGTAGTAAACAAACATATCATTTTTCTCCTAATCACATAAATTTTCGTATATAACCGAATAGAGGTCGGCAGCCTTTTCTTCCCATTTTTTATAAATAGCCTTTGCTGTTTTTTTGTCGGGTACGACAAATTTAAGCTCTAAAAGCGGCTGAACGGGCGCAAGAATTTTTAATGCAACGGTAAAGGTTCCGTCCATGTTCTGAAAGTAATCGGAACGACATTCTTGCCTGTTGCGGTATCTTGCACTGTTCTTTTTTACAAACTGGGAGATTTCTTCTCTTACGCTTTTAGGAATGTTAATGTAGAAGTTGGCGAGGGTTTCGCGTCCGTCGGGCGTTATAGTGTAAAGGGTGTCCTCGTCCTCATTCACTATATAAATGAAATTATCGTCAATCAGTTTATGAATTACGTTGACGCAGTCCATATATCCCATCCAGTTATTCGTGGATG
The DNA here is from genome assembly GCA_910576655.1 of uncultured Christensenella sp. GTDB lineage: Bacteria > Bacillota > Clostridia > Christensenellales > Borkfalkiaceae > Coproplasma. The sequence goes on from CAJTJC010000021.1 coordinate 3,557, forward strand.
AGCACATATCGACAAGCGTCCGCTCTGAAAGAGTGCCTTCCATCTTATCAAAGACGAAAAGAATTATTAATTTGTTGATTGATGTTTCGCCCGTATTCAACATAATTAACTAAAAAAAGTAAAAGTTTAGTTTATTATACATAATTATTTGCATAAAATCAAGATATTTGTTTGTAAAATCATTTAAATTTAAAATTAAGTGTGTTATAATGAATACGATTAATTTTTTAAGGTGAAAAATGAAAAGCACTAAGGAACAGGTTTCGGAATTTCTTGATAAATGCGACGAGCTGACAAAATGCAAATTTATTATGGCGACGACGAAGATAAAGGGCCTGTTGAAATGTATTGTCAACAGTCCCGAGCTTTACGGTCTTTTTGATAAGGTCACCAAGGACTTCAATTACGTAGAGCAAAAATCAAAATGCCTGATAAGCGGCAGCGCATCTTTTACAGGTAAGGTTGTATTACCGCAGACGGTGGGGCAGCGTCTTGCATTCATTTTTTGTCTGTTGGTGGAATTTGACAGAGATACGATAAATTTAAGTGAATTTTTACAGGTCTATTTCAGAGAGGACGGCAGTTATTTCGAAAGCTATAAGGCGTTTTGCAATACGATTATCGTTGGACTTGCCGATTTGGTAAGGCAGGTATTTAAAGAACAGCTGAGCGCAGCCACAGACGAAGACAAAGGCGTTAATGCTGAAAAAGCAAATCTGATTTCTTCCGTTCTGCTTACCGTAGAGGCGGAAAAGCAGTACGTTGCAGGCGCGGTAAGTAAGGACGAGGTCGAGGGCGCGTTCAAAATGCTTGACGCGTTGAGCGCAGCCGTTAAAGACGAAAACGAAGAGCTTATCGACGCGTTGATTTGCGGTTATAATTATTTCGTGCTTTATAACCGTTGCGTAAGCGATAACGTAGCTTCGCTTATAGAATTGATTTCGGAATTTGAAAAGCTTATATGAAATTGCATGAAACAAAATTAAATTCGAAAACGATATACAGCGGCAAAATATTGAAGCTTGAGATTGACGAGGTAGAGCTACCTGACGGTAAAAGTGCCCGGCGCGAATGTGTAAGGCACAGCGGCGGTGCGGCGGTTCTTCTGATTGAAGACGAAAAAGTGCTTCTGGTCAGGCAGTTCAGATATCTTTACGGAAAACCTATTTATGAAATTCCCGCAGGAAAGCTGAACGAGGGAGAGGATGCTAAAGCAGCCGCGGCACGCGAGCTTGAAGAAGAGACGGGTTTCGTTGCCGAGCTTTCGCATTTACTGGACGTCTATCCGTCGCCAGGGTATACTGACGAGATTATTCGTATTTATTTTGCCGACAGTTTTACTGAGTCAAAACAAAAGCTTGACGACGACGAATTTCTTAACTGTTGTTTTATAAACCTTGACGAAGTTTTAAAAATGATTGCCGACGGCGAAATTTGCGATGCCAAAACCATAGCTGCAATCTATAAATTTCTTTTGACAAAAAAGTAAAGAGGGCTGCCCGAAGGCAACCCTCTTTTTTGACGTACTTAGTTACAACCGCATCCGCAGCCGCATCCGCCGTTCCCGCATAACAGATTTGAAAGCGTTCCGTTCTTCCACATACTGTATATCAACGCGATAAGTATGGGGGTGCAGCTTCCGCTGAGAATGCTTTCTAAGCCGTTACCACTGCAACTTGCTGCAAGAAGTAAAAGTATCAAAATCCAAAGGCAGCTGTTGCCGCCACAATGCGAAAAAATGTTCATATATTTCCTCCTGTGAAATTAGCTGCAAGGCGGTATGTAAATTTTTTTTTGCCTTTGCAGTTCCGTATAATACGTATATTAAATAATATTAAAATATCCCTAAAAATGTTACTTGACTTTTAATTGCTTGCATAAAATACTGCGCACTGCTATAATTATTAAATAATGGAATACTTCGGCAGATATACTTTTAAAGTAATCCGACCGTCTTGTAAGTATAATTTTTATTATTTTGCGGATACCCGTTAATGGGATTCGACGGAGGTTTTATGAAAAACGACAAAGCACATTTTGTCGCGTTTATCGGAGTTATGTTCGCGTTGATATTCGTACTGTTTCTCTTAGAAGGCGCTGTCCTTTCGCCGCTTGGAATGACTGCGTGTATTCTTTCTTTACCCGTTTCAATAGCGTTAAGCATTTATGACGATTGGAAAAAGAGTTTTGTCGGCGGAACGCTGCTCGGGGTTTGCAGCTGCGTATTCTGCCTGATATTTGCATCTATGTTTATAGTCTATGCAAATCCGCTTATTTCCGTTTTGCCAAGATTTTTTATCGGTATAACGGCGTATTGGACGTATTTCGGGCTATCAAAGCTTTGTGCGAAAGCTAAGAGCAGATTTATAAGGGAAGTGCTGCCCGCCGGAATTGCAGGTGTGGTCGGTTCGTTGACTAACACTGTCTTGTATCTTTTAGCCGTCAATATCTGGTCCGGGAATGCTATGGGCGCGGTTACTCAGATTTTGCAGGTTGCCGTAACGATATATTTTCCCATTGAGCTTGTAGCGTGTGCGGTGCTTGTTCCCGCTTACGTTACCGTATTGAAAAAGGTTAACCGCAGGTTTATAGCGGTAAAGCGTATACCCGAAAATGCGGGGGAAAAAATATGATAATATGTATGGACGTAGGTAATACGAATATAAAGTACGGCTTATTCGATAAGGATAAGCTGATTATGAGTTTTCGTGTTGCGACAGACCCAAAAAAGACTTCGGACGAATATGGCGGACAACTTTTAAGTATCTTAAATAATAACGGAATATCTACCGACTCGATAAGCGGCGGGATAATTTCATCGGTGGTGCCGCAACTTGACTACACTTTGGAGCGTATGTGTCTGCTTTATCTCAAATTCAAACCTATGATGCTTGCGCCGGGTTTAAAAACGGGACTCAATTTGAAGGTGGATAACGCAAAAGAGGTCGGCGCAGACAGGGTGCTGAATAACGTGGCCGCGCTTTTAAAATATAAGGCTCCGCTTATTATAGTGGATTTCGGAACGGCGACGACTTTTAACGTCATAAACGAAAAAAACGAATTTATCGGGGGAGTTATTTCACCCGGAATAAAGGGTTCGCTTGACAGTCTTGTCAACGGCACGGCTAAGCTTCCGCGTGTTGAAATTGAAAAACCCGAAACCGTAATAGGCAAAAATACCGTGACGAATATGCAGTCGGGAATTTTTTACGGTTTTGCGGGACTTGTAGAATATATTATAAAAAGAATTAAACGAGAGTTGAAGTGTGACGGAATAACGACCGTTGCAACGGGAGGATTTGCCGAAATTATCGCAAACGAAATATCCTCGATTGATTACGTGGATAAATTGCTTACGCTAAACGGACTTAAATATTTGTATGATTTGAATGCTTCGGAGGCTTAAATGAAAAAAGTGGGAATTTCTTTACTCGGTCTTGGCAACGTCGGCAGCTATACGTATAGAATTTTGACCGAGAATAAGGAATTTTACAAAAAGTCTTACGGTGTGGATATCGAGGTCGAGTGCGTGCTTGAAGAGGATAAAAGACGCATATCCGACTTGGGAATAAGTAAAAGTAAAATAGCGGACAACATGGCGGAAATTTGCTCTAATCCGGAAATAGATGCAGTAGTGGTAGCATTAGATGGATTAGAGCATGCAAGGGCGTTCGCGGTTGCAGCGCTGAAAGCGGGAAAATGCGTAGTCACGGCTAACGCCGAGCTATATAGTCGGTACGGGAACGAGCTCGAGGGCTTGGCAAAAAAGAATAACTGCGGGCTTTTTTACGGAGCCTGTTTCGGCGGGATTCCCGTAATAAGGATATTGTCTGATAGCCTGCAAGCAAATAGAATAACTTCGTTTACCGGCATTTTGGATAGCGCCTATAACTACGTTTTAACTCAAATGACGGTAAGCGGTAAAAGCTATTCCGACGCATTGGCGGAAGCGCATAAGCTCGGTTTTGTCATTAACGATAAAAAATCCGCGTACAAGTTATCTTTACTTTCAAGGCTGGCTTTTCATTTAAAAACAGAGGCAGATGACGTTTACCGTGAGCAAATTGAGGATATCGACTCTGCCGACGTAGCGTTCGGAAAAAAGCTCGGTTTTGTGCTTAAACCGCTGATAATAGCAAAAAATGCAGAAAACGGTGTCGAGCTGCGCATTCATACTGCGTTTATAAAAGAAGGTCATCCCCTTGCAAGCGTCAACGGGAACAGTAACGGGATACATATAAATAGAGGAGCTATCGGCGGGATAACGATTTGCGGTAACGGTTCTGATGCGACGTCTGTTGCGAGTGCTGTTGCGGGGGACGTTCTCTATTATGCGCTGCGCGATAACTTCTATTTTAATACATCTAAATGCAGTGTTCCAAAGTATATTACAAATTTTGAAAGCGCGTATTACGTCAGATTGAGCGCTAAGGATAGAGCGGGGGTTCTGTCTAAGGTTTCTGCAATTTTCAATAAAAACGGCGTAAGCCTGTCAGAGGTAAGGCAAGAAAGCGTGCAAAATTACGGTGAAGCTGCATTGATACTTATTACGCATAAGACGCGGGAAAACACCGTTAAAAAAGTTTTGCAGGAAATCAACGAAAACGGATTAGCGAAAGTCGCTTCGGTTATTAAAGTGGCAGATTAACGTATATTATGAAATACATTATAGTTACAAATGCATATTCGAAAAACAAATCGCAGCTTTTACAAGCCGAAAGAATTGCCGAAGAGCTGAATACTCTTGGCGCAGATTGTAAAATAATCAAAAATATTAATCTTGCAAAGATAAATAAAGGCAAAGTTATTGCGATAGCTGCGGACGTATGCGTCTATCTCGATAAGGACAGAGCCGCTGCGCGAATGATGGAAAAAAGCGGTATAAAGCTTATTAACAGCGCCGACGCTATTGAAATGTGCGACGATAAAATGCTAACTCACGTAGCTTTGGCAAATAACGATATACCTATGCCGAATAGCGTTTACGCACCGCTATGTTATAGTGTCGAAGCACGAATAGACAATAAATTTTTAAAAGAGGTGGAAACGCTCGGTTATCCTTTGGTAGCTAAAAAATGCTTCGGCTCACTCGGTGCAGGCGTTAAATTAATAAGAAATTTTCGCGAGCTTAGCGATTACGAAAATAAAAATAAACTGACTGCACATTTTTATCAGAAATTTATCGGAAACGGCGGCGAGGATATACGCGTTATCGTAATAGGCGGCAAATACGTTTGTTCAATGAAAAGGACGAACTGTAACGATTTTCGTTCTAATATAGAGCTGGGCGGGCACGGTGAAAAATATGAAGCCGACGCGGAGCTTATTGATTTGTGCGAAAAAACGGCAAAAATTTTGATGCTTGATTATTGTGGTATAGACGTTCTGACCGATTGCGACGGCAAGCATTATATTTGTGAAGTCAATTCTAACGCGTTTTTTGCCGAAGCAGAGAGAGTTTGTGGGATAAATATCGCAAAAAAATATTCCGAATATATTATTTCGGGCAAAAATGCTTGATTTTTTATCGGTTTTTTTATATTATAATATAGCTATGCAGAGATGGCTGAGCGGTTTAAGGCGCACGATTGGAAATCGTGTGACGGCTAATACCCGTCCGGAAGTTCAAATCTTCTTCTCTGCGCCAAGGCGGTTGAATTGTCAATCGCCTTTTTTAATGCCGAAATCGGGAAAAATGGTAAACTTTAAAGCTTCTTTGCGTTTAAATTCGTCCATAACGTGCGTGTAGACGTTGAGCGTCATATTTGCGGTTGAGTGTCCCACAAGCTGTTGACATACGTTTACGTTCACCCCACTTTCTGCACAGCGAGTTATAAAAGTATGCCGTAAATCGTGCAGGTGATGGGAGGGGCAAACGGATTTAAACGCCCTGCTGACCTGCTCCGCGCTGAACGGAAAAACGATACCGTTGGGTGCTTTGTGTAAGTGTCCGCGCCCTTTGTAATGTTTGTCGCGTTCGTTCTGTTTCCGCTGTTGGTCAAGTATAAGCTTTATTGGCTCGGTCAACAGAATGTGTCGGAAGCTGTCGGCGGTTTTTGTTCCCTTAATTAATATAAGGTTTTCGGAGTAGTCTATATCTTGCCATTGAAGAGTAAGAGCTTCACAACGCCTAACGCCTGTATGCAGATAGAAAAGCATTATCCATTCAATGCGCTTGCCTCGCAGCTGATTTAGTAGCTGTCGTTGCTCGGTTATTGTTAAAGCCTTTCCGCGCTGTTTTTTGTATCTCACAGGCTCGACAAGTTCCATAACGTTACGGGCGATAAAGCCGAGCCTGTAAGCCTTTAAAAACGCGCTATGCCATACTTGTCGAACGTATACCCGAGTACGACCGACAGGCGTTAAAGAAAGCGCTTTATCTACGTCAAACGCCGTAATTTGAATAATAGGCATTCGTTTCAACCATTCGGGAGTATGTAAGCGTATAATCTGTTCAATATTCCTAACGCTATTCGGTTGCAGTGTCGGTTTTTTATAGACTTCAAACCATTCCGTGAGCCATTCACCGAAGCTAATCAATGTCGCCATATTTTTCTATTGCTTGTTGGATAAACTCTTTTTTAAGCTCTGACAGGTCATAGCCCGAAACTTTAATTCTATACCCGAAACGACAAAAACTAATCTCATAATACGAAGTAGAGCCTATCAAAAATTTTTTAATGTAAGCGCAGTTACCGCCGAATTTGAAATGACTTTTAAAAGGTTCGGGAAGATTTTCAACTTCTCTGCTTTTAAAAGCTAAGAAATAAGTGGGCTTTAATTCACAAGAGTTTTTATTTGATTTACTTAAATTTAAAATTTCTTGCGCTATCGTTTCAAAATTAATTTCATTTGCCAATATAGGCATATCGGCTTTAATTGATTGTATCTGCTGATTAATCTTTTGTTGCATATTGTACAACCGCTCCCATAAATTCGCCGTGACGATAAATAGCTTCTACATTGCAAGACCCACCGCATTTTAAAATGCAATCAATAAAAACCGCCATTTCTAATTCTTCCGTTCTTTGAAAAGTTCTAATTTTTTTTGCCATTCTTTTTTAACTCCTTTGCCCGTTTAGCCGTTAGCGCAGCTGATTATTTTTTTATATAAAAAAGCTTCCACAGTTTGCGGTCTGCGGAAGCTCGAAAGAAAATATATGAAAAACCAAAAAACTTTGGTGCTTCGTTGTTTTGTCTATCTTAGCTCCGCAAATAGCTTTGATATATTGACTTACTTCAATTGTTGTTATAATATTACTACAACAAATGCAGTAAGTCAAGACATTTTACAACATTTGTAGTAAAATTTTTTATGAGGTGAAAAAATGAAACAATTTTGTTATTTAAATAATTCTTTAATTTACGTTGAATGTAACGAAGAGGGAGATGTTTACGATTATGACGACATAAGTAATGCATTTGCAAAATGTTTAAAAGATTTAAAACAAAGTTATAATTTGTCTGGAAATTTACTTGCTACATTACTTGATATACCTCAACAAACTTTAAATTTATATGAAAACAATAAGAGAACACCAAACTTTATTACAGCAATGAAGATTTCAAGCGCATTTGGGCTTAATATAGAAACAATGATTATATACGGATTAGATTTAATTGACATAGACTTAAAACAAATAAGTCATTTTCCAAAATTAGACGGATATTGTTAATAAAATAACCCCCAAGCACTGCTTAGAGGTTAATTAAATTTTATTCGAATATCTGTAAAGGGTGGAAGTTCGTCTATCTTTTCAAACCTATCGGTTTGTTGCGCTTTCAAGGTTCTTTTTATTACCAGATAAGCAGACTTTACAGAGTGCAGCTGAGCAAAGGGAATGCGAAGCTTTATATATATTTCTTCGAGGGTTGCGCCTTGTTTTACAAGCTCTTGTATTCTTGCGTAGGGGGCCAGGCAACTTTTAAAGCGATAATATTCGGCTTGCGCAATATCGGCGGTAAAATCGCCTATGTAAATATGCTGGTCGGTCTTGATATTTACTTCTTCACGGAGCAAGCCTTTATAGTCCAGATAATCGCTATCGTGTATGCCGTAAAGGTAAGCGTTATTCCAATCGCTTTTACACTTCGGACGAATTGCAATACTTTGCTTGTTGCCGTTCTCGTCCAGTTCGTCAAACATATTCGCAAAGTTTGAAGTTTCAACTTGTCCGACAGGCTCGACCCAGCAATGAAAGTGGCTTTTTTCCGTACCTAAACTTTCGTGATACCAGCAAGCCGAACGCGAAAAGATTTTTGCTTCAATAAGCTTCTGCAACCGCTGTAAAAGAAAGGCTCTTGAATTGTAGCTTATAAAGCCGAATGACCCCGAAGTTTTCATTTTTCCTCTTTTTTGCTATCTTCGACTTTACAGCAATACGGAATTAACACCGCTAAAACGAACTTAGGCACGGACATTCTAAAATGTTCGGCGGTGCGTTGAATTAGTTGTAAATCTTTCGCAGTTATGCGTATATCAAGTTTACAATTTTTAATAATATTTTTCATAATTAAACCTTGTTTTTACTGTTTTTGTCTGACAAAATCGCCAAAAAATTAATGCGTGCGTATATTCGTAGTATACGCACGCGCTTTTCTGTTTCAGGCAGACACGCGCTTGCGCGCGTGTCTGCCTGAAAAGTAGTGCATTCGTAAGCCTACTTTTTTAACTGGATAAGCGCGAACGGAGTTCGGCTCAATGACCGAGTTTTTAAGCCCGCGATTTTCGCGCCGGTGACAGACTTTGCGTGCGCTTCTTCCGAAGCTTCGTAAGGAGTGGCTACCGCTTGCATTGCTTTTTAAAACACTTTTCCGTTTTTCCTGCTGAACAGGTTGGAAATCGTGTGAGGGCTAATACCCCTCCGGAAGTTCAAATCTTCTTCTCTGCGCCAAAAAAACGCAAGTGAAAACTTGCGTTTTTTTATTAAAATATTTATTATGCTTGACAAACAAATTATTAAAGCTTATAATAACAGTTGTTATCAATAACAACTGTTATTATTTTATGAGGTATGTATTGGCAAAGAAGCAGACGACAAGAGATAAAATTTTACAAGCTGCATTTGAGTTGGCCCGCAAAGAAGGTGTTGAAGCGCTAAGCGTACGAGCTATAGCAAAAAAGTGCGACTGCTCCACGCAGCCGATTTATCTTTCGTTTAAAGGAATAGAAGAAATTAAAGACGAAATATATAATATGGCAATGCAGTATTATTACTCTTCTATGTTGGAAGAAATAGAAAAGCACGAATATCCCGAATACAAGGCTATGGGAACTTCGTACGTAAGGTTTGCCTATACTGAGCGCGAGCTGTTTAAATACGTTTTTATGACGAAACCGCGCCTTAAATACGGTTCGGTTGAGGCGAGCTTTGAAAAATCGCTGGAAATTATTAAAAGGAATCTTAATATTAGCGAAGCAGACGCAAGAAAGCTGCACACCATAATGTGGGTATTCGGGCACGGTATTGCAACTATGCACGTTACCGATTATCTCAATTTCAGTATGGAACAGGTAAGTGAAATGTACAGCGACGTTTTTGCCGGAATAATTAAAATTTTAGGAGGCGCAAATGGTAATCGAAATTGAAAACCTCGAAAAATCTTTTAAAGAAGTTAAAGCAGTAGATAACATTTCTTTCAAGGTTAAAGAGGGCGAGTTGTTTTCTTTTTTGGGGGTAAACGGCGCGGGTAAATCTACAACAATCAATATAATAAGCGGTATTCTAAATAAGGATAACGGAAAAATTTACGTCTGCGGTTACGATATAGACAGTCAAGCCGATAAAATCAAACGAAATATCGGCATTGTATTTCAGAATTCGGTTCTGGACAAAAAGCTTACCGTTCTCGACAATCTGAAATACCGTGCGGCGCTTTACGGTATTAAGGGAAGCGCTTTCAAATCGGCCCTCGAAGAAACGGTTGAAATGTTTGATTTAAAAGAGATATTGAAACGACCCCTTCATAAGCTTTCGGGCGGACAGAAAAGGCGAATCGATATTGCCCGTGCGCTTATACATAAACCGAGGCTTTTAATTCTTGACGAGCCGACAACGGGACTTGACCCTAAAACTCGCATAAACGTGTGGAATATAGTCGAAAAACTGCGTAAAGAGCACGGACTGACCGTGTTTTTGACTACGCACTATATGGAAGAGGCATCTGATTCCGACTATGTTGTTATAATCGATTCTGGTAAAATCGTGGCGGAGGGTACACCGCATAATCTGAAAAACGAGTTTGCCAGTGACTTTATAAAATTTTACAATCATCGTGAAGATGCGCAACAATATTTTTCGAAGCACGGTTATCGCACTAAGAATGAGCGTGACTTTACGGAAATCGAATTGAACGGAACCGAGGAGGTCGCTAAGTTATTTAAAGAAAAACCCGAGCTTTTTGAGGATTTCGAAGTTCTTAAAGGCAATATGGATAACGTCTTTTTAAAGGTTACGGGAAAGGATTTACACGGAGGTTAATATGCAGGAGTGTAAAAAGCTTATATCGCTTGTAAAGAGAAATACGAAATGTTATTTTAAAGATAAAGTAATGTTTTTTATGTCGCTGATAACGCCGTTAATTTTGCTTGTGCTGTTCGTCACTTTTTTAAAGAATATTTATACAGGCAGCTTTACGCAAATTGCAACCGAATTCGGTGTTACAATCGAGCCGAGAGTGCTGGAAGGAATAACGGGGGCGTGGCTTATGTCGTCTATTTTAAGCGTAAGCTCCGTTACGGTTGCGTTTTGTTCAAACGTAATTATGGTTGAGGATAAAATGAACGCCAACGTAAACGATTTCAGCGTTTCGCCGATTAAAAATACTACGCTTTCCGTTTCTTACTTCATTTCAAACTTTTTTGTAACTTTTATCGTAATAATGTGCGTAATGCTGATTGGGCATATTTATATTGCGGCTGTCGGTTGGTATCTGTCCGTGGGTGACGTATTTTTAATTATTGTCGATTGCGTTTGCGGTATACTTTTCGGTACGCTGCTTGCAGGCATAATTGAAAGCTTTATTAAAACTCAAGGCGGCATTTCTGCCGTATCGACGCTTGTTTCGTCGATGTACGGCTTTATTTGCGGAGCCTATATGCCGCTTTCGCAATTTTCAGAGGGCCTAAGAAACGTATTGGGATTTTTGCCGGGAACCTACGGCGTTGGTATAATGCGTAATCACTATATGAATGCTTACGTTGACGAAATTATAAAAACCGTTGACCCGTCAAAAGCTGACGCAATGGCAAAAGCAATCAAAGACAGTTTTGACGCCAATTTATATTTTTGCGGTAAGCAAGTTTCACTTGGCGTAATGTACGGAATACTTTTAGGCGCGTGTGCCGTGCTTTTTGCAGTATACGTTTTAGTGGTATTTTTAAAGGACAAAAAAATCCTTGCAATAAAGAGCAAAAAATGTTAAAATGACTTAAAAGTGTTTTAAGGAGTAAATTAAATGCAGGAAAAATTGAAAAAATATGCTGAGCTAATCGTTAAGTGCGGACTTAACGTGAAGGAAGGGCAGGAGGTTATTATCAGATGCGAGCTTGACCAACCCGACTTCGTAGCGCTTTGCGTGGAAGAATGCTACAAGCACGGCGCTTCAAAAGTTAAAGTAGAATGGTCGCACATGCCCGTAACCAAGCTTAACTATACGTATCGTACGCTGGAATCTCTTTCGGAGTTTACACAGGTGGATAAAGCCGAATTCGAGCGGAAGCTTGAAAAGCTTACTTGTATGCTTTGGCTCGATTCAGAGGACCCCGACGGGTTGAACGGAACGGATAACGAAAAAATATCAAAAGCAAGTATGGCAAGGTTCCCGTTTATAAAGCCGTATCGCGATAAGCTTGAAAACAAATATCAATGGTGTATTGCGGCTGTTCCCGGAAAGGAATGGGCGAAAAAGGTATTCCCCGATATGCCTGTCGATAAGGCAATGGAAAAGCTTTGGGACGCGATACTACTTTGTTCGCGCGTAGACGGAGACCCGATAAAGGCGTGGGAAAAGCACAACGAAAACTTAGCTAAGCGCTGTAAATTTCTCAACGACCGCAAGTTTGAAAAGCTCGAATATAAAAGCTCGAACGGAACTGATTTTGTCGTTGGGCTGAATCCCCGCGGAAGATTTACGGGCGGCGGCGAAACCACGCTTGGAACTAAAATTTACTTTAACCCGAATATTCCCAGCGAAGAGGTCTTTACTTCGCCCATGAAAGGGATTGCCGAAGGTAAAGTTGTTGCAACAAAGCCTCTTTCTTATCAGGGTAAGCTTATAGAAAATTTCTGGATAAGGTTCGAAGGCGGAAAAGCGGTAGAGGTTTATGCAGAAAAGAATCAGGACCTGCTTGAAAAAATGATAAAAATGGACGACGGTGCTTCTTACCTCGGCGAGTGCGCGCTTATTGCGTACGATTCTCCGATAAACAACACGGGAATACTTTTCTATAATACGCTGTTCGACGAGAATGCAAGCTGCCATCTGGCGCTCGGAAGAGGCTTTAACGAATGTCTTGAAGGGTTCGAAAATATGAGCGTAGAAGAGTGCGAGAAAGCGGGAATAAACAGCTCGATGATTCACGTTGACTTTATGATAGGAAGTTCGGATATGTCTATCGTAGGCATAATGAAGGACGGAACAAGAGTTCAGATTTTCAAGGACGGAAACTGGGCAATTTAGTAAAAACAACAAAAAGGCGACCAAAAGGTCGCCTTTTTTAATTATTTAAAGTACTATGTCAGGCATAAAATGCTTGTTTTACTATAATACCTGCATTACGAAGAATTTCAGATACTGTGTTTCTTCGGCGCATAAAAGTGAAGGATGGTCCGGCGCCTGAGTTTTTATTTCAACGCTGCGTACGGTTCTTCCGCTTTCTCTCGCAGCTTCTATTAGCATTTTTTCAAATAAGGTTGCGGACATATAGTGTGAGCACGAGCAGGTAATCAAAAATCCGCCGCTTTTTACTATCTTCATTGCGGTGAGATTTATATCCTTATAACCGCGATATGCGTCTTTTATTTCGTCGGCAGTTTTGCAGAATGCGGGCGGGTCTAAAATTACTGTGTCGAATAATTTTTTTTCTTTTTTGAACTCGCGTAAGACCTCGAAAACGTCGCCTTGTAAGGTTTTTATATTGCTAAAACCGTTAAGTTCGGCGTTTGCCTGCA
>CAJTJC010000022.1 GCA_910576655.1 uncultured Christensenella sp.
GGAAAAGACGGGCGAGAGAATAACTTGCTCAAAGGGGCTGTTTATGTATTTCTATTCAGATATACAGGGCGACGAAGTTATCTGCAAGTTAAGTAACGACGAACACGATAATAAGCTCGTGCTTTCGGACAAATTCACTTGCTGGGACGAGGGTTGCAAGGTTGGAACGGTGTCGCCTCGGACAATAGCGAGCTTACGGAAAGCGAATTGACGAAGCAATATAAAAGCAAACAAATTGGGCAGGACGGCAGGTAGCGGGGGCTTGCAAGCGGTTCAGCGGCAACCCCCGCTCCGTCGTCAATGTTTGCTTCATTCAAAGGCAATTTCGCACGCAAAATCGCCACAATCATTCCGCAACATTTCCTCTTCCCACAAAATCTTTGCAAGCAAATCTTTTGCGTGAGCCCTATTCGATATGTTCTTTTTATTTGTTTGTCAATCGAAGTACGGTCGCTTGTCTCGGCGGCGGCGTCAGCCGCCGCTTGTATCAAGACAAGCGACCGTAAATCTGTCATCTGTTAGTTTTTAACAAGTTTTTATACGGAAACGGTAATGGCGAATATTACGAAAATATGTTTAAAAATAGATATATTCACATTAGCTGAAATATTAAATTGCACAAGTTGAAGAAAATCAGCTATTGTTGAATTAATATATAACGCAGGTGGAAATATGATAAGCTCTCAAGAATTATACGATAAAGTTGATAAATTAAGACGTGAAAGAGGTTTAACTCAAAACAAATTAAGTGATATGGCAGGGATTTCGCACGGGACGTTGAACTCTTGGAAAAGTAGAGGAACAATGCCTAAATTGGAAGTTATAGAAGGTCTTTGCGATGCTTTGCAGATTTCGCCTGTTTATTTATTGTACGGACACGATTTTGAAAATCTGACTGACGAAGAATTGGAACTTTTGAATTTATGGAAAGGAATTAATCAAGGTAAGAGAAAAGCAATTTTATATCTAATAAGGGCGATAGTTGAACAGTAAATGCAACACAACACTAACGACAAAAAATATTTTAATAAATTAATTCTTAAAATAGCAGATAAGGGCAAATATGCTTTGGAAGAATTTCATATAGCGTACGGTCGAATGATCAAGGTAGTAGCTAAGCTTATAGTACATAGCAAAGACTTAGTTGACGAAGTTATAAATGATGTATTGGTTAAGGTATGGTTGTTTTCTGCTAAAAGGCAATACTTGGACAAGCCGTTAGGCTGGCTTTATACTGTCATATCTAATTGCGCAAAGGATAAATTGAAAGAATGTGAAATTTATTCTGAGTTGCACGAAAATATTGCAGTATCGAAATCTGTGGAATCAATAGAAGACAATGATGAGTTTATAAGAAGAATCGAATTTTTGAATGAAGAAGAACAAAAAATTCTGATCTTAAAATTTGCTAACGGTTTAACGTTTAAAGAAATTGCCAACGAATTAGATTTAAGTACAAGTACCGTTAGTTCAACGTATTATCGCTCCTTAGAAAAAATTAAAAATAATTTGTAAATTTTGCGTAAATTATATCGCCGAATTCCGTTATATATGTATAAAACAATAATGAGGTGATATAATGATCAAACAAATTTCCACTCTACTATTATCTGTAGGCATAGCTGCGTGCTGTTGCATTACTGGTAGTTTTGGTGCTAAAACTGCGAAAGCGGCAGAACAAAAGTATTTGGTAAACGATTATTTCGGTGGGGGTGAACAATTTCCCGGAGAGGAGACAATAAGTTACGCTTATAAGAAAACTTCTGCTGAGGGCGAAATTAAAAGCCGAGTTCCGGATTTTCACACTATGGAAGGCGGCGGTTCGTGCGCGAACGTTGCCGGGGCTATAATGATAGCTTATTACGATAGATTTTGCGAGAATCTCGTTCCTGATTATACGACTTATAGATTAATCCTAGGAAATATATCTTATAAAGGAATTTCAAGTCAGACGTTAGGGGTTATGAGTAGCCTTTATTCCCTTATGGGTACCGATTCAGATGGCACAACATTCAACGGATATCAGGACGGTATGCGCAAATACGTACAAAGCCATGGTTATTCATATAGTTATGCTGACGTAGGAAATATAAATTGGAATACATATGTATCTTCTATAAATAACCAAAGACCGATTGCTATTTTTTTAAGTAAATACACTTTCTTAAGCGTAATTAAAACAAATGATAATGTTGACACAATTCTTACAAATACAACTTACGTCGGACACGTTGTGATTGCTTACGGATATGAAATCGAAGAATATTATAATTCAAATAACGAGCTTATAGCCAAACGGAATTATTTAAAAGTGGCGAGCGGATTTAGAGATGAAGGACTTGCTTATTTATGTTTAGACGGCAAGTCAACTATTGAACGAGCTATATCCACTTACATTTATTGAGGAACAAATGAAAAATAAAGAATTAGAGGAACAGATAAAATCCAGCATTGAAAAAATCGAATTGAATGATTTTTCGACCGTTTGGGGAAATATAGAAGACAGGTTAGCAGCGGAAGCAGATTTGCCGGATTCAGCTGTTCCTGTGACAACGGTTTCCTTGGCTAATAATAACGGCACCGTTAAAAACCGAGCTAAAAATATAACTATCTTTGTATTAGCTGGAATAATATTAATCGGCGTAGTTTTGGTAATAGTTCTGCCGCTTGTTTTAAAAAACACAGCAGATCCTATAAAATATCATAATGAAGAAGAGTTAAGCGGACGTTACGTTGCAGAAGAAGAGTTTTTTAGTTACAGTGAAATTTCCGAATTAAATTCGTTGGAATTTCCGTTTGATAAGGATGCGTTTGAATTAATTGTTACAAAAGACAATATCATCAAGGGTGGTGGATTTGAATTTTTTGATGAAAGTATGGTCGTTGAAGGAAAAATCAGTTTCTACGACAAATCAATAATTTTCAAAAAAGACAGTGATGAATTTCAAAGTAATATAGTAATTGCAAATGCTAACGTGTATTATAACGAAAAAAAAAGTTCAATGGAATTAAAAAGTTATGAAGCAGTCATTGAAATGAATAATGCAAATTATAAGTTGGATATTATTTTTTATAGTGAAAACACGTTATTAGATTTTATAGAAAAGTATTTTGTTTAAAACTTCATATAAAAATATAAAAGTTCGCTAATGTTTATAGCGAACTTTCTATTTTTCTTTCAACAGTAATCCTGAATTTTATAGAAGTCAGGGTTATGTTTAATCTGTTCTATGCGTAAAATCGACATAATTCGACAGTTATATATTCTAATTATGACTGTAGAATTATTTAATGAATTACTCCAAAATATTCAGCAAGAAAAATCGTTTCAACAACTTTATACCGAATTTTATCCTCAGATAATAAAAATTTGTCTGCATCTGTATGGAAACATAAATGACGCCGAAGATATAGCGCAAGAAATTTTCGTGTACTTGTTATCGCATAAGGTTAAGGCATTTATTGAAAACCCAAATGCTTGGTTTTATGCCCTATGCAAATATAACGGAAAAATGCTTTTCAAAAAAGAAACGCCGTTAAATGACAATACCGATTATATTGCGCCTGTTAAAAATTTAATATCTTTGGAAATGAAAATTGCGTTGTCAAAGCTGACAACGCAGGAAGCAGACGTAATTATTTTGTTTTGGTATTACGGCTATTCGCTTGACGAGGTGGCGAAGATTTTACATAAATCTTATGCGGCTGTTACAAAACAGCACGAAAGAATTAAAAAGAAATTAAAATCACTACTGTAAAAATAAATAAGGTGCAGCAAAAGCTGAACCTTATTTTGTTAAAACAATTCGTCCATCGTTGTATTATCAGAATACCGAATAGGACATTCGGGCAGATATTTCTTTATATTTTCAAGTCGTCTTTTTGAATAATTTATTTTAATAAATTGCCCATTAAGGGTTTTTGGGCTTTTACCAAGCTCGCCTATCGTATCCACAAAAATTATCGATGGATATTTTCTAAATGATTTAATAACTATACTTTTAATATCTTCAATATTTCTTTCAATACATAAATTTTCACCGTATCTTTTCCCTACTAATGTAATCCTTGAATTGTCTATTGAAAAAATACAAGTCTTATTCTTACAAAGCATATATGTAGAAAAAACAATAGAGAAGATAGAAAGTGTGAGAAACCATATGAGCAGAAATAGTCCGCCAGGTACAAACATAAGATAATTGTTACATACCCCATAAGTAACACCAAAAATTACTGAAACACCAATCAGTATCCCAAATATTAACATACCAAGGTATACTTCAATAAGATAGTTATCCTTACAGGTAAATTGTTGCTTTTTATTTGCTTCTTTCAATTCGCAAAACCTCTTTTTTTGTTGAACGATCCGCTTTTAATCAAATCTATAACAAAACCTATTACGCCTGTAATATGATTATACAGATATCCACTAATCAAGCCAGTCCCAAATAATGCAAGTTTCGAAAAACCTTTTGTATTAGTCTGAACACCTAAAGCCAAATTAATTGTGTTTAAAACACCCCATTGCAAAGCTGACCAAGCTACATTCCCCCAATCAACGACTTTCCCGTATGCTGATACTTGAGATAAAGTTTCTGCGCCCACGCCGACACTAGCACTAAATAATGCATTAGCGATATAAGCTGTAACTTTTATCGCAAACGTAGCATTTTCTGCAGTTATAACCGCACCAAAGCCCGTTGCAATATTACCAAGCGTTATTCCCGCCAAAACGCCTATGCCTATACATTCCCACACATCCTGTCCTGTGGTTACTGCAACACCATATCCGTAAAGTGCACCAGTTGCAGCACCCGCTATTGCACCAGCAACAGCAAGGCCAATTCCCGCAGTAGCAACTGCAAATGCAAAGGAAGCAACAGCAGCCAAACCTGCTATAAGCCAGTGCCACCACTTTAATTTAGTACCTTCGGGATCAATAGCCATTATCGGATTATTGCAACAGTAAGCGTAAAGGTTAAGTCCGCCGAGAGTTTCGGGGTCAAGATATTCTATGCCGTCAGCAGAGATAAATCTACCGGTTTCAGGGTCGTAGTAACGTGAAATGAGATAGTAAAGCTTAGTCTCTATATCGAAGTAATATCCACGGTAACGGAAGGGGTTTAAAGTGCCTATCTTGTCAGTTTGAGAAAGTATCTCGGTATTACCGAAAGCGTCATAAGCGTAGTGAGCTACTTCAACTAATTTATCGGTATCTTTTCTGTATATATGAGTTATATCACCCTGTACGTTCTTACGGTAGAGGTAAGTATTACCTTCGTAGTTAAAGCCTGCAATACCGTCCACACCGTAGATATAATATAACCATACGGACTTATCTTTGTCGGGACCTTTAACGGTTCTCTGTTCGGCAATGAGATTATTGCCGTCGTAAATGTATTTGGAAGTTATAGAAGTAGTACCGTCGGTTGCGGTTTTACTTGTACGGACGTTATTGAAGTCGTAAGTGTAGGTTGCCTTTTTATTCTCTATACCGTAGGATATGAGGCGACGACCCTGCCAAGTGAGCGTTCTGCCCTTGTAGGAGAGGGGGTTACCAAACGCGTCATATTCGCACTCTTCACCGTTGAAGGAGAGGAGTTGATCTCTCCAACCGTGTTGACCGTATGAGTATTCATAAGTCTTGCCGTTTACGGTCTTACAGAATATATTTTATAATAATTCAAAAACAAAGTCAATGTAATTAAAGAAGTGCGATTTTGTCGCACTTCTTTTAAATTTAAATATTAACGTTTAGATACTATAGACTTTTTTTCTTACTCATTATATAGAATAATTATATCTTGCTAAGCAATCTTTATGGTTTTTTAAATCATTATCGAATAGATTTAAAAATTTATCTATAGAAGTAAAAAGTATATGATTTTCTGCGTGAAATTGATAAATCTTTTCATCCTGTGAAAGAACAATCAAATATTTATCTTTTTCACAAATAAATTTTATTCTAACAACATCATCATCCATAGGGTAATAGATATAATCCTGTTGTATTTTTTGTCTCCATTCTCTTAGAGATAACGCAAAATCTAAAATAGCAAAATCATAGTCTTCAAAACAACATTGATCATTTATTTTAATAAAAATTTCCGCTGCATAAGACAGGATATTATTTGTCCTTTTTGTAGGTATTCTAATAAAATTATATTTTATAGAAAAACTGGAAACATTGTCCATATTTTACCTCCGTATCCTAAAACTACTCGAATTGCTGTTTGTCCCTTAGTGCCTATTACCTGTCCCATATCTACTATGATTTGCCATGATTTAGCTGCGCTATTGGTTTTAAAGAAAACATTTTGAGATTTTAATCCCTTTTGTGCCATTGTAATAATGTCATCTACAGAATTAGATATAAATTTAGAATGTTTTCCTCCAGCATCACCTAGATGTTTATTAATATTAAACATCTTATCAGGTCTAGCTTTAAATGCTGCATTTGAAGCAGCTTTTAAAGGACTGTAAGTCAAACCTCCTATTGTTCCTCCAATAACTGCGCCTATCAAAGCGCCACCGGTAAAGCCGATTGCTAAGCCGGTCCATAAGCCATCTATACCGCCTACAGCATATCCGATTCCTGCTCCAACAGCTGCTCCAACAGCTGCCCCTATCAATGCTCCTTTTAATGCACCCACAGCTATAGCGCCTGCTAACCCGGCCGCAGCACCACCAGTTACTATAGTCGCTACAGCAAGTGCAGCTATAATCACAATGCCTCCAAGGCCAATAAGGAGTTTCTGCCACCACTTTAATTTTGTGCCTTCGGGGTCGATAGCCATCACGGGGTTATTTCCACAATAAGCGTAAAGATTAAGCCCGCCAAGCGTTTCGGGGTCAAGATATTCTATGCTGTCCGCGGAAATAAATCTACAAGTTTCGGGGTCATAGTATCTCGATATCAGATAGTACAGTTTAGTTTCAATATCGAAGTAATAGCCACGGTAACGGAAGGGGTTTAAAGAGCCTATCTTGTCCGTTTCGGAAACTATCTCGGTATTACCGAAAGCGTCGTAAGCGTAGTGAGCTACTTCAACTAATTTATCGGTATCCTTTCTGTAAATATGGGTTATATCGCCCTGTACGTTCTTGCGGTAGAGATAGACTTTATCTTCAAAGTTAAACCCTGCAATACCGTCCACTCCGTAGATATAGTATATCCATACGGACTTATCCTTATCGGGACCTTTAACGCTTCTCTGTTCGGCAATAAGATTATTGCCGTCGTATATGTACTTTGAGGTTACCGAAGTCTTTCCGTCGGTTGCGGTTTTACTTGTACGAACGTTGTTGAAGTCGTAGGTGTAGGTTGCCTTTTTATTCTCTATACCGTAGGATATGAGGCGGCGACCCTGCCAAACAAGATTTCTGCCCTTGTAGGAGAGGGGGTTACCCAATGCGTCGTATTTACATTCTTCTTTGATATCGGCTTTCGCCTCACCGAACGATAACAGTTGGTCTCTCCAACCGTGTTGACTGTATGAATATTCGTATTCGTTTACGATTTCGCCTAATTCGTCTTTGAGAGTAAAGGCGTAATGAGTTTTAGAAAGGATATTACCTGCGGCGTCGTAACGGTAAGTAACCGTTCCGAATTTGACGTTATCCTCGCGGATAAGTCTGTTAAGTCCGTCATACTTATAGCGCGCAACAAGCTTGCCGTTTTCTGTTACGGTTTCAATATTGCCTGCTTTGTCGTAGGTATATTTCAGACTGTCTTTTCTGATATCGTTTACGCCGTACCACACGGTTGAAACCCTGTTCGTGGCGTGGTCGCCGAATTTCTGATAATAGATATCCTTAACAAGCTTTTCGCCGAGCGAAATTTCTCTTGTACGACCTAAACCGTCGTAAGCAAATTTCTGTTCTACGCCGAAGGGCAGGGTTACTTTTGAATTGCGTTTGTCGGGCGTGTTGTCCGTTTCGTATGTGTATGCTAACGACTGACCGCCAACGGTGTAGGTAGTACGCTCAAGCTCGTTATCTTTAGTATAACCGAAATTTTTGGTAAGAGGATATGCCCCGCTCCGTTCTTCTGTTAGGGCGTTGCCCTTGTAATCGTATGAGTAATTGATATTATACACCGGTTTGCCGTTGTTGTCAATAACAGGGGAAGTATGCAAAATCTTAATTGCACTGTTCTAAAACAAATATAAACAAAACAAGTTTCAGCATTTACTGAAACTTGTTTCAATTTAAATTAATCCCGTCTTTTACGCAGTAATTGCACCTCAAAAACATAGTCAATATTTTAAATTTAAAAGAAGTGCAGTTTAAGTCTTATTAATTAACACTATTTATTTAAAATGCAATCAATTCTAGATACATCAAACTCAATAAAATCATTTAATTTTATATCTCCTGGGAAAGCTTTATCAAGTGTTAATTCTAGTCCACCAATATTTATTTTTGGTTCTTTAATATTACAAACTTTCCCTTGCAAATGGTAACTGAAATGTTCTTGCAGTTTTAAAATAATATATTTTCTACTTTTAACTTTAAATATATTATCAGCAAACAAACTTAATAAGCTTTGAACTTTCAAATCTTTAACACAAGTTTCTATCGGAAAGCAATAACATAGTATTTCATATTTGCCATCTGATACAATTAAATCAGCTTCTCCACTGAATTTATCATAGTCTTTAATATCTTTAATATACAAAATCTATACTCCTACTATATTATAAATAATGTTAATCCAAGTTCCTTTATAAGACCAGATACGCTTCTAATACCAAATGTAGCTACCTTTGAACCATTCATACCAACAAAAGCATAATTTGCTTGTCCACCGGCCCCAAAAAATCTTATATATCCAGTAGTTAGTTTTCCTTTATAAGAATAAGATATTTTTGTGCCATTTTTTATTACATATTTGGCTCCCTTAGAATATTCTTTTGCCGAATTAAATAAACCTTCAAATTCTTTTCCGTGTTTCATATAATGAGAATTTAAAGCGGCCTTAGAGGAAAAAGTTCCAAAATTGAGACCACCTACAGCACCACCAATAACGGCGCCAACAATCGCACCAATTCCAAAGCCGATTAAAAATCCGGAAAGAATGCTTTCTCCAAAATCAGCTCCCGTTACTCCTGCATATATTGCACCGCCAGCAATTCCAACTGCCGAACCTATTGCCGCACCTATTAATGCGCCTTTTGCCGCACCTACCGCAATTGCCCCAACAAGTCCGGGCATAGCTACACCGGCAGTTGCAACCGTAAGCACAACTGCGGCAGCAACCACCAAGGCAGCACCAATTCCAAATAATAACCACTGCCACCACTTAGGTTTATTGCCGTTTTCGTCCGTCATCATTACGGGATTGTTGGCGCAATAAGCATACAGATTAAGTCCACCCAACGTTTCGGGATCAAGATATTCTATGCTGTCCGCGGAAATAAATCTACAAGTTTCGGGGTCATAGTATCTCGATATCAGATAGTACAGTTTAGTTTCAATATCGAAGTAATAGCCACGGTAACGGAAGGGGTTTAAAGAGCCTATCTTGTCCGTTTCGGAAACTATCTCGGTATTACCGAAAGCGTCGTAAGCGTAGTGAGCTACTTCAACTAATTTATCGGTATCCTTTCTGTAAATATGGGTTATATCGCCCTGTACGTTCTTGCGGTAGAGATAGACTTTATCTTCAAAGTTAAACCCTGCAATACCGTCCACTCCGTAGATATAGTATATCCATACGGACTTATCCTTATCGGGACCTTTAACGCTTCTCTGTTCGGCAATAAGATTATTGCCGTCGTATATGTACTTTGAGGTTACCGAAGTCTTTCCGTCGGTTGCGGTTTTACTTGTACGAACGTTGTTGAAGTCGTAGGTGTAGGTTGCCTTTTTATTCTCTATACCGTAGGATATGAGGCGGCGACCCTGCCAAACAAGATTTCTGCCCTTGTAGGAGAGGGGGTTACCCAATGCGTCGTATTTACATTCTTCTTTGATATCGGCTTTCGCCTCACCGAACGATAACAGTTGGTCTCTCCAACCGTGTTGACTGTATGAATATTCGTATTCGTTTACGATTTCGCCTAATTCGTCTTTGAGAGTAAAGGCGTAATGAGTTTTAGAAAGGATATTACCTGCGGCGTCGTAACGGTAAGTAACCGTTCCGAATTTGACGTTATCCTCGCGGATAAGTCTGTTAAGTCCGTCATACTTATAGCGCGCAACAAGCTTGCCGTTTTCTGTTACGGTTTCAATATTGCCTGCTTTGTCGTAGGTATATTTCAGACTGTCTTTTCTGATATCGTTTACGCCGTACCACACGGTTGAAACCCTGTTCGTGGCGTGGTCGCCGAATTTCTGATAATAGATATCCTTAACAAGCTTTTCGCCGAGCGAAATTTCTCTTGTACGACCTAAACCGTCGTAAGCAAATTTCTGTTCTACGCCGAAGGGCAGGGTTACTTTTGAATTGCGTTTGTCGGGCGTGTTGTCCGTTTCGTATGTGTATGCTAACGACTGACCGCCAACGGTGTAGGTAGTACGCTCAAGCTCGTTATCTTTAGTATAACCGAAATTTTTGGTAAGAGGATATGCCCCGCTCCGTTCTTCTGTTAGGGCGTTGCCCTTGTAATCGTATGAGTAATTGATATTATACACCGGTTTGCCGTTGTTGTCAATAGCTGAATTTGTCAGTTTTCCCGTTTCTGCGTCGTAAGTGTTAGTAATGCTTTCCGTATGCGTTTCGCTATACTTTACCGTTTGGTTTACTAAATTGCCGTAAACGTCTGATTGGGTAGCGGAGGAGTAGCCGCCTGCAAAAGTAGTCGTGCAGTGAAGTTTGTCCTCATACGATTTAGTAATTTCGAAGTTCGAGCCTGCGATTTGAATGCAGGTATCCCTGCCCCAACCGTCGTATGCATAATCATAGACGGTTTCGCCGTTGCTAACTCTTGTAAGTAAGCCTGCGTTGCGGTGCATAGTATTTATGCTTTCTTCACCGTCTACGCTTCCGCTTATGCTGACGAGGTTTCCGTCCTTGTATCCGAATGAGGTTTTATTGCCTTTACCGTCCGACTGAACCGAAACTTCGCCGTTTTGGCCGTAGGTGTAGGTTACGCCGTCATATTCGCCGCTTTCGTCGATATCGGCGGTGACGACACCCTTGTCGTCAAGCTTGCATTCTTCGTAGAATTTGCTTGTAGGGTCGTCTATATTGTAGGTTATCTTTTTAATTGCTCTGCCCTTGTCGTCGTAAACTGTTTTTTCGGCAACGCCCGCGTAGTTTATACTGCGGACAAGCGCGCCCTGAGCGTTATATTCGTGCGTGCTTGTGTATACTTTGCCGTCGGAGGTTGTAAGCTCTTCCTTTATAAGCCTGTCGTTATCGTCGTAAAAATAATTTGTATATGATCTGCTTTCACTGTCTTCGCTGTAAGTCTGTCTGCCTTCTTCGTCAAATTCGCTGTAAGTCCAAGAGCCTTCGCGTAAAGACAGACAGTCAAAAGTTGCTTCTCCCACGTTATTTTTATAGTCTATGTAAATGTTGCATTGCAATATCGTTTTACCTTTTTTGATTTCTATCGGCATTGCAATATATTGCCAATTTGTATTGAGCCAATCGAAGCAGCCAACGAATCTATCAATGTGGCCATGAGCGTCAATGACTTCTGCGCGGACTTCGAACTTGCGGTTTTGTTTCGCGCGGTCGGTCGTTATTCCGTAGGCTTCGTTTACATTTTTATTCGCATACTGCTGACTTCTGTCCGACTCTACGTATGCGGAATCTGCTTTTGCCCAAACGGAAAGGACGTAGTCGAAGGTTTTGTTCTGAAGCACATCTTTAAAGATTGACGGATTAACCTTTATTTCTTTAATCGCCGCATTATTAGGTTTATTATCTTTCGTTCCCTGTAATACAAACGTTCTGTCTTTTTCCGCAATAAAATTTTTGTCGGCAAGTTTATCCGAAATAGTAAAACTCTTTTTGTTATCGGTATATTCGAAGGATTTTGCGCGGGTTGTTTCTCCGGGGTCGGAATATTGTCCCTCGTACATAGTTACAACTTTGCCGAGTATGTCGAAGTTATAAGTTTTAACAAGACCGACTTCGTCCGTTACGCTAGTCGTTAAGTGCGAATCGTGGTAGTCTATTGTTGCCAAAAGTTTTGAATTTTCGGATACCGGTTCGGTGTCCTTTTTTCTTATAACGTCTATTCCGTTATCTGTAATATACTTTAATTTCGTCGTCTGATAAATTTCATTAACCCGTCCGTACTTGTCGTATATGAATTTAACGCCGAAGCCGTTGTTGTCCTTAACTGAATTTAAAAAGCCGTAATCGTCGTAGCCCAAAACGGTCTCTTCGCCGTTTCCGTCTATAATATTAGTCAACAAACCTTTCTTTTCGTTTTTTTCTTTATCGTAGTAGAGGCGGTAGGCTTTACCGTCCGAAGTTGTAATTGATTTGATGCGTTTACCCTTGTCGTATTCGAAGGATATGACGTTATTGTCCGTATCCTGAACGGACGAGATGCGGCCTTTCGAGTAAAGAATAGCCGTTTGATTTTCGTAGTTATCGAAGAGCGCAACGAGATAACCGTCTTTATTAAAGCCCATCGTGGCGTCGCCGTTGCCTGTAATAAAATAAGTCGGCGTCTGCCAATTCATTTGCGTAAGCTGATGCTTGGCGTTATAGTACTGCTTAAAATATTTTTCAAGGTCAGCCTTGTTGTTTTCGGAGGTTTCAAGCAGCATAACAATCTGTCTGTTTACAAGCTCGCCCTGCGCCTGTTCTATAAAATCATTGATTTCCGCTTCGAATTTATTTATATTTGCTTGTAACTTATCCGTGCGGTCTGAAAATTCCTGCTGGAACAACCTTAAACGTTGTTCGACAACCTTTTGTCGAACTTGCATTGGTCTAACCGTGTCGTCGGACTTAGTTCGATTATAAGAGTCTATATGGTCGTTGATGCGTTCTAATTCCAGCTTCAAATCGCAATACTTTCCCTCTATATGCCCCAAATTAATTGTAAGGTTTGTGTTTGACGGTTTTTCAGTTATGTAATCGTTCAGATTGCCGTCTTTACCGCTAATCCTTTGAATATTGATACAACAATCGTTTTCTGTATTTTTATAATTATGTTTATTTACATAATCTAGATAGGCTTCATATTGATAGTGGTGGCTGAAGTCAATGAGATTACCTTTACTGTTAAATATAAGATATTGATACTGCTTTTTTCTTGTCAAAGTAGCAAAGTCTTTGCGTAAATCGTGTACCAGTTTGCGCAACATAATAAGGGTTTTATTATATTCGCCGTTTTTAAAAATGTTTTTATTTTCATTTTTTATGTCCGAGTAATTTTCCGTATCTTTATAAGTTGAGTCAACAGGTAAAGCGGCGGTTAATTTATTTGATTTAACCGTTTGTTGCAATAAAAGAGATTGGTACTGTATGGCTTCGGATTCGGAAAGAAGCAGTCTGTACTTTTTAAGTCTTAAGCCTTTAAATGAAGTTAAAAAGCTCTCATAGGCGGCAACGGACAATTCACCGTTGTTCTTGAACATATTTTTCAATTCGCCGCTTCTTACAATCTGACCCGTATATTTATTTACGAATACATAATTTTTCAACTGTCTTTTTAATGCTTCAACGTTGTCTTCAAGCTCTATTTGTTCCTGTTGACGCTGTTCAAGATATTTTGCGCCTTTGAAACCTGTATAATCTTGTTCGAGACGCAATCCGTTAGTTGTTTTGCGCTCAACGTAAACTTTCTTTTCGATTTTTTCGTAAACATTCTTTTTATTTACTTTTTTAATAAATTTGTTAATTACGTATTTTAAACTTCCGTTCAGGTCAACCTGAACCTCTGATTTGGGAATATAAATTTTTTGTTTAACGCCGTCTGTTTCGTCGGAAAAGTAATAATATTTTTCAGAAAATTCGTGGTAATTTCCATCCCCGTCAACGTAAGTATATACCGATTGGTTTTTTGTGCCTTTCCTTTTAATAAGGTATTGCTCTAAATTAAGTTTAAAACCTTTGCCGATGCCGTGCCTGAATTGAGCTTTTCCTTCCGCATCGTCAACGGTCGTCCGGCGTTCTTCGGCTTGTGCAGTGTTATAGACAAGCGCCACTTCACCGCCGCATTGGTGATTAAAGCGTAAAGCGCCGGTAGCAAGATTGATTTTTCCGTTGCCTGCCTGTCGGATGTCGTAGTCGACGTATGCGCTGTTTTCGTGCATTATCTGTTCGGGAATATATTCTGTATAAAGTTCGATATTGTCAAGTGTGATATTTTTATCAAATAATACGCAAATTTTTTCATATTGTCGGGGATTAACGGAATTTCTAAATGCGCATTTGATGAGACAGTTTATCTCTTCCGTGATATTAATTGATATTTTATCCCCTATATGAGGGGCGATAAGGTCTATTACCTGTTGCGTCTCTTGGTCGTTGTATTTTACGTTTACAGGCGTGTTTTTTCCATTATCGCATTCTTTTACAACCGCTAAAATAGCTGCGTTTGTAATTCTTGCCGAAGATATGCCGAGTGAATTTATTATTTTTTCGTCAATCTCGATTATTTTTTCGATTTCGTTTGTGTCTGTGTTTGTGTTTGTGATGAACTTTAGTACATTTGTAAATAATTTTTCTGCCATTTGTATTTCTCCAAAATTTATTACCGACAGTCAAACAACTGTAAGTTTCGTAAAAAATAGCCCCCAGCCTTGCGAGCCGAGGGCTATATGGAAATCTTCGCATAAACAGGTCGCCAAACAGCGATACCAACTCTCACCCCGTGCTAACTTTTACCTTGCGGACGCCGCACATACACGGACAATCGATTGCGATACGACGGCTGTTTATTAACCACCAAATTGGCTAACTATTCACTCGAAGACCCCGTTCAATTATCACACACAGATTTATCGTACTTCAATTTGATTCATAAGCATAGCGTTTTGCATACGCCTGTTTATGAAATTCAGCGATTTGCGGTCGCTTTTGCGAAGATGACCATTCAAAAATTTAATATAGGCTTTGTGCCTATTTTTTGCTGTGAGTGTTTTTGCTCGCTCACTGCTTTTGTATTTTCAGTATAACATACATTTTTAAAAACCTATCTTGCAGATTTTGCAAGATTGAATTTGCTCTTTAATTCGTTCGTTGCCAGTTTAATCGCTAACTTATTAAACCTTATTCTGCATCTGCCTATTGTGTCTATTGATACGAAATATGTTTCGGTTATTTCATCATAAGTTTTGTGGTTCTCATTATATAAGGCATTAAATATTTCTCCATGGTTTCCGCCCGTGTCTATATCAAGTATCTTGTAATATTCGTATAAGTTATCTAACAAGTTGCGACACAATGGATTGTTTTCATTTTGTTTAACCATATCAATAAAATCAGTTCTTTTGTGCATTTTATTCTCCTTTAAAATTAAGTTATATCTATATGTGTATAAAATCGAGAAAAATTTGACATTATCGACAAAATTCTATCGTGCTATTTTTGCAAGATAGAAAATGCACAATTTGTTTTATAGTAAATATAGATACATAAGATAAGGAGATAAAGTATGGAAAAAATAGAACAAATAATCATAATTGCTGCTAACTGTTTAGGTTTAGTTGCAACAATGACCGGCTTTTTAATAC
Source organism: uncultured Christensenella sp. (assembly GCA_910576655.1). Taxonomy (GTDB): domain Bacteria; phylum Bacillota; class Clostridia; order Christensenellales; family Borkfalkiaceae; genus Coproplasma. Next base: position 15,652 of record CAJTJC010000022.1, read on the forward strand.
CACTTGTAAAGAACATAAAAGCAAAAAATAAACTTTTAGCGATAAATAAACTGACTTCGACTTTACAAGATCTCATTGTTGAAGCTGAAGACTTTACTAATTTTTCTGGAACAGAAAAGAAAGAATACGTAATGACGAAAGTCAACAGATATGCTATTAAACACAATATTCCTTTTGACGAACAGCTTGTAAGCGATAAGGTGGAAAGTTTGGTAGCGCTAAGCAAAGAAGTTAATGTCGGGAAACGCAGTACGCAGGTTGCGCACTCAGAGGTAATTTCTGCTTTAAGCATTTAAAATAAAAATAGTTTTGTACTAATAGTTTGTATATTAAAAAATAAATAATATTTTTAAAGCCCGACTTCAAATGAAGCCGGGCTTGTTAATTTAAAAAATTTATTAAGATGTTCAAAATAATAGGGCAGATCACTTTAATGAACATATAG
>CAJTJC010000023.1 GCA_910576655.1 uncultured Christensenella sp.
GTTATATACATCCCTATACAACCATGATTGTGTACTTGTATTATAATCGGCCTGATATCTTGCTAATCCACCAAGCCCCACGGGTATTACCAAATTTGCCGTGTTGTGTACTTGAGAAGTAATATCAGTCCACTGATTTGCTGTACCTGCAGCATTAAGGTTTTCTATTCCTATCCAAACTCTCCCACCATACGTGTTATCACGATAATTTATCATTACCCACGTACCGGTAAAAGCATAGTTATTTATTTCATCAGGAGCAATAAACCAATCCTTTTGAGTATCCTCTTCGGAAACTTCAACTTCACCATTGGCATAAGCTTCTTTGAATAATAATATATCATCATAAATGACCCCACCCCTTTTTACAGGTTCTTGAATATCTGAATGCATATTCGCTGCCTGTTCCTCTGTAAGCACGCCGTCTCTATCTCTATTATAATCTATAACAGAGGTAGATTCAACAAGGGTTGCATTTTTCTTATCTTCCAACAAAATAGCCAAAAGCTCGCGAACGTCAATATCGTTCACGTGACAGTATAAACTAACGAGCTCAAAATCAAGACTGAAAATTTCAGCTACATCCCTTATAACGCTTTCATCAAACCGTTCATTAAATTCTTCTTCAACGGTTTCGGAAACATCCTCTTGTACATACTTTTGGCTGTTAGTAGATATTTCCGTTTCTGCATATACTGCAGCCTTATTTAAGCGTACAATTATAACACTTGACACCGTTGCAAGAATACACAAAAGCATAAAAAATAATATTAATAGTTTTTTAGTACCCGTAATTTTCATAACGGACCTCACAAAATAATAATTTCATATTTAGGATATAATACCCCAATATCCTTTTTATCATTAATTATTATACTATTTAAATTTATTCTTGTCAACATTATATATGTTTTTTTGCTTTTCTTCGTGTTTTTTATTATGATTAATATATTTAATATACAAATATTTGAAAAATAAAGCAAATTTTTACTATTTTACTATATTTTTCTACCCCTCAATGGGATGGGTCCACTCTACCCTAAAGGGTAGAGTGGACCCATCCCATTGAGGGGGGGGGTCACCATATTACCAAAACAATCTAATATATTTACGCTTTCTTTATGAAACGCTGAAACAAAGTAAAATAGATAGCATATTTCTTATTTTATTCACTCCAAAACCTCCATAACTCTTGAACCCGGACAAAGACTAAATATGCAGTACTATATGATGCCCAACAACAGCGGGTCAAACAGGATTAACTACGGGGGTTATACTTATGGTAACAATTGTTACCAGCACCTAGAATCAATCTATTGGTACGGCGGAAGCGTAGCCAACACCGGAATGTGGTCTTCAATAATAATAGACGGTGATGCCCCCACAGGCTCTATGTTCTGCGTTACAAAAGGAACTACACAGCGAGATATTAACGGGTATTATGGAACGAGATACTCTTGGTATAACTTCAGTAACACCGTAAATACTTCAAGTAGCACGTACCTTAACCGTAGTGCCAATAGGTGGTGTTATTGGATTGATATAGTACGTAAGGACCCTCCCAAGCCTACGCTTGCCGCCGTTGACGGCGGACCTTCGACGGATACAAAAGAGGCTTATTTCGAGGGCGAGCCTGTAACGCTTGCTATGACGCCCGATTATGGCGCGTCAATGCTCGTTTGGTCGGCGGCAACGAACTCCAGCTTTTCCAGTCCCGACAGCTCGGTAACGCTTAAATCTCGTTCTCAGCACGGCGTAGAATCTACCGTTACTAACGGTTTTACGCCGGCAGATATCGTGATTCAGTCTTCTGCTGCGGGAACGCACTATATAAAATTAGAGTCCGTGACGGGGCGTTGGGCGGATGGTTCGCGTGACCCCGCAATTTTTAAACTGATAATAAAGACAAAAGAAACAACAAGGCCAAGTATGCAGGGCGGAACGGGAGTTTCCGCCAATGGCAAAGAAAAGGTTGTGCATTATAACGGCGATTATCAAACGGTTACGTTTATTAACGCCGACAAGAATCTGGTAAGCTACGTAGCTCCCGGTATGATTGAAGAGTCCTGGGACGAGGTCGGCGGGGTATGGACGCTTGTTCTCAAACAAAAAGATAGAGGCAAGTATACCATTAACCTTTCAATATCCAATCCTGCGGGCTGCGTCTGGTCGGATACCAAGACTACGGAAAGTTTGCAATTTACCTTCCAGATTAAGGAAATGCTTATTAAAAAACCCGTAGTAACGGCATGGCCGTCCGGCACGAATATGACGCATACGTCCAACACGTGCGAGGTCGACTACGACGGAACTTTAAAAGAGCTGAAAATTTCCCCTGCGCGGCAGGAACAGCTTATTATAATTGCCGCGGGACTTAAATACGATTTTATTGATACCGACGACGACGGTATTGCTGAAACCTGCGTATTCCAGATGCAGGATTCAGGCACGCAAACTATAACCATAATGCCCAACGAAGGGTATATGTGGGAGGATAAAACTTCAACCACAATTTCGTTTACGTTCAAGATAAAGGCGGTTCCGATAGATTTCCCGACGCTGAAGAGCGACCCTTTCATATCGGGCAATCAAAAGACGGTTACGTTCGAGCCGACCCCCGGGTGGTTTACCGAACTCGTTATCGAAAACTGCCCCAAGGACGCTATTGCATACGTTACGGCAATGGACGAGGTCAGTTGGGAAGCGCCTTCGGACATCAACAAGGACCCCGAAGATATAATCGACTTTGACCGCAGCGTGCTTACGCTGAAGGCTTCGAATGCAAACAAATACGTAATTACTTTCGGACTTACTTCAACCAACTACCGTTGGAAAAATTCGGGCACTTCGCCTCCTACTTTCGTGCTTTTGATTAATAAGTGCGAATTGGAAAAGCCGAAGATTAACGAGCCGATAACCCCCGGTGGGGCAATAGAGGGTAATACCAAAACTATTTACTACAACGTGGACCCTACCCTCGGTCAGCCCAGCACTCCGGAAGAAGACAGATTTTTCAAGCTTTTTGTCGGCGGCTTAACCGGTGGTCGTGCGGGCCTCGACTATGATGCGGGGCAAGTATCCATAAGATATTCGAAAGAAGGTCTCAGAGAGGATTGGACGGACGTCGGTGATACGCTTGCTTCGTCTATTGCAAACCTTACGCTTTGGGGCGATAAGGCGGGCAACTATCTGATAAATATTACCCCTACCGACAACTATAAGTGGAAAGACGGCACCAACGACATGATAACCTTCAAGTTCGTCGTAACGCCGGTCGCCCACGATACGCTGCAAATGTTTGTAAGCCAGACGGGCAGCACCAGCTGGGTTCCCGTTGACCGTAACGGTGAGGCGGATTACACCAACGAACGTAAAGAATTCCGTATCGGCAATGAAAAAATTGCCACGGAGTACTTTATAGGAAACGATATGGCGTTCGCGCTTGTCGAAAACGACGACAGGGAAACTATCAGAAGCTTCCCCGACGGATTCCAGCTGAAGGTTGTAAATCTCGGTAAGGATAAAGACGGAAGAGATATAACAATTCTCGAAGGTTATGCTACAAACGCCGGACTCTACACGATAAGGCTTCGTCTTCAAGACGAAAACTATGCGTGGCGCGACGGCTCCGGTATAGACGTATTCTATACGTTTACAATTCACGCGCAGTCGATAGGCACGCCTAAAATCCTCGGCGGCGAGGGCGGCGGCGGACAGAACTATACGCCTTACGAATCTCAAAATTTTGTAATTGCAGGCTATAACGGTTCAAAAATACAGATGGTTATAAGCGTTAAAAACGCGTCTTCGATAATAACCGTTATTTTCGACCCCGACGGCAATGACGTAGACCCTACGTCACCCAACGGCAAGGGTATATGGCAGGAAAGCTGGGGCTCGGCAGGCTATGAAGACGGTATTGACAGGCTTATAGTCAATTCGATAAACGTCGGCAATCACAAGGTAAGGCTTAAAATCAACGACCCCAACTACAGATGGGATAACAACGCTTCTCACTACGAATTCAGAATAGTAGTAGACTATGCCGAGGTTGACGACATCGTATTCAGTTACAGTGAAAACGACGACGAGCCTGCGGCGGTCGGAAGCAATAACTCGATGGCGTCGAAGACCTTTGACGTTGAGACGACGCATAGAATTACCGTTACGCGTTCGACCGACGACTTTGCAAATACGCCTTTCGATACCCAGTTTACTTTCGAAATAAGCTACAACAAGCCCAATTACGAAGTAAAGGCGTTCAAGTATAACGCAGACAGCCTCGTGCTCGATTTCTACGATTCGAACGTATACTACATCAACATTTATCTTACGCCCAACTACCGTTGGAAATCTATGAGGGAAGTCGGCGCGGCAATGCGCATGATTTTCGAGGTCCGTCCCAAGACGGTGGCTGTTCCTACGATAATAGACGAGGGCGAAAAGAACGACGATGGCACGCCCGCTGCGTCCATAAATCCGACCTTGCGCGAAAAATCGATTACTTACGACGCGAAGACCTCGCAGAGTATAGCGATTAACTTCGGCGTGGATTACAGGGCGTACGTTGTGGACGATACGTTGACGACGTCGTTCCTGAAGCGTGATACAACCGTAACCACGCTTGACAAAAAAATAAGATATACCGCAAAGAGCGCGGGCACTTACGTTGTCGCGCTGACGCTGTCTGACACCAATAACTATACCTGGGCGGGCGCAATAACCGTATATTATACGCTTAAAATTCTTCCCCGCTCGATAGGTATTCCCGACGCGTTCTATATCGATTCGAAGTATATCAACGACGTCCACGAGGACTACGAGGACATTAAAAACGGCGTAAACAGCACGGTAATCACGCCCGACGCAAACGACGAATATAAGACGACGCACGCGTATACGGGTAAATTGCAGTACGTATACCTGTTCGGATATGCCGTAGAAAACAGCGAGGTTACCATAACCGTATCTGCTTCGGATACCACCAACTCCGACGGACTAGGGCACAACGACGTTTCGGTTTCGGGTATCACGCGCGGACACTACGTCTTTGCAAGGCTGGTTAACGAATATACGATAACCGTTGAATTCAAGCTGAACGCAGAGTTCGGTACGCCTAACTGTCATTGGTCGGGCGTTCCCGTAGGCTCTGATATTCTGCCGAGAATATTCACTCTCGAAATAGAGAAGCTCGGTATCGATACTCCCGTGCTTCAGCCCGACCCGACGAAGGTATTCGTAAACGACGAAATGGAGTACCATTTCACTTACGACGGACTTAGCTACGGCCCGACGCTCGTAATTGAGAAGTGCCTTGCGTCTACACCCGTCAAGTTTATGGGTTATACCTATAATCAGGCGAGAACCAAGGTTTCGCTCGACGACGTAAACGGTATCCTCAGCTTCAGTATAACGGGTACGGCTCAGGTCGGTACGGAATATTTGCTTACAGTTTCGCTCGACGATAAAAACGAGTACTGGAACAACCCGCTTAATCCGACCGATAAAACCGACGTCAACGACAAGCGTATCTATATTGTAATCGATAAGCTCGGTATCAAGGCTCCCACTATTCTGGACGAGGGGGAGGCGGACGCTACCTATGCGCCTGACGGACTTTCCAAAAAGTTCACGTACGATACTACGCCTTGGCCCAACGCAATGACCATCACCGATATAGTTGCGGGTCGACTTGAATTCAAGACGCTTGACTCGTCAATGAGCGCGACTATCGCCGCTAACGGCGACGTGGTGGTCGGAACGAGCAAGGCGGATTCGGGTACGTACCCGATAGTGTTCAATCTTAAAGACAAGACCAATCTCAAGTGGGACGGCACTGCCGATGATTCTAACGATATAACCTTCTCGCTTATTATCGACCCTATAAGAATTGCAAAGCCCGTGCTTGACCATGCGGCTATGGCTGGACTGTACAACAACGCAGATACAGTAGTGTTAACCGATACCGAACTTGAAGTTATTTACTACAAGGATTCGGGCAACGCGAGCAAGAATCAGTATATAGTTATCAAGAATTTCGTTGACGACGAAGACCAGATGACTTATACAATAGGCTCTGCAAAATGGGACGACGAGGTAATCAAGTACAATTCGAATACATGCCTTAAAGGCGGCTCGGCTACTGTCGGTACCTATACCGTAACGATTTCGCCTAAGCCCAACGTGGGCTGGGACGACGGCACGGTCGGCGACATCGTGTTTACGCTTAAAATCGACAAGAAGGGGTACACTACTCCCGATATTGACGACCCCGGTATGCGCGAAACGCCGCAGAACCCTACGGTTATCGACCAGACGAGAACGGTTACCTACATTCTGAATACGGAACAGGACCTGTTAATCAAGAACGTCGATAACAAGATTATGAAGCTTGCCGAAAGGTCAGACGGACTTGATTATATCGGCGTAAGCGGAACGGACGATAACGAGTACCTGTTTAAAGCGAAGAACGCGGGAACTTATACCGTTAAGTTCGCGCTGCTCAATCCCCATAACGAGTATCTCGATTACGACACGACGAAGCTGAAGGATTACGTAACGTATACGTTCATAATCAACAAGCTCAGCCTTGACATACCCGTAATCGATACCGACGGCGACCTGCTCCTAAAAGACGAAACGGCAACGAACGATACGTTTACCGCCGTTTACGACTCGGGCAGACACGGCGCTTTGGTGCTCAACGTACTGGGTAAAGACTATATGACCTATAAAGCGGTCAACGGTATGTTCGATATGGAAACCGGTTCGCATAAGGGTCAGTTCTATTACGGTCAGCAAGTAGCTACCACTATGCTTACGCCCGACCCCAACGCTACTTACGACACTATTGCAAACGTGTTCAATCAGAGCGTTGTGGACGGCAATACGATTGTAACCAAGGTCGACGGCAGCTTCGTTTCTACGACGACTCATACAAGTCAGCAGCTTAAAAGAGAAAACTTTATCTTGATTCACGCGGCTGAACCCGACACTTACGAGCTTGTGTTCACGCTTAAGGACACTGACAACGTAGAGTGGGCGGGCGGCACGAATTCGGACAAGAAAGTTAAGCTTGTAATCGGCAAAAAGAAGATTCCGGCACCCGACTATAACGGTGCGTTTACTCAGGCATATACGGGCGCTCCTATTAATTTCGAGCTTAAAAACGTATACGGCGTCAAATACAATGACGTAGACGGCAATCCCGTTAATCCTGCTTTCGAGTATGAAATCGTAAGTATTACCAAGGACGGCAGCACGGCAAATAACAAAATGGCGGTAACGGGTCTCGACACCACCACCAACGTAATGACGCTTACTGCTACCGAAATCGGCAAGTACAAGGTTACGGTAACGATTAGCGATACCAAGTATACCGAATGGACTTCCACTTCGTCGACGACGAAAGAATTTACTTTCACAATCACGAAGAGCAGTATTTCGCCTACGATTACTTACGTTAATCCCGTGCTTTCGGACGGAAGCACCCCTGACGCGGCAACATTGCTTAACTTTACGCAAGGTACGTTCAAGTGGCCCAAGAGCTCGTACGTAACGGCGCAAATCACGTTCCCCAACCTTTTAAAAGACGGGGATAAGATTGCAATTGACAGTACGCTCGGCTTCGAGGTTTACTACGTCAACAACGCTGCTCCCGGCGTAAAGCTGTCGTTCAAGACGCTAGACCCCGCAACCGAGGCGGCAGACCTGTTCAGCGCAAACGCGCCCACTACCGCGGGCGACTACGTTTCGGCGAACGATTCGCATTGGACTTTACAGCTTACTGCTACGGGCGAGTACAATCTTATTTATAAATTCCTGCTCGAACCCGATACCACCCATCATAAGGAAGACGAAACGCTTAACAAGCTGGTAATACCCAGAGGCAATTATTCGCTGCACGTAAATCAGCTTGCTACGAATAATACGTACGTCGTTTCAAGCGCAAACAGCGGCTTCGAGGTTGAACCCGACCGCGCGCCTTTCGATACGCAGCGTATCTTCGACAGCATTATTTGGGAAAGGTATCTGCTCAGCGACCCCGACACGGTTGTACAGACCTATACGCTTGCCGATATTTTCGGCGCGGGTACTACGAACAGTTGGTCGAATATGACTGCTGCCGATGCGGTGAAGCTTCCTTTCCTCGAGGATAACGATTCCTACGGTTTCAGGGTTAACCTCGATGCCAAGGGCTTGCAGGGTCCCGATGCAACTGCGACGCCGGCGACAAGTGTCAAAGAAGCTTTGCAGAGGTGGGAAGTTAAATGGGACGGCACTTATGGCGGTAAGTCGGTAGCCAAATATGCGGGCGCTTATTCGGTAAGCGTGACGATTAAGGCTCTTGACCCCGATATGTATAGCTTTGCCGATACGACGTATACCTTCTATTACAGTATTTCAAAGGTTCTTTACGACCTTGACGGTCTTGTATGGGACTATATTGCCGACGGCAATAACCCGTTCGAATACGACGGTACCGCCAAGACGGTTAAGCTCAGCGGTGCGCTTCCCGAAGGTCTTTCGATTGCGTCTTACGACGTAAGCGGTTTTGACCGTAACTCGCAGATTTCGGCAAAATATTACGCCGACGACCCTACGGATACGGCTAAAAACTATTATACGAGCGTAGTATTCGCATCGAACAACCCCAACTACGAAGTGCCGGACGTAAACGACCCTACTACCTATATCGATAGCGGCGGTGCGTTCAAGTGGACGGTTGTATGGGGTATAAAGAAAGCCAAGATTACGGCTAACTGGACCTCTAAGATGACCGGAGACGGCTCGGCTACCATGTCGATACCTTTGCTTGACGCTCACGGCGAAAAGGTCGATTATACCTATTACAGGGATAACGGCGACGCCGACCCGCTCAACTGGGATATTGTAACGACGTTCGAGCATACCGGATTTACCGACTATATGGTGGTCGCTACGCTGAAGAGCAACCCTTCCAACCCCGAAACCGATTTCGCAAACAATTACGAGCTTACGGTTTCGCCCGGTAACGGAACGGCGGGTCCCGTTGCGAATTCACTCAAATTCACTCTTGCGCCCGGCGCGGCAATAACAATAGAGTTGAAGATTGACGAGGTTGCTCAGCTTGACGGCGAGCTTGACCCTCTGCCTTCGTCCAATATATTCAAGTACGACGGAGAGACGACGTATTCGGCAACGGCGACGATTGTCGGCATAGCCGCAGTAAGCTCGCTTACAGACGCAAATCTTAAACTCACCTATTACAGCACTTCTAACAAGTTCAGACCCATACCCGCTCCCAGCGAGCCCGGTCACTATCTTGTTAAGGTTCAGCTTGTAAACATTCCTCCCGACGACACCAACGAATATCAGCTTGCGCAGACGGAGTTCTATTTCGATATCGAAAAGGGCGACTTCGACGAGGACGATATTTACTGGCGCTATACCCATACGGATAAAGACGGCAACGTTATCGTTGCGAAGTATGACCCGACTATGGGTACGGGAACGTGGGTAATCGAATCGTTTACCGACGTGGACGGAAACGTCGACACGACCAAACAAGGTCTTGCTATTTCGTCGTTCGATTACGACGGACGCACTCACACTATCGAGCTTGTCAGCGACGATACAAACCTTGTCGTAACTACCAAGAACAGAGCTCAGCTCGACGCAGGCAAGTATACGCAGGCAGATAAGAACGCTGCGATTGCTTCGTTCAGCTTCAACGGAAAACTTTGGAACAGTCCTTCAATCCAGTCCGTTATGGAATGGGAAATCAAGAAGGCGATAATCCAGCTTTCCGCTATGAGCTGGGACTACGACGCGCCCTACGTTTACACAATTAGCGGCGGCGACGAGAAGAAGTTCTCCGTTACGATGGACGACGTGCCCGACCTTATTCAGACTTTCGTCAAGTACGAAACCTACGATATAAGCGGCGACGAGGCTAAACGTCTTGATACGCATGTGCTTACGAAGGCAGGCAAGTACAGAACGGATTTCACTTGTAAAGATTTCTTAGACGACGGCAACGCCGCCATGCTCAAGAACTACGAGGTTGACGACAAGGATTTATTGACCCAGTCTCTTGAATGGGAAATAGAGGTTCGCGAAATAACCGTTCCCGTTTCCAACGGAAGCTGGACGGAGTTCGACGGGCTCGCGCACGACCTCATGACGTCTATCAACGTTCTTCCTGAATGGGAGGAGTATCTCACCGTTTCGATAAAGGCGGACTTGGGCGCAGGCTTGGTCAATTACGACGGAACGGACGAATTCGGCAACGAGCTGTTTGCCTCTCATGCGGGTAGCTATGAATTTACGTTCTCTATCAAAGAGGGCATAAACAGCGACGACCAGACTAACGTCAGATTTGCGGTTGCCACGAACGCGCTCGAAGACCAGAAGACGACTATTACAATCAACAAGGCTGTAATGACCGTCGACGACTGGAACGAGCACGAAGAGGCTTCCACGGTAGTTCTTTCGGGAAATTACGTTTCCAACGAGTTCGTCGACTACCGCTTTGCAAAGCCCGACGGGACGTCCGTAACGGTTGCTGACGTTGCTGCTTCGAGCGGTCAGCCGTTCGTAATGACGGTTTACGTCAGAGACGAATTCGCAAACGACATCAGTTTGGTTGCGGCGGCAGGCGAAAGTCTTTCGTACAGCTTTACTACGCTTACCGTAAGCGACAACGTCGCAGACCAGATAATCGTAGAAAAGAAGCCCTACGTTATCGGCTACGAGGCTAACGGGGTATATCACGAGTTTACCTACGAAGAATGGCAGCAGATGATGCTTGACGACCCCGATTTCACGGTCGACAAGAAGGAGGACAGTGACGAATACGACTGGGTTAAGTATCTCGGACCCGACCCTTCGCTTGAAGGTTACGTTGCTCCTACGGGCGAAGAGCTTGCAAAGATTGCGGAATACAAATCGCAGGTGCGCGTAAACGTAACTTACGGCGGATTCCCGATTACCTTCAAGATTTACAGATGGGACGAATACTATCATAACTATCTCGACGTATGGCAGGGCGGACTTGCGCAGAGCGTCGCAGGCGATTATTCCGTTTCTTATATGTTTAAGAAAAACTCGCTGGCGCCCCTTTGCTGGAGTGCGGAGGATACTTCTAACCCCGCCGACGGAATAGTGGACGTAGTAGACCGTTCACCCGTCACGCTCAGATACAGAATATCGTTTAAGATGATTTCGCTTCCCAAATTCGAAAATCCTACCTATACGGGCAGTGAAATAGATATTCTTCAATATGCGTTCGGCGATGAAGCCAAGTACGATAAGTGGCTTGTCGATTACGGCGAATACTTCGACGTAATAGGCTCAACCGCTACTCTTTCGGGCGGATATACGCTGCAACTCAAAATCAAAGATATTTACCTCAACACAATTCACTGGGATAACGGCACTGCAAAGGGTCAGCCCGGAACCTATACCGTAAAGTGGAAGATACTTCCCATTTACATCGTAATTCCCAAGGCAGGCGGCAAAAAGATTGTCTACGACGGAAGCTCGCATAGCGTATTCGAAACCTTCGAAGGCTATAACAACGGCACGCTCAGCGAAGAGCTTAAAGCCTTGATGCAGCTTGCACAGATTTCGGGTGACACCGCAGTCAACGCAGGCACTTACGAGGTCAGGTTCAAGCTTCCCGACAGCAACTATGCATGGATTTCCGACGTCGGCGCAGTCAGCGACGCAGACTTGCAGACCTTTGTATGGACTATCGAGCAGAAGCAGCTCGATATGAGCCAAATCGCTTGGAACTACGACGAAAAAGACCCGTTCCAGTACACAATCGAAAACGGAGAGGTTCAGGTTCATAAGCTCGAGCTTACGGGCTTGCCTGAAGAGCTTGAAGAACACATTACCTATTTAACCGACGGTGATATAGGTAACGAGCGTTCGGCTATGGGTACTTACAAGACGGTAATTTACTTCTTCCAGAACGACGTCGACCACTCTAACTATAAGCTTATCAATCCCCCCGCAGAATTCCTTGACAAGTATAAGGACCCCGCGGGCAACGGATATGCGGCAATCGAATGGAACATCGTAGAACGCCGTTACGAGATACCCAAGGATACGGAAGTCGAATTTGACGGAACCGTCCGCGAAATTCTCGAGCTGTTCGGCTTCGAAGAGGGCTGGGATAATTACCTCGACGTTAAAATCGAGTTCAAGCCCCTCGGCGCAGGCGACGACGAGTACGTTTCCTATTCGGATATAGCAAACGACGACGAGCTGCTCGAATTCTCGATGTTCAAGGCGTTCTATCTCGGTAACTACCGCGTTGAATTCTCTATCAAGGACGGACTTAATACCGTTTCGAATTGCGTAGTTTGGATTGACGGAGGCAATAAGCTTACGACCAAGCAGTCGGCTGTACTCACTATCAACCCGCTCGAATTACTTATAGAAGGTTGGACGACGGACGCAAACGGAAACTACGTTATAGAATCCGAAGACTTCGACGGTCTTTCCGACGAAAGCAAGGATATCTTCGAGTATATTATCCGTGACGCGGCAACGGGCGAAATCGTCACTATGGACGACGTAGCTTCGCGCGGCGCAGGTATAAACTACACGGTAGAGTTCGCTATTAAAGAGGGCAACGATTACGCCGTTTCAAAGGGTATTGAAATTGTTTGCGCAAACGGAGTAAACAACCCGTACGAATTCGCAAATCTCAATTTCCCCGGCAATCCCACGCCTCAGACTAACGTAGTTTATTGGCTTCCTATACCTAAGCTGCTGCCTGTATCCAGCAACGTTTACGACGGCAACGATAAGGTATACGAAATCGAAAACTGGTCCGATTACATTATCGGCGACACGTTTAAAGCCGATATGCTTGCAAACCACGGCGTAGACCTTTCAAACGTAACGAGCTTCCTCGTACCCGTAGGTAAGTACGCTTCTACCGTAGACGTAACGACGGGCAAAATCACCATCAAGACCGCGGGCGACTTCGAAATACTCGTAAGGCTTCTGCCCGACGTAAACCTTAGCTGGTACGACCCCGACGTTTATAGCTACGATGCGGCTACGAACACGCTGAAAGACGCGTCCTCCGCTCCCGTAACGGGTGCCGCGCTCGACGCATTAATCGACAGAAACGCCAAAAAGCTTGAAATTTCAATCGAAAAGGCAAGCGTGCCTCAGATTACTCCCGAACTGCTCGAAATTCTCGAATCTATGATTCCCGTGTTCGAGTATACCGGTAAAGAGTACGACCTGACTAAGCTTGACGAAACAAAGGCGTTGTTCAAGCAGCTTGAAAGCTACGGTTCGCTTATTTCCTTCGAAGGCTATAAAGGTACCGCTGCGGGCGACTATAAGCTGATTATTAAGCTTACCGACCCCAACAGCAGTTACTGGAACTTGCAGGAAAAGGAAACGGTAGTGGTTAACGACAAGGCGTACGTTGGCTACGACGCGGACTATGAAGTCAGATACGTACAGGTTGACGGCAAGTGGGTGGCTAAGTACGTCAAGGACGACGGCAAGGGCGGATTTATCGACTACAACAAGGGTGATTACACTCTTGAACTTGCGTTCAAGATGAACAAGGTTATCGACTCTTACGTCAGCGCTGACGGCTTACTTGACGAGAACGGTATGCCCGAGACGGCAAGTGGCGCCAAATACGTGGTTGACGCGGAAGGCAAGGCCGTAAGGTATTCGCTTATAGACGGCAAATACGTTGAAGACGTTGCCGGCGCGTTCCTTGCGAAATACAAGCTGAGGGCAGACGGCACCGTTATGGAAATGCCTGAAATAGAGGACGGCAGAAACGTAATTGATACCGAAAAGACAGTCGTAAAAATTACGCGCGTCAAGACGAGTACCGACCCCTATGAAATCAAGTGGTCTATAGTCAGTTCGACTTTGGCTGCGCCCACCTTAAACGAAAAGGTTACGCTCACCTATACGGGTAGCGAACAGTTTGCCGAAAAAGCTTTAACGGGCTTCCAGGGCATGTTTATGGAAATCGTCGAGGGAGGAAGCGGAACAAACGTAGGCGAGTATACCGCGAAGATAAGAATCAAGGACGAAAACTACACCTGGCGCGACACCGAAGACGAGTTCGTTTACGTAACGTGGAAAATCGAAAAAGCTACGGTCGACCTCTCGAACGTCAGCTGGAAATTTACCGACGGCGAAAAGGACTACAAGGACGGCAAGGGCATGGTCTTCACTATGAAGGACGGCAAGCCGGTAGTTTACTGGGCAGAGCTTACTAACCTTCCCGAAGCATTGAAGGGGGCTATTAAGTACAAGACCAATAACGTCGACGGCGCTTATGCCGGTGTAAATGCAGGTAAATACGTTACGTCGTTCAGAATCGACGACCCTAACGGTAATTTCAATCCTATCACTATTCCGTCGACTCTTACGGAAACGGTTACCTGGAATATCGAGCGCAGAATGCTTGAAATTCCTACGGCGGATGCTCCGCAAATGATATTCGACGACGAGGCTCACGACTTGCTTGCAATGCTTAATTTGCAGGACGACTGGGCGGAATACTTCACCATTACGGTTATGTATGCTAAAAACTTCACCACGTTCGACGTGTACGAAGGACATAACGGCAACCCTTACGAGGCTTACGGCGCAGGCGCTTACAGGTTTATATTCACGCTTAAATCGAGCATAAATACTAACCCCGATAACCCCAGCGTTGTATGGCTGAAGAGTAACGGCGAAACCGTTCCTCCCGTAGTGCCCGAAGAGCCAGAGGTTGAAGAAACCGAAGCTTTGGAAGAGGTTAAGGCTGTAAAGACGGTCGAAAAGCCCGTCGCAGTCGTCGAAGAAGCTACGGCGCAAACCGAGGAGGTCGTTGAAACACCTGTAATAAGCAGAGCGGCAAAAGCCGAAAGCGTAAACTTCGAGTATGCGCAGCAGATCAGCGACAGGATTAAAAAGCTTACCATGGGCGCGCAGATACATCTGCAATCGTTCAAAAAATATTTGTAGTACTGAAAAAAAATTATGGCGTTGACGAAAGTCAACGCCATAATTAATTTTGAAAATACAAAAAAAATTTTAAAATTTTTACCGCATAGTTGTAATAATAGCTCCAGCTTCCCCAGCCGTGTCCACCCAATGAATAGAAACCTGTTGTGCCAACCGTAGACGGTTTGGTGGTGGAAGTGCTAGTGCCCGCCCTGTACACACTCCAGTACCCGTTCGAGTACGGACGGTTGAACCCCATATAATACACTCCGCAAAAATTTCAAAATTTTTACCGCATAGTTGTA
>CAJTJC010000024.1 GCA_910576655.1 uncultured Christensenella sp.
AGAGCAGATATATCGCATGCCGTTACTTCGTCCGCAACGGTTGCCGCGTTAAGAGAAAATCCGCCGCTGTTGCAAAAACAGTCCAATACTTTTCCATGGCAGTATTTTCTGACGGCAAACCTGTTTTCCTTTTGGTCGAGGAAGTAGCCCGTTTTTTGCCCGTTTCTGACGTCGACGAGCATTTTCAAAGAGTTTTCTTCAATACTGCAATATTGGGGACTTCGCCGTATAGCACCTGCTTTATTTCCGATAAGCCCTCTTTTTTTCTGACGGCTACGTCGCTTCGTTCGTAAATTCCTTTCGGCGAAAACAGCTTTACAAGGCAGTTGCAAATCATTTCCTTGCGTAAATCTATACCGAGCGAAAGGCATTGCATTACTAAAACGTCGCCGTATCTGTCAATAATAAGCGCGGGGAGGTTATCGGCTTCGGCAAAAACCATTCGATAACAGTTGTTGTAGCCAAGTTTCAAGCGGTAATCGTTTGCCTGCCTTATTCTGTCAAGATACAGTTGTTCGTCGTCTGTTTCGTTTCCGCGTATGAAAATTCTTACGAGTATTTTCGATGCGTGATTTACGTAACCTTTCCCGACGAATCTTCCGTCGAAAGAGTAAACCTCTGCAAGCGAACCGTTTTTATCTTTTCCCTCAATTCTTGCAACCTCGTTGGCATATACCCAGCTATGCCCGCCGACTATGCGTTTTTCTTCATTCTTTTTTAAATAGATTTTGTAAGACATATAAATTTCCTTTTGCATAACTATACCAAATTATAATAATAATGGCAAATGCTTTGAATAAAAATTGATTTTTTATTAATTAAATGTTAAAATGTGTTAAGTATGCGGAAATTACTCAAATATTTAAAGCGTTATAAATTACAGAGTATTTTGGCTCCTCTTTTCAAGCTGCTTGAAGCGGGGTTCGAGCTGTTCGTTCCTCTCGTCGTATCGGCAATTATCGATAACGGAATAAACGGCGGTGAAGGCTGGCGCTATATAGTGAATATGTGCCTCGTTTTGGTTGCGCTCGGGGTCGTGGGGTTAATCAGCGCAGTATCGGCGCAGTATTTTGCCGCAAAGGCGGCGGTCGGGTTTTCAAAGGAACTGCGGCACGATTTGTTCGATAAAATGCAATCGTTGTCCTATTCCGACATAGACAGAATAGGCACGCCCAAAATGATTACGCGAATGACCAGCGACGTCAATCAAATTCAGTCCGGAGTAAACCTTGTTTTGCGTCTGTTTATGCGTTCGCCGTTTATCGTTTTCGGCGCAATGATAATGGCTTTTGTGCTCGATGCAATTTCGGGCGGTGTATTTGCGATTACGATTGCCGTTCTTTTTATAGTGGTGTTTGCCATTATTTTGTCGAGTATTCCTCTGTATAAGAGGGTGCAGGGCAAGCTTGACGACGTTACTGCCGCTACGCGCGAAACGCTTACGGGTGTAAGAGTGCTGCGCGCTTTTTGCAAGGAAGACGAGGAAATTAGTAAATTCAATAAGCGCAACGCAAGCCTGACAAAGTCGCAGATTGTAGTCGGCAGAATTTCTGCGCTTATGAACCCGCTTACCTATGCGATAATAAACTTAGCAATAATAGCCTTGCTGTACGTCGGCGCAATTAAAATCGATTCGGGTAATTTATCGCAGGGTAACGTAGTTGCGCTGTACAATTACATGAGTCAAATTCTCGTCGAGCTGATTAAGCTTGCAAACCTTATAATTACGGTTACCAAATCGTTTGCGTGTGCGGGAAGAGTCAATGAAATACTTGAAACGCCGATAGTCAAAAACGCGGTTTCAGATAACGGTGCGTGCAACGGTCACTTTATTGAATATAAAAACGTATGCGTTAATTACGGAGACGCGGAAATGAATGCGCTCAGCGATATTTCCTTTATAGCGGAGCGCGGGCAGACGATAGGCGTAATAGGAGGTACCGGTTCGGGAAAAACCACGCTCGTCAATATGCTTCCGCATTTTTACGATGTGAGTAGCGGCAGCGTTTTAATAGACGGCAAAAACGTAAATTCGATAGACGACGGAGCTTTGCGCGCGAAGTGCGGAATCGTTCCCCAGCGGGCGGTGCTTTTTAAGGGCACTATACGCGACAATATGCTGTGGGGCAAGGACGACGCAAGCGACGAAGAAATTTGTTCGGCGATAAGCTCAGCGCAGGCGGAGGACGTTATAAAATCGAAAGCGGACGGACTTGACGAAGCTGTAGAACAGGGCGGTAAGAATTTTTCTGGCGGACAGCGCCAAAGGTTGACTATTGCGCGAGCGCTTGTCAAAAAACCCGAAATACTTATTCTCGACGACAGCGCGTCCGCGCTCGATTATGCTACGGATGCAAATCTCAGAAAATCGTTAAAAGAGCTTGATTACAGCCCGACGGTATTTATAGTTTCCCAACGCACGTCTTCGATAAAGCACGCAGATAAAATAATCGTGCTTGACGGCGGAAAAATGGTCGGTGTCGGAACTCACGACGAGCTTTTGAAAACTTGCCCCATTTATAACGAAATACACTTTTCTCAATACGAAAAGGAGGGTGTTTAAGTTATGAAGCTTCGTAATAAAAGCGTTTTAAAGCGTATATTAAAGCAGTTGAAGCGTTATAAGCTATGGCTGGCATTAACTGTTTTCTTTGCGATTTTGACCGTTGCGGGAACGCTTACGGTACCCGTTCTGTTCGGTCAAATTATAAATCTTTTGGACTTTACAAAAGTCGATACTATTGATTTTGAAGAAATTTTCAGGCTGTTTATCATTATCGGCGCAACCGTTGGGTTGACCTGCGTCGTGCAGTGGCTGATGAATATAATAAATAATCATATAACGTATAACGTCGTCAAAGACGTAAGGCGTGAAGCTTTTGCAAATTTACAGCGCTTGCCTTTGAAATATATAGACTCTCATTCCTACGGCGATATTATAAGCCGCAATATTGCGGACGTAGACGCTTATGCCGACGGACTTTTGATGGGCTTTACGCAGTTGTTTACAGGCGTTCTCACGATAGTGGGAACAATGGTAATTATGCTTGTATTGAACTGGGTTGTCGCGCTCATAATTTTGGTTTTAACTCCGCTGTCGCTGTTTGTGGCAAAATTCATCGCGTCTCGGACCTATCATTTATTTAAAGCAACGTCCGAAATTCGTGGAGAACAAACTGCGTTTATAGACGAAATGATAGGTAATTTGAAGGTGGTTAAAGCCTTCAATCACGAAAGCGAGAACCTTGAAAGGTTTGACGAAATTAATTCGCGCCTTACAAAAGCTTCGTTAAAGTCGATTTTTTATTCTTCGCTTACAAACCCCTGTACACGTTTTGTAAACGCCGTCGTTTACGCTGCGGTTGCGCTTTCGGGCGGACTTATGCTTGTATTCAACGTATCGCTGCCGATAGTGTTTAACGTTGGTATACTTGCAAGCTTACTTTCTTATGCCAACCAGTATACCAAGCCGTTTAACGAAATATCGGGCGTGGTTACGGAATTACAGAATGCTTTTGCGTGCGCGGGCAGAATTTACGAGCTTATTGACGAGCAGCCGCAGAAACCCGATTCGCCCGATTCTATAAAGCTTAAAGACGTAAACGGGGACGTTGAAATAAAGAACGTAGATTTTTCGTATACTGCGGACACTAAGTTGATTGAAGATTTAAATATCGCTGCCAAAGCGGGTCAGCGTATAGCGATAGTCGGCTCGACAGGCTGCGGAAAAACTACTATAATCAATTTGCTTATGCGTTTTTACGAGCCGGACAGCGGTACGATAGAAGTAGACGGCAATAATATTCAGAACGTAACACGCGCGTCGTTGCGCAGAAACTACGGAATGGTTTTGCAGGATACATGGTTGAAGAGCGGTACTGTAAGAGAAAATATCTCGTTCGGCAATACAAACGCTACCGATGAGGAAATAATTGCTGCGGCAAAAGCCGCACACGCGCACAACTTTATAATGCAGCTGCCCGACGGCTATAATACCGAAATAGCGGAAGACGGCGGAAACCTGTCTCAAGGACAAAAACAGCTTTTGTGTATTGCGCGAATAATGCTTTGTCTGCCGCCTATGCTTATTTTAGACGAAGCGACTTCGTCTATAGATACGCGTACCGAACTGAAAATTCAGCAGGCATTCGCTTCACTTATGAACGGCAGAACGTGCTTTATCGTTGCGCATAGATTATCAACAATTAAAAACGCCGATATTATTCTTGTTATGGATAAGGGAAAAATAATCGAACAAGGAACACATAAACAGTTGTTAGAGCTTAACGGATGCTATTCTAAGCTGTATAACAGCCAGTTTGCGGTGTATTAATAAAATTAAAGCGCTCGGAATAAAAGTTAAAAATTATAAATGGAGAATATATGTTACAGGTAAATAACGTGTCATTGCAATATGGCAGCAAGAAATTATTTGAAGAAGTCAATTTAAAATTTACAAAGGGCAACTGTTACGGTATAATCGGCGCTAACGGTGCGGGTAAATCTACGTTTTTAAAGGTTTTAAGCGGCGAAATAGAACCGAACAAGGGCGACGTTTCGATTGATAAAACCGAGAGAATGTCCGTTTTACAGCAAAACCAGAACGCGTTTGACCACGTAACGGTCTTGCGCGCAGTCATGCTCGGGCACAAAAGACTGGTTGAGATAATGGACGAAAAGGACGCGCTTTATGCCAAATCCGATTTTACGGAAGATGACGGTGTTCGTGCAAGCGAGCTTGAAAGCGAGTTTGCCGAGCTTGGCGGCTGGGACGCCGAGTACGAGGCGCAGACGCTTTTAAACGCCTTGGATATTACCGAGGAATTTTACGAAATCCCTATGTCGGAAGTGGACGCGAAGCATAAGGTCAAAATACTGCTTGCGCAGGCGCTTTTCGGTAATCCCGATATTCTTCTTCTGGACGAGCCTACCAACAACCTCGATATTAAAACGGTGCGCTGGCTGGAAAATTACCTGCTTGACTTTGAAAACACCATAATAATAGTTTCTCATAACAGACACTTTTTAAATAAGGTCTGCACTCATATATGCGACGTAGATTACGGCAAAATAAATATGATGCTCGGTAACTATGATTTCTGGTATGAAACGAGTCAACTTCTGGCGCGTCAGCAGAAGGACCAGAATAAAAAGAACGAACAGCGCGCAAAGGAATTACAGGAATTTATTGCGCGCTTTGCGGCCAACGCATCTAAATCCCGTCAGGCAACTTCGAGGAAAAAAGAGCTTGAAAAGCTTACTATTTCCGATTTCAAGCCCTCGCTGAGGAAGTATCCGTTTATCGACTTTAAATATGAAAAGGAAATCGGAAACGATATACTTGTTGTGGACGGACTTACGAAAAAAGGATATTTCGAAGATATTTCTTTTACCGTACAGAAAGATGACAAAATCGGTATAGTTAGCGATAAGAGTACGACGGTTTCTATGCTGTACGATATTTTAGTCGGGAAAGTGCAGCCCGATGCGGGCAGTGTAAAATGGGGTAAGACGATTTCAACGTCTTATTTCCCCGAAAATAATAACGAATACTTTTTAGGCTGCGACTACAATCTCGTTGAGTGGCTCAGTCAATATTCAAAAGACCATTACGAGGAATACCTTCGCGGTTGGCTGGGCAGAATGTTATTCTCCGGCGAAGAGGCATTAAAGCAGGCGAAGGTGCTGTCCGGCGGGGAAAAGGTACGCTGTATGCTTGCGAAAATGATGCTTGAAGGCAGTAATTTTCTTATTTTTGACGAACCTACTAACCACCTTGACCTTGAATCTATCACGGCGCTTAATAACGGTATGAAAAATTTTAAAGGTTGTATGCTTTTTACATCTCATGACCAGGAGCTGATGAACACCGTTGCCAACAGAATAATAGAGATAAACGGAACCAAAAAGTTCGACAAAAAGGTCACTTACGACGAATATATTGATGTCGTTTCTCAATAATCGAACATTTTGTAAAAAAATAAACAAATTACGACAAATATTTTAGTATATTTTTACAAAAATAGCTTTACATCTTCAAAATAATGCTGTATAATCTAATTATTCAATACTGACAGGGAAGTAATATTGATGAAAACAGCAAATATTGTAATTTTTGAACGAAATGAAGAATTTTTGAACACACTGCGCGATTATTTCGAAAAGACGAACGGCTTCAATGTATGCGCAACGGCAGTAACGGGCGACGCCGCACTTGAAGCTTTGCGGTCCGTTAATCCCGATGTGGCGATTATCGATACCGCTTTGAAGGGGATAGACGGAATAAAGCTTTTGGACCATATAAAAAGCTTATGTCCCGATTGCGTTTCGTTTATGATGTCTGAGTTCGATAATGACAGGATAGTAAATTCGGCCATCAACCACGGCGCGATATATTATTTTATTAAACCTGTAACACCGCAGGTTATCGGCGAGCGTGTTTTTGATATACTCAACGAAAGGGTTGCCGATTATAAAATATCTACCGAAATGAGGGACAAGCGAAAAACAACTTCGCTTGACGAAAAAATCAGTAATATTTTTATTACAATAGGCATTCCGCCGCATATCAAGGGTTTCGTTTATATGCGAGAGGGTATAAAAATGGCGGTTGAAAATCCTTCTATAATCAATAAAGTTACCAAAGAGTTGTATCCCAAAATCGCAATGAAGCACGCGACTACTTCGAGTAAGGTTGAAAGGGCTATAAGGCATGCAATAGAAGTTGCGTGGAACAGGGGCAGGACCGATGCAATCAGTTCTATATTCGGAGCGCGTGTTTACATAGGAAACGAAAGACCGACGAACAGCGAATTTATCGCTTTGGTGGCGGACAAACTGTTACTTGAAAATTATAATTAAAATTTAGTCCGATAAATTTAGTTTTATCGGATTATTTTAATATAAAAAACTTGATTTTTGCACGACAATATAATATAATAAATAAGCTACTTATTGCCGCTGTGGTGGAATTGGCAGACGCGCTGGACTCAAAATCCAGTGGTAGCGATACCGTGTCGGTTCGACCCCGACCAGCGGCACCATGCAAACCCGAGCCAAACGGCTTGGGTTTGTTTTTTACTTACGAGGAATTATGGATAAGCTTTTAATCGTCGACGGTCATAATCTGCTGTTTCAGATGTTTTACGGTATGCCGTCGCGCATTGTAGGTAAGGGCGGTAAACCCATACACGGTGTTTTAGGTTTTGTCGGGGCATTAATTAAAATAATCAAAATAACGGAGCCGTCGCATTTAGTTGTGCTTTTTGACGGCGAGCACGAAAACGCTCGCGCAGCGCTCAATCCCGACTATAAGAAAAACCGAACAGACTATTCGAAAGTAGCGGAGCAAGATAACCCTTTTTCTCAGCTTGAATACGTTTATCGCGCTTTGGATATATTGAGTATATCGTATTCGGAAGAGGGAGAATACGAGGTTGACGATATTATCGCTTCGTACGTTTACAGGTACGATGATATCGAAATAATAATTTCTTCTTTTGACAGCGATTATTTTCAGCTGATACGCGATAATGTGTCCGTACTGCGTTACAGAGGGGCAAAGTCCGTTGTTTGTGACAGAAATTACGTTATTCGACGCTTCGGGATTTTGCCCGAGCTTTACGCCGATTTTAAGTCGCTTACGGGGGACGCCTCAGACAACATAAAAGGGGCGGATAAAATCGGACCTAAAACCGCTGCGAAGCTGATAAATTCATTCGGCGGACTGGAGCAGGTTCTTTCAAGATGTGCACGTATTGAAAGTGCGCGCATACGGACATCTGTTATGAATAACGAACGGCGGCTCTGCAATAATTATCAGTTGATTAAGCTTAAAGACGTAGGTAAAATTCCGTTTGAGTTGAATGAACTGTCGTACGTCTATAACGGACTGACCACGAATAATATATTGGAGAGAATAGGTTTGCTTTAATGCCTTGCAGAACGGACGGTTTTGTGTTATAATTCAGTTGGGGATATTTATGGGATTTAAAGAACAGCTTAACGAATTTTATAAAAATCTTGACGACAGAGCTAATCATATAAGAGAAATTTTGCTGAAAAACGGCTTCAAGACCGAGAAAAATTATTATAACGGGCATTATTATAATAAGGACTCTGCCGGTAATTACGTCAAGGATTATTATCCGATGCCGGTAATCGAGGTTTTCGGGCTATGCGATATCGAAATAGTAGGACCGCATATAAACGTCTCAACAAAAACGTCGCTGAAAAATGCAATTCATTTCGATTACGATTTACTGTCCGATTATTATTTTGAGGTTTACGGTGTGATTGATTATCTTGCCGACTATTACAAAAGCGGCGAGGACATAGTCCGATTATATAAAAGCCTTGAAGCTTGCACCGAAAAAGAAATAGGTTACGGTTTCAGTTTCGCAAACAACACGCCTGCCGTCAAAATTTTAGGACTTGTAACTGTACTAAAGGATAACGGCTTTTATTATTAACATTAGGAAACGAATATGGACAAGCTTGTATTGATTGACGGAAATAGTTTATTGAACAGGGCGTATTATGCTACGCCCGTTTTTACTACAAAAAGCGGTATGCCTACAAACGCGATTTTCGGGTTCGTTAAACTTTTATTCAAAATTCTCGGCGACGTAAAGCCTAAATATATTATTGTGGCGTTTGACCTTAAAGCTCCGACGTTCAGGCATAAAATGTATGACGGCTACAAGGCAATGAGAAAGGGGATGCCTGACGACCTTGCCGTTCAGGTAGAACCGCTGAAATGGCTTTTAAATGCAATGAAAATTGCTACGTGCGCGAAAGAGGGGGTTGAGGCGGACGATATTATCGGTACGCTGTCAAAAAAATTCGACGCGCACAGTTACATTTACACGGGCGACAGGGACAGCTTTCAGCTTGTAGACGAAAAGACAGACGTCTATTATACTAAAAAGGGCGTTTCGGTGTTGCAAAAGCTAAACGTGGAAAATTTCAAATCGGAAACGGGGGTTACTCCGTTGCAGATTATCGATTTAAAGGCGTTAATGGGGGACAAGTCCGATAATATTCCTGGCGTTGCGGGAATCGGCGAGAAAACTGCTTTGAACCTGCTTGAAAGCTTTTCCACGCTTGACGGTGTATATGAAAATATCGAAAAGTTGAGCGGCGGTATAAAAACCAGACTTTTAGAAAATAAAGAAACCGCATATATGTCGTACAAGCTTGCCACAATCGACAGGAATTGCGATTTGGATATAAAGCTTGAGGAATGTATAGCTCCTACAAAATATAGTACCGAAGTTAAAAGATTATTCGGTGAATTCGAGTTCAACAGTCTGTTAGGTTTAAAAATATTTGAAGAAAACGGACCTGCAAAACAGGACGACGTGGTTTATCCCGAAAAGGTTTGCTGTAAGTCTTATGACGAAGCAATGAAATTCATAGAAGTTTCAAAGCAAATAAGCGTTGCTTTGGAAGAATTGTGTCTTCATATCTATAACGGACAGGTCGAAATAGTTTTGGAGGTATCCGATAATCTGCTTGGCGACGGAATAAACTACGGTGATTATATTGCTGTCCTTAAGCACGTCTTTTCCGACAAGCAGAATAAAGTTACAATTTTTAACTGTAAGCACGCTATGCATCTATTGCATAAACTCGGGATTGAATTTTGTTGTGAGTTTGAGGACGTTTCACTTGCGAAATATCTTGCAGAGTACTCTGCAAATACCGCAAACTGGGGCTTAAAAGAGCTTTGTAACGCTTATTTGCTTGATATCGGCTTTTCGGCGTATGCAACGCATTTGCTTTTTGAAAGATACGTAAAGATTTTGGAAAGCGAAAAAATCACGAAATTATATAACGAAATCGAAAAGCCGCTTTTAAAAGTGCTTTTTGATATGGAATGGGCCGGTGTTAGGGTAAGCGAAAAAATTCTCATTGAAATAACAGAACGCTACGAATCGCTTGCGCTTGAATATCAGAACCGGATTTTCGAGCTTTGCGGTTGCAATTTCAACGTTAATTCGCCGTCACAGTTAGGTGAAGTGCTCTATTCGCAGCTCGGAATCACCGAAGTAAGAAATAAGAAAAGCGGCAAATATTCAACCGCAGCGGAAGTGCTTGAAAAGTTACAGGACAAAAGTCCCGTAATTGGCGATATCCTTAAATACAGAACCTACAAAAAGCTGTGTTCGACTTATCTCGAAGGCTTTAAGCCGTTTATCGATAAAGCTACGGGAATGGTGCACACGACTTATAATCAGACAGTTACGTCGACGGGCAGGCTGTCAAGCGCGAACCCTAATTTGCAGAATATTCCCATAAGAGAAAACGAAGGCAGAGAGCTGAGGAAAATTTTTATACCTCAAGAAGGTAACGTATTTATCGATGCAGACTATTCGCAGATAGAATTGCGGTTACTTGCACACTTTTCCAGGTGTAAGGAATTAATCGAAGCGTATAATAATAACGAGGATATTCATTCTGTTACCGCGTCGCAGGTGTTTGGCGTGCCGCTTGAAGAGGTTACCGATAAAATGCGCCGTGCGGCAAAGGCTGTAAACTTCGGCATAATTTACGGAATCAGTGATTTCGGTCTTTCCAAAAACCTGAATATTTCCGTGGCTACGGCTCGGGAATATATAGAGAGATATTTTGCGACTTACAGCGCCGTTAAGGAATATATGAACGAAAACGTCGCTTTTGCCAAAGCAAACGGTTACGTTTCTACTCTGACTGGAAGGAAGCGTAATATCCCCGAAATAAATTCTTCGAATTTCAATTTGCGTCAGTTTGGCGAAAGGGCGGCAATGAATATGCCTTTGCAGGGGTCAAGTGCGGATATTATAAAAATAGCAATGATAAACGTCGCAAACGCGTTAAAAAAAGCGGGATTAAAAAGTAGGCTTATTTTGCAGGTGCATGACGAACTGGTTCTCGACGCGCCCGAAAACGAGGCGGAAAAAGCTGCGGACGTTTTAAAAATAGAAATGGAAAACGCCGTAAAATTGAAGGTGCCGCTTACGGTGGACGTTCACACGGGTAAAAATTGGTATGATGCAAAATAACGTTAAAATTGCTATAACGGGTGGCATATGCAGCGGCAAATCTACCGTTGCGAAAATAATCAAAGAGCAGGGATATCCCGTCATATCATGTGACGAAATTTATCACGAGCTTTTAAATGATAAAAGCTTTGTAAATTCAATAGTCAAAGAGTTCGGAAACGTCAAAAATGCGGGCGGGACGCTTAATAGAGAGAAACTTGCAGAAATCGTTTTTAACGATAAAGATAAATTGCAAGTCCTTAACTCTGTAACGCATCCGCAAATAATGAACAGAGCAATGCAGCTTATGAGTGGTTGCGGAATTTTCTTTTGCGAGGTGCCGCTTTTATTCGAAGGCAACTATGAAGTTTTATTCGATAACGTTATCGTCGTTTTGCGCAACAAGGACGAGCGAATAAAAGAATTAATGTTAAGAGCTAAAATCAATGAAAGCCAAGCTAAATTGCGTATAAACAGTCAATATGAGTACGAAAATCATAGTTTTGCTGGGTATTATGTCACACATAATTACGGCAATTTGGAAGAATTGCAATCAGCAGTTTTAAGTATGATTACGCAGATTGAAAAAGATTATATTAAAAATTAATTTTTACACTGAATTTGGCTTGACAATATAAATAAAATAATATAAAATTACAATGTTTTCAGATTAAAGCACTCGTGGCGGAATTGGCAGACGCGCAAGACTAAGGATCTTGTGGTTAACCCCATGCAGGTTCAACTCCTGTCGAGTGCACCAAAGACGATAAAGGTTGAACCTTTAATTCGTCAATAGCCTTGTCGTTATCGGCAAGGCTTATTTCTTTAA
>CAJTJC010000025.1 GCA_910576655.1 uncultured Christensenella sp.
TGGTAGTGTAAAAAATTATGCAAAGGCACTACTTGACACGGTTTAGCGGCTGTGGTAGAATTGAGTAGTGCCTTTTTGCAAATCCCGTAACCATTCGCCAAGCGCGAGAGAATGTCAAGAAAGGGCTTGACATATGGGGCGACCCGCTGCCAAAAAGGGAATAAGCGAATAAGCAAGTGAAATTGAAAGCAAGGCACGCACCTTGCTTTTTTCATGCAAGAAAAGGAGTGTGATGCAATGTGGCATTGAGTGACAAACAACGCGCGTTTTGCGAGCATTATGCGGCGTGCCTAAACGCGACTGAGGCGGCGAAGCGAGCCGGGTATAGCGCAAAGACCGCACGGTCCATAGGCGCCGAAAACCTTACAAAACCTGATATTCAAAAATATATCGCCGAGCTTACCAAGCCTAAGCGGGAACGCCGCATAGCAACGATTGACGAAGCGTTGCAATATTTATCGGACACGATGCGTAATGCCGAGGAATTGACACGCGAGCGTACCAAGGCGGCGCAGCTGCTCATAGAGGTGTTAAGCGAGGGTAGCGCTAACGAGGCGGACGACGGTATAAAGGTCGTCATAGAGCGCAAGGTTATAGACTTATCAAAGGACAAGCAAAGCAATGATTAACTACAATCCGATTACGCCGAGTAATTTCGCGCCGTTGCTCAAAACAACGACAGAGAACGGAACACATCGTATAGTGACGCGCGGCGGGCGATACAGCGGCAAGACTACGACGGTCATACAAGACGCCTTAGACGGTTATATCAGCATTCCCGGCGCGAATATAGTCATAGCGCGTGTGGATGATTGCGATTTTCGTAAAACGAGCTTTGCCACCGTTAAGAAAGAGCTGTATAGGTTTGGTATTGCACAGTATTGCGATATACCCAAGCGTACAGGCGATATCATATTCCGTCCAAACGGAAACATTATACGATTTATTGCGACGGGCGGTGACGAGCATAGAACAAAAGGACTCGACTTCGAGCGCGGTTACGTGCATAGGTTTATACACGACGAGGCGCAGGAGCTTACGGAAGAGTTTGAGGTAAAGGGCGCGGAAAAGACGCTGCTGCGCTTAATGGACGATACGACCAAATGGATTTATATATACAATCCTCCGCCGTTTCGCGGCGAGTTTGCCAATCAATATTTCCCAAAGCTTGTACGTGAAGGGCGTGCGATAGAGATTTACAGTAGTTGGGAAGACATATACGATTTGCTCGAACCCGAGGTTATAGCCGAGATTGAGCGCGACAAAGCATCCGATTACAATTACTATCTTTATGAGTATATGGGGCAAATCACTGCCGCAAACGGGCTTGTATACCCGCAGTTCCGTCGTGAGAAGCATGTAACTAATATTTATCAACTATTAGCGCAAGGCGACCGAGTAATAGAGCTTATACTCGGGCTGGACGAGGGAACTGTTAATGACAGCACATGCGTTACGCCGCTAGCCATAATGGGCAGCGGGCGCGCGGTGGTGCTGGACTGCTTTGAGAACGACCCACTCATTGCGGGGCAGCAAAGCCCCAGCGAACAATCGCGGGCGCTTATAAATTATCGAAACGAGTTGTTGACTAAGTTCTCATTCTTGCGGTATGTTAGGCGGCGGTGGATATTCGAGTGTGCCGAGGGCGGGCAAATGCTACGGCTGCAATTCGAGGCGGATACTCACGGCACGGAGGAATGTATGAACGTCGGACAAAAAAATATCATGGGCGATATTAAGCGAGTGAGAAGTATGCTTTCCGAGGGTATACTTCTTTTTCATACCGATGTCAATGTGAATACCGAAACGCTTATCAAAGATATCGAAAACTATGTGTTCGACGAGAAAACGAACACTATCAAGAAAGGACAGCGCGACGATACGATAGACAGCATGGAATATGCGACCAAGCTGTATTACGATGCGCCGTTGCGAATTTTATAAGGAGGGATTATGGCAGATTATGAGAATAGGACGGCATTGACGCGAGCGCCCAGCCGTTCGATATTCCGTCCAATGTTTAAAGCACGCTGGCAAAACATGCAGAACATAATCAACGACAGTGCGTTCATGGACATGATACCCGAGCCGTATGTATCGTATTACCGGGCGTATATACAGCAATGGCTGCAATGGGCGACGGGCTTCGTGCCCATGCTGCACCGTCAAGATTTCTTTTCGACGGGCATGGGGTACACCGTATGCGATATATTCACGCGCGAGTGCATGAGCGGCGGCTATCGGATTGAGAGCACGAATAAGCAGCTCAAAGCGTTCATGGAGGAGTGGGGCAAAGACCTTTACAATGTGTTGAACCGCATGTTCTTTTACTCAAACGCGGGCGGCAATGCAATACTTTGTCTAACTCCTATAAACGGACAGTTGTACCCGTCGGTTTACCCGATTAACCGCGTCATATTCCAAATCGGCAGGAACGGGCAAATTACGCATGCGCGAATATATAACCGCTTTTGCGCGGGCGAGAAAGCGTATTATGCGCGTGAGCGTAGAACCATGCTCAATGGTCGTCCGTATTACAAAGTCGATTTGGCACTCGGCACTATGGTTAATTCGCCCGAATGGAAAACCGCCGCTGTCAAGGAGATACCCTTGGAGATAGCGGCGCAATGGCAGTATGCATATGGGGACATTGCCCCGGGCGTGTGGTACGAAATGCCGCGCGCGTTTAAGACTGTCGGGCTGTACAATGTGCGGAATAAGTCGGTCGCCGTAGCTCTTGCGGATTTGCCCGGGTATAGCGACAGCACGCTACATACCGCACTTGACGTCTTGTATTCTATTGACTACAACTACACGCAAGCGCAGGTCGATATGTATATGGGCAAGAGCCGTGCGCTCATTCCCAAGCAAATGCAAACGGCGGCGGTACACGCAAATACGGTAGAGGTTGCCGAGGGTGTTTCCTTTACGGAAGCGGTGCAAGCCCCGCAGCTCAACGACGAGTTCTACATGCAGGTGACGACGGGCAGTCTTAACGGCGAGCCTATAAAGCCGACGTTCATTCAGCCCGACCTGCGTGCCGAGGACCACCACTATATTCGTGACAGCGACTTGCAGTTGTTGGCGAGCAAGATAGGCATGTCGTCGAGCGACCTCGCCAATCACCTTGTGTATAACGCGCCCAAAACGGCTACGGAAGTGCGTGCGGAGCAGGACACGACCGAAACGACAGTCAATAATAAACGCGCGCTCGCGAATGTTGCAATCAATGCGATGTTTGAGGAGGTGTCGCGGTTCTACGGCTATTCTGAAAAGCCCGAGATAGAATGGGGACGTGCGGGAGTGAATACTTCCACCGAGAACAAGGAGCTACTCGAAGATTACAATGCGGGCACTCTGCCATTGCCTGAATACCTAAAACGACGGTGGAACGATTTGACAGAGGAAGAGATAGCGGAGTGGGTCAAAGAGCTTGACAGGCAAAAGAAATCCGACGCGTTTGGTGCCGGCGGCTTTAACGATAGCAACTATTTCGGTGATGGACTATGAGATTGGCAGACAAAGGCTTAAATCCGCAAGCCGAGGCAATCGAGGAAGCGCAAACGGAAATTCGGCTTATAGTGCGCGACGGTTGGCTTAACCGTATGAGCAAAGCGCAAATCAACATGCTTGTGCAAAAAGCCATAGCTAGGGCGCTTAAAGTCGTTACCAACGAGAACTTACGTTCGGCGGCTGTTCGTTCGCTCAACGCTTTTGCGGAACGTCAATATTCGGCGTATTTGCGGCAGTTCGGTGTCAGTCCGATACTTTTGCTGTTGCTCGGCGTTTTAGCCGAAAATAAGCCGAATACGCCGCAATTCGAGCGTGCCGCCGAGATAATCCGAGACAGCGGCATAATCGGCACGGAGGCGCGCGGCGTGGCTTTACAGGAATATTCAAAGGACTATTTCGAAAAGCGGGTTAAGCCTGTGCTTGACCGTCTTGCGGACGAGAACGGTATCGACCCCGACGACGTGAGCGGGCGCAACTCATTGCGCAACCGCGCGGAAATGGAGGTAAGATACGAGCGGCATTTGGAGGAAATCGGCAGCTTGCGGGCGTCGGGTGTAAAGCTCGTTGTGTCGTCCGTGCATGCCGATTGCTCCGACCGCTGCTACGAATGGCAGGGGCGCGTTTACAGCCTCGACGGCACGAGCGGCACGACGGAGGACGGCAAGCATTATGTGCCGTTGGAAAAGGCTACGGACGTGTACTATACGACGAAAGCGGGTAAGACGTACAAAAACGGTTTGCTCGGGTTTAACTGTCGGCACTATCTCATGCCGTACAAGACAAACATGGTTATTCCGTTCGTAGACAAGGCGACGCAACAAAAGGAGAGTGCGATAAACACTCGGCAGCGGGAGCTCGAACGCGAGGTTCAGCATTGGCGCGTTCAAGCGCTTATGCACAAGGGCGTACCCGGTGAAAGACAAGAGTATCTCGCGGCAAGGCGAAAGGCGATAGATACAAATCGCGAGTACATACAATTCAGCAAAGACAACGGTCGGGCGTACTACCCGAGCCGCGTAAAACTGTTATAAGGAGTAAGTATGCGAAAATCGTCAAGGAGCCGCGACCATCCTCGCGGTTTTTTCATGAAAAAAAATTAAGGAGGCAATAAGGGCAAATATGGCATGGTTCAAGAAAAAAGTCAAGGAGGACGAAAAACACATGACCACACTCGAACAAATTCGCAAGGCGTACGACGACCTTTCGGACGACGACAAAGAAAATTTCCGTCAGTCGATAGCCGACCGCATACACGAGAGTATAGGGGAGCAGGAGCACGACGACGGCGACAAGGACAGCCAATCGGCGGCGGACCGCGAGCACGAGGCGCTCGGCGAAGAGCATGCGGACGGCAAGGGTGACACGGAGGAGCTGCACGAAACCGACCCGAAAGATGGCGGCGGCAAAGACGATGCCAAGGAAGAACGCAAGGACGGTGCGGAAACGAGCGAGAACGAAGCTGTAAAGGCGCTACGTGAAGAAGTGGCGAAGCTTTCGGCGCGGCTGGAATTGCTCGAACGCACGCCGCAGAAAGCGGATGACGATATAGCGTCCAAGCTTTCTCAACTCGAAAAACTTTACGACTGATAGGAGGTAAAAATTTATGTCGAAAGTCATTTCTACTTACGGACGCACCGAGGCGTTCGTTAAAAGCGCGCTCATGGGTCTGGGCGCAACGGAACAAGACCCGAACGGTAGGTTCTATGTTGACGGCAGCATGGTGAACGTCGAGCTGTCGCAAGCCATAGCCGAAGCTATTTATATCGAGGAAATATTCCGCGACGGACAGTCGGTTACGGGTAAGTACACAACCGACCGCAAGGCGGGCGCAGTGCGCGTCATGCTCGACACGCCGCTCCCCTCGACGTCGAGAACGATTTCGTACGGCGGTCGCCCGGGCACGCCCGGCAACAGCGGCGTAATCAACACCAAACCGCCGCTGCTTCCCGCAAACGACGAGTTTATGGTATATCTCAATCAGGTTAACGACCAAGCCATGTTGTTCCCCGACATGTCCAAGGAGTACGTACCGCTGGACGTAATGGCGCAAAAGGTCGCGGGCTATGCCAAAAGCGTCGTGCAAGACCGCAGTGCGTCTACTCTTGCAGAGATAATCGCGTATGCGTATTTCCGTGCCATGAACGACGGCGGCAACCTCGTCAATGCGCCCGACCTTACGGAAGAGAACGCATACGCCGAGCTTGTCAACGACGTCAACAGCCTTATGGACAACGGCGACCCGATACAGGGCGCGTTCGCATACCCGACCGAAGGTAGAACCATCATCGGGCGTCCGTCGTTTATAAATCACGCGTTCAGCCGTAAGTCGGGGCTTATAATGCTCGGCGGCGACATGGCACAGGAAATGCTCAAAAATTACGACCTCGACCGCAAAATGTCCGACCGCGACTTTGTCGGCACGGGTTACAAGGGCTATGCCATGCAGTTCCATTGGCAGTCTGCGCCCGACTATATTTGGTCGCTTGCGGAGAAATATCTCGGCTTGCCGAAGGGCGCGCTCGCTAATGTCAAGGCGATTGCGGTGTCGTATCAGGCGACAGCCAAGGGTAGCGTAATAGACCTTGGCGTTAAGATGATAGACGCAAACGAGTGCCGCGGCGTAATGGCGCAGCCGCTCAATATTTGGGGTCACGAGGCGTTCCGTAAATCGTTTGTTATAGGCGACGAAACGCTCACGACCGACTATCTGAGCACTACGCTCGGTATGACGGAAGCAACGAGATGGCACCCTGTACACCCGGACGAACTCCGTAACGACGATACCGTGGATGTGCCTATTTTCGGACCCGACGGGTCTATTACGGGGTATAAGCGCATAGCGTCGGTGCCGAAGCCCAACGGCGACAATATGCAATCGGGCTTGGCTCACGTCGCGAGCATAACCGCTACGCCGAGTGCGGAGGAGTTCAGCGGCGACACGCTGTCCGTAACGCTCGCAACGACCACCGACGGCGCTAAGATATACTACACGACCGACGGCACTATGCCTACGATAAACAGCACCGAGTATACGGCGTCGATATCGCTTACGGAAACGACGACCGTTAGGGCGGTAGCTGTAAAGGCGGGTATGGTTCCCGCGGAGTTCGGCGCGACCTACACTAAGACCATAGCTCCCACGAGCAAGGCGAACACGCCCAAGAAAGCGGAATAGCTAAACAAAAAGGCGAGGCAATATAGCCCCGCCTTTTATGTGCCGCAAAGAGTAAAGCCGTGCAACTCGGCAATGCGGCAGTAAATAGGAGTTACAAAATGTTTAACGAAAAAGACCATCCGCGCGATAGCGACGGGAAATTTACTGATGGGAATGCCTAGGCTGAACATGATAAGCGTGTAGCCGCTATTCGTAAATATTCAGACGACCCAGACGGCGATATGAATGACTTGCCGGCGCCGCGCGGAAAAAAGAAAAGCCAAGATGAATTTTTTGGCGAGGAATTTAAGGGCTATAAAGGTGCTAACGCCGTAGAGAAATTGCTTAAAGAAAAACGCGGTCATGTAAAGAACGCGTTCGAAAGACCCGAAATCAACGGCGGCATAGACATTATATGGGGAGATAAAAACGGCGGGTTGTTGCATACCATTTTGCAGCGCGATAAAAAATTAGCGAGCGGAAAGGGAAAATAAGTGGAATAGATATGGTAAAGAAAATACCCGAGATTATGCAAAATGGTACTGTTAATCAAGACGATAGGGGAAGAATCAATGTTGATTATAATGGTTATCGTGTTGGCATTTTGCCAATGTTCTACGACAATAAAGTCAACTGGATTGTTACTGCTATGGAATTATTGCAATAAAAAACGAGGGAACGCCGACGTCACTCCCACGGTCGGCTTTTATGCGCAAGCGACTCCCTTGTGCAACCCTCATTCTTTACATATAGTATACGCTATTGCATTTAAAAAGTCAATAGATTTTAAAAAATAGGAGGACGAAATGAACGAACAGCAAAAACAATCGAACAAATACCCGCTCGACGACGAAATCATGGCGTACGACTACATAACGCACCGCTACGTGCTGACGGAGCGCGGCGTGTTTAACGAGCTTGGCGTAAACCTCGACGCCATTCTCAATGCGTCGGGCGACGCCAACCCGTCGGCGCTCGCAACGCGCATATTAAAGCGCGCGTCGGAAACCGTGTATTTGTGGCTGTACAAAGACAGTTGGAACGCGCAATGGCTGGAATACGTGCTTGCGACGCTGCCGTCGCTTAGGGCTACGGTCAAGGAAATGCTGCAATCGCAGCTCTTGTACATGCTCGCTAACGGCGATTTGGGCTTGTATTCGGGCGTGAACGTCGCCAAGGGTCAGGCAATGAACATAAACGACCTGCGCGGCAGAGCGCGCATCGCGCCCGAGGTAGAGGATTTGGCTATGCAAACCGTGCCCGAGCTTGGGTATTGTTTGAAATATACGGGCATGCTGCCGTGCGTGCCGTACGAAATTTACAGGAGGGGTTATTG
>CAJTJC010000026.1 GCA_910576655.1 uncultured Christensenella sp.
TCGGGCGACCATATTTATAAAATGGATTACGATAAAATGCTTGCCGCGCACAAGCAAACAAAAGCCGACTGCACCATTGCTTGTATGGAGGTTCCCGTCAAGGAAGCTTCGCGCTTCGGTATTCTCAACACTAACTCCGACGGTAGCATATACGAGTTTGAAGAGAAACCGGCCAAGCCCAAAAGCAATCTCGCTTCTATGGGAATTTACATATTCACCGCTTCGAAGCTTTATAAGTATCTCGAGCTGGATGAGGCCGACTCGTCGTCGGAAAAGGACTTCGGCAAAAACGTTCTTCCCGCAATGCTTAAAGCGGGCGAAAAAATGTTTTCGTATAAATTCGAGGGCTACTGGAAGGACGTCGGCACAATAACTTCGCTCTGGGAAGCTAATATGGATTTGCTCGGGACTGTTCCTAAATTTGATTTAAGGGATGACGAGCGCGTGATTCATTCAAGAAGCCCGTTGGCGCCGCCCGCATATATAGAGGGCGAGGTGATAAATTCGATAGTCGCGACGGGCGGCGAAATCAGGGGTAAAATCGTCAATTCCGTTATAGGAACGGACTGTATAATCGAAGAGGGAGCAGTCGTCACGGATTGCGTTTTAATGGGTAATACGGTCATCAAGTCGGGCGCTACGCTTAATTATGCTGTAATAGACGAAGACGTCGTTATAGGTGAAAATGCCTTAATAGGCGCGCCACGTGAAATTTCAAGTAAAATTGAAGGACAAACCAACGGAATCGTCGTCCTCGGCAGAGGAGTCAGCGTTAAAAATAACGGAAAGATTGACGCAGGCGAAATAGTGGATAAGAGCATATAAAGGGGGGACATGAAATGGCTTCAACAGCAGGCGTAATTTTTTCAAGTTTAAACGAGCGGAATATACCGGAGCTGACAAAGGTCCGGTCGATAGGTTCTATCCCTTACGGCGGAAGATACCGTCTGGTTGACTTTGCTCTTTCGAATATGGTCAATTCAGGCATTACGACGGTCGGAATGATAACTAAAAACAATTATCAGTCGCTTATGGACCATCTCGGTTCCGGTAAAAACTGGGACCTTGCAAGAAAAGAGGGTGGCTTGATTTTACTGCCTCCTTACAGTGACGATTCTGAAACGCTTTACAATAACCGTTTGGAAGCGCTTAAGGGAGCAACGGCATTTTTGAAAAAAGCAAATGAAGATTTTGTCGTAATTGCCGACAGCGACGCGGTGTACAAGCTCGATTACAGTAAGGTAATCGACTACCATATAAAGAAAAATGCCGATATAACCATGGTTTACCATGAGCATGAAGTAAAAAAATCGCATTACTATATCACGTTTGCAACAAACAAAGACGGAAGAGTAACCGAGTTGGAAATTAACTCTTCTGTCGGCGGCGTACAAAAAAACTATATCAATGTTATGGTTGCCCGCACGTCGTTTATATTGCGACTGATACAAAATGCGATACAGTGCGGATATAAAAGCTTCGGAAGAGATATTTTAAGTCCAGGCGTCAAGTCGTTAAAACTATACGGATATAAGCTTGACGGCTATTATGAGAATATAGATTCGCTGAAATCATATTTTAAAGCCAACTATGATTTGCTTGACAGGAATATCAGAAATGAAATTTTCGGCGAACGCGCCGTATATACGAAGGTAAACGACAGCGCTCCCGCGAAATTTGCAGAAACTGCAAAGGTAAAAAATTCGCTTATTTCCGACGGATGTCTTATAGAGGGAACGGTCGAAAACTGTATTCTTTTCAGAGGCGTAAAAATCGGAAAGGGTTCGGTGGTTAAAAACTGCATAATTTTCTCGGAAAATATAATAGGCGAAAACTGCAATCTTCAATACGTTGTAAGCGATAAAGAATGCTTTATTACCGACAACAGAGTTTTGGCGGGCTGCGAATTACAGCCGTACTTTATCAACAAGAGTACGAGAATATAGTCGGAGGCAATAAAATGGCAGCAAAATCAACGAAAGTAACCGTTAAAGCGAACAAACAAATTTTGGCCGATAGTGTCAAGAAAATTCTTTTCGTTGCATCGGAATCTACTCCGTTTATAGCGACGGGAGGGCTTGCCGAAGTTATCGGGTCGTTATCCAAAGCGTTGTCGGATACGGGGAAATTTGACGTTCGCGTAGTTATTCCTTTATTTTCCGATATTAAGAAAGAGTACAAAGATAAGTTTTCTTACCTTGGAAATATTTACGTGCATTTGGCATGGCGTAATCAATACTGCGGTATATTCTCTTACGTCAATGACGGAGTTACGTTCTATTTTATCGATAACGAATATTATTTTAAGCGTCCGGGTTGCTACGGCTATTTCGACGACGGCGAACGGTTTGCGTTCTTTTCAAAATGCGTGCTTGAAATTATGCCGTTCCTTGACTTTTATCCCGACGTAATGCATTGCCATGACTGGCAGGCGGCGCTTGCTGCGATATATCTTAAAACGAATTATTGTTTCAGGCAGGAATACCAGTTTATAAGGGCGCTGTTTACAATTCACAATATAGAATATCAGGGGCAGTATTCGTTGGATTTGCTCTGCGACCTGTTCGATATTTTCGGAGAGTACCGTTATCTCGTAGAGTATAAGAATTCTATAAATCTTATGAAAGGCGCTATCGAATGTTGCGAGCGGTTCTCTACCGTAAGCCCGAGATATGCGCAGGAAATCAAAGAGGCGTACTTTGCTCACGGACTCGAGGAAATCGTTCGCCGAAACGAATTTAAGTTATCTGGTATACTGAACGGCATAGACGATAAAGGATATAATTGCGAGCTTGACAAGCATCTTTTTGCAAACTTTAAGCCAGACGATTTTACAAATAAATCGGTATGTAAAAGCGAGCTTCAAAAAATGCTTTCGCTTCCGGAAAAGCCAGATACACCGATTATTTCAATGGTCAGTCGTCTCGTTTCCCATAAGGGACTCGACCTTGTTACGGCGGTTCTTGAAGAGTTTTTGCAAGACGACGTACAGGTGGTAATTCTCGGCACGGGCGAAGCGTATTTCGAAGATTATTTCAGGTATCTTGCACGTAAATATCCCGATAAACTAAGTGCTAATATAGTATTTAACGGCGATTTGTCGAGGAAGATATATTCAGGTTCGGACATATTCCTTATGCCGTCAAAGTCGGAGCCGTGCGGGCTTTCGCAGATGATTGCTTGCAGATATGGAACGGTACCCATAGTAAGAGAAACGGGAGGACTGTTCGACAGTATCAAACCGCTTCATAACGGTTACACGTTCACAAATTATAATGCCCACGATATGTTATACGTATTGAGACAGGCTGTTTCGGATTATAAAAACAAACCCGAATGGTCAAAACTTATGTACAGAGCTGCAACGACAGATTTCAGTTGGAGTCATTCGGCAAAAAAATACGAAGCTCTCTACTATGATATGCTCAAATAAATTTTACTTTTTAGGAGAACGAAATGAATAATTCAATTACTGAAAAAGACGTTAAAGACTTTATAAAAGACAAGCTGGCAAGATATTTCGGCGTCAGCCCTACGGAAGCGTCCAAGGACCAGATTTATAAGGCCGTGGTTATGTCCGTAAGGGATATAATGCTGCAAAAGCGCCAGCAATTCCATAAAAAGATTAAGGCAAAGCGTGTTAAAAGGGTGTATTATCTTTGTATGGAATTTCTACTGGGGCGTTCGTTGAAAAACAGCCTGTACAACCTCAGTTTAGCGCCTGCTTATGAAAAGGCAATTTCCTCTTACGGCCTTAAACTCGACGATTTGTACGAACTCGAGCCCGACGCCGGACTCGGAAACGGCGGACTCGGCAGACTTGCCGCGTGCTTTCTCGACGCTCTTGCAAGCGGCGATTATCCCGCAATGGGCTACTCTCTGAGATACGAGTACGGTCTTTTCAAGCAAAAGATAGTGGACGGGTGGCAGATGGAGCTTCCCGATACATGGCTTCCGGGAGGCGAGGCGTGGCTTACGCAGAGGTCCGATAAATCGTTTATTGTAAGATTTAACGGTCAGATTGAAGAGAAGTGGACTGCTAACGGACTTGAAACCAACTATATAAACTGTAAAGAAATACAGGCCGTTGCATACGACTTGATGGTTTCAGGTAAAAACAGCGAGGCGGTTTCCGTACTTAGGCTTTGGAAGGCAAAGCCCGTACAGGATTTCAATATGAAGCTGTTTTCTCAGGGCGATTATTATCAGGCTATGACCGACGATAACGATGCCGACCTTTTAACTAAGGTGCTGTATCCTTCGGACAATCATATTGCGGGAAAATCACTCAGGTTAAAACAGCAATATTTCCTTTGTTCGGCGTCTATTCAGAATATTATTCAGGACCATAAGCACCGTTACGGCGATTTGAGAGACCTTCCCAAGCTTGCCGCAATCCATCTTAACGACACGCATCCGGCGTTGGCAATTCCCGAATTAATGAGGGTGCTTGTAGACGAATATTTTTACGACTGGGACCAGGCTTGGGCAATTACGACGGCAACGTGCGCTTATACGAACCATACCGTAATGGCTGAGGCGCTTGAAACGTGGTCTGAGGACTTGGTTGAAAGAACTATTCCGAGAATTCACCTCATTATCAAGGAAATAAACAGAAGACTTTGCGAGCAGCTATGGAACGCATTTCCCGGAGAATGGGCAAAGATTTCAAGAATGTCGATTATCGAGCACGACCGTATTAAAATGGCGAATCTTTGCGTTTACGGCGGTCACAGCGTCAACGGAGTTTCGGCACTGCACAGCGACATTATAAAACATTCAGTGTTCAAAGATTTTTATGATTTCTCGCCTGAAAAGTTTACTAACGTGACAAACGGCATTGCGCACAGGAGATGGCTAAATCAGTCCAATCCCGAGCTTTCGGCATTAATTAGCGACTGTATCGGTTCTGGATTCGAGCTTGACGCCTCGAAGCTTGCCGAGTTTAAAAAATTCGATAACGACAAAACCGTACTCGACAGATTAGACGAAATAAAGAAATTAAAGAAGTTGCAGTTTGTAGATTATACGAAAAAGAAACACGGAATTATAATAAATCCCGATTCGATTTTTGACGTACAGGCGAAAAGACTTCATGAATATAAACGCCAGCTGCTCAACGTTCTTCACATAATCGACGTTTATCTTGACCTTCAGGAAAATCCCGATAAAAATATAGTGCCTAAGACATATATTTTCGGTGCAAAAGCCGCGCCAGGCTACGATATGGCGAAAAAAATAATCAAGCTTATCAATTTCCTTGCAGAAGACATTAAAAAGAATCCTAAAATACATGAAAAGCTTAACGTAGTATTTATGGAAGATTATAACGTCACTATGTCTGAAAAGCTGATGCCTGCGTCGGAAATTTCAGAACAGATATCTCTTGCGGGCAAAGAGGCGAGCGGTACCGGAAATATGAAGTTTATGATTAACGGCGCTTTGACTATAGGAACGCTCGACGGCGCAAACGTCGAAATGACGCAGGCTGTCGGCAAAGAAAATATATTCATATTCGGGTTAAAGGCAGACGAGGTTGACCAGATATGGCAATCGGGGTATAATGCAAGTAAGTATTACAATGAATCGCCCCGTTTGAGAAAGATAATTGAAGCGCTTATAGTCGGCTTTAACGGTGAGCCTTTCGCTGACATTGCAAATTATCTGCTTACAGGCTCGCCCGTAGCAGACCCGTATATGTGTATGGCTGATTTCGGCACATACAGTGCAACGCAGCAAAAGCTGTCAAAGCTGTATTCGAAAGACAAAACGCTGTGGAACCAGAAATCGTTGCGAAATATTGCTGCGGCAGGAATTTTTGCAGCCGACAGAGCGGTTAAAGAATACGCTGAAAACATTTGGCACTTAAAACCGATTCATACTGAAAAATAAACAATTAATAAAATCGGGGCAATATTGCCCCGATTTTATTTTGTATTATGCGTGACATAACAATATTAAAACTGCTTTTTGTTCGATTTTATTTAAATAAGCTAATTTTTAGAAAATTTAGAAAATTCCGTTGACAAAGCTTTATTTATGTGTTATTCTCTTATCAAAGGCATCAACTATTCGTAAAAGCTAACAGAGTTTTACGAATAATTATAATTTAATATCTAATAAAATCTAATCGCCACAAACATTAAATTTAATTGTTTGTAAAACTTGGCTTTTAGCGGGATACTTCAACTGACATAATCTCCGCATTATGGCAGGTGAATGTACCAACAACACTTATAATCTTCGATAATAAATTATCGGAGGTTTTTTTTATGGAAAAAAACAAAATCAAATTCAAAAAGGCATTAAGCGAAAAGAGCGGTAAACCGTACAGCAGCATTTGCGTTGATTTGGGTTATCGGGAAGTAACACTCACATTTGACAGTGCAGTAATTGTGGAGTTATTGGACTGTACACCTCGTGAATTGGCAGGTTGTCCTCTGGGTGAAAAAGTCATTGGATATCTTGAAACGGACAGAATAAGCGGAGTAGGGGGCGGCGAAAATGGCAAGAAATAATCGGCGTAAAAACTACTCAATGAAAGAGCGTATCAGTTATCACGAAGGTAGAAGTAAACTTGGCGGTAAGTGTGGTGCGTATTCGGCAGGATATGTAAAAGGCGCAAGAACGGCGGCAAGTAGGGCTAAAAAATATTATGGTAATAATGGGGGTGCAAAATGAGGAAGTCAACGTTAAGAGGAATAATCTCATTAGTAATATGTGTAGTACTTGCCGCAGGCGTTTGTTGTTTGGGCTTTGCGTCACGTGATGACAACGGCAAATGGTTCGGCAATTTTGCGAATATGTCCGAATGGCATTGGACGGATAAAACGCAGCCGCCTGCGGATAACCCTAACGACAATATGCAGGTAACGACGCCCTCTGGCGAAAGCGGTATGGCAATTAAAGCAACGAAGCTTGCGCGCAGCGAATACGCGGCGAACGGTATTTCACCGCAAGCGGAAACAGCATACTGGTTAAAGGCAACGCTAACCCCTGCCGAGCCTACAAACCCCGAGATATTGTGGACAATGACTTGGGCAGATACAACAAACGAATGGGCAGCTAATAAAGCGGTAGCGGATTATATAACAATGACAATAGATGCCGATACCCACGGCGTGCGAGTATCGTGTATGGCGGCATTTGCCGAAAGGATAATAATAACGGCGACTTCGAGAAGCAACCCTACGTTAAAAGCTAATTGTTATTTAGACTACGTAAGGAAACTTACCGCGATAGAAGATTTAGCTATTGAGGATGGTTTTTGTTTCAGCGGTGGGGCTTTGAGCCTTAATTGTCGTCCAGTGTCTACGGTCGGAACTATCGGACCGGATTTTAGGTTTCAAGTAGAAGATATACGAATGTCTGACGGTTTTGTTGAGCAGGTTTATTGCCAGAAGTTAACCGAGTATGACGGCGTCGAGGAATGGGACTTAGATAAGCTTTACGCCGAGTTTACACTCGGTAATGGCTACATACCGTTTACTTCCGAGGGCGAGCTTATAAGCTTTGACGGAAAAACCGTCAGACATTCGTATATCTTCTACTTGAAACCTAAAATCCGGTCCGATAGTTCCGACCG
>CAJTJC010000027.1 GCA_910576655.1 uncultured Christensenella sp.
ATCCGTTTTTTGTATCTTCCAAACAAGGTTCGGAACGTTTGCCGTGCGCCCGTCCAAGCGCGAGAGATACAGCGACAAATACTCGTATACGCTCGGGTCGGGCGCGGGCGGCTTATTCGGCAGCACGCTCTCCTCGACAGTAAACTCGCAAAGATAGCTCGTCGTATTGCCCGTTGTCGTCGTCGCATTTATCGCTATCTTGACCTTGCCGACCTGCTCCGTCACCGAGAACGGCAACGTGAAGCTCCATGCCGTAACGTTCTTGTCGTTGTCCTTTGCGGCAAACTCCATAGGCACGTACCGCACGCCGTCGCTATTTGTCCAATACAAACCGTCAGGCAGTATGAACCCGATTTCGAGCCGAGTATCCGCGGAATACGGCGCAATCGCCGTTATCTCCGTTACGTTGTCACTGCCTTGAAACACGCGCTCGGGCGTTACCACCTCACCCGTGCCGTCCATGTTAAGAAATATTACCATATTTAACTCCTTTGCTTTTTATATTCGTGCGTAAACGTTATGGTCGGCAGATTTATCGCCGCGCCCGCTCGTACGGGCTCGTTTCGCGCCATAAAGATTTCGCCTGTTTTCGTATCGACAATCGCCCAAGCGTCGCCGCTCACCGACGAAACAAGCGGCGCAAACTCGATTTGATTATAGGCAGGGCGTATTGTAATTCCGTTTATATTCCCCAGCCGCTGAGTGTATCGGAA
This sequence comes from uncultured Christensenella sp., assembly GCA_910576655.1. Taxonomy (GTDB): domain Bacteria; phylum Bacillota; class Clostridia; order Christensenellales; family Borkfalkiaceae; genus Coproplasma. The sequence goes on from CAJTJC010000027.1 coordinate 714, forward strand.
AATATCAGACGCGCCGCTCTTGTCTATATGCGTATCGAACCGTCCTATCTTTTCCCGCATTACATACAGCGTGCAGCCGTTAAGGTATTTCGCCGTTACCAATACGTTATTCTTAGTAAGTCCCGACCCGATTATAAGGTTTTTCCACGTCGATACAAACTGTATAGAATAGTTAAACCGCAGCGTTTCGCGCCCGTCCTTACGCACCACGAGCTTTGCCGCAGTCTCAATCGAAGCGGGTACGTCGCTCATTACAAAATCGCCGTTCGGCAATTCCGTCGGCGTGCCTTTGTTATCTCTTATTTCGTAAGAGGTATCTCCCGATATACTCAGCTTGAAATCTACGGTATCCAGCCGTCCGTAATAATCGCCATACGGCACGTCCGTTTGCCAATATCCTTTAATATCTCCGCCGTTGTCGCCGTAAACGCTTTGTGCACCCGCGCTGTAATTGTCCTCCATACCGAACGAAAACGACAAAGAATTGCCGAACGCCGCGGATATGACGGGCAAAGATACTACCGACTGCGGCTTGTCGTTCACATAACCCGTAACTGCCGCAATGTTCACTTGTTTACGCTCGGCAAACGACGGAACGAACGAGTACGCTACGTCGTTTATTCCCTTTGCCGTTATGAGCGCGTTGCCGTCGCTTTCTATCGGGTCGCCTATAACCGCTAGGTCGGCGTATACTATATCGCGGTCGTACGCTTTACGCTCGCTCACCTCGTACGCGCGCCATTCGGAATTTATTCCCACGTATTGGCTCAGCCTGTTAAAATCCTTACTGAGCCCCACAACGCAGTACACCGCGCCCGCATACACCGCAACGCTCGTATCGCTTACGTAATACTCGTCGCCCTCCAACTCCCATAACTCGCCTTTGTTGGGCACGAGCGTCAAATCCGCCAAGCAGTAAGTCCGAGACACCTCGGGGTTGCCCATTCGAGCGATTGCGCCTTTGAGGTTTTCGCCGTAATATCGCGTTTCTACGAGGTTTGCGGCTTGTCCGTACGACAGCGTGCGCTTGAACGCGTCGGGGTCTATCGTCGGCTTTTGCTGCAATACCCGCGACGTAAATATAGGCGTGTACGTTATTTGGAACGTTAGATTGGGGTATTTACCTACCGTAGGCTCGGTATTCCATCTACTCCCGCTTATACTCGTACCCGTAGCCCTTTTGACTATATTGGCTATGGCATACGGAACAACGGCGCTGTCCCATATGCTTTTCGTCTTAAAGCTTAAACCTCTTATGTTCTTTTTCCCGACCTCGTAATATATAGCATACGCTTTGCTTGTGGGATAGATATTTTCGTAAGACGAAAGCCGACCGTAGTCCGCGCCTTCGAGCAAGTACCCCGTAATGTCCGCAGCACGCCCTTCGTTAATTACCGTGAGCTTTTGCACCGAATATATGGGGTATTTAGTTTCTATTACCATGTTCCCGTCGGTTATACGCGCGTAAGCCTCTTCCGAGCGCACGCTTTTCCACCCGCCGACCCACGGCTCGGTTATTGCGCCCTCGCCGCTGTCGATTGTATTCACGAAATTTTCCACCGTGCTGTCGAGCTGCGTGGCATAGTCCTCGATATTTTGCGAACGCGTTTCCGCTATGTACTTATACCGCGGGTCGGACAGAGCCGCCTTTTTCGTGCCGCCGAGCATGTCGTAGTATATTACTCGCTTGTCTCCCTCGTACTCCATGCGCGGTATGCCGTGTATGTAACCGCCGATTTGGTCGAGTATTTCCTTTAACGTCATGTTCGTAAACGCGAACTCGGGAGACTCTATCTTTTCGAACTCTGCCGCTTGTCTGTCGTCCAGCTTATACCTCGGCTCTACCCCCTCCAAATGAGGTTCGGCTACGTCCAACACGCGCTCAATAACCGTGCGGATATTCCATTTCGGTAACGGCTGTTGATTGGGTAAGGCGATAAAACTAAAAGCTATTTGAAACTTCGATGTATAATACTCACTGCCTTCGATTGACGTTATAAAACCATTATATCTCAATACATATGTTCCGGATTTATCAACGATATATGTATTGCTTTCATAAATATCTGTTGCCAATATTATTTCTTTACCGCTTGGTTCGATTATAGTAATTCCCACCGGATAGACATCGCTATTATTACCCAATTCACGTACAATATTTGTAGGCTTACGGGGTTGGTCTGGTATAATTGTATTTTCAATAGATGTTATTTGTAAAACGCTATTGGGACTAATAGGCGTAAGATAATTCTTTTTTATTTCGCCTATGTATTTGTTAGTTGCCATTTGTAATTTGTTAGTTGACATTTGTTAATCTCCTTGACATATAATATTTTTTTTGTTATGCTTTTCATATTATGAAAAGAGTGATTGTAATCGAAATAGTGCTTGCATTTGCCTTTGCTGTACTGCTTGCTTGTTCAATAAAATTTTTCATGTATGTGTCAAAAATGTATAGCGGCATAAGCATGTTGTATGATTTAAACATGAGTGACACATCTAGAAATGAAATAATAGAACATTATAGAGAAAACATTGCGACAGCACTTTCATATGGCATTCCCGCACTTATCGCCGCGCTCGCCACGCTCGCCGCAATGGTGCTTATCGCGCTCAAAGACTTTCCTGTCTTTAAGCCCCTGCTCGAAAAGCACGCCGCTAAGCGCACCGCGCGCAAGCAAGCGAACGAAGTAGCCAAAGCCGAAAAAGCCGCCGCGGACAAGCAAGAGCGGATAGAGCGTTTGCAGTCCGAGCTCGACGCATTAAAAAAGGACGAGTAACTCGTCCTTAACTTGTATCGTACATATTCACCTCAATGAAAAAGGACGGGTTCGCCGTCTTTTATTCTTTTACGGGCTCAACCTCTACTTGGTATGCTGTATAGGTTCTGCCTAGACTATTCGTAAAAGTAACCGTACCGACCACGACGCCCTCCGTTTCCTTGACAGGCTCTATTATCGACAGTTCGTGGTCGTACAGTCCGCTACCTGCGGGGCGTTCGGTGCTTTCGTCCGCGCCGACGATAAAACGTACTGACGCGGAGTCTATCGACACTACGACCGTTGCGCCGATAGGAAACAGCTTGATATTCGTATTTCGCAAAGACAAACGCCTTTCGTCGAGACGTTCGTCCAACAGTTCGTTCCACTTAATGGGCAAAATAGTATATGGCGTGTAATCCACGCCATTTATTGTTACTTGTATTTTCATGTTGCCTCCGATAATATTTGACAATTAAATTTTTTTATGATATATACTCCTAAAAAGGAGTAAAGATATGAAGAAAATCCTCTACATAATAATTGTTTTAGTCCTATCTTGCACAATTTTAGGATGCACAAATAAAACCGACAAAAAAGAAATCCCGCAAAATCAATTTTATTTCGCAGGAGCTTACGAAGAATATGCCAATAACGGCACTAGTGTACGCCGCTATAACTATATTTTTTTGTTTAATTATTGCTATAATCAATCTAATAATATGCCATGTGACCTTCATTTTTTAATACAAAGCAATTCAAATAATCAAGACGTAAAATTTAGTACTTTTTATAATGGTATTAAGATAAGCACGCTACCTTCGGGTTATATGCCCATTTATATTCTACCGAATACCGTATTAACAGTAGAATGCACATTTTCAAATCTTAAATCTAAATCTGAAATAGAATTAGATACCACTATTGATATTGAGCTCTTTGCCAAAGATAGTATTATAGCATCGGAAAAATTTAACATAAAAGATTTTGTTCCACATATTGTAGAACACGAAGAAAAATAACTTTAACTTGTATCGTACATATTCACCTCAATGAAAAAGGACGGGGCTACCGTCCTTTTTCATTACTTACCGATTAAGCGTCCAAAATATCGTACAACGCCTTTTGCAAGACCGCCGAGAAATTCACGCCCTGTTCCGTCGCTTTTTTATCGAGCCACGCGGGGATTGTGCAATTTTTGCGAACACAGCGATTGTCATTCTTTTCCCGATACGCCGCGAAATCTACCTCGACAAGCGATACAAGCTCATTATCGGCGACTGCGGGTTTCAGCGTCGTGCCTTTGGGAATAGGACGGCGCGCATCCTCTTCGCTTATACCCCATATGCCGATACAATCTTTTGCCATATAGATACAGTCCTCGATATCCTTGCCTTGCGTATATAAATCCAAATCGGGAACATATACCGAGTAGTATTTTTCCCCGTTTTCGGGGGGCGTTATAACTATTGCATATATGCTTTTCATTGTAGTTACCTCCGTTTATTTCAAGTTACGTTTTTTGATTAACGCTTTTGCAAGCCGCTCGTTTATTTCGGTATGTCTCGGTATCGCCTCGCTTTCGCGTCCGTTCGTATACACCGTGTGACTACCGCCCTCGCGCACTAAGTACCAACCGTTGCGCTCGAACAGTTTTATCAAATCCTTGCGTTTCATTCGCGACCTCTCTATTACTATTATACGCATTTATGCGCACTGCGTCAAGTGTTTTTGTAAAGTTTATAAAAAAGTTTTACAGCATAAAAGGACGGTCTTGCCGTCCTTTTGATTTAAGGTATAAATAACGTTTAACGTCCGCCAGACGCAATGCCCGCCGTTAGCAAGTACATACAATACTGATTAAGGCTAACGCCCTCCAAATCCGCATTGGCTTGCAACTGCTCACGCAAAGAATACGGAATACGCAAAGATATAGCGTTGTTTTTACGCCGTGCAAAATATTCGTCGGCTCTGACCTCGCAGCCGTCTGCGTTTATTTCGCCCGCATCTTTTAACATTTGCAAATCTATTTTGTCAGGCTCTTCCGACTGTATAGACGCAAGTTTGTTTTTAAGTTCTTCGCTTAGCATAATGCACCTCCTATTTATATACGTCCCCGCGAGGACCTATTGCATGAACTACTATGCGCTCGTCCACTATCTCGAAAATTATACGCCAATCACGAACTCGTAGCCGATAAAATCCTTTCATGCCTTGCATTGCCTTAATGTCTCCGTTGAGAACTCTCAACTTGTCCAATCCTTGGCGAATGAACTCAGCGTCTCTATCCGACTGCTTGTTCAAATATTTTTGAGGTTGACGCAATAATATGACAATAAATTCGCTCATAGTATTTCCTTGTTAGTGTATGCGTATATGCTAGCATATATGATTACATTTGTCAAGCTTTTTTGCAAATTATTCATACGTAGACCTATTGACTTTTCATGCGACTGCCCGAGAACGACGCGACAGAGCCGCCCGCACGCATGTTCATATACCGCAGGCTTACGTTTTCTACGCGGCGCTCCATATCGAGCTTGCTTTGTTTGTTGTAATAATCCAAAGCCGTAGTTGTCACGCTCATTAAACCGACTATAATCGCGCCCGGTAAGTTACCGACCGCCGCGCCGACGGTAATCGACCCGACAATCCCGCCTACCTTTTGCGCCGTTTGCAATGCGAACGACATTTTATCTTCGAGTTCCTGCGCGCCCGTACGCAAAGATATAGTCGACACGTATTGCGTAGCGACTTTGTTTACAAACGGCTTGATATAGTGATTGTACGCCACCAACGCCTTTACGCCTAACGCCTTTGATTTGGCTTTGTCTCCCGCTATCGGAGACTTTTTATCGTCGCTTGTTTCGTTTTTGATTACAATCTCATATTCCGCCATATTATTCACCTACATTCAGTTGAGGAATAGCGACAGCCGCCTCTATGAGCGCGACGGTGTTTCCAACGTTGTCAACGCCTTCGAGCGACGCGGTCGTCTCTCCGAACACGACCGAATACGTTTTTGTCTCGGCATTCGTGCCCATTTGCACGGTAAGCGTATGTATTTTATTCAAGTCGTTATCTAGCAGCTCGGCATTTACAATCGAACCGATACCCGTTTTACCCGATAACGCAGGCAATATAAAGTCGAAACTGCGGGCAAAAGACAGATTTTTAGACGTGCCGCGCCCTTCCGTGTCCGAATACGAATCCGACTGCACTTGCGGGCTCTTTGTGATTTTTACGGCTCTGAACGGCAACGGATACCCGTCGAGCGTAAACTTACAGTCATTGGAATTAAGCCCGTTTTCGATATAACCGTATTCGATATACACGTCGAACGTAATGCTTGTTCCGATACCGTCTCGTACAGCTACCGTGCCCGTACTCGCCAAAGAGTAAACCGCGCCGACCGAGTATGTAGTCATAGCTGCATTCCCGTTTGCGTCCGTGACGGGTTGCTCTATTGCCTGCACCTCGTAACGCTTAAAATATTCGTCCAAAACGGCACGGTGCGCTGCTATTATTTCACCGTCAGTGCTCGGAGTGGGCAACGCCACGACTATTTCGAACGACGCATTTTGAGTGGCAATGGTAAGCCCTTGGGTAGGCAAAACAGACGACGAACCCGCCGTCAATAGTCCGTTTGTGTACTTTTCTTTCTTTTCGCGCGATTTGAACGCTTTTTTATACGTTCCCGCATCGGAAAACACGGCGAACTTGATATTATATTTTTGTCCTACCGCATTGAGACCTTGCTCGATATGAGCGGCGAATGTACTTAGCGCTATCATACTTTTATTTCTCCTCCTAATTTTTCAGCAATGTGCTCTGCGATGAGCTGA
>CAJTJC010000028.1:0-291 GCA_910576655.1 uncultured Christensenella sp.
CTTTACCGTTTGCGTTATGCGCTCGGCGTTGCTGTTTTCGGTTGTTGCTTTAATCGTACTAAACGAGATTCTGCAAGGCTCGCCTCGGGTCAATACGGTCTCCGTAGGCTCGTTTCTTCCGTTTGCAGGGTTTACCTTCGTTTCCCTGATAATGATGTCGCAACGGCCCACCCAGAGGCTTTTAATCGCGTCCGAATACTTATTTACCATAGCAACCTCCTGTACCGCATGATTATATCGTCGTCTGGCGTAACCAGCTTTACGAGCATTGCGTCAAACTGGTCCTCGAAG
>CAJTJC010000028.1:301-7223 GCA_910576655.1 uncultured Christensenella sp.
GGACCCGGTATCGGCAATAGCGAACGTAACGGAAGTATCGCCCTCGGAAATCGATTTTGCGGGTGCGGAAAAGTTGTACACGTCGGCAAGCGCTCCGGACGCTTTTTTATCGGTCAGGAAATAACCCGCCGCCATATCGACCCATACGCTTTGGAGTCCTGCGGGCAATGTCGTTTGATTCGTTAACGCCGATAATTTTCTTTCGGCTTTTTCGATATTGTAGCTAATCGCTACGGTGTCCGGCTCTGCGGGCGTATACCCGAGCATTTTCAGGCGGTCTTTAACAGCGGCGAGCATTTCCATGACGAGCACCTCTTAGCCCTTCGAGATAATACGGGCAATGGGGATTGCCTTGTGATTGATATACGAGCGGTCGGTCTCTTTCGCTTCGCCGGAGTGGACGAGCGCCCAGTTCGTACCGTTTTTGAGTTCGGCGTCGGTGGGCGAAAGCGAAGTCTGAGCTTTCTTCTCGTACGAGATACCGAAAGGCGCGATAGCTTTGCGCTGGCGAGTGTAAAGCGTATCTTCACCCCCGTTCTTTTTCGGGTCGCGAGCCATTTCGTAAGGCACCTTCGCGCCGATGTCTTCGAGCGCGATTGCGCCGTCGCCGAGGACGTAGGTCGTGTATTTCGTATAACCCGGAATCGTTACCACGTTTTGACCTTCGCCGGTCGTGGATTCCGCGACTTCTTCGACGGGCAAATCGTCGTCCACAACGACGAGGCGGCCGTTCCACGTATACAGGTCGATGTCGCGCGTTACGCCGTCCTTATCGGTATAGGTAAGGTGTTTGATAAGGTTGAGGTTTTCGAGGTTGGTCGCGACGGCCGAGTGCATAAACACCATGCTGAATTTCTTCTTGTTAGCGCCGCAAGCCTTCTGCATTGCGCTGTTAAGCGTGGTAACTTCCATACAGCCGTCGTCTTTTGCCGTGATGTCGTGCGTGTGCGCATTGACGAATTCGAGGTTTTTCATTCCGGTCATGCTGAATACGCCGGCGAGAATCGCGAGAATAGTATTCTGGTCGACGCCGGTCCAGTATTCGGCTACCTGCTGGGCGATATTACCCATAAAATCCTCGCCGCCCGTAATGTCGTACGAGAAATCTTTTTCGGTCCATGCTTTCGCGCGGCCGACTACGACGACGCCCTGCTCGAAGGTTTTCGTCGAGGTCGCGGTGATGTCGGTCTGGCCGTCGTAGTTCACGGCGTCGCCGTCGACGAGTCCGCGCATAGCGAGTCTTGCGTAAGCGGTGCCGTTCTGCGCCGTAAAGACGCTTTTCAGGTCTGCGTTACCCGTGAGCGCTTTGGACTTGCGAAGCTCGTTAAGCTTCAAGTTGGGTACGCGCGCTACGAGATACTTAAACGCTTCGGCGTTAAAGCTTTTAGCGTCAAATTTGTTATTAGGCATTGTTTAGTTCCTCCAAATAAATTTTTATAATTTTGCGTCTGGATTTTTGGCGAGATAGTCGCACAATTCGTCGTACGACATGTCCTTCGGCTGCTTCGTCCCGGGAGCCGGGTCGTTGCTACCCTCGCCGGGCTTCAGGCCCTTAAAGGCGGGTTTGCCGCTTTCGGTATCGAAAAGGAATCCGGTCTCGGTCGCAGCCGTAAGCTTTTGAATCTGCTCCGCGAGTCCCTTAACGGTGCCGTCTTCGGCGAGTTCGGCGTTTTCCAGATTGAGAAGCGCTTTAACCGCTTTGACATTCTTCGCTTTCGCTCCGACGAGCGCAGCTTCTACCGCGGAATCGACTCTAAGCTTTTTGATTTCCGCAGCGTGCGCTTCCGCGGCGGCTTTATTGTCCGTCTGCAGCTGCGCGATTTGCGCTTTCAAAGCTTCGGCGTCGCCCGTAGAAGTTTGCAAAGCTTTAAGCTGTTCGTCCCGTGCTTTCACGGTTTCGGTTAAGCTTTTCTTCTCGGCATTGAGCGTATTAAAATCCGCTCTCGCGACAAATCCCTTGCCGATTTCCTCGGAGACTTTCTTATCGATGTCCTCGGTGTAAGCGTCTCCCAAAATAGTTTTGAGCCAGTCTAACATATTACCTCCTCCGGCTATCCTTTTTATCCGGCCAGTCCCGGTATTGCCGTGCGCCATTTTTTGTCCGCCGCGCAGGCGGTAAATTTTATATGAAAAAAGCGCCGTAAGCGCTTAATTCCGAATTGAAAAACGCCTTAGAGTAATTTCTAAGACGTTAAACAGGTTTATTTTGTTGTACGGTCTCCATATTCAAGCCGTGGAGCTCGTTACGGAGTTTCTTTATAAAATACCTTACTTAAAGGCATTGCGTCGTACGGGACGAATACGAAGCCCGTACTTAGTCGTAATCGAGGTCGAAAGGAATTTCCCAAACCATTTTTTGTCCTTTCGCCGCAGCCGCCGCTTCGGTAGCCCGCATTTCCTCGCACATTTTTTTATACTTTCGCTTTTCTTCTTCCGTTGCGGGAGGGTCGAGCCGGTCGAGATTCGCTTCTTTATTGATTGCGCACATATAAATATGCCGCTCGCGGTTAGCTTCGTTTGTTTTAATCTTTTTCACGGCGTACCTCCTTATAAAGCATTATAACATATTTTTCGACGGTCCGCATACTAATTAAGCCCCTTTTTCAGGAATTCCTCGAAAAGGTCCTCGTAGCCCGGAATCGGCGTAAGCGGTTGTCCGTTTCCGCCGGTCGCTATCAATATGGCGCCGTCAGTAGTATCGTACAGCTTTACTATATCGAATTCGGCCGCGATTTCAGGCAGAATCTGCGAGACTTTTTTATGTATGTCCCGTATAGTATCGAGGTTTACGTAGCGACCTGTCTTTTCCGCTCTCGCAAGCGCTCGGCTGATTGCGACGTCGGTCGGCACCGTGGCGTAAATACCTTCCACCGCCATACCTGCCTTTCGTGCGTCGCGAATTTTCTTCATAATCGAGTTTACGCTGCCGTCGCCCGTGCCGTCAAGTACGACGTTAAAGCCATTATCGTTTGCGACGCCGAGCAAACGCTTAGCGAGCGCCGAGCTTTCTTCATGCGCAAATCCTGCCGCCGACATATCGCCTTGCGCGACCATTTCCTGATATTCGGGAAGCTTTCCCTTTATCGCGTCGGGGTCAATCGTTACGGAGTTATTCGGTAACGTCGCCGCGCCGGAGTTAATCATGGTACTTTTACCGGAAGCAGGACCGCCGCCCATAACCGTAAACGTAGGCTGCCCGTCGGCGGGAGTAACGTCCTTAAAGGTTTCGTCGATAATCTGCCTATGAAGTTCCTCGCGCTCGGGTGTAAGCGTTCCGTCCTCGCGGGTATATTTCGCGAGAGAATCGTCGCCGCGGGAGTCGCCGGTCGGCGTCGTACCGTAATTAGCGATTTTAGGCTTCTGCACTTTCGGCTCGGCGGGATTATCGACGTACTTCTTTTTCCAAGTCGTATAGTCGATATTCTCGGGGACCTCGTACGTTTTTCCTTTATCGTCTTTCGCCGCTCTGGTGATTAGGTCGTCCATATCTTCGTAATACGGCGCGGTCGTTCCTCTACACCACGGGTGAAACGGCGGCGCGGTTACGCCGACCTGATATTCGCTCATAGGAAATACTTTACCGTCAAGCTGTCCGCAAAGCGGGCAAGTTTCTTTGTCGAGCGTTTCCACTATGACGAATTTCTCGACGCCTAAGGAGTCGAAGCAGTCCTTGCGGGCTAAGTTCGCAAAAGCTGCGCTTTCGGTCATAATCAACCGCCCCGCTTTGCTTTTCGAGACGTTAAACTGATTCGCGATAGCCTTAACCGCTTTATCGGGAGCAGTTCCGCGCATTATCATTTGCGTAAGCTGCGTATTGACGCTGTTTACGAGCGCTTCTTTATTCGCCCATACCCTATCGCTGAAAGTCTGCGCGTCAGTCGTCCACGGTCTGGCTAACACCTTTTTGATTTGCGCGTCCGTTAAGCCGTGAAGCGACCAGCCGACGCCTAAACCCTTTTGAAGCTCGAAAGCCGTACGGTAATAACCGTTTTCGTATAGCTCCCGTAACGCTTTCGTAAGCGTCTCGGATTGCGCGCCGTGCAGGACTTCGGCTTGATGTTGAAGCTGTAACTTTAAGCTATCGAGCCGCGTTATATGCACGCGGGCGGAGGCGTTTTCGAGTTGCTTCGCCCATGTGCCCGTAATAGCGTTATTCTGTCCTTTCGCTATATAGTCGGCAACGGTCCATTTGAATTCTTCCAGCTCTTTCGAGGACAGCAGCTTCCGCGCTTCCGCAAAAGAAATCCCGTTAGCCGAGGCGAAACGCCGATACCAGACTTTTATTTGCGCGTCGATTTCCTTTATAGCGCGCTCGTATTGCGCTTCGAGATTCTGTACGTAGCCGTAGCTCTTATCGAGTAAAGCTTCTTCCAGAATCCGCATACGATTTGCCCAGTAAGCGTTACTCCTCATTTTCTACCTGCCCGTTTCTCTGCTTAGCGGAAGCCTCGAAAGCGGACCGATAAGGGTCGTTTTGCGTTTCTTCCGATTTTTGCGATTTAACGCGCTCTATTTCCGCCGTGGGGTCCGACACCCAAGGGTGCTGAGATATGATAGTCTCGTCGGAAATTATTCCCGCGGACTTAGAGCAGTTCTCTATGGCTTCGGTTTCGTTTATAAGCATATCGCGGTTGAATATAACCTCGATAGGCTCCTCGCCGTACGACTTGCCGCCGGAATTAGCGAGTACCGTATTTACAAACCAAAGTATGTCCTCGAAAGCGGCTTGCAACTCCGTTTCCATCATGGTAGCGTCCAAGTCTATGTCGCTATACATACTTTGTATGTTCATTTGATTAGGATTACCGGAAAGCCTGTCGTCTTTCGCGTCGTAGCTCCTGAGGTTTTCTATAAGCGCCTTTTTAAGCAATTCGAGAATCGTTTTATAATTCTCGGAATTGACGGTTATTTGCAAGCTGTCCACGCCGCCGTCTTTACCTTCTACGGACCGCACTTTAATTGCGCCGTAGGTAGCGAGATTGCGCCGGAATTCCCCGAGGTCCTGCCCGTCGTAGTTCTTCAATACGAGGACGGTCGTCCGGGTATCTTCTTCCATACCGTTGACGAAGTTCGACTCTAAAAGGTTGATTGCGTCTTGCAGCGAGCGCCCGCGGCGTATAAGCGGAATCTCTTTTGCGTTATACTTTATAGGAATTAAAGGCAAGCGTTCCCAGTTAAAGCCCTTTTCTTTACCGTCTTTACCGACCGCCGTCACATAGCTGCGTTTTGTCGGCGCGTCCGGGTCGGGTATTAGCGTCCCGGATTCAAAGAAATACGTCGTTACGCCGTCGCTCTCGAAAACGTCTACCTTCTTTACGACTTTACGCTGCTCGCCGTAATAAATTTCTACGAGATAAAGCCTGAGCGCGACGTCGAGCTCCGTATGCGCGGTATCAAACCAAAAAGGCAAAATTTCGTAACCGGGGAAATACTTAAAAGCGAGCTTTCCCGTTTTATCGAAATACGGGTAAAGCCATGATATACCGCAATTAAAGCTGTCCGTACCCGCATTGCGTAGCGTGCGCATAAACTTCTTACCGAGAATTTCGGTAACCGCTTTTGCATACTCCTTATTTTCGCTTTTATAGGTAATAGGCTTACCGAGTAAATAGTTAGCCTTCTGGTCGACGTGCTTCGCATACTGATTGTCTACGATTCTATTATTAGGCAGATTGTCGACTTCTTCGAGTTTCCCGTCGGCACCGATTATCTGGCGCTTACGGCTGAGTATATCGTGCTCGCCCATATAGTACCGGTCGCCTTCCAGCATTTCCTTTCTCGCCGGAGACGTTTCCCAGTCCGTCAATTCGCGACCGTAAAATTGTAATGTAGTAAGAGGCCTCCCCGCTTTTATTCGCATATTGAGAAGCTCTTGCTCAATAGGTCTTTTGAATAGCATTTGCGAATCACTCCTTAAAAGCTGAATCTTGCCGGCGCGAACGCTGCGCGCACAAAGTATCTCACGTCGTCCATAGCGTGGTCGTCGGTTTTAAGAGGTCGGTCCTCGCTCGCTTTTTCGTCCCAGCGATAAAGCCCGAATTCTCTTATGCAATCACCGCAGCAGTCATTTATAAAAATGTCGCCCGCGGTCAGGTGCGTTGCTACGTCGCGGATTCCGTCGAGGACCCTATTCGACGCATGCTCAACCGGGAAACGGTCGTGCCGCCTGATTACTTCGATAAAAGACGCAGCCGAAGGGTCTACTACGAATTTTGCGACCTTTACGCCGTATACCATTTTTTCGATAGCTTCGTAATGTTCTTCGTCCGTTCTTTGATATTGCTGTTTGCGCCCGTCGTAGTAGTATTCGCGTACTCTGTACCAACGGTCGCCGCTAAGCCCCCATAAACCCGCAGACGTGGGATTTAGGGTGCCGTAGTCGCATGATAAATAATACTTTTCATAAGGCCGGTCGGTCGTAGGTACGACGTGAAAAGCCTTATTAAACATGGTATATATGAGCCCTTCCGCAACCGTCCATAAGCCTCTTATGTACCGGTCGTAGAAAACGCCCGAAAACATAGCCTCGTAACGGCGCTTAATCGCCGCGTCGAGACTGAGATTGTCGTCCATAGTAAAATGGACGTACAAAATATTGCGGGAAGCCGCTTTACTAATCCACTCTACGTAAAACCAATGTCCGGGGCTCTCGGGATTACAGTTAAACCAGAATTTCGAGCCCTGCACCGAGCAGCGGGCCATAGCCTGCTCTACGAACGAGCGAGGCATAAGCGCCACTTCGTCGAAATACACGCCCGCGAGCGTGATTCCTTGTATAAGCGAGTAGCTGGATTCGTCTCGGCCGCCGAAAAGGTAATACGTATTCGTACGACCGCCCGCCGTGATAATAAGCTTGTTTTCGCTGCGTTTCTCGGTTACCTCGAAAACGCCTTCGAGCCATGTCGGCATGTGTACGATTACG
>CAJTJC010000029.1 GCA_910576655.1 uncultured Christensenella sp.
GTAACGACTTCTTTATCGAATTTATGTCCGTCCCAAAGCATTACGAGTTCCAAGTTGCAGCCGCATTCTTTCGCTCTGGTAATGAACGTGTAACGCAGCTCGTGAGTGTGCCTGCCTTGTAAAATCTTCTGGAAGCTTCTATTGACGTAATCACGTTTTACCGTTTTTGCTGCTTCAAAATCAATATACTGTATAACCTTTCTAAGCATAGGTGAAATAGGTATTTTCCTGAATTCTTTCGTTTTGCCTTTGCGTATTTTCTCTGTTTCACATTCAATATTGTTATCGTAGAGAACGGCGGAAGCAAGTTCGCCTACACGCATACCGGAATAAAGTAGAATCAGAATTGCGCTGCAAACGGGTTTGTCTTTATGTAAAACGCAGTAATCAACGACTGTCTTTTCTTCGGATAATGAAAGTGATTTACCTTTCTTTACTTCGTAATTAGCAAGTTCAACTTTTGCCATAGGTGATTTAAAGTTATAATCGGAAACGGCGACGTCGAAAATAGCTTTAAGCTGTACTTTAAGTTTTTCGGCTGTACGGTATTTTTCTTTGCTTGTCAAATCAGATAAATAGTTTTGGATATCCGCACGCTTAATTTCGTCTAAATGTTTATCGCCGAACGCCGGAATAATATGTGCGTTTATTAAATCGGTATAGCCCTTTAACGTGCTTTCTTTTACAGTTGTCTTTTTAATTGAAAGCCATTCGTTTAAGTAGTCTTTCAAAAGCGGTGTGATGGGCTTTTTGTGCGGTATAGCTTGTTCGACGGCGGTTAAAAATTTTGTTCTTAATGCGTTCAAGTCTTTACCGCAAAGCTCAATATTGTAACCGTCTCTGCGGAAGCGTACTTGAAAGGTGTTCTTGATGGTGCGGTATTTAATTTCATAACCGCTGTAAATAAGTAGTATTTTTACAGGCTCTGACATAGCGTCAATCTCCTTATTTGTAAATTTTAAATAATTTTTCTTTTTGTTATTTGATTGTTTATTTGTAACGACGTTAACTTCGGATACGTTTTCGGCATTAGGTAATTTTTTTATAGTTTCTAAAGCCAAAGTGTCAGAAGTAAGTTTAAAAAGCGTCGTGGCAAGCTGTAACCCTTCGGGTGTACTGCCGGCGTTTTGTATTGCGGCTATCACTGTGGATAACTCTTGTTCTGTCATAGTTTGAAATAGCAATGACTGAGAAAAAAATATTGATTGCAATTCTTTCAATACAAAAATTGAAAAATAGCAACCGTTTTTATAAAAAAGAGAAAACACTTCTAAGGTGGAACAAACGGGTAAAACATAAAACGCCACACTCCTTTTGAATTTGTCAAAAGACAAAACCTAAAAAACAGAGGCGGTTTTATTGTCGTTAAATTCTTAGTAAAATATTGCCTTGTCAACTTCGTGAATGCCTGCCACCGAAACGGAGTTGACAAGGTAAAATCGGCTCTGTTAAACTCTCGAAAACTTACCAAAAAAATTGCTTGATATTCTATACTTGTAATTAAAAGAAAAAATCATAAAACTCTTTTATTTATGACTGTATCTGTCAAGTATTATAGTTATAATGAAGTAACGAATATAAAGTAATTAAGCGCATTGGTTTTTATCACAAAAAATCGTATTTTAACATTTTAAAAATATAGCTTGTTTTTCTTGACTTAATCCGTAGGAAAAACTATAATGTTTAACACAAACAAATGTTTGTAAAATAAACAAAAGGATAAACGGTATAGGATTTAATTTAGTTATAATTTGAGTGGGTTCTCCCCGTTTCTGCTCACTGTTATAAAATACTGAAAAAGGGAAGTTTCCGTAAAATGAACGCAATTTGTTTTATGGGATAATTAAGGTAGAAGTTAGAGAGATGATAATAAAAGTATTTTGTCATAACTGTAAAGCAGATATTATGGCATATAAAGATGAAAAAGGGATAATGAAATATGAATGTCATAGGTGTGGGGCAGTCAATATAGCGAAACCTATGTCGCGGCGAAAGATAAAGATTGAGCTTATATCGCCTTGTGATCAAGTGATTATATAAAATTGAATAACTGATATATCTGTACGTACGGTCGTGTATGAAAGAGGACGCAAGGTTAAATCCGTAAGCGAGGATATATTAAAACGGTTAGGTTAAACCAGTATTGAGAGGCCGCCGGTAGATAAGATTTCTGTTAAAAGACGTCTTGTTTATCGGTGGCTTTTTTTGTTTTTAAAATAAAAAATATTTAATGCCTGATTTGCAATAAGGGCAAAGGGAAGCCTTACGCTTCAGCGAAGTATCTTAATTTCTTTATCGGAAGAAATTACTAAACGCTCGTCAAGCGTAAATAGGTCGTACCGTTTTTTAGCTATGCCCTTATTGCGAAAGTGTTGGCTGGAAAAGACGCCTTTAACTACTCCTTTGCCCGAATTAACAATCGGCGAAGGAGTTTTTAAATGCAAGATAACAAGACATTTTATTTGTTCGTTAAAGGACAAAAGGTTGAAGTGAGCGAGGAAATTTATCGTGCTTACGTTCAACCTGAACGGAAACAGCGTATGCGTGAGTATCGGGCAAAAAACAAAATTGTTGTAAGTTCAATCGAAGGGCTGGAAGAAAAAGGCTTTGAAGTTGCAGACGGGTCACAAGATTTTCTTACTTCACTAATTGATTTAGAAGAAGAAAACGAACGCAAGACTTTATTGGTAAAAGCGTTAAGCTGCCTTAAAGAGCAAGATAAGCAAATAGTTCAGCTGTATTTTTATGACAATAAGACGCAGGATAAAATTGCTGATATTTTAGGTGTTTCCAGACAGTACATAAGCAAAAAAATAAAACAAATATTGGAAAAGTTAAAACAATTTTTTTAAAACAGGTTGCGTTTTTTCAAAAACTGTATTGAAAGAAGTGCAAGGGTAAACACCGAGCTTGATTGCAAGATATTTAAAGGAGGAACGCAATGAACGAGAGAAAGGAACAGAAATGTCAAATTAGGAACAGCAGTGCTAAAAGTTGTTGAAAACGGAATGAAGATAAAGCTTTTCGATAGTGACGGCAGACATTCTAATTTGATTATGCACGTTCGCGCCTATATCGAGTAACGGCTACGTTTCCAGATATATTGCAATCAGAAGTCTTTAATATTTCGCAACAAATTTATAAGTGGGTTGAATAGAGCGGGCCCCTTTATTCACCCAACCGAAACGTGTAGTTTCATAAGTTTGCGTTTGTTAGAGCAAATCACAATTTAATATGCAGTTAGTGTCCGAAAAGCGGACGAGGAATACTGTAAACGTCGTGTCGTTTAACCCGTAAATCTAAATTCAATTCGGAAAGACGACATACCACAAAATCAACTCCCCTCGGCATATGTGAGGGTAAATCAAATTACAAGGAGATATTTTAATGGCAAAAGACAATGAAAAAAAGCCTGCTGAAAACGATAAACAGCCCAGAATAAGGAAGTGGCTGCGTCCGAGCAAGAGGGCGAAAGGTTACGCAGAAGAACGTAAAGAAAATCGTCATAAGCGTGGCGACAAGAAAGGTGAGGAGCTTGACCCGTACAATCAGGGTTTGCGTTCCGGATATCTTCTCTGCCAGAGCGACCACGCCGGTTCTTATATCTACGATAAAGTATTAGCCGAAACTAAAGATAAGGAAAAAGCGGCGGCGGCTTCGCAGAGCATAGGTCAACATAGAAAAGGAGGTAATAAGTAATGGCAAACGTAATCAAAGTTGAAAGAGAACTTTTCGAGAAGAATGGCAAAAGTTATTTTGCGTACTACATAAACGGTAAGGTAAGAAATACCGAAGTAAAGGCGCAGGTTGTTCCGCCCGATTTAGGCGGCTACAAGGTACTTGATATAGTTTACGACGGTGCAAACGAAGCAGAGCTTGTAGTCGTACCTTTCAAGTTTGCGGCAGACGACGGACACGTTATAGAGGGCAACACTTTCAAGGTGGTTTCCACCGACGAGAACGGCGAAATCTACGAATGTCCCGTTCAGCCCGCACGCAAATCGGATAAGAGTATGCTGGATATGCTTATCAAGGCGAACGCATAAGCGGCGAACTGTTCACAAATCAAATGTGGCGGCTTACAAATCTAACTGTAAGCCGCTTAATTAAAAAAGGAGAAAAAAATGAGAGAAGAATTAAATCGGCATAAACGCAGAGACAGGGTTAAATGGATATTTACGTTTATAGCTTTGTTTCTTGCGTTCGTAATGTTAATAGCGTTGTGTATGCAGATTTTCGGACACGACAAATTAAAACCGGAAAATTGGTTTAAAAAGCCCGAACAGACCCGGCCCGAAAATGTAGACAAGACGGAAACGGCATTAAATAAAAGAGCTGCACACGCTGAACTTATCGCTCCCGATACGGTTGTACTTTACGGCGCGACGGTAACAGATGATGACGTATCCGCAATTGGCGGTGAACCCCTCGCGTATGACGCTGAGTGGAAAGCTGTTTTAACTGTTAAAAACAATTTAAATAGTACGACAGCAAATTCGTCTGTGAAAATTTTTTTTGCGTGGCAAACGAGTTTTTCACCTCTGCAAAGTATTTGTATGCTTGTTCCAAAAGACAACGTATTTGATGTAGCCGGCTGCGTGTTGGATAGCGTTGTCATCAAAATCAATGGCGTGGAAAAAAGTGCTTTTATTGCTCACCCAACTTGTTACCTTGTTATGGTTGCGCCTGGCGGCAATTTTGCCCCTGCGAAAATGCCCACCGCAATTACAAGCATTGAAATTACTTATAATTTAACACGCGTTGAAAAACCTATCCCGCTCCCTGACGCCCCTGTAAAAGAGGGGCACACCTTTTTAGGTTGGTATTTCGGTTCGGCTTCCGATCATAACGACAACTGTACCAAATACGACGGCAGCCCTATTTATTCGGATACCAAATTACACGCGCATTTTCAAATTAATAGATATACCGTTTCGTTCAATTCGGACGGCGGCAGTTCGGTAGCAAGCCAAACGGTTGACTGGGGAACGTCGGCAAGTATCACCACTCCTACCCGCGACGGTTACGCTTTTAAAGGTTGGTTTTTACCGAACGGAACGCAATACACAAATCAAGCTATAAAATCGAATACTTCCCTTACTGCTCGTTGGGAACGCAACCGCTTTACAATAACTTTTAACCCGGACGGCGGTTCGGCTGTGGACAATAAAGCTGTAATGTTGAATAATTCCATACCGCTTACTACTCCTACGAAAGAGGGTTACAACTTCAAGGGTTGGTTTATGTCAGACGGAACGCAGTACACAAATCAGCCCGTAACGGACGATATGACTTTAACGGCGCGTTGGGAAATTAAAACATTTACCGTAACTTTCTACGTAGACGGCGAAGTATACGAAACTAAAACGGTTGAATACGGCTCTCAGCTTGTGCAGGTGGCGGACGAAGTAAACGTATATTCTCAGAATATTGTTTCGTTCGAGTATTTGAACGAAGTTGTCCCCGAAACGGAAGCCGCAAAAATGCTTGTAGTAGACGATATGAAAGTTTACGTAAACAGCGCAACCGATACCGATAAACTTGTAGGCACTGTTAAAAATAACAAGTGGCAGATTATCGGAGGTGTTGTTGGCGGTGTTGCGCTTATCGCGGTAATTGCAGGTATTGTGAGCGGCACGAAACGCAAAAAGCGTTAAGGCGGTGTTGTATGAAAAGAACACGCACGACAATATCCGTTTTCCTGCGCATAGGTTTAGTCGTTTTGCTTTTTGCTCTGCTTGCAGGCGTATTGGCTTTGGCTTTTACTTATGTTGGAAACGGACAACGCAATTTCTACGTCAAGTACGGCAAGGAAACGATAATCAGTGAGAAAAAGGGCGTTGAACTTCCGAAAGACAGTTTTAGCATATTTCAATGCAATACGTTGACGGGTCAACCTATCGACTACGACGTGCAAATTTATTTGAACGTGAAAAATATCGAAAATTTTGATTTTTCCGTTGACGATAACTGTAAAAATTTCAGAAACGATTTAACCGAATACGATTGCATAAAGTCGTTTAACGTAACAAAGTCCGATACTTATTTTGTTGTATTAGTTCCTGCCGATTTAACGCTTGAAAAAGTAATACAGGCAAAGTATCCCGATAAAGCGATAACAGGTGTGCCTGCTGTAACTCTTGACGCAAATGACAGTTTTATTTTAACTGTTACGGACGGCGTGGAAAAGCTGAAAACGCAAATTTACTTTTGTTAGGCGGTGACTTATGCAAAACAGTAAGA
>CAJTJC010000030.1 GCA_910576655.1 uncultured Christensenella sp.
AGGCGCAATTTCATTTGATTTTGCTTTTTACGGAAAAAAATCGAAAATTTTTGAAAAAAGTTTAAAATTTCTATTGACAAACGCTTTTGAACAATGTTATTATGTTATCGAAGATTTAAGTGTTCGTAAAAGCTGTGTTTTACGAATAGTTAGACTTATACTAAAAAACTTACTTTACACTTATTCGGATTAATTATGGGCGACGATTACTACGTAAAAAGAAACAACAAAAATCTTGAAACCGTCGACAAATTGCTTGAAAACGATTTGCCGCTTTTTTGCTACGATTATTTTTTGGCCATCGACAGTCAGACCAGTCCGCTTACTCGCTTGAATTATGCGCACGATTTAAAGATATTCTTTTACTTCCTGCAGGAAAAAAAATTCAGGCGTCAAAAACAAGTGCGCGACTTTACGTTGAACGATATCGAACAGATTACAAGCAATGACATCGAATATTTTTTGAGCTACCTTTCCCACTACTATTTTGAGAATAAAGAACATAACTGCAATGAAAGAGCGAAAGCGCGAAAACTTTCATCGGTCAGGGCTATGTATAAATTTTTCTTTAATAAGGGATATATCAGCGTAGATAATTCTGCAAAAGTAGCCACGCCGAAGCTACACGAAAAACCGATAATAAGGCTCAATTCTGGCGAGGTGTTCGATATTATCGGAACTGCCGAAAGTGGTTCCGGACTTACTCCCCACCAAAAAGCTTATCATGAAAAAAATAAAGTCCGCGATACTGCAATATTAATGCTGTTTCTCGGCACGGGTATTCGTATAAGCGAACTCGTCGGTTTAAATAACGAAGATTTGAATTTTAAAGACAATTCCTTTGTGGTAACGAGAAAGGGCGGAAATAAATCAATATTATATTTCGACGACGAAGTTGCTGAGGCTTTAAAAAAGTATCTCGATTACAAAGAACAGAATACTGAAATATTGCAAGAGCCAGATGCACTCTTCCTCTCCTCCAACACTCGCAGACTGACAGTTAGGGCCGTTGAAAATTTAGTTCAGAAATATGCTAAAATAGTTTCGCCTTTAAAAAAAATAACGCCACATAAGTTGCGCTCTACCTACGGAACGCAGCTATATAAAGCGACAGGCGATATTTATATCGTTGCCGACGTGCTTGGACATAAGGACGTAAATACAACAAGAAAGCATTATGCTGCCATTAGCGAAGACAATAGGCGCGCTGTAGCCGGTAAAGTAAAGCTTAAACCCGAGGATAATTAGCCGCTATATCGTTAATTTCTTTTTCAGTTAAAAAACCGTTTGACGCTCCGTTACAAGTGATTTTGTGAGAGGCAAAAATTTGTGCTCTTCGTAATGCTTCGTACGTCTCGTATCCGTTAGCGTAAAAGTGTACGAAGGCCGCTGAATAGCGAGTCCCCTGCTCCGACGGTATTTAGCACGTTTTGTGTTGGAAATGCCGGGAAAGATTTTATAATGTCTGATTCGCGGGTATAAATTGCCGCGCCTTCACCTCCACGCCCTAATACTATAATTTTATTTTTATAAGTTTTTGCTAAATTATAAATTCTTCATAATTTCCGCCGATATTCTCGTCACTAAGAAACAGAATATCGGCATATTTCATAAATTCGCAATTATATTCGTCATTTACGTCCGAAAGCACGTGTACGTCGGTAGCAATCAGCTTTCCCTCCTCCTTTGCTATTCGTAACAGCGGACGATTGAAATTTATGTTACAAGCAACAATTAAATCAACATCCTGTACGACTGAGCGTTCAAATCCATACTCCGTTTCCTGAATATTTTTTAAATCGCAGTAAATCTGTCTTTTCCCCTCGTTATCATACAAAACGACGGAATTCGGAGTTTTATCAAGCTTAGACTTAATATATTTAGTGTCGATTGACAATTCACGTAGAGCGTTATGGATATAAGCTGCATGAAAATCGCGCCCGATTATCGACGTTAAACGCACCTTATCGCCTAAAACGGTCAATGCTTTGGAAATATTAAAGGCTACGCCGGCAGCATAGGTATCTATTCCGAAGAAATTATAGTCTATGGGATAATATGAAATCGGAAATTGACGCACCGAAACGTCGGTTTCGGTGTTTAAAAGCCCGCTTACAAGAATTTTCATTTGTCTATACTCGCTTTATTCCGTATCAAGAAGTATTTTATCGATTTTTATTACAGCGTCGTCCTGAATATTCAGACATTTGCCGCAGTTATCGCAAATTTTATTTTTGTCTAAATCACATATTTCACATTCAAGGCAACCGATGCAGTCCCTGTCGTATAATACGCATTTTTCCGTTCTCTTTTCCATATTCAAATTATAACACGGTATTTTATTAAAAACAAGTAAAAAATATAGAACAAATGTTTGCTTTTGTTTAATTTCTATGATATAATATTTCAGGAGGCTGAAATGAAGCGTGTTGATAAAAGTGAAATGATATTCGAGTTTATGCAAAAATTCATTGCGGAAAACGGTTATTCCCCTACCGTCAGAGAAATTTGCAGGGCTTGCGACATAAAATCTACCGCCACCGTTTTTACGTATATAAACGAGCTTGCCGACCGCGGCGTAATAAATAAGGCAGATAACAGAAACCGTGCCGTTTCTTTAAAACAAAAGGTCGTCAACGTGCCGCTTATCGGTACAGTTGCTGCGGGACAGCCCATTTTTGCCACCGAAAATTATGAAGGCGTATACTCGATACCGAACAATTTTTTTATTGGCGACGATTTGTTTATGCTCAACGTAAAGGGTGATTCGATGATAAATATCGGTATGTTTGACGGCGATAAAATAATCGTTAAAAAGCAGGAAACTGCAAATAATGGTGATATTGTCGTTGCTCTCGTTGACGATAGCGCAACGGTTAAAAGATTTTTCAAGAGGGACGGAAATATCGTCCTCCACCCTGAAAACGACGATATGCAGGACTTTATTTTTAAAGACGTTCAGATTTTGGGCAAGGTCGTAGGACTAATGAGAAACATTTAATAAAAAGCGTTTTGCATTATGCAAAACGCTTTTTTAATTATATAGACATTAAATAATCGACCTCTTGTTTACTTAGCTTTCTGTATTTTCCTCTGTCAAGTCCGCGCAGAGACAGTTCGCCAATCTTAATGCGCTTTAACAGCATTACCTCTTTCCCTATTGCCGCAAACATTTTGCGTACCTCACGGTTTTTGCCTTCGTACAGAGTTACGTGAGCTTTCGTGTAGTCCTTATTAGTTTCCACAATATGAGCTTTACACTTTTTAGTTACGTATCCGTCGATTTCTATGCCGCTACGAATAGGGTTTAAATCCGTTTCCGTCAGCTTGCCCTCTACCTTAACGAGATAAGTTTTGGGGACGTTGTTCGACGGATGAGTTAAATGCTGGGCAAGCTCGCCGTCGGTCGTAAGAATTATAAGGCCCTCGCTATCGTAGTCAAGTCTACCTACGGGATAAATACGTCCTGCATTTTCAGGCATTAAATCAAGAACGGTTTTTCTTCCCTTCTCGTCCGAAACGCTACAAATATAACCCTTCGGCTTATTCAAAACGTAATATTCGTTTTTCTTTAATGCAATAGTCTTGCCGTCTACGCAGACCTCGTCGCCGTCGACAACCTCCGCGCCGAGCAAAGCCGTACGCCCGTTTACCGTTACTCTTTTATCCTGTATAAGCTTGTCGCATTCTCTTCTTGAAGCAATTCCAGAAGCCGCAAGGTATTTGTTTATTCTCATTATATAGTCCGTAAAAGTTTATTTACTATATACTATATAATTTACCCGTAAAAATCAACTTATTTTCGTTATAAATGAGAAGTTGGGCAATTTCTTCGCAATTTTCGACCGGTTCTATACGGTAAGATATTTTTGCCGCGCTTTCTATAACTAATTTTTCGTCGTTTCTAAGTGCGCAAAGTCTTCCGTTAAGATTAAAAGCTTTACCGCAATCCAGCTTTAAAAGCTTGAACTTTTTAAAGCATGTTTCAAAAATATCGATGCTGCGTTCGTACATTTCCGGGCAGTTAAGAACCACCGTAACAACGTCCATTCCGTCGCGTTCGGCAGAAGATACCAGACATCTGCCTGCTTTTAAAGTATACCCCGTCTTGATGCCGTTGGCGTTTTCGTATTTGTAAAGGATTTTATTTTTATTTACAAAGCTTTTATATTTGCCCTTATAGCTTTTAGTGGAAACTATTTGCTTGAAGGTTTCGTTTTTCATAGCATAGCAGGCTATGGTACACAAATCGTACGCCGTCGTGTAATGATTGTCGTCGGGAAGTCCGCTCGGATTCATAAAATTAGAATTATTCGCCCCGATTGCCTTTGCCCGCTCACACATAACCTCTGCAAATTTTTCAATGCTTCCGCTATGATGTATTGCAAGCGCAGCGGCGCTGTCGTTTCCCGACCGCAGCATAAGTCCGTAAAGCAAATCTCTGATGTCAATCTTTTCTTCTTTTTGAAGATATATACTGGACCCTTCCACACCGACAGCGGCATCCGGAACTGTAATCTCTTCGTCGAGATTGCAGTCTTCGATGGCTATAATTGCAGTAAGAATTTTGGTGGTACTTGCCATAGGCAGGCGCGCGTGCGCATTGCTTTCCGTAAGTACCGTTCCGGTGGATAGCTCCATTGCAATTTCCGCCCGCGCGCTCGCCTGTACGTCAATGCCGTGCGTTGCGACCGTTATACACGAAAATGCTACCGCCAGACTCAGTAAAGATAAAATGAATTTACGCATTGTCCGAAATTTTATGCATCAATTCGCCCGTTTTGTCTATAAGCGTATCGATTGCACCCTCTTCCATTTTTAACAGTCTGCAACCTTTACCGTCGTCTACTAGAAACCCCTTCGGCTTAACGGTAATTACGGTTCCGTTACCGCCAGCAAGCTTAAATCCGTCAGATTCTTTAAAAGTTTTAATGTCACCGTATTCACCTCCGCCGCTGAGATTTACGACGGTAACGGACGAAAGCGGGATAACCTCCGCTCCGCTTACGGTGATAATGGATTTGCCTATTACAGTGTTTGCGTCGGCAACCTTATCAATAGATAAAGCGGGTTGACTGAAATCTTTTTCTTTGTCTTTTTTAATTTTTGCGTTCATTTAGTTTCTCCATTAAAATTGCTAATATAATTTTTGTGATAACGAAAAGATTGATTATCGTTACCGCTTTGGCGTAATATCTTATTTCGGAATGTTCCTGATTTAAAACCGTATAATTACTTAGCTTGACGGTATTGCCGTTAATCTTTAAAAAATTATACAATGCCGTAGTAAATCCGTGCTGAGCAAGAGCCGCATACGCATTCTCCTGTTTCATAACGCCGAAATCAGTCAACTGAATAATTTTATGAATACATAGCTTATTGAAAATTTTATAAAAATTCAATTTAAAAGTTTCAAAGCTTATATTTTTGCTTTTACCGTTAACCTGCATTTCGTTTAATTTATCTTTAACTGTATTAATATTGTAAATTCGTATAAATCTGAAAATCGTTACGTTAATACTCGCGTATTTTTGTTCGGTGTTTATATAAATGTAATTGAAGACGTGTATGGGAAAAACAGATATTAAAAATCCCGCCGCCGCCATATAAATCATCGCTACGCTCACGGTATTATTATTTGTAACGGTCTGGTAAATTATACAAAAAATAAAAGAGTGCCGAAGCACTCTTAATCATTCTATTTTTATTACGTCGTCGTCCTCTGAAATAAAATCGGGTATCTCGTAG
>CAJTJC010000031.1 GCA_910576655.1 uncultured Christensenella sp.
CGGGACGCATTGCAAACTTGGAGGCGGAATTAAAGCGCGAAAGAACGGTCGAAACGGCGCTTAACGCCGTAACGCCAATTTTGTTGCTTGCCGCCATGTTTGTGGCATGCAAGGCAATGGAAAGTGCGATGTTACAGCTTTCCGGCGCAATCGGGTTTACGCTTGCGTCGTATGCCGTGGGTACGGTATTCGGCATTTTCGCCGCGCGAGAGGTGCGCGGTAAGCACGGAGGTGACAAATGAAAGATAATATACAACGCGCATTGCCGTTTGCTATAAGCGGCTTAATGGTAATAACGCTGCTCATAATTCGTTTTACTGTTTTAAAGACCAACGACGAGTTCGCTGCGGACGAGTTTGTGCCGCAGCTTATGGTTAACTTGTTTTTAATCGTTACGACGTCGATAGTGTGGTTAAATTCGGGTTCGGAGCGCGCAAAGGCGCAGGAAAATTCAGCCTATAAAAGTAATTGCAGGCTGTATGCGGACCATATCAAGAAGATAACCGATAACGAGCGGCTCGGCGTTTTGCGCGAGTTCTGCGATAAAAAAACCGCCGATATGCTCGATAATAAAATAACCGTAATGCTGGCAAGCGTCGGTATCGACAGAAAGACGTACGATACGGTGTTAAAGACGCTATCGGCTAAGCAGTTAAAGGACGACGGGTATAAATACCGTCAGCGGCGAGTGATAGTTCGTATAAACGACGGGCGAGTGCGCGTCAAGCCCATACGCTATATGGAGCTGTTGAGCGACAGCCGCGCGGTAGACGAGTACGGCGTCAATTACGACGAACGCGCGGACAAGGCTGTGCGTATAATATTCCGCGCCTTGCGTTCGGCAGTGACCGCACTCGCGCTTGCGTTGCTCGCGCCCGAGCCCGCAAAGAATATTGCCGATATAGGGGCTTGGGCGCTGTTCTTAATGCAGGTTTGCACAATCGTCTACGCCGCGTTCAGCTCCGAGCGCGAGGGGTATGCGAGGATTGCACACGCAAAAAACAAGGTCATACTGCGACGCATTGCGTTCTTGCACGAGTTCGAGGAGTGGGCGAGCGCGGAGCCTGCCAAGTAATTACTGCTTGCAGGCGTATTCGAGTTTGACGCGCGATAAAGCATAGGAGATTTCGCGCATTACGGTTTTGCGGTTAACGCCGTGCTTGTCCGCTATTTGTTTGCATACCGAGTAAAACGGCTGCCGATTTTGTGCAAAAATCTCGATTGCATCGGCGAGATAGAAGCAGCCTTTGTGGTCGGGCGATATACCGCATTTCAGGACGAGGCTTAATGCCGTTTGCTTTTGCGGATTGGTAAGCGAGTAGTTTTCCGTTTCCATAATACCACCTCATTAAAAATTATTTGCATATTTCGGCATTCGATAGCATTTTTGCGCGATATATGCTATAATAAAGACAACTTATAGTCGCGTATTTGTTATTTTGGTCTCTAATGAATTAGCTGTTTAGGTTTAAGGAATGGGGCTTTGTAGCCGTTTATAACATTATAGTAATTATTTATTTCTAAAAAGCGTATAGCGGACTCCGGATTATCAATTATCATATTCCGAGACTTTAAAATCTCTACTTGTTCTACGTATGTCTTAAACGTTTTTCCGTTTTCCATAAGATAATCCCCTTTAAATGAAAAAGTCGGCATTAACATACCGACCACTTTCATGCCGTTAAAGACCAGCCTTAACGATCGTCCTTAACTAGTATATTACCAAATTGCCACAAAGTTGTCAAGGGGTTTAATGATTTTTTCCAAAATTTTGGAAAAAATTGTAACGCGTGTGTTTACATTTATAATTTAAGCTCCTTTACTATTTCATTACGCTTTTGCTCATACTCATTATCATTAAGCACTCCGTCGTTTTTCAATTCATTAAGTGTGTTAATTCGTTCTTTAAATATGTCTATATTGGATTTTTTTATAACAGGTGGGTCAATTTGTTTGGTATGAGATTGCGGTTGTGCGGAATTTTTGCGTTCAATAATTATGTAAATGGTAATAGAGCAAATAAGAGCTAACGCCAATAATACCGTCATGACTATGCACATATAGTATCCATACATAATGCTGTAATTGTAATTGCTTGATTGGCGATTTGTTGTATATGATTTAGTAGAAAGTATTAACAATATATTCGACATAAACTGCGATGCAATTAGCGCAAATGAGAGTGGTTTTCCGTTTTTAAAATCCGTTAAAAGAAAAACAATAGCCAGTATAGGAATAATCAGAGTCATAGTTGTAAATGGAGTAACGGAAAAATAACCTGAATACAAGTACATATTAGTTACCTCTTTATCTCCAAATGTGGGTGAATATGTACTTTTGTAATATGGCATAAAGTATGTTATAATGTTTAATACTATAATGGCTATTAAAATTATTGTTGTTGCGTGTTTGGTAATGGGTGATTTTTTCATGAGTAACTCCTTAATTGTTTTTTGATTTTTAGAAAATGATTTTGTCTCTGAATAGATATACGACTTCGCCGTAAATATGGCATTGGTCTAAATCGCTGCCGCTGATAGTCTTAACGGGATATTCGGGATTTCGTGGAATAAGGCGCAGCCAATCTTCTCCATTTACATATTCGACTTTTTTTACGGTGACCTCATTCCCGTTATAGCCTACCGCGGCAATCGTTCCGCTATCTACCGAATTACAGCGTTTGACAAGAACTTTGTCTCCGTCTTCAAGTAGGGGATACATGCTATTTCCTTTAACTTGCAATACAAAATAGTCGTTTGGATTATGAGTTTTGATTAAGTGCGGTGGAACAACAATATCTTCGCCTGTATATTCCTCATCTGCAAATCCATTATAGCCTGCCGCAATTGTGCCTATGACGGGGAATGAATATATATCGTTTTCGGAATAGGTTTGCAATACGTTCGGAGCCGATATGCCTTTTGGATTTTCAGTTCGTCCAAGCAAATAATCGAACGATACGTTAAAATAGTCGGCGATTTTGGTTAGAGCGTCGGCGGAGGGTTTGGCTTTGCTGTTTTTCCAGTCTGTTAGAAAAGTTTTGTTTAAACCTATTTCTAAACTTAACTTATATGCGCTCATATTGCGTTTGTTGAGTAACTCTTGGATTTTTTCAAGTGTGGTCATAATTTCTCCTTAAAATGTATTGACATTACGGAATATTCCTAATATACTATTGGTATCAACAAAGTTGCGAGGTGAGGTATGAAACGTGCAGTTATACAGGGCAATATGACATCGGGTGGACAACGCAGATGGGAAATCCATAGTATTGATGACGAGGATGTCAAGGCTATGTTGGAAAATATCAAAACAGAGGCAAATGGTGGCTTGCGTAAATTCTGTCAAGATAGGGCAGTGGAGTTACTGTCGGGAAACATAATTTTAGGCGGTGAACTTTTTCATTGTGATTATCAACCAACACTCGATATATTAAAGTTTCTTATCGAACTAACTAACGCCAGCTAATTTATGTAGGATGACTTTTTTGCGTTTAATGCGCAATTTTTCGTATTCAAAACAAATTGTTCCCATAAGCACGCTTGCATTAGCATGCATAAAGTCGGGGAATATCAAAAGCAATTCTTTGGCTTGAAAAGAAGTCAATTCTATCGGAACGCGTGAAAAGCAGTCAACTTTGTCTTTTTTGTACACTATTCGTTTGGCGTTTTTAGATTGTTTCAATTCCATGTTTGATATATTTAAGCTGTATTCCATGTCTTGACGCAATGCATGGAATTTCTTTTTATCGATTTCTATATAACAATCCGAAAGAGTAATCGGACGAGGGGATGCATTATGGATGGTAAGACATGAAAAAGCAAAATCATGTTCATTATTATATACGTTTTGCGGAGTTTCGGTAGATATGTCGTTTGATATATCTATATTTATTCGTGCAAAATTTTGACGCCACATAAAAAACGCGGCAACAGCAGAAAACATTGCGCTAATAACTGCTCCTATGGACGCGACAAGCGATATGGTTTCGCTTGCTGTTAGCGCGGAAATAAAAATCATTTGTGAACGACCTCCGAAAAAATAAAAAAACAGAAAAAAATTCCTCAAAATACTTGACAACAGAAAAAAATTCCTATATACTAACTATACAACGACGTTGCAAGACTATTTTATCACAAGGATAGCCAAAAGTCAACGGGAAACAAGCGAGGTAAGCATGATTAAATACTATATCGACGGCGAGACGCGGTATCTCATAGGAAGCAAGAGCTACACGGAGAGCGAGTTGCAAGCCATGCGCGAAGAGACCGCGAAGAAAGACGAGAAAGCGGGTTATAACGACAGGCGTGTCGGCGTTTACGATAAATGGTATAGATACAATCGTGCGGACGAGGGTGCGGCATACGACAGAGGACAGCGAAAAGCTGTCGATAGCATGCGGTACGGTGTAACGGCAGTCGTAATAATCGAGTGCAGTCATTAAAAATTCAAAGGAGGTAAATATGTTCAAAGAACGAATTAAGGCGTTTCGAGAAGAGCGGAATTGGACGCAAAGCGAGCTTGCGCGTCGGCTCGGCGTGTCGCATACAATCATTCAGGGCTATGAGCTCGGCACGAGAAAGCCGAGCAACGACATGCTTTGTGCGCTTGCGGATTTGTTCGGGTGCACGACGGACTCTTTGCTCGGACGAACTGAAAAGTCGTAACGCGGACAAGCGCGCGCCGCATATAAAGGCGGCGAGAGGTGCAGTAATGAAACGGAAAAAAGTTAACCCGACGGTGACGCACGTAATGGCGGACGGTCGAGTTCTCACGCATGAGCAGTTCATGGCAGAGCCTTACGTTGTGGTTGCCGAGGACAATTACGAGTTCCACGTCAAGTGCAATCAGGTATTCGACCCGAACTATTGGACGAAAGAGCGAATGCGCAAAAAGTGGGAACGAGCCGAGGCGCGGCGTGCGGAGCTGGAAAGCCGACAGGCGGAGATAGCGCGACAGCTCAAAGACATTACATAGCGCATTCGCCGAGAAATCTTTAAAGGAGGTGAGTATGAAAACGGTACGGTATTATGACGGGAGCGGACAAGTTCACACAGTGCGCTCGGAGTACAATTTCGGGCAGTATAACATTTATCTCGACGGCGTGTTCTATGCGTCGGCGGACGACCGCTTGGAGCTCGACGACGCGATACGTTCGCTCGTCGCTTACAAGGGCTTTACCGTAAAGCGTCCGAAACAAAAAAAGACGTCGCCGATACGATTGACACCCGACGGCAACGCCTGATTAAACCAAAAGGACAAGCCTTTTATACAGGCAGTATACTACAATAATATATTAAAGTCAAGGAGAAATCATGGACAAAAAATATGAATTGACCGAAGACACTATCACGTGTTGCGGCAATACCTTGCATCGTATTAGGGCAACAAAATCATTCGGTGGCGTGCAAGCGGGTGAGCTGGGCGGATACATAGAAAACGAGGATAATTTGTCGCAAGAGGGCAACGCATGGGTCTACGGCAACGCACGGGTCTGCGACGACGCA
>CAJTJC010000032.1 GCA_910576655.1 uncultured Christensenella sp.
CTCTTCCCCAAAAGCTGACCCTATACCGTTTTGAAAAGTTCTGCGAAGAAAACGGTATAGGGTCAGCTTTTGGGGAAGAGCTTTGCCGTTCTCCCAACGATTGATTGTAGCAAAAGAAACGTCGAGCTTTCGCGCCAACATTTCCTGACTTAAATTAAGTTTTAGCCTTGTTTCAAGGCAGAATTTAGAGAATTCCATATTATACCTATCAAATTATAACATATTATAGCATATTTCTAAGGCTATTGTCAATAGAAGTAGGGGGAGCATCTTCTTTAGAAAAGCGTAAGAACCGATTGCAAGAATTCAACTTTTGTGGTAAAATAAAGGAAAAGTGTGGATTGAATTACAATGATAAAAACATCGATTAGATTTTTTGAGGATATCCCGGTTAGATCCGTTTGGGACGACGATACTTCCAAATGGTGGTTTTGCGCTATGGATATTGCCGAAGCGTTGACGCAAAGCAGTAATCCACGTTCCTATTGGAACGCATTGAAACGGCGTAAAAATCAGTTGTCTACAATTTGTCGACAACTGAAATTAAAGGCAAATGACGGAAAATCTTATCTTACCGACGTTGTGGACGACAACGGCGTTACCCTTATTACTGCTCTCATCCCCGCAAAGAATAAAGAAAACTTTTCACGCTGGGTAAAAGGCATCGGAAGCACGTTAGACGAAAAGAGTAAACAGAAAGCTTACGAACTTTTTGAAAGTGGCTTGATTGATGAAATCGAAGTTGGAACGACAAAAGGGTTACAGCAAATTCACGGATACATATTCGGTGGTTTGTACGATTTTGCGGGTAAAATTCGAGGCTTGAACATTGCGAAAGGCGGATTTGCGTTTGCCCCGTCAATGTATCTAAAAGAAAATCTTGCAATCATTGACAAAATGCCTGAAGATAATAGTGAAGATATCGTTAAGAAGTATGTAGAAATGAACATCGCTCATCCGCTTATGGAAGGCAATGGCAGAAGTACGAGAATTTGGCTCGACTTAATTCTGAAAAAGAATTTACGCAAATGCGTGGATTGGAGCAAGATAGACAAGCGGGCGTACCTTTCCGCAATGCAGAAAAGTCCCGTTGATTCAAGCGAAATTTTTGCACTCATAAGCGGTGCGTTGACAGACGAAATTGATAACCGCGAAATGTTTATGAAGGGAATTGATTATTCTTATTATTACGAAACGGAGGAATAAATGATCCATAATTTCCCTTGCCGAAAGGCAACGAAAACGCGGGTTTCCCGCTTGTTCGAAGTGAGCGAAGCGAACGGGTCGGCAATACCACATTGTGGCATTGCCCTTAACCTGCTTAGGCATTGAAAATAATACCACGTGTGCACCACTTTTTTGGGAAAAATATTGATACAAAATTTCTTGAAAAATTTTCTAATATATGCCTATATCTGTCAAGTTTACTATGTTATAATTAACACATGGATAAGTTAGCGTATCACTTCAATAAGAAAAAGAAACCCGCGAAAACGGAAGGGAAATTTCTCTATTATTACCCTTGCGATGCGGAAGATAACCCCGACGTTTGGTTCGGACCGAAGGCATATATTGTCATCGAAGTAAGCGAGAAGGAATGGGAAGCTCTGTTCGAGTTGGATAGGCTGGAATACAACAATACCCACAAGTATCAACGCCATACATATCGGATTTCAAATAAGGACGAAGACGAGCTTACGCCCAAGCAACAGCAACGCCGAATTAATAAAGACATTCCTTTCAATGTTCTTGTGAACGAGGAGATAGACAGAGATATTCTTTTAGGGAATTTGCCTCATCAAGATAGAAAGAAATTAGAAGTTATGTCTGACGGTAACACGCAAAAACAAGCCGCCGAAGAACTTGGAGTTACGCAAGGGTATATATCTTCCGCGCTCAAAAAGGCAGACCGCTCAGTGGATGATTACATATTCAAAACGGGAAATAGGACAGAGTTTGCATGGCATTGCTGGAACAGGTTTATGAAACATTTGGAGATGCCGTATTTTCTTGACGTAGAGTTGGAGTTCGTTCTACGCAAACTATTGTGTGATTTGATGCCGTTCACGCACTGGTTTTACAGTTTTGGTGAATTATGCCGCTATATCTTGACTTATTACTTTTTTGATAACGATAAAATGGACGAGGAAATTTCTGAGTATCTGAAAAGTGCGAGCGAGGAAGACAGAAAGCATTATGAGGATTATTACGGGGATCAGCCTTCAATTATCGGCGCGGTCTATATAAGGCTTTGCAACGAGATGAATAGAAGACAAAGGGTAGGGTTACAAGATTCGGACAAGTTTTATACAAGCATATTTGCTTCGGTAGAAAAGATTACAAAGCGATTGAACGTGAGCGTGGAGGAATTTTTAACGCTACGGTTTTATCCTTATGTTGCTAAATGGCGAAATAAGCGATTAAGACAATTTTATAGATACTATTCGGGCAAGAAGTTACCTAAATACAGATAAGCCGCAGACGGTATTCCGTCGGCGGCTTGTTCCTAATTAGTTTTTCGATTTAAAGAGTAATATTCGTCTTGTGGCTTCTTGGTTAGTTTCATTCTTGAAAAGTCAATGCATTCGTCTTTCCAGGCAGGAGACTGATATGTAATTAGATAGCCAAACTTTTCCCATGATTCTTTTTCTTCAAAATTTCCTTTGCGATCAAATATTGACTTTTTGCAAGATAGAAGTCGAGCTTTAAAATAATCGTTGACCAAATGCTGAGGTAAATTATAGCATTTGACGGCAAATAAACACGATGATTCCATTTCTTTTAACAGTGCAATGTGTTCATTGATTTTCAAGCATTTAAACAATTCAATTGAAGCCTTAGCGGATGCAATTGAAACTAATTTTTGTACGCGATTATGATAATTATTAACGACATCTTGTCCTTCCAAGAGCAAGGAGATTTCGTCATTATAAACATATGCAATGCGCGTACTTTTGAAATGAGAGCAAAGCGTTTGAGCTGTTTTTAGTAAGCATTCAGCAAAAACTTTTTTGTCGCTTGAAGCCATACGGCTTAAATATTTTTTTGTCATTCCCACACCGTCAAAGTGAAGAATAATATATTCATCTGTTCTTAATCTAATGTCTTTTTCGCGAATAAATTGTTCAAAAGGCTTAATGGCATTTTGATAATCATACTGAGATATCTTCTTTTGTTGTTCCATTATCATTTACTCCTCGTCTATATAGTCGTCTAATAAATCTAACAACATTTCGTAAGCGGAAGCGCGTTTGGCTTCTTTTTTTGAACTGCACGAGTTTTCATAACTATCATCATAGCCTTCAATTTCACATATACAAGTCCATAAAGGATTGCCGTTATCGTCATGGTCTTCTATGAAAGTATAGTGGGGAAAGTTAATATAACCCTTTTGAGCCAGTTCTTGCAATTGGCTGACAGCTTTCTCTTCGCAAGGGGCACCGATTTCATCACGCATTGTTGTTAATAAATCGTTTTCTTCTAAGTATTCATAAGCTGTTGCGGCAACGGTTAATCTTGCTAAACTTTTACTATAACCTTCGCCCGAAAATTCCTCATCGATATCAGGTAAGCGTAAAAAACACTTAAAGCCTTCTTCGTTATCTTCGAATTCATAAAGTGGAATTTGATGATAGGCTTTTTGCGCCCATTGCTGAACGAGATCAACAAAATTGTTTTCATCACTAAAACCATTATCAAGGTAATATTCAATATCCAACATTGCTTCGACTACATCTTGAATTGTGTCAATATCCCATTCACAATCTACTGCTACGGCACCGATGATGGCTTCAAATAAATCTTCTTTTACACTTTCTTCTTCTTGTATATTTTTATTAATATCACCTTTGCCCATGATTAAGTAATCGGCTAGACCAAGTTGATCGATTCTATGTGCAAGCATAGAACTTTCTACCAACTTCTCTTTGATTTTGGAAAGTTTCCCTTCCTGATATCGAGTGGCAAATTCTCCGCTATTTTTAAATGAACCATAGTATATTGCCAATTTTTTAATCACTGCGGTACTAAGTGCAGAGTCTCCCAATAGCTCTAGGACCTCGTTGTTCTGTCCACCGTGTTCTTGGGCGTAAGAGCGGCGTATAAATGCTTGTTGCAATAACATTGGTTCATTGAATTCGTATCCAATGAGTGCTTCAATCTTGTGTAAATCATAGTTGTTCATATTTGACCTCCTTAAAGGTTGAGTTTTTTGGAGGAAAGAAAAAGTCCTCCGGCTTTGGAGGGCATAAAGATAGCCTAACAAAGGATACACTACTCCCGTGCAACCTTGTCAGGCACAACTAATTAAAAAGTGTTACGTAAGTCAATGATAGTTGCTTTGCTCACTTGCATAAGTCAAAACAAATAGCCGTGTTCTACGTCCGACCGTTTAGTTATATATGCCCTTTGGATTATTATAACATAGAGGACAAAAGTTGTCAATATTTGCTAAAATATAATTTTCAAAAAATTTTTTATGGATTTCGGTAATATTTTCGGCGTTCTCGAGGCTTATAAGTAGGAGAAGGATTTTCTGTACAAGAAATAATAGAATTCGGCTTTCGGACAGAGTGCCGATTTTTACTTCTCCTTGTAAATCCGATACATAAACGGAAATAAATTAAGGAGGTGAGATTGTGTCATTTAAAT
>CAJTJC010000033.1 GCA_910576655.1 uncultured Christensenella sp.
TGATAATTCGGACAAAAGCTTAACCGTCGGTTGTAAATCCGCGTATATGATGGATAGCAATTCCGGTGAATGCATTTATAAACAAAACGAATGCGAGCGATTGCCTATTGCCAGCATGTGCAAGGTAATGACGCTTACTTTGGTTCTTGACGCAATCGACAGCGGTAAACTGTCCCTTGACGATACCGTAACGGTTAGCGATAACGCTTCGGGAATGGGAGGCTCGCAGGTGTTCCTTGCAAGCGGGTGCAAATATCAGGTCGACCAACTTATAAAAAGCATTGTCGTTTGTTCTGCCAACGACAGCTGCGTTGCCCTGTCTGAAACCGTTGCAGGCAGCGAGGATAGTTTTGTCGCTGCCATGAACAAAAAAGCTGCCGAACTCGGCTGTAACGATACGCTGTTTGCGAACTGTACAGGTCTGCCTAAACCCACGCAGTACTCATGCGCAAAGGACGTTGCCGTTATGTTTCGCAACTTGCTCAAATACGAAAATTACTTTGATTACAGCAAAATCTGGCTTGAGGACTTTGTTCATCCCGACAACAGGATAACCTCAATGACAAACACGAACAAGCTGTTAAGAAAATATAAGCTTTGCGACGGCGGTAAAACGGGATTTACCAACGAAGCGGGTTTCTGTTTTACTGCAACAGCAAAAAAGGATAATATGAGACTGATTTCGGCGGTTCTCGGCGCAGACAGCAGCAACCATAGGTTTGCTTCGACGGTCAATATGTTTAACTACGGATTTGCTAATTTCAGAAACAAAACTATTTTAGATAAAGACGTAGTTTTAAACGACGAATTTGCCTTATCGGGCGGTAAAAAACAGAGCTTTGCTGTTTATCCCGAAAAAAATTGCTATGTATTTACCGAAAAGGATAAAGAGCCCGAAATATATTATAACGTAATTGCAAATCAGGTTAAGGCGCCTGTTGCCAAGGGGCAAAGCGTTGGAACGATTGAAATATATAAGGACGGAGTGCTTTACGAAACAGTAAACGCCGTTGCGGCAGAAGACGTTAAGAAAGCAGGCTTCGGCGATAATTTTAAAAATATTTCAGAAAATTGGGCGATTTAATTTAATAAATATTGAACACGGCATCCGCAATGCGGATGCCGAAAATTATTTGACTATTTTTTACGATTTTGCTAAAATATTCTTATACGTTTTGCGGAGACGGAAATGAACGAAAGAGATACTCTCAAAATCAACAATAAGGGACATTTGGAAATAGGCGGAATGGACACCGTCGATATCGCAAAGCAATTTGGAACGCCGTTATACGTTTACGACGAAAAGCATATACGCGTTATGATGCGCGCTTACAAGGATGCTTTGAACAAATATTACGGCGGGCACGGTTTGGTTCTCTATGCCTCGAAGGCGTTTTCTTG
Organism: uncultured Christensenella sp.; assembly: GCA_910576655.1. Lineage (GTDB taxonomy): Bacteria > Bacillota > Clostridia > Christensenellales > Borkfalkiaceae > Coproplasma. Next base: position 1,402 of record CAJTJC010000033.1, read on the forward strand.
TAAAGCTATTTATAAAATCGCGGCTCAGGAAAATATCGGAATTGACGCAGTGTCCGGCGGAGAGCTTTATACTGCCTTTTCCGCAGGCTTCAATCCCGCTAAGATTTGTCTGCACGGAAACAATAAGCTTTTAAGCGAGCTTGAGCTTGCTCTTGATAACGGCGTAGGGTTAATCGTAGTCGATTCCTTTCGCGAAGCGGATATTTTGGACAGTCTTGCGGCGAAAAGAGGGGTAAATCAAGACGTGCTAATCCGTATTAACCCCGGTATAGAGGCACACACGCATGCTTTCGTTCAGACGGCAAGAACGGACAGCAAATTCGGGTTTTCCATATTCGACGGTTCTGCCGAAAATATGTTGACTTATTTGCTTGATAAGCGTAACCTGACAGTCAAGGGCTTTCACTGCCACATCGGTTCTCAGATATTCGAAAAGCAGTCTTTTGAGCTTGCGACTGAAAAGATGCTTTGCTTTATTGCCGATATGAAAAAAATACATGGCTTCGAAACCGAAACTCTCAACATGGGCGGCGGGTTCGGGATTTGGTACAGCGAAGGCGACCGAGCGCATGCGCCCGAAGATTATTGCGAATACGTGAAGAGTATAATCGACGTAATCAAAGCAAAAACTGCCGAATACGGGTTGCGTCAGCCTTTTTTAATGATTGAGCCAGGACGGTCGATTGTAGGAGAGGCGGGAATAATGTTATACACCGTTGGCGCTATTAAAGATATTGTCGGAGTAAAAAAATACGTAGCCGTTGATGGCGGAATGTTTGAAAATCCGCGTTATGCCTTGTATCAATCGAAATATTCTGCGCTTTTGGCTAACAGGGCGGACGAGCCCTGTACCGAAATAGTAACGATAGCCGGAAAGTGTTGCGAAAGCGGCGATATTATCGCTGCGGGCGTCGCTTTGCCTGAAGCTGAAAGCGGTGATATACTTGCGGTTCTTTCGACGGGCGCATATCATTATTCAATGGCAAGCAATTATAACAGAAACTTTATTCCGCCTGCAATTCTCGTTAACGAGGGAAAAGCGGAATATATAATAAAACCGCAGACTTACGACGATATCGTAAGAAACGACGCAGTTCCGGAACGACTTAAATGAAAACAGAATTAATCACGCTGTTTGCCTCTGTAATAGCGGTACTGTTCGTTTTTATTCCGCACGAATTTGCACACGCGTTCGTTGCATATAAAAACGGCGACGCAACAGCAAAGATGTACGGAAGACTTACGCTAAACCCGTTAAAGCATTTGGACCCTATCGGCTGCATACTATGCGTTTTTACGGGCTTCGGTTGGGCAAAGCCCGTTCCGATTTATCCTTATAACTTCAAAAAATACAGAATAGGGCTGTTTACGACGGCGATTGCCGGAGTGGTTACAAACTATTTAATAGCTTTTATATCATATCCGCTTTATCTTTTGTTCAGCGTAGTTATAATGCCGCTTGCGGAAACCTCGGCAGCAATTTTCGTCGTTGACTTTATACGACTCGTTTTCTATTTAATTTATTTGTACAGTCTTTCGGTTTTCGTTTTCAATCTTTTACCGCTCAATCCACTGGACGGTTTTCGTGTAGTTGAATCGTTCACGAGAGAAATCAATCCGGTAAGAAGATTTTTAAAAAATTACGGTCACTTTATCCTGATTTTTCTCGTTATCGAAAGCTTCGTATGTACTAAAATAGTTCAATATACTCAGCTTGAATATTTTAAGTATTTCAATATTTTGGGCTTTTACTTGCATTATTTCGCTGAAAATATAGTGGGTTATCCCATAAGCGCATTGTGGAATTTGATTTTCGGATTATAAATTATGACTAATTATTCTGATAATTTTGAATCGGTAGTAGACTACAACACCGTACTTGACGATTTCGAGGGTCCGCTCGACTTATTGCTGCACCTTATTAACGCTGCGAAAATAAAAATAGAGGACGTCTTCGTTTCAAAGGTTACGGAACAGTTTTTAGACTATATCGAGTTTATGAAAACCCAGCTCCGGCGCGACGTTGACAAGGAAAGCGAATATCTTGCTCTTGCAGCGCAAATCATTTACATAAAGTCAAAAAGCATGGTTCCCGTGGTTGAAGTCGCGGGAGAAGAGATGGGCGGTGCAAGCGAAGAACAGCAGGCGCTTATCGAGCAGCTGAAACAGAGGGAGTACGAGCTTATTAAAGGCGAAACACCTAAATTGAAGGACCTTGAAACGATAGGATATTATTTCAAGGACCCTGAAACGGATTTCAGCAAAGTGAAAATCGTTTACAAGGATTTTAATATTAACGCACTTTTGGAAGCTTTTGCGGGCTTAATGCTGCGCAACGAAAGCTTACAACGCGAAAAAGCAAACGTAAAAGAAATTCCCAAAGACGTTCACACCGTCGAGGAAAAGGTTTTACTTATAAGAGAACGACTTATCGAAAAGAAAGAGATAGAATTTGACAGTCTGTTCCAGACATATTCGAGAAACGAAATTATAACGACTTTTCAGGCTCTTCTGGAAATGCTCAAACATCAGTACATTATGGTTGAACAGGCTTGTTCATTCGGAACTATAAATATTAAACTCAATCCCGATTGGGATATAAAGGAAGTTTCAAGTGGAGAATTTGACGAATATAATTGAGGCAATAGTGTTCGCTTCAGGTGAGGCGGTGCCCGTAAAATTTATTGTTGAAAAACTCGATTGCAGTTTAAAATCAGTTAACGCAAGCATAAGCGAGCTTAAAGAAAAATACAGCGAAGACAGCGGAATTCACCTGCTGACCTTTAACGGAAAACTTCAATTTGCAACAAATCCGAAGTATAAAAACGCGGTATCGGACGTAATTACGCCGATAAAAGAAAAGGAATTTACCAAAACCATTTTGGAATGTGCCGCGCTGATAGCTTATAAACAGCCTATAACGAAACCCGAGCTTGAGGAAATCAGACAAGTTAGCTGCGACTATGCAATACATACCCTGCTCGAGCTTGAAATGATAGTCCCGTGCGGAAGAAAGGACGCAGTAGGTAAACCGATTTTGTATGCTACAACGGATAACTTTTTAAAGCGTTTCAAGCTGAATTCCATTGACGAGCTGCCCGATTACGACGAGCTTATGGCTCAGATAGCCGAGCTGAACAATTCCCTTCTGTCTCAGGACGAAGAGGACGGAAATTATCTGAGCCATAAGCTCGTCGTAATCGGGCAGCT
>CAJTJC010000034.1 GCA_910576655.1 uncultured Christensenella sp.
GCTGCTGGCAGTGCTGAATATATTGCTTGCCGCGGGAATAATTCTGTGCGTGACGTTTGCGGTGCTTCCGTTCGTGCTTAAAAAGGGCAAGGCGGAAAAGTCGGGTGCAAACACGCAAAACGGCGATATATCAGGGGGGCAATCACCTTCGGAGCAGTCGGAAACGCCTGCGGACGAAAACGATTGAGCAGATAAAAAATATTTAAGTTAACCGTTCGGCCCGCCGCAAAGTATTGCGGCGGGCCGATATTTTTCAGATAAAAACCTTGCAAATTCCGCAGCTTGCGCACATAAACAGACAAAACAAGACAAGATTATTGACAACACTAACACAGATATTGTATAATAAGTTAGCAAAGCAAGCGGCATGGCTATTTGTGTGCCCTTGTCTAAATAAAGCATAAGGGTAATATAATATAGTAAAAACAAAGTAAGCCGCAAGTAAATTTTATTTTAGTATTATGAAATATATAAGTTTTACCGTTCCCTGCTACAATTCTCAGGGATATATGAAAAAATGTATCGACAGCCTGCTTACTGCGGGAAACGACGTTGAAATTATTATCGTCAACGACGGGTCTACGGACGGAACGCTGCAAATCGCAAACGAGTACGCGCGCAGCTTTCCGCAGATTGTAAGGGTGATTGATAAGCCCAACGGCGGGCACGGCTCGGGCGTAAATGCGGGCTTGAAGGCTGCGCAGGGCGTTTATTTCAAGGTGGTTGACAGTGACGACTGGCTTGATGCCGACGCTTTAAAAGCGCTGCTGGACACGGTTAAATCGCACATATCCGCGGGGCAATCGCCGGATTTATACATAACCAACTTTGTGTACGACAAGTATTTTGAAAATACCTGTCATGTTTCCGGCTATACAAGCAAAATGCCGGCGGGTAAATTTATCGGCTGGGATAAAATAAAAAATTTCAGACTTTCGCACATGATGCTTATGCATGCGCTAATCTACAAGCGCGAGGTTTTGCTTGAAAGCGGAATGGTTTTGCCCGAGCACACCTTCTACGTTGACAATATCTTTGCTTACGAGCCTTTGCCGCACACCCGCACGCTGTTCTATCTCGACGTCGATTTATATCATTATTTTATCGGCAGAGCAGACCAGTCGGTCAATTATTGCAACTTTGTCAAGCGCTATAATCAGCAGATACGGGTTATGCTGCATATGACGGACGCATATACGCTCGATACGATAAAGCGTCAGCCCAAGGGCTTGAGGCGGTATATGTGGCACTCCTTACAGGTTATAATGATGAATACGCTGTTCTTCACCTGTGCGGAATATTCCGAGGAGCGCCGCCGCGCACTTAAAGAAATGTGGCAGCATATAAAGCAGCGCGACAAAAAGCTTTACAAAAAGCTCAGACATTGTTCTTACGCAACCTCGGTAAACTATCTCGGGTGGCGGTTGCGTGCGAAAATTATGACAAAGGGCTATCGTTACCTTTGCCGCAGAGTAAAGCTGGGTTAAATTTATGTGAACAATTCGGTCAGGACTGATTACTGATATAAACGATATTAACGGAGAATAGTTTATGAAGAATAGAAGGACATCATCAATACTTATTATATTCGCAATTATACTGACAACTTTGATGGCAATTGGTTTTAGCGGTTGTTTTTTGAACGTAAGAACTTATAAATTAAATTTACCAAAGCCGGAAAATTTAAAAAGCATTTCAATAGCACAAAATGAAAGTATTATAGTTATTGATAACAGTAATGAAATGGGGAATTTTTTAACGCTTTTAAATAGTAATGGTAGAACGACAAAAAATGAAAGCATACAAGATGAACCGATTAATACCGATAACACTATAAAAGTAGATTTCAATTTTGTGGAAAAGGGAGTTTCGACGATATTTATCTATCAAAAAAACAGCAAGTATTATATCGAGCAGCCCTATAACGGCATATATCAAATCAGCGCCGATGATTATGCGGGTGTTGAGCGATTAATCAGGTAAATTTCATTTGATGTAGAATATTCGTTTCGGGTTATTATTGCTTAATAATAAAGCCGAGCCGCTTTATATAGCGGCTCGGCTTTATGCTATAAAAAACGCAGCCTTATTCAGTATTCGAATAAGGCTGCGTTTGGTGCACCATTTAAAACCTAAGTCGAACACCTATTGTTCGGGTTAGGTTTTTTATTATACTTTGCAATCTTTCAAACGGCTACTTTATGCCGCAAAAGCCGCTAAGAAATACTTGACAAACATTTTTCCCGACAGTATAATAATTTACGAAAATCGTTGTGGATTTTTCCTGATGAGTCATCTTTTCGCCACAGAGCATTTAAGCTGTGTGGCGTTTTTTTATGCTATGGAGGTAATTTTTATGGAAAACGAAGTTTTGCAGGCAATTAAGACAAGAAGAAGCATTCGCTCGTTCAGCGAAAATGGTGTTCCAGACGGACTGCTTGAAGCTGTGTTGGAAGCTGGAACATGCGCCCCTACGGGAGGCGGCAAGCAATCGCCCATTATTATCGCTATCAAAGATCCTGTCTACCGCAAAGAAATAGCTTGCCTCAATGCCGAAGTCATGGGAAAAGATACCGATCCGTATTACGGGGCACCGATTGTAATTCTCGTGCTTGCGGACGGGAAAGCAAGTACTTTTGTGGAAGACGGGAGTTGCGTGCTGGAAAATATGATGCTCGCCGCGCACGCTTTGGGACTCGGTTCCGTATGGGTACACCGCGAACGTGAAATTTTTGACGGCGAAAAAGGTAAGGCGCTTCTCCGCAAATGGGGGTTGCCCGAAACATTGCGCGGCGTTGGGGCGCTTGCATTCGGATACTCCAACCCTACAGTCAAACTTCCTGCGACTGTCGCGAGGAAATCCGATTATATCGTAAAAATCTGACCGTAGGAGGGTTTACTCGTGGATCAGACTTTTATGAAAGAAAAACCTATATTGCCGTTGGTACTGAAAATGGCGCTACCGATGGTCATATCTATGCTTGTCAATTCGCTCTATAATATCATTGACAGCTTCTTTGTTTCGCAATTCAGTGAAAACGCTATGACCGCTATTTCTATCGTCTATCCGCTGCAAAATCTTGCAAATGCGGTGGGTGTCGGATTCGGTATCGGGGTCAATGCCACAGTCGCCTACTATCTCGGAGCAAATAACGGACGTGCGGCAAACCGTTCGGCAACGCTTGGCATTCTTCTCAGTGCGCTACACGGGATTGTGCTTGCCGGCATCTGTGTGCTCTGCACACGCCCATTCATCTTCCTTTTTACCGATAGCGAAGAGATTGCTACATACGGTATTAAATATTTCTATGTCGTTATCGCATTCGCACCCGTACTTACACTTGGCATGATGTTTGAAAAGTTATTGCAGGCAACGGGCAGAATGAAAACGACAATGTTCTGTATGGCAATTGGCGCAATCGCCAACATATTCCTAGACCCGCTCTTTATTTTTGGGGCAGGGGTTATCCCTGAGATGGGTGTGTTCGGGGCGGCGCTCGCAACAGGAATAGGGCAAACACTCTCATTAATCGGTTATATTGTCGTGTTCTTAATTGCAAAGATACCCATTCGGCTACGGATGGAACATCGTGGCGAGGAAAAAATTTGCCGTAAACTGTATCTTTTGGGTATCCCAGCTTCTCTCAATATGGCATTGCCTTCTTTTATGATAATGTTCCTAAATATGATTTTGTCTGCATTCGCTGAAGTCTATGTCTTGATTTTGGGGATCTACTATAAATTGCAGACGTTTCTCTATTTTACCATCAACGGCATCGTTCAAGGGATACGCCCGTTGGTGAGTTACAACCTTGGGGCGGAACGAAATGACAGGGTTATAGGAATATTCAAAGTTACGCTACTTTTAAGTTTCATTGTTATGGTCATTGGCACAATCCTATGTCTTGTATGCCCTGTGCAATTGATGGGAATATTTACAAACACGCCGCAAACGGCGGAACAAGGCGCTATTGCCCTTCGTGTCATAAGCGCAGGCTTTATCGTCTCTGCCGTTTCCGTCGTTATCAGCGGAACATTTGAGGGATTGGGGAAAGGGCTGCCTTCCTTGGTCATATCACTGTTAAGATATATTGCAATTCTTCCGATTGCATTTCTTATGTCTTATCTGTTTCAAGCTGTTGGCGTATGGAATTCGTTTTGGGTTACGGAATTGATTTCTGCTATCGTATCGTGTGTACTATTTTGGTTTTGTTTTGTGAAGAAGTCGCTAAACAAAGCTAAATGATGTGCAAACTTTTCCTAATCCGCTATGTTAAAATCATGTAAGGTATTGATTTTACATAAAGCAACATGATATTAAATAAAACAGGCTTAGTGTAAGAAAGTAATTTTATATAGCAAAAATAGGAGCTTCTGCTCCTCTTTTTATTATGTGATTTAGAAATAAAAAGTAAATCCGAACCACTCACTTGTAACAAGTATAGAGTTCGGATTATACTCTTTTGGTGCAGCTTCAGGGACTCGAACCCTGGGCCCACTGATTAAGAGTCAGTTGCTCTACCAACTGAG
>CAJTJC010000035.1 GCA_910576655.1 uncultured Christensenella sp.
GAAGATTACCGCAGACTGACCGCTCTGCAACACGCAATCGATGAAGAAATTTTAAACGAATTAATTTATACGGAGAAAGTCGTATGAAACAACCCAAGTCTCAAATAGACAAACGTTACGAAGACAAGCACAAAGAGGAACGCAAAGCCGCCCACGCGGTTTGGGGGACTTCGATGAAACGTGAAGACTTTGAGGAACTGAACAAGTTCCTTAAAAGTCATCACATACCAAAAGTCCAGCTCATTTATGCGGGCTGGACGGCATTAAAAGAACAACTGAATAATTAACGGCGCAAGCAAAACCACGCTTTTGCGCCAGCGCAACCCAATTTGTTGCGACAGCAACCTCAGCAGTGGGAATTTGCGCAATTATATTATTGTGTGCGTTTATTATCGCGCAAAGGGCGGCAGCGCTGCCAAAAATCACGGCAAATCGCAGGCGCAGAATAGCCGAGATTTGCGTGAACAAATGTAAAAGGAGGAAAAACGCAATGAAAAGAGAACATAGTATTCATAGCTATAAGGGCGCGGTAAAATAAAAAACCGCCTGTCCGAATAAGGATACTTGACAGATTTTGAATTACAAAAAGTACTAAACGCTATTAAGTACATACCATCCGAAAATGAGCGCGACGAAGTTACGCAAATTATTTTGAAAGCGGCTTCGGAAAGCATTACTCTGGACAGGCTGAAAGTACTTACGAAGAAGGAAGAAAAAGCTGATTTTAAGGAGAACGGCACAAACGGATTTATCAAATTCAAACCTAAGGAGATAAATTCTATGCCCGACTACTTAAAGAAACTATTTACCATCAACGACAAAATCGTAACCTACCGCTACGTGAACGGCTTATATCAGGCGCGGTTCCGCAGAGATGGTTACAATATCGAAGTTGCGTCCAAGAGCTTCGATATAATGAGACAAAAATTTTTGGACAAGCTGCTTGCAACCGAAAAGGCAAAGCAAAACGCAGGCTATCCCCTATTCGCGGACTTCATAGACGATTGGCTGAAAATCAAAAAGCAAACGGTCAAGGAAACCACTTATAAAAGCTACGTCAATCTGCTGTCGCGGAACATTCTGCCGAAATTCGGTCATTACCACGTCAACGAAATAACGAGAAAGGATATTCAGGACTTTCTGTTTGAACTTACGGACGAGGGCAAAAACCGCACGGCGCAGAAACTGAAATTACTGCTTTCCGCAATATTTGACGTAATCGTCGAGGACTACGGCATTAAAACTCCTATGAGTAAAATCGTGCTTTCGCATTACGAAGTAAAGAAAGGCAAGGCGTTTACCAAAGCCGAAGAAAAAATCATTATCGACTTCTGCAAGGAAAACCCGCACTACGCAGGCAACTCCGCTATTCTTACCCTTCTCTATACGGGTATGCGTGTGGGCGAGTTGGAAACGATAACTTACGACGACACGTTTATTTACTGCGAGTCGGAAAAGACGAGAAAGGGCTATGCAAAAGTTATAAGGCAGATACCTATATCACCTATGATGAAAAAAGTTATGCCGCTAATCGATTTAGAGCAAGCAAAAGCGACAAACCGCTATACCATACGGGATGCGCTTAAAAGAATATTCCGCGACAGGCATATCCACGAACTACGCTACACCTTTATCACAAGAGCGAAAGAATGCGGGTGCAATCCCGAACTTGTTATGAAATGGGTGGGACACGAGTTTGACGCAGACGTTAAGACTTCGCGCGTGGACAGAGGATATACAACCTATTCGCAAGAGTATATTTTGCAAGAAATTAACAAAATAGACTACGAGCTGTAAGTTACAAACAAAACCGTCGGTTTTGGGCTAAAATCGGGGTAAAATCACTTCCCAATTACTTCCCAAACATAACAAAACGGGAGAAATTTTGTGAATTTCTCCCGTTCCGATGGTGCCCGAGGCCGGACTTGAACCGGCACGATGTCTCCATCGAGGGATTTTAAGTCCCTTGCGTCTGCCTATTCCACCACAGCGGCATCTTTTTTGCATATTTATTCAGTTGTTTTTCTTTCAAAGGATTTTAAGTCCTAACACGCACTAAAAACCACAATATATAGTGAAAATTGATAATCTTCAAACACTATATATTGTGGTTTTTTAAGCATTTCCCAAAGTTACCCAAACTACTCTTGTATATTTTTGAATAAAAACTTAATTAGACATATTGTAAAATTAACTTAAAAATTAAGTTTTTTACTTAATGTAAATTTATTGCCCCCCCCCTAAAAATTTCGGACAATTATTTTTACTAAAATTTAGTTAAAAAATGAAAACTGCTTCTATTATTTTTGAGGAGTTTTTTTGCTTTTTAATCCAAATTTTTCTAATATTTCTTCTTCCAGTTGGGCAAAATTATTTATTGTCTTTGTTAATATTTTTTTGTTTTCATTGACCAACTCTTTATTTTCATAAAGTATCCGCAAAGTCTCCTTATATTCCCCATACGTTTCATAGCCCTTACTCTTTAAAGATTGTGACAAGTTTTTTAGCTCTTCTGAATCAAAATAATCATTCATTACTAAGGATTTACTGTTATCTTCAAAGTACCCATCCTTAAGATTTAAGTATAAAGCATTTGATTTATTGGTATCATTGTATGCTTGAATTCCGGCTTCATCATTATCAAATAAGGCTAAAATATCTTTCTTTTTATAATAACTAAATTCACTCATATTGTCAGCGATTTGAGAAGCTCCAACACTTGGAAACACCTCAATATCCGCCCATTTAGATGACTGACAAAATATAGAAATTGCATATTTATCATAAAGCCCTTCTACAATTAAGATTTTCTTTTTCTCATTTTCTTTAATATAATCTATTATTGTTTTTCTTAAAGAATTTAGGATTGGCAAAATAGGTGATTTTTTACTTTCATCCGAATAACCTTGATAATCGGTTGCTTTAGTTGCTGTTATGGATTTAGTCCCACGTTCAACTACATATATTCTATTTAGCTCAACCTCTTTCAAATTTAACATACTGTAGCAATGAGTAGAGAAAAGCATATAGTTATTGCGAAGGATATTATTTAATTCTTTGGCTAATGCTACTTGTGCAGACTCATGAAGAAATGTCCCCGGTTCGTCAATAAGAAAAATTATTCCGTTGTCTTTTAATGGATTAAAAGCTATATTCATCACAAACTTGAAAAACCACTGGAATCCCATACTGCGTTCGTCGATCGGGTAATAATATTCTTTGCCACCACAGCTTTCAGCTACTTGAATATTTAATTTTTTTGAAGAAGGATTGGACTCGATTTTGATTTTAAGTTGTCCAAAAGATTTATTAAGCTTAAATTGATTCCATCTTGACGTAAATTCTTCATTTAAATAACGCTCAATACCCTTAATAGTAGTATAAAAATCAGCCTCATCTTTGGCGGCTATATCAAAAACCTTTTCAACGGTTAAGCTGTTTTCTGTCCCTGAAATAAAAAGGTTATTGATAATTTTCTTACATTGCTCTCGCTTATCAGTGCCTTGCGTACCATCAAAAGTGTTTACGCTGTAGAAATCAGGCAAATCCGTAATGTAGAGCATATGCGGCATTTTCTTGATTATGAGCTTACACAAATCATCTTGCTTCGTTTTAAACTTTTCTCCTATAACGTTAGAAAAGAAAGAGTCGGATATATCTTGCTCAAAAATTATTGAATATGTACTTTCAATAGTGCCGTCTTTTTTTAAAATTTGTCTGGCTATGCTAAATTTTTTAAACGCTTTTGAAATAACAGCAATTTTTTCATCATCGCTTTTCTCGGCTTCGACAATATTTTCCTGTAGTTCACCATTAACTTCATTTCGTTCGACACTGCTATTTTTTAAAAATAACAATGCCTCATTAAAGTATTCCAAAATAAAAGCGTAGTCTCCAGTTTCACTAGTTAGCTCTGCTTGTATAGTAGCGTTATCGCTTGATGTAGAATTTCTGTTTTTTAAAACGTCAAGATGCTTATATTGTTTGTTTTGCTCGTCATTTCTATAGTCAAAACAATATATGCCTTTTAGTATGGTGCTCTTGCCGCATTCATTTTCGCCAATTAGGGCAGCTGCTTTACCTTTCTGAATTTTTATCTCTAGTTTTGGCGTGTCGTTATTCTCTTCAATTCCTTTGTATTTTTTAATGATAAAATTTGTATATCTCATTATTTCTCCCTTGTAGATAATATATAATCTTTATAACCAAATTTTGGAATCATCAAACGATTATTGTACTACTTTACTATAACGTTTTCAAAAGTAAGATTTGCCTCA
>CAJTJC010000036.1 GCA_910576655.1 uncultured Christensenella sp.
CGTGCGTAACATAAATAAACGTCGTCTTTAATTCGTTATGAAGCTTGACTATTTCGCTTCTCATAGTCGTTCTGAGCTTTGCGTCGAGATTTGAAAGCGGTTCATCCAAAAGCATAACCTTCGGCTCGCGCACGATAGCGCGCCCCAGCGCAATTCTCTGTCTTTGTCCGCCCGACATTGCTTTGGGCTTTATATCCAACAGCTCGGTTACGCCGAGTACTTCCGACGCCCATTTAACCTTCTTTTCTATTTCTTCTTTCGGAATGTGGCGGTATTCATACACCTGCACCGGCGTATTCGTATAGTACTCTAAATCCCTTTCGAGCTTTTTCTTTCTTTCTGTAAGCGCAAGCTTTATGTCGCTTTCTCTTATGTCGCCGAGATTTACCGAAGCCTTATTTGCAAGCTCTTTTGCAAGATTTCCCGCTTCTTCGGCCTTTTCGTTCTTTCCGGCATATCTGAGTCTGATTTCATTAATTACCGCCTTCTGAGCCGCGAGAACTTCGTTTACCAAGTCGGCTATCGCCTTTTCACGCTCCGAGAAGCTTAGCAATATTTCTTTGGCTTGTTCCCCGCTCTTACCGTCGAGCGCGGCGTTCTTCTCTTTTAAAAGCTTTTCATATTCTGCTTTTATCTCGCACAGCCTGTATTTGAACACGAGCTCGGCGTCGTTCTCCTCGGCATAACGAATATCTATATGTACGGTTTTAAGACTGTTTTTAAGCTCGCGTATCTTCTTTTTATCTATTGCGAGCGCCGGGTTGCCGTTTTCATCGTTTTTCGGCGTTGCAACTTTACGCATTTTTAAACCGAAGCCTATATTTTCACCCGCAGTCATATGCGGATAAAGCGCGTAATTCTGGAATACCATTGCAATATCCCTGTCCTTAGGTTCAACGTCGTTTACGAGTCTGTCGCCTATGTACAAATCGCCCGCAGTTATTTCCTCCAAACCGGCAATCATTCGTAAAGTTGTGGATTTACCGAAGCCCGAAGGTCCTACGAATACGATAAACTCGCCGTCTTCGATTTCCATATTGAAATCCCTGACCGCAAGAAAATCACCCTTGCGCTTCTTTGCGCCGTCGTCCTTCTTTTTGCGTTTCTTTTCCTTTTCTTTGCTCTGATATACCTTATAGATATGTCTTAAAGATATTCCTGCCATCATTTTCTCCTTTTATCTTTAACCCTTACGGTTTTTATCTCAATATAATTTCCGTCGGGAATACTTCGCGTACAATTTTCACGTCGCCTTTTTCAACCTTTTCAAGAAGTATATGCCCGCAACGAGTTGCTATGCTTTGAAGATTCCCACCCACGCTGTTAACGCTTCTCGAATAGGGCAGATATTTCGATATGCCGTCGACGCCGAAAATCTCGCCTTTAAAACCGCCGTCCGCGTCAAAGGCTTTAAGCATAACCGTTGCTATTTCGTCGTTAAAACAGAAAATAAAGTCGTTTGCGTTGTCCTCTATTTGCTTTTTAATCGACTCTGCGCTCGCCTCTCTGTCTTCATAGTCGAACTTATAACTGTCGCAGTGAATACCCGCATTTTCCAAAACTTTTATAAAACCGCTTCTTCTGCCGTTGTTCAGGTCGGACAGTGCGCCGTTTATATAACAGGGATTTTTAGCGCCGTGAGAAACGGCTTCCTGTGCAACGAGCTTTCCGCAACGGTTATCATCGGAATACACTGCGCTTATCCGCTCGTCGCGTGGACGGGAACCGCATAGAAGAACGGGAATTTTATAAGTTTCGCAATAATCCGCAGTCTCTTCGTCAAGGTCAATAAACGTAAGAATTCCGCACGCACCGCTCTGCATACAGCGGACAACCTCTTCAACCGACAGGTCGCCTTCCTTTTTAACTATTATCAACGGATGATAATTCTTTTTCGTAAGATAATCAAACACAAAATCCATACTGATAGAGAAAAACGGATTGCTGAGCGACGAAATAACTACGGCAATAATATTCGATTTTTTCGTACGCATAAAGCTTGCGACTTTATTTGGCTGATAACCCATTTCGTCGGCAATCTTTTTGACCGCCGCCTTTGTAGACGCGCCGATATCCGAGCAGTTCCTTAAAGCGCGGCTTACCGTGTTGACCGAGATGCCCATACGCTCCGCTATGTCGCTCAAAGTAGTTACTCTTACATTCTGCATTTTATCCGCTCCGTTTAATTTTTTTAATCCGATAAATGTTTTTTGTTGTTAGCAGGTAATGCTAACAACAACGAAAAGGCGCCTTTTCGTGCCAATTCGGGCTATATTTTCATTGTCAAAAGCATTATAACATACATTATCGTTAATGTAAATACATTTGCATAAAATTATTTAAAATAACTTTTTTTGAATAATTTTTGTTGTTTATTAACGTTCTTACAAGTTTTACAGTTGTTTTTGCGTTAATATTTTACGCAAGCCAAAATCTTTTACTTTATCGTTAATATAAAATGATACGGATTTTCATTTTAACAAATAAACCTGCATACTTCGCGCCCCCCCCAATCGGCTAAGGACAAAAAAATAACGGCAGTATAAACTGCCGTTTAAATTTATTACGTTTATTTCCATGCAACCGTAAGCTGCTTTTTATTCTTTGCACAGTCGGCAAGAAATAAATTTATAAGTGTTTGATAAGGTATACCCGTACTCTGCGATAGTCCTTTAAAATAATCGATAGTATCATTGTCAAGATTTATAGTTATTTGCTTTTTTAACTTCTTAACATAAGGATTTGGTCTTGATTTTGAAAAATCATATTCATTCATCATTTTAATCACCTCTCTTTTCATAATATTTTGCTTCGTTTTTAGTAGCTTTTCTCGCAGATATAATTCTTATTACCATATCGGCAGCTCTATAACAATGACAGACGACAAGTAAGTTTGCTTGCGTACTGAATCCGAGAATAATAAATCGCTCTTCCTCTGCGGAATGTTCAGGGTCGTCGATTATCAATGCTTGTTCGTCATAAAATACGGTTTTTGCCTCGTCAAACGAAATTTTATGCTTATTTTTATTTATTTCGTTTTTGTTTGCATCCCATTCAAAACTTATTTCTTCCATAATTATATTATAATTATATTATATGTATTTGTCAAGACTTTTATACAAATTAAATCTATTTACTGTTCAAACTTATTTATATTTTGTCGGACGCGACATTTTCCTCTGCTGCTGAATACCAACTTATATTTACTCGTAAATTTGATACGATGTCCTAAAAATAGTACACGGATTACATAAAAGAGCCAAGCTGATGCTTGACTCTTTTTAATATGATTAGTTATTGAATTCACAGAAAATCAGGTCGCTTTGACGTTAATTATTTATTCGTCCATTATTTTCCCTTGCGGTTGCAAGCATAAGCTTAATTCTGTTTTCCTGATTTACTTTGGTAGCCGAAGGGTCGTAATCCACCGCAACTATATTCTCGTCGGGGTAAAGCTTTTTCAGCGTTCTCACCGTACCCTTACCCGCAATATGGTTTGGCAGACACCCGAACGGTTGCGCGCACACCACGTTCAAAACCCCGCTCTCGGCAAGAGCCGCCATCTCCGCGGGAATAAGCAAGCCTTCGCCCATCTTCACGCCCTGATTTATAACCTTGTCCGCACACCTGCGCAAATGCTCGAAATCGTGCAAAGGCTCAAAACTGCCTTCCCGCCCGAAAATTTTAATAACGTTTTTCTGCATACGCCGCACCAAACGGTAAACGAACTTATAGATAAACGCCGTCCCCTTGCCGCGTCCGTACAATTTTGCATCGTTCACAACGTTTATAATGCAGTATAAAATAAAGTCCAGAAGCGCAGGCACTACGGGCTCGCAGTTTTCCGAAAGCAGAAAA
>CAJTJC010000037.1 GCA_910576655.1 uncultured Christensenella sp.
CATGATATGGCTGCTGTTCGGCAAAGCGGTGCATTCCGTACTCGAACAGTACGGCACGGGCGAAAACGAGTTCGTTGAGGAAAAGCTTACGGTTTTGCTCGAAAACGGGTACACAATCAGCGGAATTATAGACTTTTACGACATGAAAAGAGCCGAGGTCGTGGACTATAAGACGGCGAGCGTATGGAAAGTCATATACAAGGATTTCGAGGATTGGCGAAAGCAAGGGTTAATGTACGCGTGGATGCTGCGCAAAAACGGCTTGGCATGCGATAAGTCAACGTTTTACGCCATACTCAAAGACCATTCGGTACAAAAAGCCAAGTACGAGGACGGATACCCGAAATCGCCCGTGTATAAGGTAGAGTTCGATATAACCGACGCGGAGATTGCCGAGATAGACAAGTTCATACGAGGTAAAATCGACGAGCTTATCAAGTACGAGAGCGTGCCCGACGGTGAGCTGCCGCTTTGTTCGGCGGAGGACCGTTGGAACGACGGCGATAAGTTCGCGGTTATGCGCAAGGGCACGAAGCGTGCGCAGCGCGTGCTCGACAGCTTGGAGGAAGCGACGGCGTACATAGCGGAAAAGGGCGGCGACTACATAGAAACGCGCAAGGGCGTAGACAAAAAGTGTATGGACTATTGCTTGTGCTGCACTAAATGCGAGTATTGGAAAAGCTTGCAAAAGGACGGCGAGCAATGAACATATACGAAAAAATTCAAGCGGTACGGGTGGACCTTGAAAACGAGCAAATAAAAATGACCGGGCATAACGAGTTTGCCCGATACGATTATTTCGAGCTCGACGATTTCATAAAGCCGCTCAACGCGCTTATGCACAAATACAAAATGACGGCATACCCGTCGTTTACGCCCGAGCTGGCTACGCTTACCGCAGTAAACTGCGAGCAGCCCGAGGAAAAGGTTACGGTCACAAGCCCGATGGGCGCGGCGAACTTAAAGGGCTGTCACGAGGTTCAGAACATAGGCGCGACGGAAACTTATCAGCGACGGTACTTGTATCAAGCTTTGTTCGATATCACCGAAAAAGACAGCTTAAACGCCACGCAAGGCAAGAGCGACAAAGAACCCGCCCGACGCGCTAACGCGTCAAATAACGCCGATTTTGCGCCCAAAAAGGGCACAAGACAGCTGCAAATCGAAAATATCATAAAAGGCACGGAGTTTACGCTCGCCAAGGTGGACGTATGGATTGAGAAAAAGTACGGTAAGGTCATGACGCTCGACGAGCTAAGCGAGCAGCAGTTCGCCGATTTGTTCAACGCATTGCTTGCGGCGGTAAAGAAAGGAAAATCCGATGGAAACGGTTGACGGAATAATTACGAGCTACAACGAGCGCGGCGAGTTGACGGTGACGGCGGTATATACCAATACCGAGAAATTCGTTCGATGCGGCTATAAGACCGCGCGCGTTGTATTGAACGACAGTCGCACATTGTCGCATGAACAGCGCAAAAAGGCATTCGCGCTGCTTGGCGAAATCAACGACTATACGGGCGAAATGCCCGAGTACACAAAAAAGTTTTTTTATCTTGCGTTTAAAGCGGAGCGCCATAAAGAGCTTGCCGATAAGATTTTCAGTTTGTCGGATTGTTCCGTCGAGCTAGCTAGCGACTTTATCGACTATCTTATCGGGTTCATATTGGCGCACGATATACCGACTAAGCGCCCGCTAATCGAGCTGTGCGACGATATAAAACTCTACGTTTATGCGTGCGCCAAGCACAAGAAATGCGCTGTGTGCGGCAGGAGAGCGGAATTGCACCATGTGGACGCCGTGGGAATGGGCAACGACAGAAATACGATAAACCACATAGGTCGAGCGGCGTTGCCGCTGTGCCGCGCCCACCATTTGGAGCTGCACGAAATAGGCGACGAACGGTTCATGGCGTCATATCATTTACAGCCCGTCAAGATAGACGAGGAAATAGCCAAAATTTATAAATTAAGAGGTAAGAAACATGAATAAGATTATGCTCATCGGCAATCTGACAAAAGACCCCGAAAGCTCGTCGACGCAGAGCGGCGTTATGTTTACGCGCTTTACAGTAGCGGTCAATCGTCCGTTCACGAACGCAGCGGGCGAGCGCTTGGCGGATTACTTTAACGTTATATGCTGGCGTCAGCTCGCCGAGCGTTGCCATAAGTACCTTTTTAAAGGCAACAAGGTGGGTATCGTCGGCTCGGTACAGCGTCGGCAGTACGAGGACCGTGACGGTATCAAGCGTACTACGTTCGACGTAGTTGCGGACGAGGTGGAGTTCTTGACGCCTAAATCGTCCAATACTCGCGACGGATACGAGCCCGAGCCACCGCGCGGCGGCATGACCGATATGCAGCCCGTCGACGAGGCCGACTTACCGTTTTAAAGGAGGTTATAATGGCACGTCCTGTGGAAACGGCTTTTGCGTATTTTCCACTTGACTGTACTTTCTTTTCCAACGACAAAGTGAAAGCTCTTAGACGCGCATACGGTTCAATCGGCGTGCTGACTTACATTTACATACTGTGCAACGTTTACGGTAACGGGTATTATTACAAAGTAAAAAGCCTTAATCAGTTTGCGTACGACGTTGCCGAGAGTATAGCCAACAAGCAATTAGAATCCGTTGCAGCGAGGGTTCGTGAGTCAATCGACTACATGGCGGACGGCGTAGACCTCATTGATAGGAGTTGTCTCGACATGGGTATCCTGACCTCGAAATCCATCCAAGAGCAGTATAGCGTCACAATTGCGAAATTCAAACGCAAGACGCAAATCAAGGAGTATAACCTGCTTACTCCTATTGAACACTTGCCTGAAAGTACGGTTAATTCGGAAGAAACGACAGTTAATTCGGAAGAAACTCGGGTTAATACGGAAAAAACCCCTCGAAAAGGAAAAGGAAATAGAAATGAAGAAATCTCTCTAACGAGAGATAAAGAACCCCCCGCGCTCGAAGATATTCGGACGTACTGTCGACAACGCAATAATGCGGTAGACCCGCAGCGTTTTTATGACTACTACGAGGCAAACGGCTGGAAAGTCGGCGGACAGCCTATACGCGATTGGCGGGCAATGGTCAGGCGCTGGGAAAGCAACGGGTACGATACCGTACAGAACGGTAAATATTCCGACGAAGAGCTGAATGCGCTTTTGATAAATATTTCGGAGGAAGCATGAATTACAAAGAAAGTATATCGTTATGCGGGCTGACAGCAATCAAAATAGCTTGCAGTATACCCGCCGAAAGCGACGAAAAAGGCGCAGGCGGATTGTGGGATTTAGCCGGAGAGCTCGCCGAAATAGCGGGCTTGGCGCGCGGCTTGGAAACGCCCGTATATAGCGAGGAGTACGGGCAAGAACAAATATACAATCGATTACGGGAGTTGACGGAATGAAAGCGGTAATGTTATCTATACAGCCTAAATGGTGTGAGCTTATAGCAAGTGGCGAAAAGACAATAGAGGTGCGCAAGACTGTGCCGAAGTTGGAAACACCGTTTAAGTGCTATATCTACTGTACAAAAGGCAGACACGAAATGTTATGGCGGTGGGCGGGTGAAATATATTACGATACGCAAGACCCGTATCACAGACCGAATAAAATGTCGGGCAAGGTTATCGGTGAATTTGAGTGCGATAGGATAGATGAATATAATACTAATTATCTTGACGGTGAAGATAAGTTAAAGACAACAACTTGCCTTGATGACCAACAGATTATGGACTATATCGATTATCTTAATAGGG
>CAJTJC010000038.1 GCA_910576655.1 uncultured Christensenella sp.
AGTGGGTAACGCAATCCGAAAACATCAAACATGCTTGGGAGCATGGCTTAATCAGGAGGCAAAAAAATGAAAATAAAGTTAATTGACTTCGGCGGCGCGAAGCCGGTCCGGGCGCACTGGAACGACGCGGGAGCGGACGTTATCAGTCCTCAGGCAATGACCGTAAAGCCGGGCGAGGTCGTAAAAATACCGCTCGGCTTCGGCGTAGAGCTTCCCGACGGTTTGGCGGGCTTCGTTTTTCCGCGCAGCAGCTTGAGCGCGAAGGGAATCGTTTGCGAGCTTCCGCCGATTGACTCGGGCTACCGCGGGGAAATACACGCGATAATCTCGAACGTTGGGGACAAAGCGTGTAACATAGCACGCGGCGAAAGAGTAGGACAGCTCGTAGTGATGCCCGTCGTTATTCCCGAATTCGTAGACGAACTCACGGACGAACGCGGTACCGGCGCTTTCGGTAGCAGCGGTCGGGGGGGGCGTATGAACTCGAAAATATCGCGAATCGGTAAAGACGGCTATTACTTAAAAATAGCCGAGGCCGTCTCAATGCGGGCAACTTGCTTGCGCCAGAAATACGGCGCCGTAATCGTAAACAACGACGAGATAATCGCTACCGGTTATAACGGCGCTCCGCGCGGCGAGGAAGATTGCTTAGAGCGCGGCGTTTGCTATTGCAGGACGCACGAAACCCCGATTGACGAAAAGGCGGCGAAGCACGGAGCGCAATACGGGACTTGCGTCGCTGTTCACGCGGAGCAAAACGCAATCATAAGCGCTTCTCGGCAGGAAATGCAGGGCGCGACTCTGTACCTCGCGCGCAGCGACGGAGACCCTACGATTACGCCGTGCAATATGTGTAACCGCATGATTAAAAACGCGGGAATCGTAAGAGTGGTTACATGGGGAGGTAGTTATGACGTCAACGCTTCAAAATGATAAAGTCGTCGCCGTCGCGGTCGGAAGCTCGCGACGTTCGACGCAATGGAAAAACAAAGAGTTGCTCTGGTCGGAGCTCGCTTCACGGCTCGCAATTCCCACCAGAACGCAGGAATCCGCTTCGGAATATAAAACGCTTCCGAAAGCCAGACGCGACGAAATAAAGGACGTCGGGGGCTTTGTAGGCGGCGTTTTGAAAGGCGGACGCCGTAAGTCCGAAGCAATCACGCAACGCTCGCTCGTTACGTTGGACCTCGACTCGATTCCGTACGGGAGCGACCCGTGGACGGCGATAACCTTAATACTCGGCTGAGCGGCGGTTTTATACAGTACGCACAGTCATACGACGAAAGCGCCGAGACTCAGGCTCGTTATGCCGTTATCGCGGCCGGTAACGCCGGACGAATATATGGCGATTTCGAGAAAGGTCGCCGAAGATATAGGCATAGACTGGTGCGACGACACGACCTACGACCCTTGCAGGCTTATGTACTGGCCGAGCGCTTCGTTCGACGCAGACTTCCGCTACGAGATACAGGACGCGCCTTTTTTGGACGCGGACGAGCAACTTATGCGGTATACGGATTGGCACGACCAAAGTCAATGGCCGACGTCTAGCAGGAAAACCGACATTATGCAGCGCATGGCGAAGAAGCAGGGCGACCCGCTCGCGAAAAAAGGAATCGTCGGAGCTTTTTGCCGCGTGTATTCGATAGAGGACGCAATCGACAATTTTTTGCCCGAGGTATATTCCAAATGCGAGGACGGACGTTACACGTTTGCGGGCGGCTCGACTTCCGGCGGCTTAGTGCTTTACGAGAACGGTAAATTTGCGTACAGCCACCATGCGACGGACCCGGCGAGCGGAAAGCTTTGTAACTCGTTCGACCTCGTAAGGCTTCACCTTTTCGGTAACTTGGACGATAGCGCGAACGCGGGGACTCCCGTAAACCGTTTGCCGTCGTTTTCGGCAATGTCGGACCTCGCAATCGGCGACGAAACCGTAAGACAGAATCTTATGGAAGAACGCTTAAAAGCGGTTACGACGGCGTTTGACGACGACGAAAACACGGACTGGTTAAAGACCTTGACAATCGCTCAAAACGGGGAAATCGAAAGCACGATAGACAATGCCTACATAATCCTCTTAAACGACCCGGACCTTAAAGGGAATTACTACTACGACGAATTCCGCGAGCGGCCTATCGTCTCGGGAGACCTGCCTTGGGAAAAGCTTTCTAACAGAGCTTCGGACGTTTGGGCGGATTCGGACGACGCGGGGCTTAGGCAGATACTCGAAAAGCGGTACTCAATCGACAGCGCGATAAAAATCCGCGACGCCGTGGAGCTTGCAATGCTTCAAACGAAGCGGCACCCGGTAAAGGAATACTTGCAAGGCTTAGAGTGGGACGGGACACCGAGAGCGGACACATTATTTATAGACTATCTCGGTGCGGAAGATTGCCCGTATACGCGGGAAGTAACCCGAAAAGCGCTTATAGGCGCCGTAGCGCGTATTATGGAGCCCGGCTGTAAGCACGACCACATGCTCGTACTCGTAGGGCCTCAGGGTTGCCGTAAAAGCACGACGCTCGCAAAGCTGGGTAAAATGTGGTTTTCCGATTCCCTTTATACGCTTTCCGGCAAAGACGCTTACGAACAGCTTCAAGGCTGCTGGCTTATAGAGGTCGGCGAAATGGCTGCCATGAGAAAAGCGGAAATCGAAGCGATAAAGCAATTTATCTCGAAGCAAGAGGACAGCTACCGCGCGGCTTATGCGCGCCGCACTCAGTCGCACCCGAGGCAATGCGCCTTTTTCGGTACTACGAACGACGAGGAATTTTTGAGAGACCCCACGGGCGCCCGTCGATTCTGGCCGGTAACGGTTACGGACGTAGGACGCGCGAAAGGCGACGGCTTAGACGCCGAAACGGTAGACCAGATATGGGCAGAGACCGTAACGAGATATGCGGCCGGCGAGGTTTGGTATCTCTCGGAAGAAATCGAAGCCGTAGCGCGTAAGGTACAAGCCGAGCATACCGAATCGAACGGAAAGCAAGGCCTTATAGAACATTTCCTCGAAACGCTTTTACCCGCCGATTGGGACGCGTGGGACCTCGAAAGACGTCTTATGTTTTGGTCCGGCGGCTTCGGCGACGAGCAGAAGGGCACGGTAAAGCGGCAAAAGGTTTGTCCTATCGAAATATGGCAGGAGCTTTTCAAAGGCGACCCGAAAACGTACTCGCAAAGCATGGCTCGCGAGATAAGCGGAATCCTCAGGAAAATACCGAATTGGAAAAGTAAATCGTCAATCGATTGCGGTCCTATTTACGGCCGTCAAAGGGGCTTCGTATGGGACGAAACGGACGACGTACTCGCCAAACTACTCGATTAAAAAAGCTATGCGCGTAAGGTAGCGCTCGACTAAAAGCGAAGTGCTACCTGAAAGCGCGGCCGAAACTTAAAAAGTAGCAAAGTAGCACTTCACAAAATACCGCCGCTACTTTGCTGTCGGCAAAAATAAGAAACTTTGTGAAAGAAAAAAGTTAAAACAGCTTATTCGTAAGTCAAAAACAATTATTTTCGGACAAAGTAGCAAAGTAGCACATTTTTTACTATGAACTTTATAATTTGAGATTTGAGAGGAAATACGATACTTTTTACTCTCAACTCTCAAAATAAAAAGTATATAAGAAAATTGCGCTGCAAGTGCTACTTCGCTACCGAAGGGAGCAGGCT
>CAJTJC010000039.1 GCA_910576655.1 uncultured Christensenella sp.
TGATATTGACGCCCTGCGACTTAAAAATTTTCTCGTTGTACCAGTTAAAATGCGCGTTGGAAGATACGGGTACGACAAGAAGGTTTTGTCCCGCGCCTATAACGTGTTTGGGCTGACCGGCGCCCTTCTTTGCGTCCGGATTGCGAGTCATACGCCACCAGTCCATAACGCTGTCGGAAATGGTATTGTTTTTAAAATCATCGTCATTTTTCGCATATTTTTCGAGACTGAGCATATATCCGTCGGGACATTTGCTGCCATCGGCTTTATATGCAAAGTTTACGAACGTATTTGAAATACTGTCGGTAACCATTACGACGTTATACGCCTCATCCTTGCTTTTTGTAAACGCGTTGGGACCCGTATTCGTACCTAATTCTACGTTAACGTAAGTATTGTCGGTTTCATAACCGGCGCCGTCGTTATAA
This sequence comes from uncultured Christensenella sp., assembly GCA_910576655.1. Lineage (GTDB taxonomy): Bacteria > Bacillota > Clostridia > Christensenellales > Borkfalkiaceae > Coproplasma. The sequence continues at coordinate 429 of CAJTJC010000039.1, forward strand.
GCGCCGATAAGTTCCAGCCAAGCGGCCTCGGATTTAGAGTTGTTGCCGCAAAGGAAGGATATCTGCGTCCTGTCGCCGACAGGCTTATTACCTGCCTGGGTTTTGCTGTCGCCACAGCCCGCAACCGAAACGGCGGTAACCGCAGTCAGGCAAGCCGCTAAAACAACCGATAATTTTTTCTTCATAATTTTCACCTCATACCGTTTTTTATATTTAAATTAATCTATTACGATTTTATTTTTTAGAAGTATATTCTCCGAGCTTGCACCGACGAGAATTTCGAAAACGCCGCCGTGTACCGTCCAACAATCTTTGGCAACCGAGTAATAAGCAAATGCCGACCTGTCGAGCGTTATTTCAACGCGCGTTTTATTACGGGCTTTAACAAATACCTTTTTAAAAGCTTTAAGCTCCTTATAAGGGCGGTAAACCTCACTCGTTATTTCGCGCACGTAGACCTGCGCGACTTCCTTACCGTCTATATCCGATAAATTTTCTATGTCGAAGCACAGCTTTACGTCATTTCCGCACTTTTCGACCGAAAGATTACAGTAAGAAAACTGCGAATAGGAAAGTCCGAAGCCGAACGGAAACAGTACGGGCACGCCGAAGGTATCGAAATAGCGATATCCCACGTTCAGCCCCTCGCTGTAAAGCATTACGGCTTCGTCCGAATAAGCGTTTTCCGCAGGAACGTCCTCCAAAGCAAGCGGGAAAGTTTCGGTAAGTTTTCCGCTCGGATTTACTTTGCCCGTCAAAACCCTTGCAACCGCCTTGTTTACGTATTCTCCGCCGTAGCCCGCCCAGACAACCGCGTCAACTTCGTCTATCCAGCCGCTCATATCCACAGCCGCGCCGGCATAGACGACGACTATTATTTTTTCGCTTGCCTCCGCGAGAGAAACAATCGCAAGTTCCTCTTCCTTTGAAAGCTTTATCTGCTGTCTGTCCGCGCTCTCGTATTCGCACGTGTTGGGATTGCCTACGCATATTACCGTACAGTCGGCTTTCGCCGCCTCGGCTACCGCGTTTTTGAGATTGCTCAGATTTGCCTGATGCCCCGTCGCTTCCCACACGCTGTCGGTGTAATACGCATCCGCACCCTCGTTTACAAGCGCCGTTGCGAGAGGCTCGAATTCCCGCTCGGGGTAGACGTTAGACGAACCGCCGCCGAAATAATAATTTTTCGCCGCCGCGCCAGTAACAACCGTTTTCCCGCCTTTAATCGGAAGCACTCCGTCGTTCTTTAACAGAGTTATGCCCTCTTCTTCTATTTCGAGGGCGACCGCCCTGCGCTGTTCGAGAGTCATATCCGATTTGCGGAGCTTACTCTCACTTTCACACCTTTCGGCAAGCGCAATTACGCGCGCCGCGCTTTCGTCAAGCTTTGCCGCATCCAATTTATCGGCTTTATCGAGCATTTGCTTTTGATGTTCCGCATTGTACGGCATCTCCCAGTCAAGCCCTGCGTTCAGGCTCGCCTCGCTGTCCTTAACCGCTTCCCAGTCCGACATAATCATTCCGTCAAAGCCGAACTCCTCTCTCAGTAAGGAATAAAGCTTTTTATGCTCGGACATTCTTACCCCGTTTACGAGATTGTAAGCGGACATAACCGTCCAGGGCTTTGCTTTGCAGGCGATTTCAAAGGGCTTAATATAAATTTCCCTCAGCGTTCTTTCGTCCACCTCGGAGCTTATCCAATGCCGCGACCTTTCGCAGTTGTTCGCACAATAGTGTTTGAGCGCGCATCCCACGTGCATGCTCTGCACGCCTTCTATGTACTCTTTTGCAAACTCGCCCGCAATCAGCGGGTCCTCGGAAAGATATTCGAAATTTCTGCCGCAGGTGGGCAGTCTTTTTATGTTCACGCCCGGCGCAAGCAGTATATCGACCTTCTGTTCTATACAGTCGTTGCCGAGACTTTTGCCCATTTTATAAGCAAGCGCAGTATCCCAGGTTTGCGAAAGCATCTGAAACGAGGGATAAGCCACGGATTTTATACAATCGTGCTGTTCCGTCGTAGTTCTGTCAATAGGTTGACGAAGCCCTACGGGACCGTCTGAGACGACGAATTTGTATATTGCCCCGTCTAAGTCGTAATTAGTCCAGAAGTCCGCGCCCATTATAAGCTTTACCTTCTGCTTCGCCGTCAGTTTTTTTATATCCATTTCTTTTCCTTTTTTCGTCTGCGCGGGGAATATTCCCCGCGCAACGATTTATTTTTTTAAGTTCGTTTATTCAGCGGTGTCGGGTTGATTGGGAAGCTTGCCTTTATAAGTATCCGCATCCGCCAATTCGAACGACACTTTGTTGTAATCCGTAATCGCAGCGTCTTCGCCTTTATTCGGCACACCGGTTGCAGCAACGCCTACTTCGCATTTAACGTCCGCATATTTTTCGGCAAAGGTTCTGCTACCGATATAATCGTCGCCGAGGAATACGTGAACGACGTTTTTGACCCTTAAAAGCGTGAGCCTGAGAGTACCCGCTTCTATTGCGGCAAGATATTCTTCCGCCTTTGCGCACGCCTGGTGAGTTGTGTCGCCTTCAACGGTTTCCTTTAAGAAAATCAAATCCTGCCAACCGGAGCCTTCTGCTTTATTCGAGTTCCATAAAGGGTCGTCGGCGAACTGCACTTTTTTGGAGCCTTCAAGGCGGACGTAAACCAAATCATTCATTCCGTCGCCTACGAAGCGTACGACTACGCCCTGATTACTGGTTAACATATCTTTATTTAAAAC
>CAJTJC010000040.1 GCA_910576655.1 uncultured Christensenella sp.
AACTCTCTTAAATTCTTAGTTCTGATTATACGGCGAAGTCTGTATGACTTCCAAACCCGTCAACGACGGTCTGCCACCGGGTATATCAGATTCCCTATACGAAGGTTTTACAACGTCGCCGAAACGCAAAGCGTCCTGATTTGACAATACCGCGCCTCCGTCCGTGAACAAATCCACAACACGCACGGTTCCGTCGTCTTTCACGTCTGCAACAGTTACCTTGTTGAAAGGTTTCTGTTTGTCCTTGCTTTTACCTGCAAATGCGTTAATAAATACAACTTTACTCATTTTTTACCTCTCTTGCCGGACGAGTAATATCCGGACTTAAAATTTTTATATAAAACCGCTACGGGAAGCGTTTCACTGTCGGGAAGTTTTACAACTCCCCGCAGCAAAGTTTTATCCTTTTAGTTCTTTTCGAATAAATCTTTTAAACTTTCATATCTGCGACAGCAACGGCATTTGTTTAAATTCGTATCTCTATACTTACAGCCGTCGCAGTTGCCAATATTTACAGCCTTTTTCGATAACTCGAATATCTTCTGATACTCTTCACGCTTAACCGTCATTTCGTCTGCCGAGGGAAGTATTTTTTTGCTTTTATCCTCTATCGCTACTGTCCGAACTCCGCTTAACGTATTTTCAAGCTTTTTCATTTCGGCTTTCTGGACAAGCTTGTTATATTCTTCCAATACGTCCTTTAACGGTTTTTTCTTTAATTCGGCTCTGTCGGAATACGAATAGTTTTCAAATAGACTGCCACCCCAACAGTTAAGCTCTTTCAATGCTTTACGGTATAAACGAATATCGTCTATCGTAGTATCAGACGGAATATGCTCCGCCAATTCCTTTAAACCACGCAAACTCGTATCGTATTTATCGCAAGCGCAGGAATAAATTTCGGACAGCAAAGATATTGAATAGCCTTGAAATTCGGCATAAAATTCGTTAGTATTTTCGTCCACGAAAACTGCCAAATCTTTATATCGATACGCCGACGTGCTCGATACGCCTAACTTCTCGATTATCTTTGCAAAGCCTTCCTTCGCGCCGCTTACGTTCAATGACGGCTTATATATAAATCCGCCATAATGCGAAAACGGTTGCGCCGTGCTGTCCTCAATGTAAGACAAGCCGTCCCATATTCGACGTAAAGCTAAACAGAATTTAGGCGTACCACGAGATATGCTTTCACTAAACGAAAAGACGGCGCGGACGGCACTTTTAAATTCTTCTAAATGTTTTTTATCGTCCTCGATCCTTTTTGCGGACTTGTCTATTTCGTATTTTTTTGTTTCGGTATTCCACGTCATCGACGTTGCCGGTTTGAGTTCAGAGAGAAAACCCTCTATGCCTTTCGGCAGTTGTACTAATTCAAAATCGCTCATTTTAATTCACCTTTGCCTTTTAATTTTTAATTATCCTGAGATAGTTTCGGTTCTTTATAATTAAATATTTCGTAACCGTGTTCTATCCAATAATTTTCACGTTCTGTTGACCATTCGTTAAAGTCAATTCGCTCAATATGCTCAATTGTAGTACAAACTATTTTTCCGATTATCCGATATACATTATCAGTTGTAACCTTATAAACATATAGCTCATAAGAGTTCGTACAAATAGAATATTTCCTGATATACAATAAATAAGTTTTCATAGTTCACCTTAACCTTTTATGTGTTCACCCCGGCCAAACGGATACAGCTTTTCCGCCGTATCCGCCGGCTAAGGTGATATGCCTTTGCCCGATTACAGATTTCCCTGCTTTCGGGCGTTACCGATTAATTGCTTTACAGTTTTATAATCTTCGTCAAAAACGAATGAAGAATAATTAACAGAGGAATCAAAATACACTTGTGTTTTATTATCCCTGGGGAAAAACCTTGTGATTTTATCTGTATTGATTGAATACGGATAACCGTCAGAATGTAATTCAATAAACATTATTCACCGCCTTTCAGACTACAACCATTCAGCTTTAACGAAGGCAGCGGAGGAGCGTCGAATATGAAATATACGTACCTTTTACCCTCTTGCCTGAAACGGTCCACCCCTGCCGTCATTATGCTGTAACGCTCGTATAGCGTGTCGTACCTCAACACCGACCAACCGAACGGCAGTTCCTTGATTTCGCTAAGCTCTACTTCGTAGAGAACGCAACCGACTGTTTTCATAATTCACCTTTGCCTTTTTTATTTTTTAATAACTTAAAAATTTGTTGCGGAAAGACTCAAACCCTTAGTCAACCGATGTCTTTTTTATGTGACCTAAACCGCAATATATTAACTCACATTGACTTTACTTACGTTTTGAGGTATAATTCTATTTGGACTAAGGTGAATTTGCCTCAAATTTTAAAAGGAAGTAAAAGTCTTTATGAAATTAATCGGGAATATTATCGTTAAATTCTTTGTCTTATGCGCTATACCTTTTACGGTCTTAATAGATGTTATAATTTTTCTGTGCAAATGTGTAAGCAGCGTATTTTATAGCATAAAAGAAGAAGAACTTTATTCCGAAAAAGAATGCAAACAGCGACGGTTAAACAGAGCCGAAAAACGTACAGACGAATTTTTCAATCTCACCGCTACTGCCCTTAAATCATTATTTGATTAATTCTCTGTATCAAAAAAAATATTTTCATTTTCAGCCTTTGATTTTTCAAAGGCTTTTTTTCTTGCTTCTATCTGCTCGTTATACAGTTTTTGCAAAAGATACATTCTGACCGCTATGTAAAACAACGT
>CAJTJC010000041.1 GCA_910576655.1 uncultured Christensenella sp.
TCGATAATAGTAAAACTGGATTTGGGCGACGTAAGTATACAAAGCTATATGCTCGTCGAATCCGTAACACATCACTTTAAGCAGGACCAGCACTTAATGGACTTGAAACTGCGGGGAGGTACTTTTGTTTAACGCTGCGGAATTTTTAGCTAATGTAAAACGCGCAGCGGTGGAGGCCGTCCGCGCGGAAAAGCCTTTTGCTTTAATGCGCGGACACGTAACGAGCATAGCGCCGTTAAAGATTCAAATCGACCAAAAATTCGAGCTTGTTTCTACGCAGCTGCTTTTGACGAACGCCGTTCGCGATTATAGCGTAGAACTCGTCAACGAGGCGGGGGAAACGAAAAAATATACCGTCAAACTCGGCTTGAAGCAGGGCGAGCGCGTTTTGCTTTTGCGTACGAACGGCGGACAAAAATTTATCGTCTTAGACAGATTGGAGGCGCTTATATGATACCTACGACGGACACCGACCTTTTAACTCTCGAAATAAAAGAGCAGCCCGGTATGACTTACGCGCTCGACGTCGAAAACAACCGTATTCGCGGAACTGTCGACGGCTTGGACGCTATAAGGCAGGCGGTATATTTGATTCTAAATACGGAGCGCTACCGGTACTTGATTCACTCATGGAACTACGGCGTAGAACTTCAAAACCTTATCGGGCAAGACCCTTCGTATGCGTACCCGGAAATTAAGCGGTGCATACAGGAAGCAATCTTACAGGACGATAGAATAACCGCGGTAGACGAATTCGACTTTACCGCGCGCGGTAAAAAAGTGCACGTTTCTTTTACGGTGCACTCTATTTACGGAAATACCGAAACGGAGGTTGAAATCTAATGTACGAAGAAAAAACCTACGAGGCCTTACTGAAAGACAAACTCGCGAGAGTGTCGGCGGCGCTCGATAAGCGCGAGGGCTCCATAATTTACGACGCGCTCGCGCCGAACTCTTTGGAAAGCGCTATGATTTATCTTGCGCTCGACGCGATTCTTAACGAGACTTTCGTCGATACGGCAAGCCGCGAATACCTCATAAAGCGCTGCGTGGAGAGAGGAATCTCGCCTACGCCGGCAACGGCGGCGCAGGGTATAGGCGTTTTCAATATCGACGTAGCAATCGGAAGCCGCTACTCATGTGACAAGTATAATTGGGTAGTTACCGAAAGAATCTCGGAAGGACATTACTATATGACTTGCGAAACTCTCGGCGCGGACCCGAACGGCTACACAGGAAAATTGATTCCCATTGAGTATACGAGCGGCTTAACTTCCGCTGAACTGACTTCAATCGTAATATACGGCGAGGACGAAGAAAGTACGGAAAGCTTGCGCTCGCGGTATATCGACAGCTTCCAAAGCCAGCAATATAGCTTTAACAAAGCGCAATATATAACGGTTACCGAAGGACTCGCCGGCGTAGGACAATGCAAGCCTTACCGTGCTTGGAACGGACCGGGAACGGTTAAGCTCGTTATTACGAACAGCCCAAACGGCGTGCCGTCCGACGAGCTTTTAAGCTTTGTGCAAACTACTATCGACCCGACGCAGAACTCGGGCGACGGCGTAGGCCTTGCGCCTATCGACCATGAAGTAACGGTAGTCGGCGCGCGTAGCACAACAATAAATATCTCTACGAAGCTCACGTTTGCGCCGGGCTGGAATCTGGAAGAAAGCTTACCTTATATTGAGCAAACTCTCGACGAATACTATAACGAGCTCAACGCGACGTGGGGCGATAACGCGAATTTGTTTGTACGTATATCGCAAATCGAATCCCGCCTTTTGAACTGCGCCGGAATCGTAGACATAGAGGGAACGAAGCTCAACGGGCAAGCGTCGAACGTTGTCCTCGACGCAGACTGCATAGCCGCACGGGGGACTTTCGCAAATGAGTAATTTTAATCCGATACGTACGATAGACTTAACTCGGTATCTTCCGGACGTACTAAAAGACGTAAAGGAAATGCGGGCGATAATGGAAGCGGAAACGCCGGAAATAAGGGCGATATGGGCTGCTTGCGAGGACTGTATGAACGACCAGTTTATCGCAGAAGCAACAGAAAACGGAGTCGCCCGCCGTGAAAAGATTCTCGGCATAACACCTTATACGACCGATACTCTCGACGACAGAAAATTCAGGCTGCTGGCAAAGTATAACGAAGATACGCCGTATACGAGGAATCGCCTTAAAAATATGCTTACCTCATTATGCGGCTCGGACGGTTATTATGTAACATTTTTAACGAATAGCTTTACCGTTAACGTCAAAGTGGCGTTAGCTGTGAAAAAGCAAAAAGACGTAATCGAAGAACTGCTCGAACGGGTATTACCTTACAATATGGTTTTCTCGGTCGAGCTTCTTTATAACACGTGGGCGCAGGTTATACCTTATACGTGGGGTGCTGCTCATGCGCTTACGTGGAAAGATATTAAAGAGGAGGTTTTGCCCTAATGGCAACGCAAACAAAATTTTTAGGTTTGACTAAACCTGACCCGACCGACTTCGTAGACGTTGCGGACCTTAACG
>CAJTJC010000042.1 GCA_910576655.1 uncultured Christensenella sp.
CGCTGATTATTAAGACGTTGCGCAAGCCCTGAGGCGCGAGGTACCCGGCGGAGTCGTTGTCTGCGCCGTATTCGACAAGCATTTTGTATTTCTGCATGGCATCCTTGCATTGCTTTATGTAGCCCTTTTTCAAAGGCGAATCCAAAAGCTCGTAAGGAATTACGAAGTCCGCGCCGTCCGAGTAATCGCTGTATTGCAATGACGCGGACATAAATTTGACTTCGTTCTGGTGTCTCGTAATTTGCGCCAAGAAACGCCTCGACGCTCCGACTACTACAACGTTTACCGCCGCGAATTTCTGTATCGTCGGGTGCGGGAGCTTCGCCAAACCTGCGAGCGTTTTTTCGGTATAGTCTTTTTCGTAGAGCGCCATAAAATCCGCAAGGGATTTGATATTATGCCCGCGCTGCGTTAAGCGCGCAGCGCAGGACATCATTTTTTCTGCGAACGTTACCGCTTCGGGATTTAAGACTTTGACTTCAATTTTGTCCATTGCCGTCCTCCTCCACTAACGCCCGAAGCAAAAGCAAGTAGTTGATACTGTCGGAAATTTTTTCGTCCCAACGCTCTACCGGGTATTGCTTGCCGTCGGTTATCATATCGGAAAGAGAAACGAGGTGCTTCGCAAGCATGCCGAGCAAAGCCTCTTTCGAGGTCCCTTCGATAATCACCGCCGCCTTTTTGAAGTGAGCCAGACGGTCGACCGTTTTATCGGGAGCGTATTCCTCGCCTTTTCCTACGAGCATACTTTCGCAGCGTTTGAGCTGGTCTTTGACGACCTTATTAAAAGCCTCGTGTGTCATAGTTGCCTCCTAATCTTTTTTATAGTAATCGCACTCGTAAGCGTCCGCTCTTAGCGGTAAATCCTTCGCCCATTCTATGGGCTGAGACATTATCTCGCCGAGCTCTTTCGCCGAGCTTATGCCAACGGGTACTTCGCAGATAACTTCGTCGTGTACATGGAATACAACCGGAAATCCCGCGCGTTCCAAGCGGTCTATCGCGACCGCGAGACAATCGCGAGCGGTAGCCTGAACGATGTTCTCTACGAGCTTAGGTCCGTACGATTCTATACGCCCCCAGCCGCCGCTGCCGCCGCTTTTGCCCTGTATCGTGCCTTCGTACGTGATACTGTCGTCTATGAGCTGCGGCTTAACGTAACTAAGCTCCCGCCCGTTCGGCAATATCAATTTGAGTAAAGGTCCTTGCTTGTAGAATCCCATTCCGTGGGGAAGCTTCGTAGGGACCTTCGTTTGTATCGTTTTCTTAGCCGCTGCGTCGGTGTCCCACCAAAACTTTGTGATTGCCTTATTCGCGGCGCGCCAACTGTTGACGATAGGCTTCAATTCGCTTTCCTTCAAGCCCATATCGAGCGCGCCCATAGAGACCATAGCTCCGACGCTTCCGCCGTAACCGAGAGCGAGCTCTGCGATTTTTCCTTTTTGTCGCATAGGGTCGCCCTTCTTAACGCTGCCGGTCGGAAGGTGAAACATCTGCTCCGCGGACGCTTCGTAAATTTTGCCGTGCGTATTGAAAACGTCCATACGCCAACTTTCGTTTGCAAGCCATGCAAGCACGCGGGCCTCGATAGCCGAGAAGTCGGCGACGATAAAGCGCTTTCCCTTTGCGGGAATAAACGCCGTACGGATTAGCTGCGAAAGCGTTCCGGCTATATCGTCGTAAAGTAATTCGAGAGTTTCGAGGTCGCCGCGGGCAACGAGCTGCCGCGCAATATCGAGGTCGGAATCCGACATCTTATTTTGCGGAAGGTTTTGCATTTGAACGAGCCGCCCCGCCCAGCGTCCGGTCCGAGCTGCCCCGTAAAACTGAGTAAGCCCGCGGATTCGTCCGTCACGGCATACCGTACGAAGCATAGCCGCGTATTTTTCCGTCGAGGTTTTGGAAAGTCCGGCGCGTATGTCGAGCATATTGTCGACTTCTTCGCAGTCGGCGTCCGCGCGGACGGTCGCAATGTTTTTCTTGTTTAAGCTCGCAACTTCGATTCCGGCGGTATTTTCAATCCAACCTTTTAGCTGTGCCGTGCTTTTCGGGTTTTCAAGTCCCGTAAGTTCCTGCGCTTCGGCGAATAACCGCTTTTTGATAACGCCGTCAATCTCGATAGCTTGCGCCGCAAAAGATTTGTCGACGCCTACGCCGCGGTCGTTTATATGCTGGTCGTGAATCCATAGAGCTTGCTCTTTCGGGTAAATTTGGAAGCGGGAAAGCTTCTTACGGATTGCGCGCTCCGCTTCGACGTCCTGCCGGTTGTACTCAATATAAAGCGCCCAGCGGTCGGGGTCGTGCTCCGGTAAATTCCGAGTTCGTCCGCCGTTCGTTTTCGTCGGCGCGCACGGTATCGAAAAATACCTTATAAGCGCTTTACCCGTTTTAAGTTTTTGCTTGTCCTCGGGAAGTCCTATTACTT
>CAJTJC010000043.1:0-1989 GCA_910576655.1 uncultured Christensenella sp.
GTCCTATTACTTCGCCCACCGCTTCGAGCGTGCTCGGAAGCCCGAGCTCTCTCGCCATAACCGCCGTACAACTCCATTGCTCGGGTGGCATAACGCGCTTTAAGTAAGCCGTGAGACAAGTTCTTTCAAAGGCAGCATTGAACGCCGTCTTTAATATTTCGGGGTCGTATAACGCGTTTATGAGCTCCTGCGGGAGCTTCCGGTCCCGCGTAAGGTCTATAACCTCCACGGGACCGTCGTCCCATGCGTAGCCGAAAAGCAATATCTCGAAATCGGGACTTTCCGCATAGGCGTAAACGCCTGATTTTTGTAGCGAGACGGAGCTGTACGTCTCGATGTCGATTGCCAGCGTACGCATAAGCTTTTAATCGAGCAGGCCGTCGCCGTCGTCGTCCTCGTCGTCTTCCCAACCGTCGTCCCAGTCGGAATCCGTTACGACGCCGCCGCTGAGAGGCTCGCCGTCGTAAAGCTTCATTATTCCGTTAAGCCCCGCGGTGATGCCCTTGTTGCCGTTCGTGTCGTATACGTAGAAATTGATTACGGCGCGGCCGTAGCAACCGGACCAAAGCTCCTGAGGGTCGGTCAACGGCGTTTTGTCCGCATGAACGATTACCGGCTTGTTATTCGAGCTTACCGTGATAACGTAGCAGCCCTTGCATTCGGGGCCGAAGTCGCCGCCGTTCGGACGCTCGCCGTCGCCGTCGTGCAACGAGAATTTAAGGTCCTTCGGAAGTTTCTTGCCCGCGTTTTTCGTGAGGTAGTTCGTCTTTGCTTCTTCCGCTGCGGCTTTGATTTTCTGTAAGGTCGCTTTGTCGCTCTTAGGTATGAGCAGCGTTACGCTGTATTTTTCCTGAGCTCCGGCCTGCGCCGCGCGAGGCGTGAAAAGGTTGCAGTAGCTGAAACGTACTTTACCGGTCGTGATTTGAGTTGCCATAATTATTTAAGTCTCCTTATAAGATAAATTTTTTATTTTTAACGGCTCAGTCCGCCGAGTCGTCGAACGCGTTGAGGATTTGCTCCTCGACTTGCAAAGCGGGTCGTCTGTCGCTCTCAGGAGCGAGCGTCGGCTTGCCTTGCGGTTTGGTGATTAAGTCGCACAGGATTTCCGCGACGTTCTTTTTGCCGAAGTCCTTTTCCATTTGCGAAAGCGTAATGATTTCTTTCGGCTTATAAATAACGGCTTCGGGGTAACCTGCGGCTTTTAACGCTTCCGCAACTTTCAATTCGTCCGTGAATTTGCGATTGCTTCTACCCTCGACCAGTTTCCAACCGCTTACGGATTCGCCCGCAAGCAGCGTCGACGTTACGAGGTTTTTAAGGTCTGCGAGCCAAGCTTCCATGTCGGCGGCGGATTCGAGTATCTTGCCCGCCTCCTCTACGGTCAAAAGCTCGACGTCGGGAGCTTTGTCGAAAAGGTCGATATGCTTCTGCGCTCTCGCTTTGCATTGCGCTTTCGCCCGGCAGAATTTACAAGTTTCCTCCGACGGCGCGAATTCGCCCTCGCCTTTATACGCGAGCGCCGCTCTCGGCTTTACGTAGTTTTTCGCCCAGTCGAGAAGGTCTTTTACGGTGATAACGTCGGAGCTTATTCCGTCTTCCAGCCTCGGCTGGAAAATCGTCATACGGACCGATTTAATATCGTAAAGGATTCCGTAGTGAGCTATCGCGCCGAGCGCATACAAGCGCATTTGCGGATTCTCGAAAGCGTCTACGCGGTGCCCTTTTCCGTATTTCAGGTCGACGATTTCCAAAACGTCGTCCGCGATAATACAGCAGTCGCACGTTCCGAAGCCGCCCTTTACGTATTTGGAAAAGTCCACGCGGGTTTCGAGCTCTACGAAAGCGTCCGCGCAACTTTCCGCCGTTTCTTTAAGCTTCTTACATACGAAGCTGGCGTAATCGTTTGCGTGCTCCTGCATTTCGGTGTTATAATATTTGCCGTGGGAAAGCTCGTTGCGCCGAGCCTCGAAGTCGCTTTCCGAGATTCGG
>CAJTJC010000043.1:1999-2269 GCA_910576655.1 uncultured Christensenella sp.
GCGTCAGTTCCGCGAGTTCGTGAGCCGCGGTGCCCTCGTCCGCGTAGTCGCTCTGCGATTCGGGAAAGTATTCTTCAAGCCTTGCGCTCGGAGTACATGCAAGCCAGCGTGCCGCGCCGCTTGCCGATAACGTAGCGTGCTTAGACATTGATAGCTTTAAGCTCCTTCATGAGGGCGGGATATTTATCCGGAATTGCGTCGAAGTCCGACAACTTCTTCGCACCGAATTTTGCGAACGCCGCGGCGAGCTCTTTCTGCTTTCCTGCTTTG
>CAJTJC010000044.1 GCA_910576655.1 uncultured Christensenella sp.
AAAATTATAACTTGGAATAGCCTCGTATATCATACCTTACGAATTTTAAGGATAACTGTCCGGGAATTCTCAATATAGAGCTATTTTATTATACCAACCTTTCCTTTCAGGAAGCGTTTGCTGCTATCAGACGATCATGTTTGCCGGCAAGCGCAGCGGGTTTGAAAAATCTCTGATTTTTCATCATTCACGTCTAAAGACGTTTTAGGTTACATATATAATCCCCACTTTGACGATTTAAAGTATAAACTGTATGCGTCGGTTCAGTATACTGTTTTCGGCGGCGCTTGCGGGTTAATATAGAGATTTCGCCTCGTTTCATCTGCTATGCCTTTTGAAACCTTGGTTAAGGGATTTTGTCACGTAACCGGGATTATTTTAATGAAGGAGGAAACGCATTTGGAACCTTGGTTGATAATAGTGCTTACGGTTGCCGCTTTTTTGATCGGTGGCGGTATCTCAGGCTTTATAATGTTCCGAAGAGGAATCGAAAGCAGAAAGAAAAATGCCGAAGCACAATTTGAATCAGCGGAAAAAGAGGCAGCACGAATCGTATCCGAGGCTAAGGAGAAAGCGGCTACCGCAAAAAAAGCGGCGCTTCTCGAGGCTAAGGAGGAAAGCTATAAGCTGAGAGAAAATGCCGAAAAGGAAATTCAAAAGCTTCGCAGCGACGCGGAGAGAGAGCTTAAAGAACGCAGATCAGAGCTTACAAAATCAGAACGCAGACTTACTCAGAAGGAAGAAAATTTAGACCGCAAGACGGATAAAATCGAGCGCTTGGAGGAAAGTCTGAACGCGAGAAATGAAAACGTAAAGAAAAAGCTCGCGGAGGCTGACGATCTAAAAGTGAAGCAGCAGGAAAAGCTGGAGGAGATAAGCGGATATACCTCGGATCAGGCTAAAGAGCTGCTTCTGTCACAGCTTGACGGTGAGCTGTCACATGAAAAGGCCGTTAAGATCCTTGCTTATGAGCAGAAATTAAAGGATGAATGCGATGATAAGGCAAGATCCGTAATCGCCCTGGCCATTTCAAGACTTGCTTCGGAAACAGTGTCAGAGCTTACCGTATCGGTAGTCCCGCTGCCCAATGATGAAATGAAGGGAAGGATCATCGGGCGTGAGGGAAGAAATATACGGACCCTGGAACAGCTGACGGGTGTTGACCTTATAATCGACGATACTCCGGAAGCCATTACCTTATCAAGTCAGGACAGAGTTCGCAGAGAAATCGCAAGAATAGCTCTCGAGAAGCTCATTCAGGACGGAAGAATACATCCCACAAGAATAGAAGAAACAGTCGAAAGAGCAAGGCGCGAGGTTGAACAGAAAATCAAGAGAGAGGGCGAACACGCCTGCCTCGACACAAATGTAAACGGTCTCAGCCCCGAGCTTGTCAAATTACTCGGACGCCTTTATTTCCGTACGTCCTACAGTCAAAACGTCCTTATTCATTCAATTGAGGTTGCACATCTGTCCGGCATTATGGCCAGCGAACTTGGCGTTGACGCAGCGATGGCAAGACGAGCGGGGCTGCTGCATGACATAGGAAAGGCGCTGACGCACGAAATAGAGGGAAGCCATGTGGCGATAGGAGTAGAGGTATGCAAGAAGTACAAGGAAAATGCTGAAATCATACACGCGGTGGAAGCACATCACGGAGACGTTGAATGCAGGAGCGTAATAGCAGCACTTGTACAGGCGGCGGACGCGGTAAGCGCGGCAAGACCGGCAGCGCGAAGTGAAAACTATGAAAGCTATATCAAGAGACTGCAAAAGCTTGAGGAAATATGCACGGACTATGATGGGGTCGAAAAATCCTATGCCATTCAGGCAGGACGTGAGATAAGGATATTGATAAAGCCCGAGGTAGTAAACGACGAAAAGATGATCGTACTGGCAAGGGAAATATCGCAGAGAATAGAAAACGAGGTAGAATACCCGGGACAGATAAAGATCAATCTGATCAGGGAATCTCGAGTGGTGGATTATGCGAAGTAAATAAAAAAACAAAAAGCGTTTTGTCAAACGGTAATAAAACCGCAGTATAACCCGATTCGGACGAATGCGGCGGTTTGAACCACCGATTTTAAGGCTTAAATAGGATATGCGGCGCCTTGCAGCCTATTTGCAGGGCGCGGCTTTTTTATTTTTGGTTAGCCGGGGCTAACCAAAAATAAAGTGAGAATCCGGGAAAAGAAGGAACGAAGGAATGAGGGTTTGCGGGGAC
>CAJTJC010000045.1 GCA_910576655.1 uncultured Christensenella sp.
GTTCATACGCGTAAACGGCGAGGTCGTGCCCATCGAAAAGGTAAAGCGCATTTCCAAGGACTCGGTAGAGCACCTTGCTAAGCATAGCGAAATGATTACCCACGTGCCCGAGGACGGCGGCGACGTCGTGCCCGACAAGCTGTACATGGTCGAAAAGCTTAGCGATTACGCAGTTTACGAAAACCGTTTTTTATATATGCTTTTGTGCTATTTAAGAGACTTTATTCAGTACCGTCTCGAAAAGATAGAAACGCTGCGCAGAACGTATATAAGCGATTTGTCCGTTTCCAAAAAAATAGAGACTAAAAAACGCGTGTTCACGCTTGAAACCAAGATTTACGAAAAGCGTCTCGATAACCCCTATCCCATAGCCGACGCGAAATCGTCGTCGATAGTAAGACGTATCGAGAACTGCCAGAGCATAGTCAACATGCTGCTCGATACCGACCTAATGGTACAGGTTGCAAAGACGCCCATGATAAAGCCGCCGATAGTCAAAACCAACGTCCTTAAAATGAACAACAATTTCAAAAAGGCGTTGGCGCTGTACGACTATATCGCGTCATACAAGGGCGAGGGCTTTACCTACGAAGAGGTAAACGCGGACTTCGCGCCCTATTCCGAGCAGCTCGCCGACGAGCTTGCCGAGTCCTTCCTTCTGACGGCTTTCACCGCCTACAAGGTCGGCAACAATATCGAGGATTTGCTTGAAACGGCGTATAAAGAGGAAGAGAAGCGGCGCAAGGAAGCCGAGAACAAAAAGCTTGAGGACCGCTTGAAGCGCCTTAAAAAGCGCGCGCTCGAATCCAACAAATCGCTTGAAGAATACGTGCTGCTTCTGGACGAGCGCAATAAAATGCTCGAACGCGACAGTGAACAGCTTGCCGTTGTCAGGCAGGAAATTGCCGCGCTAAACTACCGCATAGACGTTATAACGCTTGAAAAAAAGGAGCTTAACCGTCGCTTTTCCGAGCTGAGCGGTCAGATAGACGAAAAGGACAGGGAAATCGCTTCGCTCAACCAAAAATACATAGAGGATACCACGGCGTTGAAAAACGCGCACGAGCAGGAATTAGAGACTGTCAGGACCGAATGCGACGGACGCATCGAGGCAAAAGAGCTTGAATTTTCCAAGCAGTTACAGGCAACCATTTCCGAGTACGAGGCTAAGTCGGAGGAGCTGAACGCAGAGCGTCAACGGCTCGAAGAGGAAGCCCGCGCGGTAAAGGAAAAGAGCGACGGACTGGACGGAGAAATCGCCCGCCGCGAAAAAGAAATAGACGACAGGCTGCGCATCGATTACGAGACCAAGGCAAAATCCGCCAAGGATACCGCCGACAAGGCGCTTAAAGAGCTTGCGCTTGTCCGCGGCGAGCTGGACGGCATGCGCGTTCAACAGGGCAAATTGCAGCCAAGCACCGAATACGCCTCGCGCGAGCGGTTCGTGGAATTGCAGGAAGCTTACGCTGCGTTTGAAAGATTTTTCAAAGAGCAATGGAAGCTGACCAAAAAGGAAATACGCAAGCAGGTGCTTTGGAAAAAGCGCGAAAAAACCAAAAAAGATTAAAGTGAGTGCAGAAATTGAAAAGGCGCGACAGATTTATTTTAATACTTAAAATCGCGTCCACGGTAATGCTCGTGGGCGGTCTTTTCACGCTGCTGATTTTTGCGCTTTTAAAACAGTTCGAAAGCTACGGCGGCAGCGGGTTTATACCCCGTCTCGAAACGGGTTTGAAATTCGTATTCCTCGGACTTGCGCTGCTGCTTCCCGTAATTCTGACGATAATTCTCGTCGCACAATGTACGGGCAATCATAAAAACGATATGGTCACGCTGGAGTATCTCGACGTCGACTTCAAGGAAGAAAAGAAAAAGCTTGTAAGCCGCGAGGATATAAACTTTGCGGGCGAGGGACAGTTTGCAAAGCACGCCGCCGCAAAAACGGTAATAGCGCCGAATGGGGCTACGTCAGAGGAAGAGAGCGAGGAAGAGGGCTCGCGCTTCTATATGCTAACGGAAATAGA
>CAJTJC010000046.1 GCA_910576655.1 uncultured Christensenella sp.
TTTAGGTACTGGGTCACAACCAAAAACTGCGGGGTCATTATCGTCTGCTGGCGTAGAAGCATCATAGTCAGTAAACAAACCCCAATAAGTTCCTTGTTGATAAGCAAGAGAACTACTTGCGCTGTAACTATTATCACGTACTTTATATGCTTTGTCTGTTAAATAATTATCAACGAAAAAATCTGTTTCCATAGCACCCATATACTTGCTTGAGTGCTGTTTATTAGACTTAATTCCAAATTCATATACTTCACCTTCATCTAGCCATACCATATCGACAAGCCAAAACGAATCCCAATATACGCAAGTAGCAGTAGCCACACTGTAATAGTTGCCACCTCCGTGAACGCCAATGTTTCTATTAAGTTGCATGTGCCCCCACTGAAAACCTGATTCACGCCAATAAAATTCTTCAGTGGTTATAAAAGACTTAGACGTATAATAATCCGTCCAGGTATCTGCTATACCGGTTAAACAACCTTTAAAATCGTATGCTCCGACTTCATCGGGAGGAACAAACCAGTCTTCAGCTGAAATATCGGTATTATTGATAAGATTACCTTGTGAATAATCACTTAAAAAAGCAAGTATTTCTTGCTCTGCAGTTTTTCTGTCAGTCAAATAATACTGATACAGGCTTTCCACTGTACCATTGCTCGATAAAGCATAAAATTTTAAATCTTTTTCAGAGATGCCTGAAATATGAGAAAATTCTTCCAGTATTACGTCTTCATTGTCTAACGCGATACGTTGACGAGTTTGCGCATACGCTTTCGGTTCGTTAGAAAATATTCCGCTGAATACCGTACCAAATCCCGCAGCAATGACGCAACCGAGCGACAACAATATTATCGATAATTTTTTAGTACTTGTAGTTTTCATACCGTACCTCACTATATTATATTTTATATAGGGTAAAAAACCCCAATATCTTTTTTATCATTAATTATTATACTATTTAAGATAAATAATGTCAACACATATAACAGATTTTTATCTTTTTCGACTTTTTGTGGTGATGATGGGTTTTTTACCCTTCTTTACCGTATTTTTCCTCCCTTGGCAACGCAGTCTGCGCCCCTTCCCTTCGGGAAGGGGCGCAGACTGCGTTGCCAAGGGTAAAGTTCATACCTTATTTTGCGGTTTCTTTTTACCAATTCCACTATAACTATGCGGTAAGCTGGGCGCGGCAGATTATAGTGCGGGAGTGCACAAGCTTCAGGTGAGCGCGGACGCGC
>CAJTJC010000047.1 GCA_910576655.1 uncultured Christensenella sp.
TTTCCGTTATAAGGTTTTGCGTATCTGTTACGGAAAAAATCTCCACCGAGAAATACCTTGACTAAATCTCCGTTAAAGCGTTGTTTTCGTCCTGCCGAAAGGCAAATAAATTTTAGGTAGGTAAAGGAAATGGAAGAAATGACAGTTTCGGAACTCAACCGCTTGATTTCGTATTTGAAATCTGTCGGTTGGACAGATACGGAAATTGTTAAATTGCTTGACTACATAAGCAGTTAAACGGTTTCCGTCGTAGGACGCAACAAGAGCCGTCTATCCTCTCACAAGACTTGACGGCTCAACCCAGACGGGGTAAACCTACCTACTCCGTCTTAACTCTTTTTATTATATCTTATCCACAAAGTTTTGTCAATATAAAAAACAGAGGTTTTATTCCTCTGTCTTTTTTTTATAGTCGATTATCTCCCCTGTTTCGGGGTCTATTTCAGGTTGTACGTGCGTTTCAAAAGGGTTATAAGAGTTTGTATCCAATTTGATTTCACCGTTTTCTATGCGCTGTAAAATGTTTTCCTGCATACGCAGCATTTTAATAAACTTTTCATAGGTCTTGAAATTGCGGATATAATCGCGCCCGTATTTAATTGCTTTTTGTCTGTAAGTCATATTCGAGTCTAACAAATCGGTTACAAACTCTTCGTTATCCACAGACTTTTTTGCACCGCGCTGGAAAAAGCCTATATCATTGCAATGTATATCGGTTTCATTGTAAAGCGCTTTGTCGGGAAAATCTTCACTATGGGGAAGATAGATAAAATCTTGATATTTATCTTCCATTTTTCGGGCAAATGTATTTTGCTCTCCCTCTACCATTTTTCGCACCTGCTCAAAACTCTTGTTTTGCTTGAACGTGCAGAGGATATGTATATGAGGGTCTGTCTTGTCCTTGTCGTGAAGTATCCACGCCCATTTAAAAGCCTTGTCTAAAAGCGGTTGAAACGCGCTTTCGTCGGTATTATAAGTTACCACTTTAAAACTGTAAAATCTTTCCATTATTCA
>CAJTJC010000048.1 GCA_910576655.1 uncultured Christensenella sp.
AAATGTTGCCGTCGCGCATAGCTCGGTTTTGCTGCTCGGAGCTTAAAGAACGAGATTTGTCCGAATTAAAATATGCAACGCACTGTTTCGGAGTAAGAAAAGCAGAAAGCGTGAACCGCGCGTTACATAGAGACAGCATAGAGCTGCGCAACAGAAAGGATTATTCGGACGTACAGCGGTTTCATTTCGACAATACGGAGCAGGTAAAGCAAACCGACGCATGCTATACCAAGAATTACCACATAATCAACCCGCTCGCATATTGGACGGATAATTACTTGTGGCATTACATAGAAAGCGAAAAAATAGAAATCAACCCGCTGTACGGTCAAGGCTTTTGTCGTGTCGGGTGTGTCGGCTGCCCTATGGCGGGCAAACATAGAGTTGAGGAGTTTGAACGATACCCTAAATACAAAGCGTTGTACATAAAGCTGTGCGATAGAATATTGCAAGCGCGCGCGGAGAGCGGTTGTCCGAACAAACACGGCTTTAAGCGCGGGGAAGATTATTTTAATTGGTGGTTATACGAGGAACTGCCGCAAGGCGAGAGTATATTCGATAGGGAGATATTATGACATTGCAATTCAAAGAAATACATACAAAGACAATTCCCGAGCCGAGTAGCGTATGCGAGTGCGGGAATAGGCTCGGGTACATAGCGACAAGCGAAGAGACTGCCGAGCGGCGCGTGTGCGTCAAGTGCGGGCGGATGCATTACGTTGACGACCGCCCGACTTTAAACTCGCGTTCGGGCAAAGGAGGAATGAATGACGGTCGACGAGGTAAAGCTGTTGCTCAAATCGGCGCAGGCTATCGAGCGAGAGTGCGAACGAATGCGCGAGGAAATCGAACAGCGACGCGAAGAGCTTTCGGGCGTCAAAAGCGCCATGAACGGCGCGGACCGAGTTGTGTCGAGCGACACGCTGTCTATGCCGGAACGGGTCTATTT
>CAJTJC010000049.1 GCA_910576655.1 uncultured Christensenella sp.
TGCTTAAAGCAGAAATTACCTCTGAGTGCGCAAAAAAAATTTGATAAGGATATAAAGATAAAATTTTCAATGTTTTTTAAAATAACGGCTTTGATATTTGTTCTTTATATTGTTGCTTTGGCGGTTTATCTTGGTTTGGCTTATAATGGTAAAATTGAACTTCTAAAAAGTAAAACTTCGTCAATGTATAACGACCAGTCACCTATTTTGGCGGGTTGGGGGATTTTTATGTGTAACGCTGTTGCAATTACTTATAGTATAATTTCTTTATATTTGTTATTTACACATAGAGGAAATGAAGATAGTAGATGGTATTGTCTGCCGATAATTATTACACCGTTTTTTCTTCTTTCTGAAAATGCTATTTTGCATTTATTTGATGAGAAAGACGATAATTTTTACACTGTTACAATGACTATTTATACTACAATGGCACTCGGCGTTGCGACTTTTGCGAGTTTAAAGTATTCTTTTAAAATTAGTGGACGACGTGAAATATCCACGGCAATTTCCCAAATAAATCCTAAAATAAAAATAGTCTTTAATGGTTCTGATTATATTTTACAGTTTAGCGAAATGGACTATTATTTAAGCGGATTGTATTCAGGGAAAGTATATAAAATTTTTTATCGCGATTCAAAACGGACAGGTACTGCGTTTAAAATAAAAGATTTGTTTTTTCCAAACAATCAAGAACATTTTGTATCTGATGAAGTAAACTTACAAAATGCAATATTACCTAAAACATTTAAAAACAACTTAAACGATTATGATTATGCTATATTTACAAGTAAAAGTCAGTGTTATTATTTTGTTGCATTACACAGTAGTAACTCATTGCCTATCGTGATCAGCGCTAATTTAATGGCTTGGTTAGTACATAAAAAAATAAATTGGTATGTAAAAGAAGGTACA
>CAJTJC010000050.1 GCA_910576655.1 uncultured Christensenella sp.
CTCCTTGTCGGTGTACTTCAGCGCCGTCAGGAGGTTCAGGTTCTCCAGGTTGGTGGCCACGGCGGAGTGCATGAAGATCATGGTGAACTTCTTCTTGCGGTCCCCACACGCCTGGGCGGTGGCGCTGTTGAGGGTGGTGGCCTCCATGGGGCCGTCCACGGTGAAGGTATGCTTCGTGACGAACTCCACGCCCTTGGCGCTGGTCATGGAGAACACGCCCCGGAGGACCGCCAGGAGGGTGTCCTGGTCCACGTCCTGCCAGTATTCCGCCACCTGGGCGGCCACGTTGTCCATGAAGTCGATCCCGCCGGTGATGTCGTGGGAGAAATCCTTCTCCACCCACGCCTTGGCCCGGCCAACGACCACCACGCCCTGCTCGAAGGTCTTGGTGCTGGTGGCGGTGATGTCGGTCTGGCCGTCGTAGTTCACGGCGTCGCCGTCCAGCAGGCCCCGCATGGCGATCCGGGCGTAGCCGGTGCCGTCCTGGGTGGTGAACACGGAGCGGATATCAGGGTTTCCGGCCAGGATGCGGGACTTCCGCATCTCATTGAGGCGGGTCCGGGGGATACGGTCCGCCCGGTACTTGAACGCCTGGGGATTGAAGCTCTTTGCATCGAATTTCGCGTTAGGCATTGTTCATCGTCCTTTC
>CAJTJC010000051.1 GCA_910576655.1 uncultured Christensenella sp.
TTCTTAATATTTGTACTTATAATTCCGTTATTGATTGTAACGTGTATGTATTTTTCGCATTTCGGACATTTTATATAGCCCTCTAAACCGTTTTGTGCTTGAATGAGAACGGCTTTACAATTCGGACAGCAAGCGTAAAAATACGACGCTTTTATTGTTTTGTTTTCGTCCATATTCCCGCCTATTCAAATTCGCCCAAGATAGAGCCTTTTTGTAATATGTGATTATGGGCTATTTTTAGAAAGGCTTTTTTGCTTTTATTTGCACTTAATTCGATTGTGCAGTCAAGCGAATAAACAGTAAAACGATAGATATGCATTTTTCCTTTGGGCGGTTTTGGTCCCGCATAGCGGTGCAAACCGTAAGCAAATCCTTGTATGGCGTATCCTAACGACGGCACAATTTTTCCCTTTGGAATACCTTTTTCAATTCTATTATCAGCCGCAATATTCCAAATGCACCAATGTGTAAAGTCTTTAATTATATGTGTGGTGTCCTCTAATGTTATG
>CAJTJC010000052.1 GCA_910576655.1 uncultured Christensenella sp.
AGCGCCCTTGGTGCTGGTCATGGCGAACACGCCCCGGAGGATGGCCAGGAGGGTGTCCTGGTCAATGTCCTGCCAGTAATCCGCCACCTGCTTGGCCACGTTGTCCATGAAGTCCTGGCCGCCGGTGATGTCGTAGGAAAAATCCTTTTCCACCCACGCCTTGGCCCGGCCCACCACCACAACGCCCTGCTCAAAGGTCTTGGTGCTGGTGGCTGTGATGTCGGTCTGGCCGTCATAGTTCACGGCGTCCCCATCCAGCAGGCCCCGCATGGCCAGCCGGGCGTAGGCGGTGCCGTCCTGAGTGGTGAACACGGCCCGGATGTCCGGGTTGCCGGTCAGCACCCGGCTCTTGCGCATCTCGTTCATCCGGGTGCGGGGGATGCGGTCAGCCTTGTACTTAAAGGCCTGGGGGTTAAAGCTCTTTGCGTCAAACTTGTTAGGCATACATCAATCATCCTTTCTGTTATGTTTCGGCTTTCGCCTTGGGCTTGCGTCCGCCCCCGGTTT